>NZ_JBUZPJ010000001.1:0-712759 GCF_055406205.1 Pseudomonas sp. E315 | reverse complement strand
GCGGGTAAGGTGCGGTTTCAGGTCATTGGCGGCCCAGAGTCTGTGCACGCTGGTGGACGAGATCCCGGCGACTCTTGCCATGCTCCGGCAACTCCATCGAGGTTCACCTATTCGCGGCTGAGTAACCTGTTCAAGGACACGGCACACGGCGTCAGCCGGCAAAGACGTTTTGCGCCCACGACCCGGTTTGTCGAGCAAACCGTCCAATCTCAGCGTTTGAAAGCGCTGGCACCAACAGGTGATCGTGGGGAGTGAGAAGCCGGTCAAACGAGCGATTTCTATCCGCGAACAACCTTGGGCTGCCAGCAGGATCAGCCGGGCGCGACGGCCGTCGCGCTGACTGATGGTGGCCGAACGTACTCGTCGGCTCAGTTCGGCTTGTTCTTCTGGGCTGAGGACAATCTCTTGGGCGTTCACTTGCGTTCCCCCGAGCGCTGAATGACAGAGGAAGTGTAGCCAAGACCGCAGAAAAGTTATTTCGAGAACAGCACACTAGTTGGCGTAGGCGAAAGAAAGGTATTTCAGTTTAGGTCGGGCGGCCATGACTTAAGCGGGGAGCATTAAAGTTTCTTGCTCTTATTCCGATAACGCAGTAATCCTACCTCATCGCAATCACAATATTTCATGCAGGATCTTAGTAATAATGAGAAGTATAAAGCGAACTACCAAAACTGCTTCCGGGGAGCACGCTGCCATTACTAGGCGAGAAAAATTTCTCGAACTCACGAAGCGAGTTTCATTAGTCGGAACCGCTCTTTTCTTTTTTCTTTGTATCACTCCGACTCAATGGCGACTTGTATCATTTTCAACGACTATAATCTTTCTTGGTATCGCGATCGCAATTAGTGTGATGCAAATTCTCCACCCAGAAAAATATGATCTCAATAAATTCGCTGGTTTTTTGGGAGGCATAGTAAACTGGTACGATAATCTTGAACGCTATCATCAACTTTACCTCAATGTTATCCTGTTCCTCCCTTTTCTGGGATATCTTTACTTGCTGGACCCCAGCAATTTATTTGCACCGACCGCGATAGTATTTTTTATTTACTGCCTAGGCGTGGCTGCGCATGATGTTTATCGCATCTACGCAATCCTCTATGAAACTACGGTTGGCAAGGGGTTGATCGCCATCGCATTTGCTGTTGGCTCCAATCTCGCGTTCAGCGTCTCGGGAAAAATAATCGGTGGAATGGCTCATGTACCCCCTACAACCTTTCCTCATACTTTGGCTTTTTTAGCAATATTCGCGATTCCATTTCTTTTTATTGCTGCGGGAGCAATTTTTATTCCTATCTCAGTTGCAATGGCTCCATTTTTCATTTATGGATCGACTTTTGCGACAAAAGCACCACGACTTATGAAATGGATTTTTGGAGTTAAGGTTAATGATAAAGGCAGTCGCTACGCTGTTGCTACAGTTATTTTTCAGGTAATTTTCTATTTGGCGATTTGGACTTTGACACCAGCAACATTTTTCCTTCTGCTAAATAGATACGATCAACAAATAGAATGGGCTATTGGACAATCGATATACGAACTCGATATGTATCCAGGCACAGAATGCAAGATGGGTTTAAGTTATCGCCAAGCATCGCTAGGCGACGAGAACTATATTTTAGCAAGCAAGCAATCAGCGGGCATAACATTCGAATCGCCAAAAAAATGTGCTCTCTGACGAGCCCCTTATGCGTATTGAATCGACCGCAGAAAAAAGGGCCCATAAAGGACCATTTTCACTTACCCCAAAATCACTGCCCCAGCCACGGCTCAACCGTGGCTGCGCCATGCGCGGATTTCCACTCTTTCAAAATTTTGTGATTGCCGCCTTTAGTCTCGACAACCTCGCCTGTATGAGGTTTTTTATAAACTTTGACCTGACGGGGCTTGCGTGAACCCGTCTGCTGCTGAGCTTCCGGGGCGCTGCGGGTCCAGTAGATTGATAACGTCCTTCAGGAGCAAGTGCATCGCCGCTCCGCGCAAAGTCCATTGATCCTGCTCGAACTCAAACACCCAGGAGCGGGGCTCACCGTTGAACAGATGTAGTGGTCTAATGAAACCGGACACCCATTTAGGCGAAAATGCTCGCCAGATAGAGGTGTCTGATGACCAGCAACGTCGTTCCTTTTACGCTGAATTCAAACGCGAGGCCGCAGACCTCATGCTTGATCAGGGCTATAGCCATATCGAAGCCTGCCGTTCGCTCGGGGTGGTCAGGAGTCGCAATATGGCAGCCGTCAGTTTCCTGGCGTTACCGCATGCGCCAGAGCATGAGCCGCCGGGGAAACTGCTGGGAAAATGCGCCGATGGAGCGTGTGTTTCGCAGTCTGAAAACTGAATGGATACCGACCGTGGGCTACGTGACGGCCCAAGAAGCACACCGAGACATCAGCCATTATTTAATGTATCGGTATAACTGGATTCGACCGCACCAGTTCAACAGTGGGCTGGCCCCGGCTCAGGCCGAGAAAAAACTTAACGTCGTGTTCGGGATTAGTTGACCACTACAACCGCTCTCTACTGAACAGATCATCGATATCCAGCGCTTCGAGCCTGCTCTGTTCAGCGCGGGGCGATACGTAATTCTCTTCTTCGTTAAAGTAATTCTCCATGCGGTAGGGAATGTCGTAGGCGTCAACAATCTCATCCTTCATCGAGTTGGTGACGGAGACCTGCCAGCTCGTGAACTTTTCATCAATCATGGCGAGAAGGGTTCTGTTGGCAGCATCCACGTCCTCACCTTCGCTGAATACAATGCTCTCTTCGAACATCTCATCGAGTGAGTCGCTCATAAACTGATGAGCCAGCCTTGTGAATGGTTCTGTTGCTTCATCTGCGTCATTCAGCTCAAGTATGCCTATCAAGTCGCCCAAGGCCGGCAGGTCTTTTTCGTCTACCCCGAGGTTGATTACGTCCAGCACATATTTCTCAACAGCAGCGGGTGTGGCAATTTCTTCGTTCACCGCATCTGCCAGAGTCACCAGGCAGCTCTCGCAATTCCTAGTGACTGGATTGCTCAGGATGACGGCGGTGACATTTTTAATGCGCCTGATTAACTCGGCTTCGCTAAGGCCTCTTTGGGTGTTTATATAAAGCTTGGCTAGGTACTCCGGCGGACTACCCTCAAAACCAAGACTTTCTTCATGCTCAAAAAGTGATCTACGCATGCCCATCGCCGTCTCTCCAGAAATGTCTTCGTTTCTTGTCATATCCTGAAGTATTTTGATGATGTTCAGGCTGCGTAAGCACTTAAATAAAGTTTCGAGCAGCACCGAATCCTTCGCGTATCGATGCAGCAAAAAATCGCCAAGGGAGGGGTTAAAAAGTTTGTAGGAGCGCTTCTCGCCTGCCATCACGCGCGTCAGCAGTGAATTTGAGAGATGCCGAACTACGAAGCCGAACTCACGTTTGCCCTTAAAGCTTGCATGTTCAGGCATGCGCAGACCCACGGCATAGGCCTTAGCAAGATCCTGCTCAAGAATGTCGTTCCCGTTAAATGCGACCAAAAGCACCAAGAATCGACCAAAGTCGTCGAGCTGAGCGTCGAATGGGTGCTCCCAGATTCTCGTTGGGTTATCCAGGAGGTTGGTAATGTGATTCCAGTATGCTTCGGCGGGGATATCGACCAAACGCTGCGGGTCGGTGATGAACTGTATGATGCGTGGGTTAAAATTGCGGTGTCCAATAACCCTGTGGTAACGCTTATCTACGTAGAATGATTCTACATGCTCAGGGCTCAGCCCCGAATGCCATATATGGTTGTACAGGATGTGGGCTTTATCGAGGCTTGAGAGTGATTGTAGCTTGATCTCCATTTCGTTGCGGTTAACGTTGCCATTCTCAAAGGCATCGTTCAGGATTCGGCCCTGATTCAGAATAGTAGATCGTGATGTCAGTACAAACTTCTTCGTCGCCCGATCACGATGAATCCGCTTGATGAAATTGACGATCTGGCTCCCCTCATGCCCGGATAATGCTTCTAGGTAGTTTTTTCCCAGGAAATCGTCGAAATAGAACAGCTGCGGCCTATCAGGCATATAAGCTTGCTCGGCCTCATGAATATCATGGCTGACGGAGAGAAATTCGAAGCCGTTTTTGGCGTAGAACAAGATGAGCTGCTCGGCGAGCGTAGTTTTTCCGATCCCTGCTTGGCCAGTGATGATGACCGTCCCGAGCTGGTTGAGCTTATCGACAGCCCATTCGAAGTTTCGGGTCTGGACGAAGATCTTCGACTTCTCAACGATCTCGATCATCATCGCATCGCTACGACCCATGATGGCATTGTTCAGCAAGTGAACAAGCACCGTAGCGCTGCTAATCCAGAGCTTGAAGTGCCTTTGCTCAACCCTCGGATGTAGGGCAAGTAGATCATTTAGATCCTCCTTACCGTAGACGCTCACCGGGCAAGGCGCTCCAAGAGCCTCTATCAGCTCGTTCTTGGTCGACCTCGACAGCGGATGGGATACCACGAGAACGTAGCGCTCGGGCTTAAGCGCAGCGACCTTAGGTGCCTCCGATGAACGCACATGGGCGACAAGTTTGGAGAAAGAGCTAGCCGGCCGGTGTTTGGCCTGTAGGATCCACTCACCACCGTTCGGGCTGAAATAGCGGCCATCCACGCCACCATCTCGACCGGCTTTGAAGCGTTCAAATCGAACGCCCTCAGAGGCACCGATGAGGTCGGTGCACAGCACCTCGAATTCTTTGTCGTTGAGACGCGAAAAATTGTAGTCGTTCACTCTTGCACCCACTCCATGACAAGTGCGCAAGATAGCATTTTGCCGCTTTGCCTGGTGCCCACTAGGTCTCCCAGGTGGGGCTGCAAAAGCCAACGTGCGCTGCACTGATGGAGTACAAATGGAGCAAAAGCATGCGCACGCAAGGGAAGCTCTTGAACACTATCGCGCTTCGGTGAAAGAGCAACGAGACCAGGATTTGACCCGCCACGAATCCCAGATCTATCAGATGCAGCAAGAGGTAACCGTCCTTCAGCAGACATTGATGGTCAAGCAGGAAGAGATCTCCCGCCTTATCAGGGATAACCAGCACTTCATTGCCGAGAGTCGTTAGCATGCCAAGGAAGCCTCACAACATCGTGAAGCTGTTGAAACCTTACGTGGTGACCTCGGTATTGCCAGTGCTGCGACGGCGCGCGCGGAAGGCGCCAAGGAATTGCTCGCTCGGCAACTTGATACCAAGTCAGAAGAGGCCATTGAAACCCACATGGCTAGAACAGCGGCCGAGCAGAGAGCAGAGGAGTTATTAGCGCAGTTAGAACTGTCTGAAACAGAGCTAGTGAATCGCCCTGGGTTTCGTAGACACCTGTTTGCCTTGCACTGAGGTCAATCAAGCTAGGTTTATGAACATCATTCGATGAACGGCCGCATTCGTTTCGAGGACTTTGAGTCAGTAATCTCAGGCCCGTGAGTGGCTTATGAACATCCGACATCGCCCACTTGTTAAATTGTGTATTCGGAACACATCCCTGACGACTTCAAATTAGCCTGCATTGACGCTTAACGATGGCTAACCACTATGTGGCGACCTCAATCCTTTAAGGTCGCAGCTCGTTTGGTACTCAGCCTTTTTGCAATGCTCGGGGACGTTGGCTACGTTGCTCAGCCGCTGGGTCAGCGGCTGGCTGGAGCTGGAAGTCGAACTTCATTTCTGCATAACGACCCGCCACACCACGCGCACCATCTTCGCGGAATACCACGTCGCCTACCAAGCCTTCGCGGGTGGCGTATGCGAAGTCGTCCCACAGGTATTTCTCGCCAGACAGGTTGATTTGGGTCGTCAGATGTCGATGGCCCGCTGCCGAGATAAAAAAGTGTACGTGAGCCGGTCGCTGGCCATGACGACCAAGCAGGTCCAGGCATTCTTGAGTTGGGCCTTGAGGATCGCAGCCGTAACCCGATGGCACGATGCTGCGGGCGCGATAACGGCCCTGTGCATCAGTCATGATGCGTCGGCGCAGGTTGTATTCGGACTGGCTCTGATCAAAGAACGAATAAGTGCCTTTGGTATTGGCGTGCCACAAGTCAACCGTGGCTCCAGCTACGGGCTGGCCTTGGGCATCAAACACTTGGCCCTCCAGGAACATCACTGTCGCGACGCCCTCTTCGCTGCCGTCGTCCATCCGGGCCTCGCCCTCAACCACCGGCGCGCCGGCTACATACAGCGGGCCTTCGATGGTGCGCGGCGTGCCACCCGTCAAGCCAACTTGCTCGTCCTTGACGTCCTGCAGCAAGTCCAGGAAATGCTCCACACCCAAACCTGCTACCAGCAAGCCCGCTTCGCTGCGCCCACCTAAACGGTTGAGGTAATCAACAGATTTCCAGAATTCATCTTCAGTAATGTCGAGGTCTTCAATGATTTTGGCGGTGTCTTGCAGCACGCGCAGGATGATGCTTTTCAAGCGCGGGCTACCGTTATCGTTGCCAAAGCCGGCGGCTTCTTTGAAGAAGCTCTGGATAGCGTCAGTGTGGGTAATTTTCACGGTCATATTGCTCACCTCATCTTGTTCTTGTGCAAGGGATTGAACGGGGTTGCGACAGCGTCAACGGTCGTCGCTGTGGATCGATGATGGATGGCGACACACCCCGTTAATCTCGATATCCATGTACGGGAACAGAGGCAGTTGCATCAGGGTGTCGTGCAGTGCTTCAACGCTGGCCACGTCAAACACGCTGTAATTGGCGTAGTGCCCGGCGATACGCCACAGGTGGCGCCATGTGCCTTCGCTCTGCAGGCGCTGGGCCAGTTGTTTTTCGTCTGCCTTGAGTTGAGCAGCCTTGGCTGGCTCCATATCAATCGGCAGGTTCACAGTCATTTTTACGTGGAATAGCATGGGATGCTCCTTGAGTCAGGGACGACGAAAATGCGCCAGACGCTCTTCGTCCAGCGTCAGGCCCAAGCCCGGTGTGTGGGGAATGTGCAGTTCAAAGTCGCGATAAATCGGCGACTCCGTCACGATGTCAGCCGTCAGTAACAACGGGCCAAACAGCTCGGTACCCCAAGTCAGTTGTTTGAGGGTGAGAAAAGCGTGAGCCGACGCCAGGGTGCCAACCGAACCTTCAAGCATGGTGCCACCGTACAAGGCAACCCCGGCTGCTTCGGCGATCTGGGCAGTGCGCAGCACGGCACGGGGGCCGCCGTTTTTGGCGATTTTGAGCGCGAACACACTGGCAGCCCCGTCTGCAGCGAGACTGAACGCATCCTCGACACTTTCGATGGACTCATCGGCCATGATCGGTGCCGGGCTGCGTAGATTCAGGCGTACCTGCCCCGAACGATTGACCCGTGAAATAGGCTGTTCGATCAAGTCGATGCCGTTGTCGCCAAGCACCTGACAGCCACGAATAGCTTGAGACTCGTCCCAGTACTGGTTGACATCCACGCGCACACTGGCGCGATCGCCCAAGGCTTTTTTAATCGCAATAACATGCTTGAGGTCTTGTTCCAGCGGGTTGGCACCGATTTTGAGTTTGAAGATCCGGTGGCGGCGTGCTTGCAGCATGTGTTCGGCTTCGGCGATATCCCGAGCGGTATCACCACTGGCCAATGTCCAGGCCACTTCCAGACTGTCTCGTACTCGTCCGCCCAGCAGCTCGCTGACCGGCAAACCCAAACGCTTGCCCTGAGCATCAAGCAGAGCGCTTTCGATACCCGATTTGGCGAACGTGTTGCCTTTAGCGATCTTGTCCAAGGTTTGCATGGCAGCGTTGATGTTGTCCGCCGCCATGCCGATCAGCATCGGCGCCAAGTGCGCATCAATATTAGCTTTGATGCTTTCCGGGCTTTCGTATCCGTAGGCCAGACCGCCAATGGTGGTGGCTTCGCCGATGCCTTCAACGCCATCGCTGCAACGCAGGCGCAAAATCACTAGGGTTTGTTTTTGCATGGTGTGCATCGCCAGCTTGTGCGGGCGAATGGTCGGCAGATCGACGATGATCGTCGTCAGGCTTTCGATCAGAGCGTGGCTCATCTCAGTCTTCCAGTCAGGTGAATGTGCAGTTAGTTAGGCGCCATCAACCCAGGTCGCCGCCGCCGACTGGCAGGGTCACACCCGTGATGTAGGACGCTTCGTCGCTGGCTAAAAACAAGATGGCCCCAACCTGTTCGTCCATAGTGCCGTAGCGTTTCATCAGGCTGCTGCTCAAGGTCTGATCGACAATGTCCTGATACCAGCCCTTCTCTGCCGGACTCTGTTCAGCGGTGTTGCGCGCAATCCGTCGAGGTGGCGCTTCGGTGCCGCCTGGCGCGGTTGCATTCACGCGAATACCGCGCTCGGCGTTCTCGAATGCCAGGCACGCGGTGAGCGCATTCACTCCACCTTTTGCCGCGCCATAGGGCACGCGGTTGAGGCTGCGGGTGGCGATGGACGAAACATTGACGATGGCACCACTGCCCTGCTCGATCATGTAAGGCAGCACGGCATGACAACACCACAACGTAGGGAACAGTGAACGACGTACTTCAGCCTCGATTTCTTCGACCTGATAATGCTCAAACGGCTTGGCCCAGATAGTGCCGCCCACGTTATTGATCAGCACATCCAGACGGCCAAAGGTCTTGACCCCTGCGGCCATCACTCGGGCGCAGTCAGCGTATTGCTCAAGGTCCGCGGTCAGGGTCAAAACGCCCTCGCCTTGCAGCTCATGAACCAGCTCGGAGCGATCGACAGCGATGACCTGCGCGCCTTCGGCCAGCAGCCGCTCGCAAACACGACGTCCGATGCCTTGGGCCGCTCCCGTTACCAGCGCAACTGTGTTATCGAATCTGTTGCTCATGACAACCTCGAATAAAAAGGAGGCGTGCCCATGCCATTCTCGGCACGCCCCTGCAAAAAGGGATCAAGCCGCAGCGGCAGCAAATTTCTCGTAGTAAAAGTGGGCGGGTGTGATGCCCTGCTCACGGATGTACACGCTCACGGCTTCCACCATTGGCGGCGGGCCGCACAGGTAAACGTCAACATCACCTGCGTTGAGATGGCTCGGTTCGATGTGCTGGGTGACATAACCCTTGAGCGGATGCTGGCTGTCCGGGTTGGCTACGCAAGCACTGAAGCTGAAGTTGGGAATCAGCGCACTTAAGGCTTGCAGGCGTTCCAGTTCGACCAGATCAAGGTCATTGGTCACGCCGTAAATCAGGTGTACCGGATGCGGGCTGCCCTGCTCGGCTATTTTTTCGAGCATCGCCGTAAAAGGCGCCAGCCCCGTACCGCCGGCCAATAGCAGCAATGGCCGTTCAATCTGACGCAAGTAAAAACTGCCCAATGGCCCGGCCAAGGTCATGCTGTCGCCCGCCTTAGCAATGCCGGTCAAAAAGCTGCTCATCAAGCCGCCAGGCACGTTGCGTATCAGAAAGCTGACTTCGCCATTCTTTTGCAGGCTGCTGAATGAGTAGGCGCGGCTCTGTTCACTGCCCGGCACGTGTAAGTTGACGTACTGCCCCGGCAAAAACGCCAGGCTGCTGAGCGATTCGCCTTTGATCGACAGCGCAATGGTGCTTTCAGACAACTGGCGCACGTCACTGATGGCGGCTTCAAAACTGGCTTGCTGGGTTTTGCACACGGCTGAAGACGCTGGCACACGCAAAACACAGTCACTGGCAGCGCGCATCTGGCAGGTCAACACGTAACCCTGTTGCACTTCGTCATCGCTAAGGGCGTCTTCAATAAACTCATCGCCCAGCTCATAACGCCCAGCCTCAGCGAAACATTTGCACGTGCCGCAGGCGCCATCGCGGCAATCCAGCGGAATGTTGATGCCCTGCCGATAGGCCGCATCAGCGACAGTTTCTTGGCCGTTGGCCTCAATGAAGCGGGTCACACCGTCTTCAAAGTTGAGCGCAATCTGAAAGCTCATAAATGTACCTCGCACGCGCTGCCGAGCCCGGAGCGCCTACAGGCGCCACCAGCAACTCGTCAGCGGGTTGATCAGATGTGATAGATGTCGATGACCTGACGGACGTAGTCGTTTTTCAACACCACTTTCTTGGCCTTGATCAGCGGCGCAGTGCCGCGCATGTCGAGGGTATAAAAGCTGGTGCCGAAGTAACTGTCGGTGGTCTTGTAGCGAAAGCTCAGGGTGTGCCAGTTGAAACGCACTTGGCATAGCCCATCGGTTTGCTCGACGATCTCGATGTTGCTCAGATTGTGCGAGGTGCGGGTGTCGGGCATGGTCGCGCTGGAGCGCTCGGTCTTGATTCGAAACACCCGGTCTTCCAGCCCGCCTCGGTTGCCATACCAGATCAACGAGATTTCACTTTGCGGGTCTTCGGTCAGGGTGTCGTTGTCGTCCCAAGACGGCATCCAGAAGCTGGCATCAGCGCTGTACAACTCCAGCCACTGATCCCAATGACCGTCGTCCAAATAACGAGCTTCGCGATATAAAAAGTCGCGCACGACCTCATAAGTGCTGGTCATCACACGGCCTCCACGGGGATCAGTTGCTGCTCGGCGGCCTGGGCCTTGAGCATCACTTGCTGCCAGTACTTGTGTTGCAGTACAAACAGGCCTTCATCTTCGGTGCGCACACCGGACAGCAGTGGCTTGAGGTCGATTTCCTTGGCCGCATCATCCGCGCCATCAACCCAGTGTGTTGCTCCACGCGACATATCATTCCAGCCGCGGCCAGCGCCATAGCCGGTCTGGCATGAGCGGAACTCTTCAAGGTCATCGGGTGTGGCCATGCCACTGACATTGAAAAAATCTTCGTACTGACGAATGCGCTTGGTGCGGGCCTCTACGCTCTCGCCTTTTGGCGCGATGCAGTAGATGGTGATTTCGGTCTTATCGACAGAGATCGGCCGAGCGATACGGATTTGTGAGCTGAACTGGTCCATCAAGTACACGTTTGGATACAGGCACAGGTTGCGCGAGTTTTCGATCATCCAGTCAGCACGAGCCTTTCCAAAATCGCGGGCCAATTCGTCACGGCGCTCGTAGGCCGGGCGATCTTCTGGGTTGGCCCAGCGCGTCCATAGCAGTAAGTGGCCATTATCGAACGAGTAAAACCCCCCGCCGCTTTTGGCCCAGCTACCGGCGCTCATGGTTTTGATTTCTTCACCCGCTTCGCGCTGGGTGCGTTGGTTCTGGGTGGCGGCGTAGTTCCAGTGTACCGAGCTGACGTGATACCCATCGGCGCCATTTTCGGCGGTGAGTTTCCAGTTGCCCTCGTAAATATAGGAGCTCGAACCACGCAGCACTTCCAGACCTTCAGGGGACTGGTCAACGATCATGTCGATGATTTTCGACGACTCGCCCAGATGTTCGGCCAGCGAGGTGACGTCTGGGTTCAGGCTGCCAAACAGAAAACCGCGATAAGACTCAAACCGTGCGACCTTGGTCAGATCGTGAGAGCCTTCGCAGTTGAAGCCCTCAGGGTAACCGGCCTCACTTGGGTCTTTGACCTTGAGCAGCTTGCCGCTGTTGTTGAAGGTCCAGCCGTGGAAGGGGCAGGTGTAACTGGCGCGGTTGCCGGTTTTGTGTCGGCACAGCATCGCGCCGCGATGACTGCAAGCGTTCAGAAAGGCGTTCAACTCACCCGCCTTGTTGCGCGCGATAAAGATCGGCTGGCGCCCCATGGTGGTGGTCAAAAAATCGTTGATGTTGGGGATCTGACTTTCGTGGGCAAGGTAAATCCAGTTGCCCTCAAAGATGTGAGTCATTTCCAATTCAAAAAGACGTGGGTCAGTGAACATCTCCCGCTTACAGCGATGGACGCCCTTCTCCTTGTCTTCCTCAAGCATGGCATTCAAGTAATCGATTCCCAGGGACATGGCCAGGGCCTCCGTTGTTATTCTTCAGGCCAGTCCAGAGTAGGGAGTCGATACGCCAGGCAATATCCGTTTACTGCAGATCACTATCCGATTACTGCAGTGTTTGTAGCAAAGTGCGAGCAGCACGAAGCCTCGCGTCTGAACAGCAGCGACTGGAATCCAGTTGGTTTTGTGTGTGAGGGGCTTCAGTGCCGACGCTTGAGGGTGTTGGAAGGGAGTTCGCCATATTGCTGGCGATAACTTTCAGAGAAGCGCCCCAAGTGCAAAAAGCCGTAATCCAGGGCCAGTTCAGTCAGGCTACGCACCGTGCAACTCGGGTCGTTCAGACAGGTATTGATACGCGCCAGCTTGCGTTGGCGGATGTATTGCAAAGGTGTGACACCCAACTTGCGCTCGAACAGGGCATACAGCGAGCGCTGACTCATGCGCGCCTGCGTGGCCAGATCATCGGCACTCAGGTCCTGCTTCAGATTGCGCTCGATGTAGTCAAAGATGCGCTCAATGTTTGCGTCTGGTGAAGCCAGGCACTCGCGGGTGATGTTGGTCTTGAGCAGTGTCAACAGCTTGCTGCCGACGATCTGGGTGTAGTGCTCCTGCACCCGCAGCAGCGGGTCGCAGGCTTCAGACTCCAGGCACACCATCCCAAGCAGGTTGAGAAACCCTTCCAGCTCGCTCAATTGATAGTGATTGCGCAAAAACCGCACCCCACCAGACGGGCGCTTCCAGCGTTGTTCGTCGCACACGGTTTCGAGCACTGAGACCGGGAGCTTAAGAATGAATTTTTCGCAATCGTGCGAGTACGTCAGGTCGACCGGATCATCGGGGTTGATTAACAGCAACTCGCCCGGCACCAGATGGTGCTCTCGATCAGGCCCACGCCACAGGCAGTTACCACGCAACAACACCTGTAGATGAAAGATGTTCTCCAGTGCAGGCGACGTCACTCTGACGCTACCGCCGTAGCTGATGCGGCACAGATCAAGCTCGGCAAACTTACGATGATTGAGGCTGGCCTGCGGACGGGTCGTGCGTGACAGACCGATGCAATGTTGACCGACGTGCTGATTCACATAGTCCGATACGGCATGGGGGTCCGCGAGTTGAAATACACGGCTGCGTTCACTCAGCAGGTGGCTTTCCATCATCAAGGCACTCAATTAATTTTTAATTATTTTGTTTGTCACATTGCCAGCCTACGCTCCCGCTCACGGGCATATCAATTACACACTCAGCCAGTGATCGATAATCGAACAGTATCAGCCCAATGGTCAGCCCTCCTGTGTAGGTCGCAAAGAACTAATCTGTGCGATTATCGGACACTTGCCTTGGTTCCTTCACACGTTGCGACTTACCCTGCTCGGCCCAAAGACCACGGTAAGAACTCTCAATGTTTATTCGTTTACGTCCAACCTCTTTGTCGCTTGCGTTGTTTGGCGCACTGACGATCACCACCACCCATGCTGCAAATTTGAGCTGGGTCGACACGGAAGTCGCGGCGGTTAACCAGGACGTTATCGATCTACGGCATACCATCCACCAGCACCCTGAGCTGGGTAACCTGGAGTTTAAAACCGCCGCACTGGTGGCCGAACAGCTCAAGGGCATGGGCATCGATGTACGCACTCAAGTGGGTAAAACCGGCGTAGTCGGCGTACTCAAAGGCGGTCTCCCCGGCCCGGTAGTTGCCCTGCGCGCCGACATGGACGCACTGCCAATAAAAGAAATGACCGGCCTGCCCTTTGCCAGTCAGGCCACCGGCATTCGCTTGGGTAAAACCGTCCCTGTCATGCACGCCTGCGGTCATGACACACACACCGCCATGTTGCTGGGCGCCGCCAAGGTGCTCGCCAAACACCGGGAGCAAGTCGCCGGGACTGTGGTGTTTTTGTTCCAGCCCGCGGAAGAAGGCGCGGCCGATGTTGATGACTTCCAGACCGACACCTTGATCGGCGCACAAGCGATGATCCGTGACGGCGCTCTTAACTCGCCCAAAGTCGAAGCAATTTTTGGGGTGCATGTGATGGCGGGCTACCCAACCGGTCATCTGTATTACAAGGCTGGCACCGTGCTCAACAGCAGCGATGCGTTTCGCATCACGTTAAAGGGTCAGCAAACCCACGGTTCTGCGCCTTGGAGCGGGGCCGACCCAGTGGTCGCCAGCGCAGCAGTGATTGGTGGTTTGCAAACGCTGGTTAGCCGCCGCGCCGATTTGAGTCAAGGCATGGGCGTGATCAGTGTCGGCACCGTTAATGGCGGTTCGGCGGCGAACATTATTCCTGAAACAGTGGAAATGACGGGCACCATTCGCAGTAACAGCGTGGCAATCCGCGACACCCTACTCAAGGACATGCCACCACTGGTGCAAGGCATCTCCAGCGCTTATGGGACTGAAGCCAAACTGGTTGTGGCAAACGTTGCCCCTGTCACCACCAATGACCCGAGCCTGACCCAAGCCATGATCCCGGCTCTGGAACTCGCCGCACCGGGTAAGGTAGAACAACTGCCGGCCTCGCTGTCACCCAGTGAAGACTTTTCGTATTACGCCCAAAAAGTGCCGGGTTTATTTGTGTTTCTCGGCGCCACGCCTGCAGGCGAGGACATGAGCAAAGTACCGAACAACCACAGCCCGTACTTCTCCGTCGACGACGCCACGCTGGCCACTGGGGTCAAAGCACATGTTCAATTCGTTATGAACTACCCCCGCAAGCCTTGATTGATTAGCGGTCCACGCCCCACTCAACACTGAACTGTTGATTGAGAATGTTTCGCAGAGGGATGACAGAGCCAGCAATGATGTTATAAAGTAACCAAACCTAAGCGCCTTCTAGCCTGTGATCCCTCAATGACATCCGCTATTGCACCCTCCCCCTCAAGCCAGCGCCTGCTATCCATCGATGCCCTGCGGGGCTTGGTGATTTTGTTGATGCTGCTGGACCACGCTCGCGAGACGTTCTTTTTGCATCGTCAGGTAAGCGACCCAATGGCCATAGACAGCACTGAACCTGTTCTGTTTTTCAGCCGTGTCCTTGCCCACCTTTGCGCCCCTGTGTTCGTGCTGCTCACGGGGTTGTCTGCTTATCTGTATGGCGAAAAATATCAAGGCACGCGTGATGTCTCGACGTTCCTGTTCAAACGTGGCCTGTTTTTAGTGGTTCTGGAGTTCACGTTGGTCAACTTCGCCTGGACGTCACAATTCCCGCCCAGCGTGGTTTATCTGCAAGTGATCTGGGCTATTGGCGTGAGCATGATCGCCCTGGCTGCATTGGTCTGGTTACCGCGAGCAGTGCTTTTGGTACTCGCCATTGCCATCATCGCGGGGCACAACCTGCTAGATACGCTGCACTTTCCTGTTGATTCGGCGATGCATGTGCCGTGGGCCATTTTGCATGATCGTGGCTGGATCGAATTCGGCAACAGCCTGCGTTTACGCACCTCGTACCCGGTATTGCCGTGGATCGGCGTGATAGCACTCGGTTATTGCATTGGGCCGTGGTTCGCCCGCGCAGCGTCTGGCGCTATGCGCCAACGCAATGTGTTACGTGCAGGCATCGGCGCATTGATGGGGTTTGTGGCACTGCGTTTACTCAACGGATATGGCGAGGCGCCGTGGGTGGAACATGACACCGTTACACACACCTTGATGAGCTTTTTCAACATCACCAAGTACCCGCCTTCGCTGCTGTTTTTGGCGTTGACCTTGGGCGTTGGCCTGCTGTTGTTACTGGTTTTTGAGCGCGTTCAACAGCGCCAATGGATCAGCACATTAGCCATTTTTGGTGCCGCGCCGATGTTCTTCTACTTGGTGCACCTGTATGCACTCAAAGTGCTGTATCTGGCGAGCGTGGCGATGTTTGGCTTGAATCAGGTCAGCCACTTTGGTTTCGACAGCATGGGCGCCGTGTGGCTAACCGCCGTTGTACTGGCTGTTGCGCTTTACCTGCCGGTGCGCTGGTTCGCTGCGTTAAAAGCTCGTCGTCGGGATATATCGTGGCTTAAATACTTGTGACCCGGACATTCTTCTCCTCGGGCTGGCGTATTTCGACTAACATGCCGCCGCCGGTCCCCAAACGGGATTAAAAGGGAATCCGAGGCGCTCACTGAGCACCAAACGGAACTGCCCCCGCAACTGTAGATGCCGAGCTTGCTCCTCAACGCCACTGGGTTCACCCCCGGGAAGGCTGGAGCCAGGCGCCGACGCATCAGTCAGGAGACCTGCCGGCCGATACAAACAAACTAACCGGCGGGGTGTCCGGGAAGGCATCTTTGCTGTGCGCGTCACTCAGGTGGCGGGCCTGTACTGTATTGATCGCAGTGCTCAATGATGTGTTTCCAGACCGTACACCCGCTGTGTACGATCAAAAGGAAATTGCATCATGTTGCTGACCCGCATCGTCACCCTTGTCACCGGTCTGGGCTTGTCTGCCTTGGCTCATGCAGCCCCGACTCACTACCCACTGACCCTCGAAAACTGCGGTGCCCCGTTGACCTTTGAGCACGCGCCCGCTCGCGCCGTGACCATTGGCCAGGCCGGGACTGAAATGCTGTATGCCCTGGGTTTGGGTGACAAGCTGGTTGGCACCTCTCTGTGGTTCAACAATGTGTCGGCCCAATACAAGGCGCAAAACGACAAGGTAGAACGTCTCGCCGATAACGATCCCAGTTTTGAAGCCGTGATTGGTAAGCGGCCTGAGCTGGTGGCTGTACAGCTGGAGTGGATGGTCGGCCCGCAAGGTGTGGTGGGCACGCGCGAGCAGTTTCATGAGCTGAAAATCCCGACTTACCTGATGCCTTCCGACTGTGAAGGCAAAGACAATCTAGTGGGCGCTGATGGCACCCGTTTGCAGCCGTTCAGTATTGACAGCATTTACAAAAGCATTAGCCAGCTTGCAGAGATTTTTGACGTGCAGGCCCGCGGCCAACAGCTAAATGCGCAGCTTAAAGCCCGTCTTGAACAATCCATTGCCTCGCTCAAGGGTAAAGACCTGACGCACACCAGCGCCCTATTTTGGTTCTCCAGCGCTGACCTGGATATCGACCCCTATGTCGCAGGGCGTAAGGGCATTGCCGACTTTATGCTCAACACCCTTGGTGTGCGCAACGTCGTGCAGTCCGATGAAGAATGGCCAACCGTGGGCTGGGAAACACTGGCCAAAGCCAACCCGACATTCTTGGTAATCGCACGCATGGATCGCCGTCGCTTCCCGGCGGATGACTACGAGAAAAAGCTCGAATTCCTGCGCACTGACCCCGTGACCCGCAACATGGATGCGGTTAAAAACAACCGCATCATCATTCTCGATGCTGATGCCATGCAGGCCAGCTTGCGGATGTTCGAAGGTTTTGAAACCTTGGCCACCGCCATCAATCACTACGAACAGCCAAAATGACATCACGGTTGATGCTCACACTGCTGGCCTGTATCGCGTTGCTGTTGGCGGTGCTGGCGGGCGTTGCCATTGGTGAAACGCCGATTAAACCCGGCGTGGTGTTACAGGTGCTGGCCAATAAACTATGGGCCGCCGGGCATGTGCTGGACCCTATCGACGAAGGCATCGTCTGGAACTACCGCCTGACTCGGGCCTTGGTGGCAGCCGCCTGCGGTGCAGGGCTGGCCACATGTGGCGTGATTTTGCAGGCCTTGCTGCGTAATCCGTTGGCGGACCCATACCTGTTGGGTATTTCTGCCGGGGCTTCGACGGGTGCCGTTTTGGTGGCGTTGCTGGGGCTGGGGGCCGGCGCCATTTCGCTGTCGGTCGGGGCCTTTTTCGGTGCTGTCGCCGCCTTCGCTTTAGTGTTGCTGTTGGCCCGCATCAGTGGGCCAGCCAGCGGCACGGGTCAGATCATTCTGGCGGGCATTGCTGGCTCGCAGTTATTCAACGCGATCACTGCATTTTTGATCACCAAGTCGGCCAGTTCCGAACAGGCCCGCGGGATCATGTTTTGGCTGCTGGGTAACCTCAGTGGTGTGCGCTGGCCTTCGGTAGGGCTGGCAATCCCCGTTACATTGGCCGGTTTGGCGGTGTGCCTGTGGCATCGGCGGGCACTGGATGCGTTTACTTTTGGTGCCGATTCAGCGGCGTCACTCGGTATCCCGGTGCGCCGAGTGCAGTTTGTGCTCATCAGCTGTGCAGCGCTGGTAACCGCAGTGATGGTGTCGATCGTCGGCTCTATCGGTTTTGTCGGGCTGGTGATCCCCCATGCGGCCCGATTATTACTGGGCACTGGTCATGCGCGCCTGTTGCCAGCCAGTGCCTTGGGCGGCGCGCTTTTTCTGATTATTGCGGACATCCTCTCGCGCACCTTGATCAAAGGTCAGGTGATACCCGTTGGCGTGGTGACTGCGTTAGTGGGTGCGCCCGTTTTTGCGTTGATCCTGATCAGCCGGAGAAGCGCTCGATGACAGCCACTCATGACGTGATGCTCAGTTGTAACGCCCTGAGCTACAAAGTGCGTGAGACAGCGTTGTTACACCATATCGACTTAAGCGTTAAACGCGGCGAAACACTGGGCATTGTCGGGCCCAACGGGTCGGGCAAATCGACGCTACTCAAACTGCTGGCCAATTTGCGGCCGCCCTCGTGTGGCGAGGTGGTGCTTGACGGGCGGCGGCTTAGATCAATGACGCAACGCACCATTGCGCAAACGCTGGCCGTGGTTGAACAACAGGCTGACACCCATGACGCTATTAGCGTGTTCGATGCCGTCGCCTTGGGTCGCACGCCCTGGCTCTCGGCGTTAAGGCCGTGGTCGCGCAATGACGATGCCATCGTTGAACAAGCATTGTGTGATGTGGACGCAACGCACCTGCGCAAACGCAGTTGGCGCAGCTTGTCGGGGGGTGAGCGCCAGCGTGTACACATCGCCCGCGCGCTGGCCCAACGTCCGCAAATCCTGTTACTGGATGAGCCCACCAACCACTTGGACATCCAGCACCAGTTAGCCATTTTGAAAACCGTACAAGCCTTGCCTGTCACGACTTTGATTGCGCTGCACGACCTCAATCAGGCGCTGAGCTGTGATCGCTTGGCGGTGCTTGAACGCGGGCATCTTGTGGCGCTGGGCAAACCGCTTGAAGTGCTCACCCCGCAGCGCTTGCAGAGCACCTTCGGGGTACAGGCCCACTACTTGATAGACCCTTTTGACGGGGCGCAGATTCTGCGATTTCGCTCCTCTTAAAAGATTTTATGGATAGCCAAACATGCGTAGTTCATCCCTGACGTTACTGCTGACCACCGCGCTGCTGTGCGCCTGCGCGCAGGCGCAAACCCATGAAGTGAAGATGCTCACCCGCAGCGCCACTGCTGGCATGGTGTATGAACCGACCTACTTGCACATCGCCCCCGGTGACACGGTCAAATTCATCCCCACCCAGAGCGGGCACAACGCCGCTACCCTGCCCGGCCTGCTGCCTGAAGGCGCAACGGCATTCAAGGGCAAGATCAACCAAGAGACCGAACAGACCTTCAACGTGCCGGGGCTCTACGGCATTCAGTGCATTCCACACCTGGCAATGGGCATGGTCATGTTGATTCAGGTCGGCGAGCCGTCGGCACAGGCCGCGCAACTGCCCGCTACGCTGCCCAAGCGCGCACTGGACCGTTTGCAGGCAGCGCTTGACCAGCAACAGGCCACAAAATGAAGGCTGTTCGATCCTGCTCCGCCATCTTCCTCGTTCTCGCCAGCCCGATAAGCTTGGCCGACTCGGCTCAAGAACAGGCCAATGGCTTTGTTGAAGACAGCACATGGAGCGTGCTCAACCGCACGGTCTACGACAACCGCGAGTACCGCCACGGCGCCAGCAACAGTGGCGCACGTAATGCGTACAAGCCGAAGTCTGAGCGCAATGGTTATGCCGAAGAATGGGCCTACGGCCTGATGGGCACTGTGCAGTCCGGCTTCACTCAAGGCCTTGTCGGCGTCGGGGTCGATGCCCACACCTACCTGGCCCTGAAACTGGACAGCGGCGGCGGACGTGCTGGTAAAGCCCGCCTGCTTGGGCTCGATAACGATGGCTATCCCAAGGACCATTACGGCCGAGGTGGCGCAGCCATCAAACTGCGCCTGTCCAACACGGTCGTGTCTTACGGCGAACAGCGTGTTAAGACCCCCGTATTCAGCTCATCCGACAGTCGCCTGCTGCCAGAAACCGCAACCGGCGTGTTTGTAACCAGTAGCGAATTAAGCACGTTGAAAATGGTCGCGGGGCACTTCACCGAAAGCACAGACCGCAACGCCAGCAGTCACGATCAAGGCTTCGTGGTCAATTATTCCAATGGGCCAAAGGGCGATGCCTTCGACCTCGCAGGCATGGTCTACACCCCAAGCAAAAGTCTCAGCGCCAGCCTTTACACGTCACGCTACGAAGACACCTGGAACCAACATTACTTAGGCGCTATATACAACCAGAACATGGGGGGCAATCGTTCGCTGTCGTTTAACTTCAACCTTTATCGCACCACTGATGACGGCAAGGCACTGTCGGGCACTATTAACAACACCACCTGGAGCCTGATGAGCACTTACGCTCAAGGCCCGCACAATATCAGCCTCGGTTACCAGAAAGTGCATGGCGACACGCCGTTCGACTATGTGACCCGTGGCGCGATTTTTATCACCAATGCGGTGCAACTGTCTGACTTCAACGCGCCGAACGAGCAATCATGGCAAGCGCGCTACGACTTGGACATGACGCCCTGGAGCTTACCGGGTCTGGTGTTCAGCGCTGCTTATGTGCGCGGCAGCCAAATCGACGGTAACCGCGTCGATCCCAAAGGGGGTTATGCCTATCTGGGTTACGGCAAAAATGGCAAACACTGGGAACGGGATCTGGAAGCGCGCTATGTGGTGCAAAGCGGCACCGCCAAGGGCACTATCGTTTCGTTGCGTCATAACGTCCATCGCGGTAATACCGCGCAGGCAGAGTTAGACACTGACCAACTACGTCTGGCCGTTGAGTACCCACTGACCGGACGCTTTTAAGGGGGGATTAACGCAAGCTGCACGTCATATGCGTGGTTTGCCAGATGGGCTCAGCCTCAACGTCCACCACCGCAAAGCCTTGTCGGCGCCAAAAATCAATGGCTCCGGGCAGGAACGGATGCGTGTGCAGGTACAACAGCTCTACCTGCGCCTCAAGCGCCAGCGCCTTCAAGGCGCGATACAGCGCAGCGGCAACACCCGAACGCCGAAATGAAGGCAACACAAACAGACGCACGACCTCCATCACCTTGAGCCCGTGGTAATCAAGCTGCGCAAAACGATGGTCATAAGGCAGATACCCCACTGCCGCAATGAGCTGCCCGTCATGGCGGGCCAGTAGAAAGCGCCCTTCGCCATCAAGGTACGTCGATGCAAAATGCGCCAAATCGGCGGGTAAACCGCTGGCACTCAGCTTAGGAAACAGCTCCGCCCGGGCCTGCATGACAAATTCCACCATCTCTGGAATATCGGCATGGCTGGCGCGGTAAAGGTTCAAGAGCTGATTCATGAGCGCTTATTGAGCGTGCATCGCACCGTGGTCGTGCTTGTCCATATGGTGCATGTGCATGCTGTTCAAGGCGCGGGCCTGAGCCTTGACTTCAATCGACTCTTTCACCCCTTTGTTGTCTTCAACAATCAGGGTCAGCGGTACTTGGTCGCCCTCTTTAACTTGGCCGACCAGATCAATCAGCATCACGTGATACCCCTCTGGCTCAATGTTCACGGTCTTACCCGCTGGCAGTGCTACCGAGGCCACAGGCTGCATGCTCATGATGTCGTTTTCCATCTTCGACTCATGGATCTGCACAATCTTGGCGACTGGAGATTTAACCTCCACCAGCTTGCTGTCGGTAGTTGACGTGATGTGCATGAAAGCGCCGGTCGAAGGTTGCCCGGCAACCGTTGCCCGAACCCAAGCATCATTGACCACAGTTTGCGCTGACACATGCAAACTCAGGCCCACAAGCGGCAATAGCAGGTATTTAGCCAGTTTCATAAAGCAGGTCCTTTCAGGAATAGCGTGGGTTAGCAGACGGACATCACTGTCAGTAAGTCTTCCGTGCATTGTTTGGCCGACAGAGACGGCGACAGGCCTAGCCGCAAGATGCCTCGGGTATCAAACACAAAGCTGGTGGCCGTGTGTGACAGGGTGTAAGAAGAGCCGCTGGGGATTTTTTCGTAAAACACCTTGAACTCTTTGGCCGTGGCGGCTGTTTCTTCCAGCGTGCCAGACAGCGCAATAAAGCTTGGGTCAAAGGCTTTCACGTAGGCATCGAGCATGGCCGGGGTGTCTCGCTCGGGGTCAAGGGTGATAAACACCACCTGCAATCGGTCACCGTCTGGGCCCATCATTTTTTTGATTTGCGCGGCGCGGGCCAATGCGGTTGGGCAAACAGCCGGGCACTGGGTAAACCCGAAGAAAATCATCGGCATCATCCCGCGAAAGCTGCCGAGCATCATCTCAGTGCCTTCAGCGTCCCTGAGCTTGAACTTGCGCCCCAGGATTTCATTGCTCAAATCTTTACCGTACTTGTACGACAAACCGCTGGCGTTATCGCAACCGGCCAGCAAGCCGAGACTGAGCAAGCCAAGGCCGGTAACTACATGGCGGCGAGTCAGTAATGGATTCATGTAAAGCTTCCTCTAAGCGGCCTGTGTCCAAGACAAAAGCCTTTGCCCTGTGCAGTGTGAGCCAAGGGGGTGCCCGCTGCCTGGGCTATAGACTAAAGATCAGGCGCGTGCGATTGCTGTGGGGTAGACGCATTTCATGGGAACGCAATTTACCACTGTCCCCGGCACGCCGCACGGCGGCTCTGCCCTGCGGTGGTGCACATCGCCCCTGACAGCCCTTAAAACAGGGCAACACAACAGAGCCTGCGACAAATCGCCTCAGGTCGTCATGCGGCTCTCTCAGCAATCGAAATGGGCGCTCGAAGAGCCCCCTGCTCATGAACGGTACAACGATACGTAATCAGAGCCCGGCATCTACCCGCAAAAGCTCACTGCTTACCCCATGATCGTCATTCACTGCAAACTCAACTCTTGCCTGCGGCCCTTGAATGTAACGCTCCAAAGGCAACTCAAGGCTGGAAAAAGGCGCAAGCAAGCCCTGCGCTAGTGTCAAATCGCCTGCTACCCGAACGCCAGTAAGCCTGACGTGATAAGGGCTGGGGTTAGTTACCTGCAAGTAACGGGAGGCATCACGCTCCAGCAACCGCCATTGCAACTGTCTCGGAGCATCACCGACGCCTGATGCCAAATGCTGCGGGCGATAGATAAACGCTACACGCTCGGTTTTAGACGCAGCACTGAGTTGTACATCGTTACTGCCAACAATGGCCTTCCCCATCACATGCAGGTAGAACAGCAACTCTCGATCGTCAGGCAAATCCCCCGGGGTCCTGATGATTCGCACCACTTGCTGTTCACCTGCCCACAAACGAAACAACGAAGGCATGGCAATAAAGGGCGCCGCAGATTGCATGTCCTCACTGTCACCACTGATCCAAGCCTTGGAAAAATAGGCATTCGGTGCGCTGTTGCTGATTAATGTCGCGACACTGCGCTCATGGGCATTAAAAATGATTGGCGCTCGGCGCTCAGAAGCTGCCGCTTGAGCAATGCCTACGTCTATTAATATCAGCGCCAGCCACGGAATAATCCCCAACCCCTTTTTTACACACATATTGCCTCCCGCCCCAGTACCTAATTAACCGCTAAGTGGTGGCACGGCACTTAATGAATAACTGTGGCGCCCTGAACAGGCCCAGTCGTTAATAACCATACGATCGCCAAGCCACTGGCAGCCTGCATCGACATGAGCAACCAACGCTTATATTGTTGGCGCCTAGTTGGGTTCCACATGGCCCCGCCTTTGTTCTTGTGGCTTTAATTCGCTCGTTTGAAACGCACTCCCCAGCTTCGCGGTTTGGTTAAAGTTTTTGACAAGGACGCTGAACCGATCTTTAGCGTTTTTAAGATGTTTGAGATGTTCACGCAGCATCAGCACTCCGCGCTGCAATTCACCTTCGCGTTTTTGCAACTGCGCCAGCCGTGCCTCCAACAAAGCTGACAACGCTTCGGCGCGGGTGTTTTCCTGCTGCAATAAGTCGAAAAGCCGGGCGCTGGCACGCTCACGAGCGTCTAGGTCTTCGGTTAATTGCTGGAGTGCCGCACTGTGCTCAGAAATCATCTGAGCGCTATCTTGTGATGCTTGAGCTAACAAATCACGATCGTGTAACACCTGTTTATGCTGTTGGCGTAAGTCGTCCTCTTTATCACGCCACTGGTGCTCTTTTTCCTGTAACGCAAGGTCGCGCCCATCGAGTAATTGCTGCTGTTTGAGGGCGCCTTTTTTTTGTTCAGCTAAACGGTTGGCCATACCGGTCAACGAGCCAAGAGTGTCTTGGCTGACATTGCCAACATCCATCTCGAACACCTCCAACACGGGCGTAAGGCTGGTCACGCCCTCGTGGCCGAGCCCCATTTGTGACACGTCGAGCCTGGAAATCGCATTCATTAGCACCGATTTGTTTATCGCCAATGACTGGTGCGAAGTCACAACGTTCTGAAATAACACCTGATCGTCAAGACTGATCAAGTGATACGTCGGCGGTATCGTTTTAATTAACCTCATGTTGTTCAGCCTTTCACGATTTGATGCAGCACCTGCAATGCAACTGCCCGATCACGATCAGTTTCCAATGCGCCCAGGCTGTAACTGCCCGCCGTCTCAAACAACGTGGCCACATACAAACGGACAACGCCTGCGTGAGGTTCTTCATTTAAGGTGTACACCAAAAAGCTCTTGCTGATTTGTGGCACCGCAAACCCAAACAACAAGACGGCATTAAGATGCTCGCCCATTGGATTTAAGAGGGTGATACTTCGCAACAACATGTTTGAGCACTCCTTTTTAAACAGTAGCGAGTATCTGACTTAAAGAACGCTGATTTTACCTCGTCGCCCACGCAGACAACCCAAGAATAAGCCTGAGTGAAGCTGGATATTTCTTGTAAGTAAGCTGTTTTTTCTTGCGGCACATTAACTCCATAGTGAACTGTTATTCTTTACAGCTCATTCTGCTAAACACTCAAAAACATCAAATTTAATGGGCCGTCGCATTCGTAATAACAATGCGCTAACGCCTGCTATTAATTTTTTAATATCGCTCACGCGTTATCCCGTACTCGCTTGCACGGCCACGGTAAGGCGCGTGTCCCTATTTTTGCGCACGCAGTGGAAAACATGATTGAGGCCAAACAATTAACCCGACACTTTGCGGGAAAAACAGTGCTCGACAACCTTAGCTTTCAAGTCAGGCAAGGTGAAGTGCTGGGCCTGCTAGGGCCCAATGGCGCAGGTAAAACCACAACGTTAAAGCTGCTCACCGGTTTTCTGCCGGCCACATCTGGCAGCGCAACCATTCTGGGTTTTGATACCAGCACCCACTCGCGCCAGGGTCAACGGCTTATTGGCTATCTACCGGAAGGTTCGCCCTTCTACGGCGACATGAGCGTGGGTGGGTTTCTCGAATTTATCGCCGCCGTGCGCAATTATCGCGGGGCGAACAAACGCAGCCGTATTGCCAGTGTCATTGAGCGTTTAGACCTGAGCCGGGTGTACAAACAACCTATCGAAACCTTGTCCAAAGGCTTTAAACGGCGGGTCGGTTTGGCACAAGCCGTTCTCCATGAGCCGCCAGTATTGATTCTAGATGAGCCCACCGACGGCCTGGACCCACAGCATCGCCAGCAAGTGCTCGCGATGATCAGTGACTTGGCCCAAGACAAACGGGTGATTGTCTGCACCCACCAACTCGACGAGGTGCCGGGGCTCTGTACTCACGTGTTGTTGCTCAAGGGCGGGCGCAAAGTCGCCAATGGCACAACTCTGGAACTGACCAACCGTTCGCGCTTGCACAACGCCGTGCATCTGTACCCCGCGCATGCACTTGATCTGCTGGCGTTGGTGCTTTTACCCGGCGTGGCCAGTGTAGAGCCGACCCTCGGCACACCGGGCGCCATCACCTTACTGGCAAAGCCGGGCGCGGTGATTTTGCCTTTTGTCAGTCAATTGGTCACTGCGCGCCAGTGGCCGGTTAAACGCCTGCAATGTGAACCCGATAGTTTTGCAGCCGCGTATCGGCACCTGATGGGCGAGGTCGCTCAATGAAGTTGTTAATGGTCGTGACTCGACGCGAGTTAACGAGCTACCTGATCGCGCCACTCACTTACGTATTCATCATGGCGTTTGTCGCCCTCTGCGGGATCATCACCTTCTACCCCGGGGATTTTTATGAGCGCAATCAGGCTGATCTCATGCCATTTTTTGACGCTCACCCTTGGGTTTATCTGTTTTTACTGTCGGCTTTGGCCATGCGCCTGTGGGCACAAGAACGTCAATCCGGCTCCATCGAGCTATTGATGACATTGCCCGTGGGCGATTTCGCCAGGGTTGCGGGTAAGTTTCTAGCCGCATGGCTCGTCGCGGGTTTTGCGCTGACGTTGACCTTCCCAATGGTGCTCACCGTCAACTATTTGGGGGCGCCGGACAATGCCGCGATCCTTGTTGGTTACTTGGGCAGTTGGTTGCTCGCGGGGGGCTATCTGGCGATTGGTTCGTGCATGTCCGCCCTCTCCAAACAACAGACAACGGCCTTCGTGCTGACCTTACTGGTGTGTTTGCTATTCATGGGCAGCGGCTTGGCGCTTGTTCGTGACGCCTTATTACCTTGGGCACCCGTGGGGTGGGTGGACGCAATCGCCGGTTTAAGTCTGCTTGAGCGTTACAGCGCGATGAGCAAGGGCCTGATCGATGCTTTCGATCTGCTCTATTTCATCAGCTTGATAGTGGCCTGGTTGTGCGCAACTGCCGTGGTCATCAATCTGAACAAAGCCCGGTGAGGTCTTGGTCATGAAACGGCACTTTATCTCGGGGCTTGGCCTTGTTCTTATCGCGTTGGCTTTTTTGTCTTTTAATGGGCTGACGAAGCTGTTGCTGCCAGAAGTCCAACTCGACCTGACTGAGCACCAGCTTTACACCATCAGCCCCGGCACGCGCCAGACTCTGAACACGGTGCAGACGCCGATCACGTTACGCCTGTACTTCTCCGAGACTCAGGCCCGAGAACTGCCACCCCTGCGCAATTACGCTAAACGCATTGAGGCCTTGCTGCGCAGCTATGAGCGTTTGGCCCCCGGGCGTATCGCGCTGCACCTTATCGACCCCGAGCCGTTTTCCGAGGATGAGGAGCAAGCAGCTCGCTTCGGTTTGCAGGGCGTGCCTCTAGAACGAGGCGGCGGCCCTTTGTATTTTGGGCTTGCCGCAACCAATGCCCTTGGCGACACACAGGTCATCCCATTGTTCTCACCCAGTGAAGAGCAAATGCTGGAGTACGACATCAGTCGCCTGCTGCACGTACTCAGCCATCCCCAACGCCCGTTGATCGGGGTCATGTCGACACTGGCGATTGAGGGCGATTCGAACAACCCGCCTTGGGTGATGTTTGAAGCAATTGCCCAGCAATTTGAGCTGCGTGACATCGCGCCCGAAGCCGATGTGATCCCACCCGATCTATCCGTGCTGGTTTTGGTGCACCCTAAGCAACTGAGCGAACCCACGCAGTACGCCATCGACCAATTCGTGCTCGGTGGTGGCAAGTTACTGGTTTTTGTTGACCCTATGAGTCAGATAGACACCCGTGTTGAAAACGCTTCGGGCCTGCCTGAGCTGTTCAACGCTTGGGGCTTGCAATTGCTGGCTGGCAAGGTGGTTGCCGATGAGCGTTATGCCATGATCGCGCCTAACCAAAAACAACAACCCGAACGGCAAATGACTTGGTTGAGCCTTACGTCTGAGGCACTGAGCGCGCACGACATCAGCACCACCGACCTGCAGCATCTGAGCTTGGCGACTGTGGGTGTGCTCGAGCCGCTGGCACACGCCAGCACAACGTTTATTCCCCTGATGCAAAGCTCCGAGTCGGCGGCACTGTTGGATGCCCAAAGCGTTGGACTGTTGGGTGAGCTGGGCGCACTCAGGGCTGGAGGCCAGCGCTATACCCTCGCGGCGCGCATTCACGGGCCTGCGCGTTCAGCATTCCCCAAGGGTTTGCAAGGGAATGACGAGGGCCTTAAGCACGCAACCAACATCAATATCATCGCCGTGGCCGACACTGACATGCTCAGTAATCGGTTGTGGCTTGAGCCAACGCAGCCCTCAGACCCCGCGCCCCTGCGCTCATGGGCCGACAACGATGCTTTTGTCATCAACGCGCTGGATTACCTGACAGGCTCCGACGCGTTAATCAGCCTGCGTTCCCGAGGCCGTTTCAGTCGCCCGTTTGACGCAGTGGACGCACTGCGACAACAGGCGCAGGGGCGCTTTCAAACGACCTATGAGCAGCTCAGTAAGCACTTGTCTGAGACAGAACGCATGCTGGCGACCTTACGGCTCAACCCTGACCCTAACCAAGCACAACTGCCTGAAAAACAGCGTGAAGCGTTGATCCTGCACGAAAACCGGCAGCGCAAATTGCAGCAGGATCTGCGTCAGGTTCAGTTTGAGCTCAACAACGATGTAGATGCCCTGCACCACTACTTGAAACTTCTCAATATCGCCTTAGTGCCGCTGCTGGTCTGTGCCGTAATGTTGCTGGTGTTATGGGGCCGCCACCTGCGCCGTACAAAAGGGAACTAAACCATGCGTGCAAAAAGCTTATGGATTTTAGCCGTTGCCAGCGCCGCGTTTGTGAGTGCGCTGTTTTACTTGCAACCCAAACCTGCCCCCAAACCACCTGCCATGCCTTTGTGGTTGCCCCAGTTGGACGTGGGCCAAGTAACAGCCCTCGTCATTGCACGCCCCGGCCAGCCTGAAATCCGAGTTGAGCGCAGAGACTCGGGCTGGTTCGTGGCCTCATTGCAGCAATTTCCCGCTGCTCCCGCCGGGATCGTCAAGCTACTGCGCGCTCTGACCGAAGCTCGCACGCTAGAACCTCAAAGTTCTGCACCACAACACCGCGCCGCACTCGGGCTGGATGAACAGGCCTCTCGGCTAACCCTGGAGCGCTCTGGTGAGCAACCACTGACTTTATTGCTCGGCAAGCACGTAGAGCACGGTGGCCAAGTGGTGAACGTGCTTGATACCCAGGCCACTTGGCTGATCAATTCCAACCTTGAGTTGCCGCACGACTCACTGGCATGGATTGATCGGCGATTGACCCAAATCCCACTCGGACAAATCCGCCAACTGTCACTCACCTACCCCAATGGCGTTCGAGTGCAAATCTCTCGATCAGCAACAGATGAAAAACAACTGGTGGTGCAGCAACACCCGAGCCAGCCGCCACTTGCGGGCGAGATTGCAGCACATGACCTGCTTGGGCTTTTTAGCCAATTGAACATATTGGGCATCGCCGATGGGGCCGACGCACACCCCATGACCCAGGCTGATCTTGGCTTCGAGTTACTGACTTTTCACGAGGGCAAAGTCACAGGGCACCTTCGCCAGCGTGAAAATCAGTACTGGCTGAAGCTCAACGCAGTGGAGGGGCTCAGTGCGCAGTATGTTCGGCCACTCATGGACTGGACGTTGCGGGTTGAAGCCTCACTGTCATCGCAACAATAAGGCCTGTGTACATGTCATCGCTGGCACGCATGAGAGCCTGACATGCTGAACCTATAATTGAGCGCTTCTTAATACCCTTGATCGCCGGCAAATCCATTTCTATAAAGGCTAGTGATAGCCAGCCAAATCCGGTCAGTGCTAGTGTCGGGCGTCCGAATCCGTGCCATCATCCCCGCCGCCCCACAGAACACAGAGAGCTGACATGAGAGTCTATTTTGAGAGAGGCCATGTAACCCCATGATTGAGGTCACCGAGGTTTCCATTGCCCAATTGCGTGCTGCGCTCGAATCTGGTCAGACCACGTCGGTAGAACTGGTTCAGGCTTATCTCGACAGAATCAATGCCTACGACGGCCCCGACACCCCCACTGCCCTCAACGCAGTTGTGGTGCGCAATGAGCAGGCAATCAAGGAGGCCCAAGCGTCTGACGCCCGCCGTGCAAAAGGCGAAACGTTAGGCCCGCTCGATGGCATTCCTTATACCGCCAAAGACAGTTATCTGGTCAAAGGGCTCACCGCAGCCTCTGGTAGCCCGGCCTTTGCCAAACTGATTGCCTATCGCGACGCGTTCACCATTGAGCGGTTGCGTGCCGCCGGCGCCATCTGCCTGGGCAAGACCAATATGCCGCCTATGGCCAATGGCGGGATGCAGCGCGGGGTTTATGGCCGAGCCGAGAGCCCTTACAACGCCGCCTACCTGACAGCCCCTTTCGCGTCTGGCTCATCAAACGGCGCGGGTACGGCAACGGCTGCCAGTTTCGCAGCATTTGGCTTAGCCGAAGAAACCTGGTCAAGCGGGCGAGGCCCAGCCTCCAATAACGGTTTATGCGCCTACACGCCGTCGCGTGGGGTGATTTCAGTCCGTGGTAACTGGCCGTTAACGCCAACAATGGATGTGGTTGTGCCCTACTCGCGCACGATGGCGGATCTGCTTGAAGTGCTCGACGTGGTGGTCGCGCACGATCCCGAGACACGCGGGGACTTGTGGCGCATGCAACCTTGGGTGCCCATCCCAAGTGTTTCCTCCATTCGCCCCGCCTCTTACCTGCAACTCGCAGTAAAAAGTGATGCTCTGGCCGGCAAACGCTTTGGTGTTCCGCGCATGTACATCAACGCAGACCCTGAAGCAGGCACAGCTGAGAAGCCTGGTATCGGCGGGCCCACCGGACAGAAAATAATCACGCGCGCTTCAGTGATCAGCTTATGGGAACAGGCTCGCCAGTCACTTGAGGCCCAAGGCGCTGAAGTGATCGAAGTGGATTTCCCCTTAGTCTCCAACTGCGAAGGCGATCGCCCTGGTGCGCCAACCGTGTTTAATCGCGGCCTGGTGCCCAAAGAGTTCCTGCACCACGAACTCTGGGATTTGTCAGCATGGGCATTCGATGATTTTCTTCGTGCCAATGGCGATCCAAAGCTCAACCGTTTGGCTGACGTCAACGGCGCCCTGATCTTCCCTCACGACCCGGGCACATTGCCAAATCGCGAGGACGATCTTGCGGCGGGCATGGATGAGTATGTGCGGATGGCCCAACGTGGCATCACGCCGTGGAATGAAATCCCTACGCTACCTGACGGGCTACGAGGCCTTGAGCACACACGAAAAATAGACCTTGAGGACTGGATGGATCAGCTCAAGCTCGACGCAGTGCTCTTCCCTACCGTGGCAGATGTTGGGCCAGCAGATGCGGATGTGAACCCGGCGTCGGCCGACATCGCGTGGAGTAACGGCGTTTGGGTCGCCAACGGCAATCTTGCCATTCGTCATTTGGGCGTTCCCACAGTCACGGTCCCGATGGGGGTGATGTCAGACATCGGCATGCCCGTCGGCCTGACATTTGCCGGCCGGGCTTATGACGACTCGGCGCTGCTGCGCTTTGCGTGTGCATTTGAAGCCATCGGCACAAAACGGTTGATCCCGCCTCGCACGCCACCCTTAACCCAGTAGAAACGCTTCCAGCCATGACCCGATAGGGTCATGGCTTGAGTTGTATCCTCAACTCGCCCCTCATCAGCATAAGAAAACAGTGAAGCTGCATCAGCGGTCATATCAACTCTTAAAAAGACGCGGTATCCGTCCGGCCAGGACTTCTGCCCAGCCCTGCCCCCGCAAAGCCAAAAAATGCTATGCACTTAAATTTAAGTGGCCACCCGTTCTGGCCTTTTAAGCGAGTATTTCATGCAGCCACAACGCCATTCCTACTCCACGTTTGTCAGCTGCTTTAGCCACTTTCAGAACACTACGGATATTTGGTGAATTTCATTCGACGGCCATGAAGTCGAACGGTTTTGCAGTAACGAATTGGCCCGATACCTCCTCGGTAAGGACACGGCTCATGTCCACCCCGAGGTCTAGTTTGCGGACACGTGCGCCTTCAGAGAAGTCAAGTTTCTTCAAATCCACCCAGAAAACGTTGGGTGAAGTTGCCGATTCGCCATAGAAGACCATGCTTTTCTGATCCGCCACCACACGCCAGCGGGTTGTGGAAAGGTTCGGTGCTTCAGGAAGGCTTACGCCATAGGGCACCGAAGCGTTGCGGATAACGCTGAACACTGCGGCGGTGGCGATCCGGGGGTCGTCGCTTTGTGTCACTGCGTTGATGTAAAAGCCGGCGCGTACGAAACGATCTTCGGAGCGGCCACTGCCGGGAAGGAAGTTGAGGGGATCGACGGCGCTCCAATATTTCTGGTTAGCGAGTTGATTGCCATAGGGTGGGTCGTTCGTCACCACCTGATACTTGCGGTCATGATGGATGTTCAGCTTTCCGTCGATCCACTCGAAAACAGCACTGTCGCCGAAGGCATCGGAGAGCGTCAAATGCAGCGGTGCGAGACTTCCTGGCCGACCGGGCACTTCACCACTTACCACTTCAACGGGATTCTTGCGCGTATGTTCAACCGCCTCAGAGACCGTCGCGAATTGATCAAGATAAAACTGTGCCCAGATCGAGAGCGACATCCGAGGCGTCTTGCCGTCGTCCTCGGGAAATTCTGTGGCGTTGAGCCAGAGCAGACTAGCGTTTAGGCCTGCCTCGTTCATGCCGTCGACCGTCGAAATGTCATAGCCAGAAACGGCTAGGCTGCCGAACTTCGATGTCCACTCAATCGAACGTGAACCGGACGCCCCATTGCGCTTCATCCCGCGAGGAAAGACCCAGAAGTTGCTAACCATGGGGTCCTTGAAGTCCATGTTTCGGCCTGTAATATTCCTGCCATCAGGGCCTTGATAGACAGCCCTTGTACAGGCTTGGACCTCGACGCTCAGCAGGGCGGCAGCAGTTAAGGTTGCGAGGGCGAGTGCGAATCGAGACATAGTGAATATCCATTCCTTAGAAGGCTGTGCGAAACCTTTTCTGATTCAGAACCGATAGGTCATTCCGAGAGCCGGGCCGCTGAGGCGCGTGTCGTAGACGTGACCGTTGTAATCGTAATCGACGTCGAGCAACTTATAACCTACGGAAGCAGAAAGGCTATCTCTGAAGGCATAATTAACGGTAATTAGCGTCGACCATGTGAACTCGGAGCCAGCTCCAAACCCACCGATGTCGGCGAGGCCTTGAACGGAGAGGTTTTCCGTGATGGGAATGAATGCGCGCAGACCGACCAGTGGATCGACCCAGCCGAAGCTTTCATCGTAGCTGGCAGATCCGCTCAGATCGCCACGGCTCCCGGTAAGCTTTATTTTGTTAGAGATGTGCCACAAGCGCGCACCCGCAAGGGCGTCGAGGCTGAACTGAGGCGCATCGATGACCCGATAGCCGCCCATAAGTGTTGCAGTGAATTGTTTCGTGTCGACTTTCGCATCGATGTTCCCACCCGGCGGTATAACACCGACGCCTGGAATCGAGAATGCTGGCAGCGGGCCGACACCATGGATATCTGTGGTATCGACATACATGATGTCGCCCGAGAAGACCAAGCGCTCATGCCGACCCCAAATGTTTATGAAACCGCCAACGTTAAGATTATCCATTACGTCGGAGAACGACTTCTCGACGCGGATTGTCGGGCCTCGCTGAAACGGCGAAATATGCCCATCTAGACGGGCAGCCCAAACATAGGGTGTAACCTGCAAGGCCCAATGTTGGTGTTCCGCTGGGGCATGCTCTTGCGGCACGTTGAGTAAGGCATCCTCTCTAGGCTCAGCATTTGCGCTGCTGACAAATAAGGCAATGACGATGACATACCAAGGCGACAGAGTCTCGCCGGTGCAGGTAAGAATCTGCTGCCCTTCAGGGCTGTGACGGGCACGTTTCAAACCATGACCCAAGTATCGTGATTTGCTGCTAGATCGAAATAGCATGATGCCCCCATTCTTCGCGTCTTCAATAGCTAGTGTGGTGTTTTACAAGTAACACTTAAAACTACTTATCCTGCGCTTCAGCCAACAGGCCGACGTGGGCGTGGAAATGGACGCTTTCAGGTATAGACCTACATTATCGTGAAGCTTATTTAGAAACAGTGGATCGGTAGAAAGTTTGAAGGTATTCCCAAGAAGCGTGCCAACTTGAGAGACGCAACCGCCACCGAGCTACCACGCCTTGGCTGACACCAAGGCCCAGAGCAACGAAGTTCCCTGACTCCCTCTGTGAACAGGCGGGATGATTTTGCCGGGGAACAGACGCCCTGCGGGCCCTTGCGCAGGCTAACTCAGCGCAGTCGTTCGGCTTTGTTAGCTTCAGATAGAGCAACGGGAGGTACTTCTCAGAATTAAGCGTAGTGCGATTTTTTGTTCTAGTTGCGAGACACCACACTTGCAACCAGTGCGGCTAAACCGTCGCTATAAACGCCTTCAAACAACGCCTGTGCTGCTTCATCGCTCACGCCTTTGGGTGTGAACCGCCCCGACCACGTCACACGAGCCCCCTCGCCCAAGGCTTCAACCCGCAGCGTTGCCACATAGTCGGTTACCGGGAAAGGCGCTTGAACAATGGAATAGCTGTAAGTCCTGGCTGCGTTGTCGAACGTTTCTAGCCGTTCAACGATGATGTCGCCCGTTGGCGTGTGCAGGCGACGCAAGCGCCCGCCTTCACCGGACTCACTTTTGGCAATAATGGGCAGCCAGTCAGGCAGCGAGTTAAAGCCCCCCACCAATTGCCAAACCTGATCGGCCGAAGCCGGAATATCGATAAACGCTGAAGCTGATGCCATGTGGGTGTTCTCTTTAAATTAAGAAGCCTGAAACTGTTTCTGCTGCCGACCTTATCACCATCAACGCTATAAATAACGGCCCAATGGGTTCATTACCGCCCTTGGGCTTACGCACTAAGGGCTGACAAACCCTGAGGTTCAACTCAGGCATTCACGTATGATGACGCCCCCCGATGGCCGCCCCATTAGCGTCACTAATCATTCAGGAGTTCTAAATGCCCAGGCTTTGCCGGTCTGTCCAAGAGGGTGAGTCCGCCCCGCGTTTCACCCCCAATATGCTGACGCTCGCAATGCTGCTGGGCGGTGTTGTGTCTACAGCGCAGGCGGCTGAAACCGAGTTGCCTGCAATCAGTGTCACAGGGGAAAAAAGCACCAGCTATTGGGTCGACAGCGCCTCGGCCACCGGCATTGAAGCAACGCCACTTCTGGATACTCCGGCCGCTATTTCAGTGTTCAACGATGCTTTGCTCAAGGATCAGCAAGCGCGTCTATTGAGCGATGTACTCAAAAATGACGCGTCAGTGGGCGAAAGTTATGCCCCCATTGGCTATTACGAAAATTTTGTGGTGCGCGGCTTTTCACTGAACTCAGCCAGCAGCTACAAAATCAACAATCGCACCATCACTGGCGAACAGAACGTTGCCCTGGAAAACAAGCAGCAAGTGGAGCTGCTCAAAGGGTTGTCAGGCTTGCAAAGCGGCGTCTCAGAGCCTGGTGGCGTGGTCAATTACGTGACCAAGCGGGCCGCCGATGTGCGCTCTGTGACGGTCTCCACAGACGATCGAGGCAGCGGTTATCTGGCAGCTGATGTCGGCGGCTGGTTTGGTAGCGAGCAGCAGTTCGGTCTACGCGCCAACGTGGCTCACGAGGACATTCACTCTTACGTTGAACACGCCAATGGGCAGCGTGACTTCGTGTCTCTCGCATTTGACTGGAACATCAGCCCCAATGCCCTGCTGCAACTGGATGTGGAGTACCAAACCAAAGAGCAACGTTCTGTGCCGGGCTACCAGTTGCTCGGTGGCACCGAGCTGCCCCACCATGCCTCACCCAAAAAGTTGCTGGCACACCAGAGCGGCTCAAAGCCGGTCACCATTGACTCGCTCAACCTCAACGGCAACTTCCAATACCGTTTCAGCGATAACTGGACAGGCAACCTGAGTGCCTCGCGCAGCAAGGTGGTGATCGATGACTACAGTTCGTTTGCCTGGGGCGGCTGCACCGTCGGCTGTGTGACACCTAATGTCGGTAATTACTTCAGCCCTGAAGGCAATTACGACATTTACGACTTCCGCAGCCCAGACGACACGCGACGTAACGATGAGGTACAAGCAGCCCTCAGTGGCAACTTCGAGACAGGCACGATTGGCCATGAACTGACCGTGGGCACAAGCGCGTTCCGACGCGTCGTTGATAACCGTACGGCGATCAATCATTGGCTGGGCAGCGGCAACATCGACAGCGAGCCCGAAGACCTCCCCCGTTACGATGGCCCGCTCAATGACAGCCATCGCCGTCTGGACAGCCGCCAGTACGGGGCGTTCTTCAATGATCGAATCAGCTTCAACGAACACTGGCAGACCGTCATAGGGGGCCGTGAAGTGCGCTTGGATGAGCGCACCTTCGACGATGAGGGCACCACAACCCGCCACACACAGCGTTATGAGTTTCTGCCTCAGGTAGCACTGATTTACAAACCCATCAGCACGATGTCGCTCTACACCCGCTACAGCAAAGGCCTGTCGCTGGGCGGCACCGCGCCGTGGTATGCCAGCAATGCATTTGAAATTTTGGCGCCCACTGTTTCGCGGCAACTCGAAGCAGGCATCAAGTACGACTGGCGACGCATGAGCCTGAGCGCCACGCTGTTTGAAATACGCCAGGCTTATCAATATGCCCGCCCCGACAACGCCGCTGAGTTCACCTTCGTGCAACAGGGCGAGCAGAAGAACACTGGGCTCGAACTGGCCGCCAACGGCTGGGCCACAGAACGTTTGCAAGTATCGGCCAGTGTTGCGGCTATTCGCTCCAGGGTCACAGGCTCCGGTACCCCGGCCTATGAAGGCCACCAAACCATCAACGTGCCAACCCTGCGCGCAAGCCTTTATGGCGACTACGCATTGCCTTGGGTGGAGGGTTTAGCCTTGCTGGGCGGCATGCAATACAGCGGTAAAAAATACGCAAGCCAGCAAGGCGAAGTTCAGGCAGGTGCGTATGCCATCTTCAACATTGGCAGCCGTTACAGCACTCGTATCGAAGGTTACGACACCGTGTTTCGACTGACCGTCGACAACCTGTTCGACAAACGCTACTGGCGGGACGTGGGTGAATACATGGGCGACAACTACGTGTTTCAGGGCGCACCGCTGACAGCACGCTTGAGCGCCTCGATCAACTTTTAATAGCCTCGTGCTACTCGTTAAAGGCTACAAAGGCCGTGTTTTTTGTTGGCGCTGGCGAAGGCTGCGATCTTTTGATGTGTTGAGCAGGGACAACACATCGCAGCCTTCGCCAGCCCCCAGAAAACGATAGCCACCTAACGAAAACCGCAGGCTAGAGGGCTTGGTTCGGCTTTCTATCATTCCGAATGATAATGACCTTCGCTGGGTTCGATTCGTGTGCCAGCACCCGCGCCAGCATTATCCGCCCATCTTAATAGCTTGGCGGACTCCCTCTCATGGAACAGTCACTTAAACAGTTGCGCTTCCCACTGGCGGCCTTGGCCATCGTGGTAATGAGTGCATGCGGCAAAACCCCAGAAACGACTGCTCCAGCACCTGCTGCAAAAGTCAGTGTGGCCAAAGTACTCGAACAGCCTGTCAATGAATGGGATGAGTTCACGGGCCGGCTTGAAGCCCCAGAAACCGTAGAAATTCGCCCGCGCGTGTCAGGCCAAATTGATCTGGTGGCATTCAACGAAGGTGCGCTGGTCAAAAAAGGCGACGTGCTGTTTCAGATCGACCCGCGCCCATTCCAGGCCGATGTTCGTCGTCTTGAGGCGCAGGTTCAGCAAGCTCGCGCCAACGCAACGCGTACCCAAAACGAGGCCCAGCGCGGTGATCGGCTGCGCCAGAGCAATGCTATTTCCGCTGAGTTAGCAGACTCGCGCACCACTGCCGCCCAAGAAGCTCGCGCCGGTGTTGCAGCCATTCAGGCCCAACTGGACTTGGCCAAACTCAACCTTAGTTTTACTCGCGTCACCTCGCCCATCAGTGGTCGTGTCAGCCGTGCTGAAATCACCGCGGGCAACATCGTGAGCGCTGATGTCACGCCACTGACCAGTGTGGTCTCCACTGACAAGGTGTACGCCTACTTCGACGCTGACGAGCGTGTCTTCCTCAAGTACAGCCAACTTGCCCGCCAAGGTCAGCGCGGCCAAAGCACGCCGGTTTACCTCGGTCTGTCCAACGAAGACGGCAACCCGCATTTGGGGCAGATGAACTTCGTCGACAATCAGGTCAACCCTAAAACCGGCACTATCCGTGGCCGCGCAGTCTTCGATAACGCTGATGGCAGTTTCACCCCAGGGCTGTATGCGCGCCTGAAACTGGTCGGCAGTGGCACCTACTCCGCCGTGCTGATCAATGACGAAGCGGTCGGCACTGATTTGGGCAAAAAATTCGTCCTGGTGATGGATGGCGACAACAAGTCGGTGTACCGCGCTGTTGATCTAGGGCCAAAAATTGAAGGTTTGCGCATCGTGCGCAGCGGCCTGAACAAAGACGACACCATTATCGTCAAGGGCTTGCAGCGGGTTCGTCCCGGTTCACCTGTTACGCCTGAGGTGATCCCGATGGCAAGCGAACAAACCCTCGCCGCCTTGGCACAACAACGACAAGCCCTGGAAGCCAGCAACCTGCCGCCAATCAAGCCCGCCAATGGCGCGCCAAAGTTGGCCAGCGTTGCGACTCCTCGCGGTTAAGGGACGATAACTCCGATGAATTTTTCTCAGTTCTTCATTCAGCGGCCGATTTTTGCCGCAGTGCTGTCCTTGCTGATTTTGATTGCAGGCGGCATATCGCTGTTTCAATTGCCGATCAGCGAATACCCCGAAGTGGTGCCGCCTACCGTGGTGGTACGTGCCAACTTCCCGGGCGCCAACCCTAAAGTGATCGGCGAAACCGTGGCCGCGCCGTTGGAACAAGCAATCACTGGTGTTGAAAACATGTTGTACATGTCTTCGCAGTCCACCGCTGACGGCAAAATCACGTTGACCATCACCTTCGCGCTGGGCACTGACCTGGACAACGCGCAGGTACAGGTACAAAACCGCGTAACCCGCACCCAGCCCAAGCTGCCCGAAGAAGTCACGCGCATTGGCATCACCGTAGACAAGGCCTCGCCGGATCTGACGATGGTGGTGCACTTAACTTCACCCGACAAACGCTACGACATGCTGTACCTGTCCAACTACGCCATTCTCAACATCAAGGATGAGTTGGCGCGCTTGAACGGTATTGGTGACGTGCAAATGTTCGGCATGGGCGACTACTCGTTGCGGGTCTGGCTCGACCCGAACAAAACAGCTTCGCGCAACTTGACCGCCACTGACGTGGTAACCGCCATTCGCGAGCAAAACCGTCAGGTGGCGGCCGGTGCATTGGGCGCGCCCCCTGCCCCGAATGCCACCAGCTTCCAGTTGTCGGTGAACACCCAAGGTCGTCTTGTTACCGAAGAAGAGTTCGAAAACATCATCATTCGCTCGGGTGACGATGGCCAGATCACCCGCTTGAAAGACATCGCCCGGATTGAGTTGGGTTCCAGCCAATACGCCTTGCGTTCGTTGCTGAACAATCAGCCAGCAGTGGCGATCCCTATCTTCCAGCGCCCTGGCTCCAATGCGATCCAGATCTCCAATGACGTTCGAGCAAAAATGGCCGAACTCAAGCAGAGTTTTCCGCAAGGGATGGACTTCGACATCGTGTACGACCCGACGATCTTCGTCCGTGGCTCGATTGAAGCGGTAGTCCACACCCTGTTTGAAGCGCTGATTCTGGTGGTGCTGGTTGTCATCCTGTTCCTGCAAACTTGGCGTGCCTCGATCATTCCACTGGTTGCAGTGCCGGTTTCGCTGATTGGCACGTTCGCCGTGATGCACATGTTCGGCTTCTCGCTCAATGCACTGTCTTTGTTTGGGCTGGTATTGGCCATCGGGATCGTGGTCGATGATGCGATCGTGGTGGTGGAGAACGTCGAGCGCAACATCGAACTGGGGCTCAACCCGGTCGATGCAACCAAACGCGCCATGCGCGAAGTGACAGGCCCCATCATCGCAACGGCGCTGGTGCTGTGTGCGGTGTTCATCCCGGCGGCCTTTATTTCAGGGCTTACTGGGCAGTTCTATAAGCAATTCGCGTTGACCATTGCCATTTCAACGGTCATCTCGGCATTTAACTCGCTGACCCTGTCGCCTGCGCTGGCCGCGGTGCTGCTTAAGGGCCATCACGCTCCCAAAGACCGTTTCACCCGTGTGCTGGACCGCTTGTTCGGCGGCTGGCTGTTCGGGCCGTTTAACCGCTTTTTCGTCAAAGCCAGTAACGGTTACGTGGGCACTGTGCGCCGGATCATCCGCGGCAGCGGTATTGCCATGCTGGTGTACGCAGGGTTGATGGTGCTGACATGGGCCGGTTTTGCCCACACGCCAACAGGCTTTGTCCCCCCGCAAGACAAGCAATACCTGGTGGCTTTTGCTCAACTGCCCGATGCCGCGAGCCTGGACCGCACCGAAGACGTGATCAAACGCATGTCCGAGCTTGCGCTCAAACAACCTGGCGTCGCTAACTCAATCGCCTTCCCCGGACTGTCGATCAACGGCTTCACCAACAGCCCCAACAGCGGCATCGTGTTCGTGGCACTCAAGGACTTTGACCAGCGCAAAGACCCAAGCCAGTCTGCGGCGGCCATTGCCGCCACACTGAACGGCCAGTTTGCAGACATTCAAGAGGCCTACATCGCGATCTTCCCGCCACCGCCGGTACAAGGTCTGGGAACCATTGGTGGTTTCCGTCTGCAAGTTGAAGACCGTGCCGGCCTTGGTTATGACGAGCTGTACAAGGAAGTGCAAAACGTTATTGCCAAGAGCCATAACGTGCCGGAACTGGCTGGGCTGTTCACCAGTTATCAGGTGAATGTGCCGCAAGTGGATGCTGCCATTGACCGCGAAAAAGCCAAAACCCACGGCGTAGCTATCAGCGACATCTTCGACACCCTGCAAATCTATTTGGGTTCGCTGTATGCCAACGATTTCAACCGCTTCGGGCGCACGTATCAAGTCAACGTACAAGCTGAGCAGCAGTTCCGCCTGGAGCCTGAACAGATTGGCCAGCTCAAAGTGCGCAACAACAAGGGAGAGATGATCCCGCTGGCCACCTTTATCAAGGTCAGCGATACCGCTGGGCCAGACCGCGTAATGCACTACAACGGTTTTGTGACCGCTGAAATCAATGGCGCCGCCGCACCCGGCTACAGCTCCGGCCAAGCCGAAGCAGCCATCGAGAAACTGCTGAAAGAAGAACTGCCTAACGGCATGACCTACGAATGGACTGAGCTGACTTATCAGCAAATTCTGTCAGGCAATACAGCGCTGTTCGTATTCCCGCTGTGCGTGCTACTGGCGTTCCTGGTACTGGCAGCGCAATACGAGAGCTGGAGCTTGCCGCTGGCGGTGATTCTGATCGTGCCCATGACGCTGCTGTCTGCCATTACCGGGGTGATTATCTCGGGCGGTGACAACAACATCTTCACTCAAATCGGCCTGATCGTACTGGTCGGCCTGGCGTGCAAAAACGCGATTCTGATTGTCGAGTTCGCCAAAGACAAACAAGAGGAAGGGCTCGACCCACTGGCAGCGGTACTCGAAGCCTGCCGTCTGCGTCTGCGGCCCATTCTGATGACGTCCTTCGCATTCATCATGGGCGTGGTGCCGCTGGTGCTCTCCAGTGGTGCAGGTGCTGAAATGCGTCACGCAATGGGTGTGGCGGTGTTCTCCGGGATGCTCGGGGTGACCTTCTTCGGCCTGCTGTTAACGCCCGTGTTTTATGTGTTGATCCGCCGTTATGTGGAGCGCAGCGAAGCACGCAAAGCGGCCAGGCACCTGAAGTTGGAGTCGCAACAATGAGCGTGAAAGTCTTGTTCCCAAGCCTGCTAGTGCTGGCCTTGAGTGCCTGCGCCGTAGGCCCGGACTATAAAACTCCAGCCACCGAGCCTGCGCACATCAGCGCCGACAACCTCAAAGGATTTGACCGGGCGCATTTTGAGGGCATTTGGTGGCAGCAGTTTGACGACCCAACCCTGAATAAGCTGGTGACTCAATCACTGGCGGGTAACCGTGAGTTGCGCGTGGCCTTTGCCCGGCTGCGTGCCGCGCGGGCTATTCGCGACGACGTCAGCAACGATGCAATGCCGACCATCACCAGCCGTGCCAGCAGCAATGTGGGCAAAGGCCAGGTGCCGGGGCAGACAGAAAAACGCGTTAACAGCGAGCGCTACGATCTGGGGCTAGATATGGCGTGGGAAATCGACCTGTTCGGTCGTATCCAACGCCAACTGGAAGCCAGTGATGCCGATGAACAAGTCGCCGCTGCAGATTTGTATCAACTGCAAGTCACCATGATCGCCGAGTTGGTGGATGCTTATGGTGAATTGCGGGGGGCGCAACTGCGTGAACGGATCGCACTGGCCAACTTGAAAAACCAGCAAGACTCCAAAGCGATTACCGAAAGCCTGCGCGATGCCGGTGTGGGCGATCAACTGGACGTAATGCGCGCTGATGCACGCTTGGCCGCCGTTGAAGCCAGCGTGCCGCAATTGCAAGCAGAGCAGGTGCGTCAACGCAACCGCATCGCAACCTTGCTGGGCGAGCGGCCCGACACATTGAGCGTCGACCTGAGCCCGGCCAACTTGCCTGCCATCGCCAAGGCCCTGAATATCGGCAACCCCGGCGATCTGTTGCAACGCCGTCCCGACATCATGAGCGCCGAACGCAAGCTGGCCGCCGCCACGGCACGCATTGGCGTGGCCAAGGCCGACTTATTCCCCCGCGTCAGCCTCAGTGGCTTTCTTGGCTTTACGGCAGGTCGCGGGTCACAAATTGGCTCAGCAGCCGCCAATGCCTGGGCCTTGGGCCCAAGCATCACTTGGCCTGCGTTTGATTTAGGCAGCGTGCGCGCACGCTTGCGCGGTGCGGGCGCTGAGGCCGATGGAGCCCTGGCCAATTACGAACAGCACGTCCTGCTGGCCCTTGAAGAGTCAGAAAACGCCTTCAGTGACTACGGCAAACGCCAACAGCGCTTGGTGGCGCTCATTCGTCAGAGTGAATCGAGCCGCACAGCGGCGGACTTGGCGGCCATTCGTTATCGCGAAGGCACGGTGGACTTTTTAGTGTTGCTCGATGCCCAGCGCGAACGCTTGGCTGCCGAAGACAGCCAGGCACAAGCTGAAGTTGAGTTGTATCGCGGTGTTGTGGCGATCTACAAGGCCTTGGGCGGCGGCTGGCAAGTCGAAACAGTGGCCAGCGCCCATTGATGTAACAACATGATTTGAAGGCTCCTTTGGTTGGTCGCATCCAACCGTTTAGCCCCGCGCTCATTCGGTCGCGGGGCTTTTTTTGGCCGCCCGTTTTACAAGGCCGCAGGCCGCCGCTATTGCACCATCTGCCCAACACGTCACTTTAAATGACACACACAAGGCTTGCTTCCCGTCGCCTGCTGTCCCAATCTTGCAGCTCATCCGCATGACTGTTTCTGGATACTGCATGTCCCAGCCTCGCCGCTACCTCGCTATCAGCCTTCTTTCTGCCTTTGTTGCAGCAGGCCTTTGGTACGGGATGCGACCCGCACCAACCAGCTCAACGCCTGTTTTGAACCACAGCTATTCCAAGGCCCTGGAGCAAGCCCATAACGGTCAACCTGGCGCGGCTCGCGTGCTCTATCAGCAATTGGCCCGCACTGATTTATCAGACGTGCGACGGGCCAGCCTGCATGCCGAACTGCCCAATTACCCCAGCCCACAGGCGCTGAAACTGGCCGATGCTGATTTAAATCACCCTTCGCCGTTGGTTCGGGAAGCAGCAATCCGCAGTGTGGTTGGACTGGTGCCCAACGCCCAGCGCACCTTGTTGCTGGGGCCGATACTCGATGACCCTGAACAAAGCGTGCGTTTTGCCGCTGCCAATGCCCTGCTGGGTTTATCGCCCGACGAACAAGGCCTGTACTTTGGCCCGCTGCAGCAAGTGATCGATGAATATGAGCGGCAGCTTAAAAACCAACCAGACAATCCGACCGCTCAGGGCCAGCTTGCACGCTTGTATTTGCACGAAGGTCAGCTTGATGAGGCGCAGGCCGCCCTTGAAAGGGTCACTCAGCTAGACCCAGAAAACCTCAAAGCAGTAGTGGCACAGGCTGAATTGCTGGATAAGCGCGGGCAAGCCGATCGCGCACGCCAACTGCTGGCCAAACAACTCGAAGCTCACCCCGAATCTGCTTACTTGCAACATGCGCTGGGAATCTGGCTGCTCAATCATGGACAAACCGAATATGCGCTACTGGGTTTGGCCAAAGCGGTCGAATTGGAGCCGGACAACAGCGATTACCGTTACAAATTGGCGACAGCGCTGCATGACCTGGACCAGTTAGACGCCGCACAACGCCAGCTTGAAGAGCTGCTGCAACGCCAGCCGTCCAACCGCAAAGCACGCGTGTTGTTGATTCGTTACTGGAAGGAGTCGGGGCAATTGCAAAATGTACAAGTCTTGCTTGCCCAACTGGAACAGCAAAACCCAGATGATCCTGCATTGCAGCAAGGGCTTTAATCAGCCTCATAAATCACACGAACAAAAAAACCCAACCTATTGTTTTTATTCAACTAATAACTCAATAAAAACATATTTTCTGATGAATGCTTAGCCCATCCTTGCAGAGTCCAATCAATCACCAGCGCTCACGCCTGCAATTCATTTGAATATCCCTCGTAAAAGGTTGAACCGCAGCCAGACGTCACGGTCAAGACCTATACCCGCCCAAGAGCGGTATACGTTAAGTGGCTTTTTCAGAGGTGGTGAATCCTGTGATGGTATGTAGGCCTATTGAGGAGCGCGTTCTAATCCTTGCGCCATTAGGCCGGGTAGACGCTAGCACCGAGCAAGCGCTGGAGCTTACAGGCGTGAATGCGGACATCATCCTGAACCCTGAGCATCTGTGCGATGAGCTGCAATCAGGTGCGGGCATGCTGGTGATCATGAGCACAGACCTGCGTGACACCGACCTGCGGCCGCTGATCAACGTACTGCAACGCCAGCCCGTGTGGTCAGACCTGCCCATTTTCATGATCACACCATCGCCACACAGCTGTTCAACTGAGTTAAGCCTGGCCATCGCGCAGTTGGACAATCTGGTGTTTATTGAGGCCCAGAGCCCACTCACAACACTGTGCAGCCTTATCAACAATGCGCTGCGTTCGCGCCACCGTCAGTATGAATACCGCGATTGTTGTATTGCCTTGGCAGAAGCTAGAACTTTCATCACAAACACAGCCCAACCCATTGATTTAAAAGCACAAGAGCTGTTGTTAACACAGCAAAAAAACGAAGAAGATTTGCGCCACGCACAAAAAATGGAAGCCGTAGGTCAACTCACTGCCGGCATTGCCCATGACTTCAACAATATGCTGACCGGCATCATTGGCAGTCTGGAGCTCATGCGGCGACGCTTGGCACGCGGCAAAACCGATGATCTGGATAACCTGATTGATATGGGCATCACCTCGGCCAATCGCGCCGCCGGGTTAACCCATCGCTTACTGGCCTTCTCGCGACGCCAGTCATTGGACTCAAAGCCGGTGCTCATGAACCAATGGCTCTTGTCAGCGCATAACCTTGTGCAACAGCACACCCCTGAAAACATAGAAGCTCACGTCAGTTTCGACGATCACCTGTGGACCGCCGAAGTCGATCCGCAACAACTGGAAAACGCCCTCGTGCATTTGGTGTCCAACGCCCAAGACGCAATGCCCGACGGCGGCCAGCTCAAGATCACAATGTTTAATCAGACTCTGGATGCAGACTTTTGTGCGAGCAACGTCAACCTCTCGCCGGGCGACTACGTGGTGTTGAGCGTGGCCGATAATGGCCACGGCATGACACAAAACACGCTAAGACGCGCCTTTGACCCGTTTTTCACCACCAAGCCTATCGGCCAGGGCACAGGGCTTGGTTTGTCGATGATTTATGGGTTTTGCAAGCAGTCACGTGGCCACGTCCGTATTCACAGCCAGGAGTGCGCAGGCACAACGGTTGAGCTGTATTTGCCGCGATTTCTGGGCGGATCAGCGCATTTAACGTCTGCCTGCCCGTCCAGGGCGACCACCTTAGCCAATGCAGACAAGACGCTACTCATCGTTGAGGACGATCATGCAATACGCGATTTGGTCAGTGATGTGTTACGAGAACAAGGCTATGTGGTCATCAACGCAATCGATGCCAATAGCGCTTTACCGATCATTGAATCCACGCAACCCATCGACTTGCTGATCAGCGATGTGGGCTTGCCGGGCATGAATGGTCGACAGTTGGCCGAAATAAGCCGTCAGTGCAGGCCCGAACTCAATGTGCTGTTCATTACCGGGTATGCGCAGCATGCCACTGCACGTAGCGGCTTTCTGGAGTCTGGCATGCAATTGATCACCAAGCCGTTCACCTTTGACGTACTGACCGCCAAGGTCAACGAGATGATTGCTGCCAGCCGCACCCAAGTGCGGCCTTAAGGTGTCAGGCCAAGAGTTTCTGAATTTGTGCTTGCAGCGTGTCAAGGTCGAAGGGCTTGCCCAAAATCGGCGCTGTACGCGTAATTGGGCTGTCCGTTTCGCGGATTTCGGCCGGGTAACCGCTGATGAATATCACCTTCAAATCTGGCCGTAGCATGACCGCAGGCTCAGCGATTTGAACCCCGGTGATCCCACCTGGCAAGCGGAAGTCAGTGATCATCACGTCCAGATGGGGCTTGCTCGCCAATATCTCGAACGCTTGCTCGCCATTTTCAGCCTGCAACACGCGATAACCTTCGCCTGACAAATAGGCGGCCAAGACCATCAGGATCGAAGGATCATCCTCGACGATCAAAACAACATCTTGCGCATCTTCACTCATGAGAAAACCTTAATTCTTACGATTGCTGCCAATACGACCGTGATCGGCGTCATAGGTTGCGCCGACATTAAGTGTTTTGTACCAACGGCAAGCACACCTTGAACACAGCCCCCTCACCCAAGGCACTCTGCACGAGAATCTGGCCGCCGTGTGCGGCAACGATTTGCTCGGAAATAAACAGGCCTAAACCCAGCCCTGCCACCACTCTGCTCCCTGAAACCCGCTCAAACTGCTGAAAAATGCGCTGCTGGTTTTCTTCGCTGATCCCTATGCCCTGATCGCGCACTTCAATCACCGCCTGCTCGTCTTCAACATAGACAGACACATCGATCGGTTTTTTGCCGCCGTAGCGCAGGGCGTTGGTCATCAGATTAGAAATAACCTGTTCAATCCTGAATTCATCCCAATGCCCCACCACCGACTGCTTAGCGTTGAAATGGACGCTCGACTGCGCAGCACTGATTTGCGGCGCAAAATTCTCCAGCAAATTGGCCACTAGCACAGACAAATCGAACTGCCCCGGCCTGATTGACAGCTTGCCGGTGCGAATCCTCGACACGTCGAGCATGTCCTCGATCAACCGGATCAGGCTCTGGATCTGACGCTCATCGCGGTCAACCATGGCCTGCATTTTGTCCATCGTGAATGCAGTGGTGTTATTGCGAGCCAAGTGCATCTTGCGTAACTGGGTTTCAAGGATCAGCCCATTGAGCGGCGTTCGCACTTCATGGGACACGATGGACATAAAGTCGTCCCGCATACGTACAGCATGCTCAAGCTCACCTTGGGTGACTTGAAGTTGGGCCAACAAGGTTTCCTGCTCGCGACGACTTTGCTCCAGCGCTTGAACCTGAAGCTTCATGGCCTTGCTTTGTCGGTACAAATCGACAAATACATTGACCTTGCTCTTGACCGCATGAATGTCCAACGGCTTGTGCAGAAAATCGACAGCGCCGCTTTCATAACCCTTGAACGCATAGTTCATTTCACGCCCGGCCGCGCTGACAAACACGATGGGGATGTTCTTGGTTTTTTCAGTACCACGCATCAACTCGGCCAGCTCAAAGCCATTCATACCTGGCATTTGCACGTCGAGGATGGCCATCGCGAACTCATGTTGCAACAGCAACGACAAGGCCTCGTCAGCAGACAAGGCCTTGTAAACCGTACGATCCTCGCGCTTGATGAGCGCCTCGAGCGCCAGCAAGTTCTCCGGCAGATCGTCAACGATCAGCAGTTTGGCTTGAATATCACTTAGTAGCATTCGATTCGTTCCAGCTCGACAAGCAGACGGCCGATGCCGCGCAAAGGGAGGATGTAGTCGGGTTTCGAACGATCCAATGCGGCTTGCGGCATCGTCGAAACCAACGCTTCTTCAGGGTTCTGGATGATGGTCAAACCACCTGACTGCTTGACCGTGGCCAAACCCTGAGCACCATCCTGATTGGCGCCAGTCAGTAATATCGCGGCCAGACGCTGTTGATACGCATCGGCCGCGGATTCAAAAAGGTAGTCAATCGAGGGCCGCGAATAATGCACCCGCTCCTCTCGACTCAACGAAAAACTGTAATCGTGCTCCACCGATACGTGGTAGCCCGGTGCGGCAAAATATAAGGTGCCGGGTGCAATCAACTCTTTGTCATCAACCTCTTTGACCGGTAAACGCACTCTTCTGGCAAATACCTCGGCCAACTGACTGCGTCGCTCATCAGGCAGGTGCAAGACCACAATAATCGGCAAGCTAAAGCCCTGCTTCAGATCGGCCAAAATCGTCAATAGCGCTTCCACGCCGCCTGCGGACGCCCCCATAACAATGGCGTCTACTCGTCTCAGACCCGAAAACTCGAAGGATTGCTGAGTCATAACTTGCGGTAAATCCGTTCTTGTTTGCGCACGGGCGTGAACTGTTTGCTGTAATCCGAAAAATCCAGGGTTTCCTTACTGCCCAACATCAAAAAACCACGATGGCACAGTGAATCATGGAACAGACCAAAAGCCCTGTTTTGCAGGGTTTTATTGAAATAAATCAATACGTTACGGCAAGAAATTAAATGAGTTTCTGAGAACACGCTATCGGTCGCCAAGCTGTGATCGGCAAAGGTCACGTTCTCGCACAAGGTTTTGTCAAAAATCGCGTAGTCGTAAGCGGCAGTGTAGTAATCCGAAAATGAACGCTGCCCCCCGGCCTGCTGATAGTTGTGGGTGTAGGCACGGACATTTTCCATCGAAAAGATGCCCTGCTTAGCCTTCTCAAGCGAACGCGGGTTGATATCCGTCGCGTAGATGATAGTGCGTTCCAGCAGACCTTCTTCACGCAACAAAATAGCCATCGAGTACACCTCTTCCCCGGTGCTGCATCCGGCCACCCAAATTTTGAGCGAGGGATAGGTTTTGAGGATTGGCACGACCTCCTGACGTATCGCCAAAAAGTGCTCCGGGTCGCGAAACATCTCACTGACCGGAATCGTCAGATACTGCAGCAACTGCATAAACGCCGTAGGATCGTGCAACACCCGCTCTTGCAGCGCAGAGATGGTCGAGCAGTCAAACTGGCGCATGGCGTGATGAACCCGGCGCTTGATCGAAGCGCCAGAGTAATCACGAAAGTCATAGCTGTACTTGAGATAGATCGCTTCAATCAGCAGTCGCAACTCGATGTCGGTGTTTCGATGCACTTAGATACGTTCCATTTTGGGCAGCCATACACGAATCAACGAAAACAGTCGGTCCAAATCAATAGGCTTGGCCAAGTAATCATTGGAGCCCGCTTGCAAGCAGCGTTCCTGGTCATCCTTCATGGCCTTGGCGGTCACCGCAATGATCGGCAGCTTGCGCCAGCGCGGGTTCTTGCGAATTTCAACCGTCGCCTCGTAGCCATCCATCTCGGGCATCATCACGTCCATCAGCACCAGATCAATGTCATCGACCTCATTCAAACGCTCGATCGCCTCGCGACCATTTCGGCCAATCACCACAATGGCGCCCTTGTGTTCCAGAGCGCTGGTCAAGGCGAAGATGTTTCGCACATCGTCGTCTACCAGCAAAATCTTGCGGCCCTCAAAGACCTTGTCGCGGCTGCGAGCGGTCTTAAGCATCTTTTGCCGTTCATGGGACAACTGAGATTCGACTTTGTGCAGAAATAATGTCACTTCATCGAGCAATCGTTCAGGCGAGCGCGCGCCCTTGATGATGATGGAGCGCGAGTACTTGCGCAGCTCGGCCTCTTCATCGCGAGTCAGGTTGCGCCCGGTGTAAACAATCACCGGCGGAAACGAGCAAATGTCTTCCGTGGACATGCGCTTGAGCAACTCATTGCCCAGCATGTCCGGCAACTTCAAGTCGATGATCATGCAGTCGTAAATGTTGCCGCGCAGCAGATCCAGAGCATCCTGAGCCAACCCTACTGCCGTGATTTCGATGTCTTCGTCGCCGATCAGCCGTGCGATGCTGTCGCGCTGCAAGTCATCGTCTTCGACCAGCAGAATGCGTTTAACCTTCTGCGTCAGCTTGGCCTCAAGCCGTGCAAACACATCCTTAAGCTCTTCGCGGGTGGTGGGCTTGACCGCGTAACCGACGGCGCCCATGTGCATGGCCGCTTCAACACGGTCTTCGACAGAAATCACATGCACAGGAATATGCCGCGTGGAGGCCAGTTCTTTCAGGCGCTGCAACACCGTCAGCCCGGAATGGTCGGGCAGGCGCATATCGAGCAGGATCGCATCGGGAATAAATTGTTCCGCCAGGCTGAACCCTTCGTCAGCACCATGTGCAACCAAGCATTGGTAGCCCAATTCATGGGCAAGATCGAACAGAATGCGCGCAAAGTTGGGCTCATCTTCAATCACCAAGATGCAGCGGGTTGCGAATGGGGCTTTTTCACGATCATCGTTAAAGCGCGGGATCTGGGGCACCACAACCGGCAGCGGTAGTGCAACCGGCGCAGTTCTGGCGAGCGCCGGAGCTGGCTGCGCCACAACCTTGGCCAAGGGCTGGGGTTGCGACTCATCCATTTCTACAAACTGCTCAGGCAATACGAGGGTAAAAATACTGCCCTGCCCCGGCTCGCTGGTCACGCTGATAGAGCCGCCCAGCAAGGTGGCCAGATCGCGTGAAATAGACAAGCCCAGGCCCGTACCGCCATAGCGGCGATTGGTGGTGCCATCCGCCTGGCGGAACGCCTCAAAAATGCTTTCTTGCTGATCAGGGGCAATCCCGATTCCCGAGTCGCGCACCATAAAGGCGATGCTTTCACCCGGCTGGCGGGACACCAACAGGCTGACTTGGCCTTTTTCTGTGAACTTGATGGCGTTGGACAGCAGGTTTTTCAGGATTTGCTCAAGGCGCTGGCGATCCGTGAAGATCATGTGCGGCGTGCCCGGTTGCAGCTCAAGCTCGAAGTTCAGCGACTTCTCGCCCGCCAGTGGCTGGAACATGCTGCGCAGCCCTTCGGCCAAACGTGCAACGCTGGTGTTTTCCGGGCGCACTTCAAGCTTGCCCGCCTCAACCTTGGAGATGTCCAGAATGTCGTTAATCAGGTTGAGCAAATCATTGCCCGCCGAATAAATCGACTCAGCGAACTTCACTTGCTCGCCGGTAAGGTTTTCTTGTGAGTTCTCTGCCAGCAGCTTGGCCAGAATCAGCGAGCTGTTAAGAGGCGTACGCAGCTCGTGAGACATGTTGGCAAGAAATTCAGACTTGTACTTGCTGGAACGCTGCAACTCTTCAGCACGGTCTTCAAGCAAGACTTGTACCTGATTGAGCTCAGTATTTTTGCGGTCCATTGCATCGCGCTGATCAGCCAACGCTTCGTTGGTTTGCTCAAGCTCTGCCTGTTGCGTCTCAAGATGGGTCTGCGACTCTTTAAGAATCCGCGATTGCTCTTCGAGTTCTTCGTTAGCCGTCTTCAACTCTTCTTGCTGCACTTGCAGCTCTTCGTTGAGCTGCTGGGTTTCAGCCAACACCTCCTGCAAACGCTGACGATAGCGAGCCGCCTCGATTGAGGTGCCAATGTTATTGGCGATTAGCTCAAACAGTTCAATGTCACGGTCGGTCAACGGGCGCAGAAAACCCAACTCAATCACGCCATTAACGCGGTCATCGTCACTGGTCGGTACAACCAACACACTGCGTGCTGTGCCCTCACCCAGCCCTGAGCTGACCTTAAAGTAGTCTGCTGGCACATCATCAAGGCGAATCAGCTTATCTTGCTGTGCGGCTTGGCCGACGATGCCTTCGTCGTTGTGGATCAACTGGTCCCGGGCTTCTTGTTCGCGAGAAAACCCATAACTGGCGATGCGTTTAAGACTGCCGTGATCCTCACGCACGTAAACCGCTGCCACCACAGCGCCCAAGTATTGAGCGCAAAACTGCAAAATATTGCGCCCCAGCATGTTGATCGTCAGGCGCCCAAGCACTTGCTCAGCCAGTTCCGTTTGCCCGTTACGCAACCAAGCTTGACGCTCTAATCGCTGCGCACTCTTAAGTTTTGACTCAAGGCTATCGCTGTAACTTTTTGAAAGTTCGTATAAATCCCGCCGACCGATATAAGCCAAAAAGACGCTTAACCCCAGTACAAACACCAAGTACAGGCTGACGCAGATGACCGTCGTGCGGCTGACCTCTTCATTGCGATTAACCCGCAGCTGCTGCTCCATAGAGATGAAGTCATCGAACTCTTTGCGTATCTCATCGGTCAGGCGCTTACCGCGACCGGCCTGCACCGCAGCTCGGTAGTCGCCGTCTAGACGACGCATATCAATCATCGACTGGGCATACGCGCTCCAGTCTTCCTGCAAGGCCTCAAGGCGTTTGAGACGGTCGATCTGCTGCGGGTTGTCGCTGACTAACCCTTGCAAGCTGCGCAACTGCCCTAGAATTTGCGGCTTGGCCACTTCATACGGGTCTAAAAAATGCTCGTCGCCTGTGATCAGGAAACCCCGCATACCCGTTTCAAGGTCAACCGACAGCTTTACCGCTTCGTTAGCGTTGTTAATTACCCGGTCGGTGTGCTCCACCCACTGGATCACTGACAGCAGATAACTGATCATCGCCACAAACAACACAGCACTGAGCACACCTACGCCCAAGGGCAGGCCAACGTTGCGACTTAGCAATTTGCGGAAGCTTTGCTCATCAACCGATGCAGGTGATTTCATGTTTGCGGGCTCATGACAGTCATCAAAAGCGCAGAGTTTGCCGTATTACCGAGTAAAAATTCTATTTTCTTACTTTCATACGTACAATTTCGTACGCAAAAATTCCGATCGAGGCCAGCTAGGGTTACGCTTGCACCTCTTTTACGTCGCTTTTTTGCATGACTGCGGGAACTAGTTTGGGTCTATCGTTTACTGATAAAAGAAGTCAGCGAATGACTGGCCCCCACCCGCGCTTAAATTTTTTCGGGATAACCACTATGCCTGCAACACCCTCCACCATCCTTGTCGTTGAAGACGATGCCATTGTTCGTATGCTGATCGTCGATGTCCTGGAAGAGTTGGAGTTCAAGGTGCTGGAAGCTGATGGCAGTGAAACGGCTATACCGCTGTTAGCCGATATCAGCAGCGCCATTGACTTGCTGATGACCGATGTCGGCTTGCCCGGCATGAATGGACGCGAACTGGCAGAGAAAGCGCGTGAGTTACGACCGCTGCTGCCCATTCTGTTTGCCAGCGGCTATGCAGAAAACCTCGAACTGGGCCACAACATGCAAGTGATCGGCAAACCTTTTTCAATTGATCAGTTGCGCGACAAGGTCAAAAACATCTTGTCGGTAGCGGCATAGACTCATTCAAACCAGAGCAGCGCAATTGACGACCCTTTATCAGTCGTGCTCTCCTACACATCTTGTATCAGGTGCCCTTCACAGGGTGAAACGGGAAACCGGTGCGTCAGGCGTTAATCGTCCTGACTAGTCCGGCGCTGCCCCCGCAACGGTAAGCGAGAGAAACATCAAAGCCACTGTGCGCTGCATGGGAAGGTGATGTTTTGAGGCTCAAGTCACTTGAGCCCCTCGCAAGCCCGGAGACCGGCCTGATTACGTCGAAAAACAAACCCGCGGTGGGCGGGCGCTGTTGAACCCTGCGAGCTTCGTTCGTGGGGTTTTCTTGCGCTCTGAATTGCCCGCTGCTTGATCAGAGGGAAGCGCCATGTCAATCAGCACCCGTCAAACCCATACCGCTACGGCCGCATCAACCCAAAGCCAACGCATTGTTGCCGCCGTCAGTGCTGCCGTGCTGGGCGCTTTTCTCGTCTACTTTGCGGGTTTTTCGCACATCGAAGCGGTTCATAACGCCGCACACGACACCCGTCACAGCTCCGCCTTCCCGTGCCATTGAGATCTCACGTCCATGATTAAGCGAATTGCTCAAACGGCAGGCTTTGCGGGTTTGCTGGCAGCCTTGCTGTTGACCTTGTTGCAAAGCCTTTGGGTCGCCCCCCTGATTCTCCAGGCCGAAACCTATGAAACCCCGGCTGGCGCCCACGCGCATGAGCACGACGCGACAGCCGTCCCAGGCCACAGCCATGACGCCGAAGCTTGGGAGCCTGAAGATGGCTGGCAGCGCGTGCTCTCGACCACTGGTGGCAACTTAGTAGTAGCGGTTGGCTTTGCCCTGATGCTGGCGGGGTTTTATACCCTGCGCGCCCCCACCCGCACGTCACAAGGCCTGCTCTGGGGCTTGGCGGGTTACGTCACTTTTTGTTTGGCGCCGACCCTCGGCTTGCCGCCTGAACTACCCGGCACAGCGGCTGCCGACTTGTTACAACGCCAGATCTGGTGGGTGACCACGGCTGCCTCTACCGCCGTGGCGATTGCACTGGTGGTGTTGGGCAAGCATTGGGCGTTGAAAATACTGGGCGTGGTTATTCTGGTCATTCCACACATCATGGGCGCACCACAGCCACTGGAGCACTCAAGCCTGGCCCCCGAAGCGCTGGAAACTCAGTTCAAAATAGCCTCACAACTGACCAACCTTGCGTTCTGGTTGGCCTTGGGCGCTATTAGCGCTTGGTTGTTTAGCCGCAAACCTGCAAGTAACTACTCGGCATGAAACCTGACAGTACAGCGCCAATACTGGTGATTGGCCTGGGCTGTCGACAAGGTTGCAGTGTCGATGACGTGTTGGCGCTGATCGAGCATTCATTGAGCCACGCCGGGATCGCGATAAGTGAACTCTCGGCGATGGCCAGCCTTGATCGCAAAGCCGACGAGCCGGGGCTGACGCAATTGGCCGAACAACTCAATCTTGCGTTTGAAGTGTTCAGTGCCCAACAGCTTGCCCCTTTCGTATCACGCTTGAGCCAACGGTCTGAGCGGGTATTCGAGCAAACGGGGTGTTGGGGCATTGCAGAAAGCACCGCATTAGCCTTGGCCGAGCGCCTGGGCGGCGCGCCGGCGAGGCTATTGATCACACGCCAAAGCACGCCGATGGCAACGTTTGCATTGGCCTGCACTGAGCAAAAAGCGCGATAATCCGCCGCCTCACTATGAGCGTTGTTCAAGAGCAGCTCTATTTCGCCCCTTTCAAGAGACTCCCATGACTGTTTATTTCATTGGTGCCGGCCCCGGCGATCCAGAGCTGATTACCGTCAAAGGCCAGCGTTTGATTCGCACCTGCCCAGTGATTATCTACGCCGGTTCATTGGTTCCCACGGCCGTGCTGGAAGGTCATCAGGCCCAGCAGGTGGTCAACAGTGCCGAGTTGCACCTTGAGCAAATCATCGAGCTGATCAAAAGTGCCAACGCCAAGGGCCAAGACGTTGCTCGCGTTCACTCAGGCGACCCAAGCCTGTATGGAGCGATTGGCGAACAAATCCGTTGTTTGCGTGAGCTGGATATTGCATTCGAGATTGTTCCGGGCGTCACTGCCACGGCCGCCTGTGCAGCCTTGTTGGGCGCAGAGTTGACCCTGCCTGATATTTCACAAACCGTGATTTTGACCCGCTATGCCGAAAAGACCTCGATGCCTGCGGGTGAAGAGTTAGCCAGTTTGGCGCAGCACAAAGCGACAATGGCAATTCACCTCGGGGTAAAAAACCTTAAGAGCATCGTCGGCGAATTGACCCCGCATTACGGCAGCGACTGCCCGATTGCCGTCATCCATCGCGCCAGCTGGCCCGATCAAGATTGGGTGACCGGCACACTGGCAGACATTGCCGAGAAGGTTCAGGCAAAGGGTTTCAAGCGCACAGCGCTGATTCTGGTAGGCCGGGTGTTGGCCAATGACAGTTTCTGCGCGTCATCGCTGTACCGTGCGGGGCATGCGCACCTTTATCGGCCCTGATCACATCCCTCGCCCCCACAAAGTTTTGTGGCGTTTGGCGATTCACAGCCATAAAAAAACGGTGCTCACGGGGCACCGTTTTTCTTCATGCTAGCAGCGAACACCCTGTTACTGATGGCTCAGTAGTAGGCGTTTTCTTTCTGCGAGTGGTCGGTCACGTCACGCACACCTTTGAGCTCTGGCACACGCTCAAGCAAGGTACGTTCAATGCCTTCACGCAGGGTAACGTCTGCCTGACCACAGCCTTGGCAACCACCACCGAACTTGAGGACGGCAATTCCGTCTTCAACCACTTCAATCAGGCTGACCTGACCGCCGTGACTCGCCAAACCGGGGTTGATCTCGGTTTGCAGGTAGTAGTTGATGCGCTCGTTAATCGGGCTATCAGCATTGACCATTGGCACTTTGGCGTTGGGCGCCTTGATGGTCAATTGGCCACCCATGCGATCAGTGGCGTAGTCCACGACCGCATCTTCAAGAAACGCTTCGCTGAACGAATCGATCCAGGCCGTGAAGCTTTTAAGGCCGATGGCTGTATCTTCAGGTTTCACTTCATTGGGTTTGCAGTACGCAATGCAGGTTTCAGCATACTGGGTGCCCGGCTGGGTGATAAAGACGCGGATGCCGATGCCCGGGGTGTTCTGCTTGGACAGCAGATCAGCCAGGTAATCGTGGGCGGCGTCGGTAATCGTTATGGCGCTCATGGAATCTCCTCGCAGACATGGGGCGCAGTTTACGCCAATCGGCGCGCCTGACAAAGTCCTAGTATTTTTGTCAGGAAAGCTGCACCCCACGCAGTAAAACAATCGGGCCGACTACAGGTTCTCGTAGCGGTTCATATCCAGCACCCCAGCCTCAACCGGGTCAGTCTCGTTGATGTACTCGCCCAAGTCGTGAAAGTACTGCCAAAACTGCGGGTGGCTTCGGCGTATCCCCCAACGCTCAACGATGGCGTCAAAAGCCTCTTGGTCCTTGCATTGCTCCATCGCCTCGACAAAAGCCTCCACCTCGCCCGCCGCAATATTGAACATAAAATTGGGGTAGCTGCTGAGCACTCCTGGATACAGAGTCAACGTATCCAGGCCAGGTTGCAGGCGATATTCCTCACCCAGCATGAAGGCCACGTTGGTGTGCGCGCGGTTGCGCAACAAGCTGTAAACCTCGCGCTTACCGTTGGCATCCTCGATGCGCAGCATGGTTGCTTCAGGCAGTTGATTAATCACTGCCAGCCCCGCCGCCGGGCGTGAAGTTAAACGACTGAGCGACTGTTCGGCGTACTGAAACGCCTGAGCCACATTAGGTCGCGAACAATAAGCGCCGGTGCAGCGATTTATCGGATCAGGCCGCGCATTCAGGGTGCCAGTGCGCTCAATCAGCTTGAGTGCGAAGTCCCGCTTAGGGTCCGACAGGTCAAGCTTCATGCCGGTCGGGGTGTCAGTGTCGATTTTCTGGTAGTCCATCCACATCTTCAGCTTGCCGCTGTTTTGATACCAATCGCTGAGAATGCTCGCCCGTGAATTGGCAGGCATCAAACGCAAAAAGTTAACCTCGGCGCCATTACGGATCAAATCGAAATACAAACGGGTTTGCGCTTGATGCGACACATTACCGAATACATCGAAGTTAACCGCCAACTGATAGTACGTGCGCTCAAGCAACGGATAGTCGAACAGCCACAGCGTTTGCGGCACATCGCCGATCAACCCTTTGGTCACGCTGGCACTGTCAAAGTGCCGGAAGATGGTCAGCAACGCGTTGTCATTGCCCGCCCACAGGGTCGACCAGCTCGGCGGTGGCATTTCGGCATAGGCTTGCTGACGCAATTGCTCATAGTCATTACGTTTGTCGCGGTACGAATGCCAAAGGGTAATGATGCTGCCCACATCATCAATTTGCCCCGGCATCGCCAGCAGCGGCGTGGCTTCACCTCGATAAGCGGCATCAACGACATAACGATCGCGCGCAGGCTCCTGGAACACCGCCCAGAAATTATCGCGGATCACGTCCGTCGCAATTTGCCCTCGGCAAACCGGGCCTCGAATAAAGGTGCGCACAAAGTACTCGGCGTTATCGAGCATGAATTGGTAGCGCGCGACAGCCGGGATAGCTTCAAAAGTTTCAAACGGGTTAGCCCGCCCCCGTGGCCCATAACCGGGCAGCTTGGCCGCATGCCAATCACCGCTGTAAAACAGCTGTTTAACTCGCGCCAGCTTACGTGCGCCCATCGGGTAAGTGATGTGGGTTTTGTGCACAATCACGCCTTGCACGGGCATCAAGCGGTAGTAAAACCCAGTGCCAGGGTCGTCATTGGGACGGCGCGTGGCGATCAGATCAATCGGTTGACCGCTGGGTGTACGCGAACGCACCCACTGGAAGAAATGCCCGGGTACACCGTTATCAAAATAGGCATGGGCCAAAAACAAATGCTCGTATAACCAGCGCGCAACCAGTGCTTCTGTTGAGCCCGGACGATTGAGCAGAGCTTCCCACTCATCAATCTGCGCAGCCTCAATGTCGCTCGGTTTGATTGCATGCTGGTCAACCGGCGCGCCTTGAGCTAGCCAGGCCTGAACTGTCATGTACTGCTTGTCCGTGAGACCGGTAACGGCCAAAGGCATGCCTTCTTTGGGATGACTTTGCGCATAAGCATTGAATTCGCCCGGCGCTGGGCAGGTATTTTCCCGGTTCAGGCCCAGTACGATCTCTTGAGGTAACTTGGCATTGGGTGTGAGCGGCGTGCTGTGCCCCAATTCGAGCATTCGCGCCATCAGTGCTGCTTGTGCGCCCTGGGCATCCAGCACCGAATAAAACCCTTTGCGCTGCCACGCTTGTGGCCCTTGGGCGTCATAGAAAATACGCGTGGGCGGCACGGCTGTGGTGCGGTCACCTTGGTAAACCGGCACCTTGGTCGCGCCACGGGTTGCCCCTTCTGCGCTGCCCAAATTTAGCTGGCAGGCGGCATCGTTACACGCATGGCAAGCCACGCATTTTTCAGTGAGGATCGGCTGAATGTCACGGGTATAAGAAATAGCCGGGCTGGCAAGGGGTACTTGGCCCAGCGCAGTACTGCACACCACCAGCATCACGGCGCCGGAAAGGAGGCGAAAAAACATGTGCCATTGTCCTGATATTAGAAATGTCGCGATTCTACCCGTGCAGCACTCGTATCAACATGAGCGAAATTCATGTAAATCGGCAAGTGCTCAAATCCCACGCAGGTTTGTTATGATTTGCCATCTTTTGCATGGCTCTAACAGGTAGTCCTATGTCTGACCGCAGCGCTCGTCTCAAAGCACTTCAGCAAGCCCTCAAAGAGCGCATTCTGATTCTCGATGGCGGCATGGGCACTATGATCCAAAGCTACCGTCTAGAGGAACACGACTATCGTGGCACACGCTTTGCCGATTGGCCGAGCGACGTAAAAGGTAATAACGACCTTTTGATCCTTACGCGCCCCGATGTGATTGGCGCGATTGAAAAGGCGTATCTGGATGCCGGTGCCGATATTCTCGAAACCAACACCTTTAACGCCACCCAAGTGTCTCAGGCCGATTACGGCATGCAGGCACTGGCCTACGAGCTAAACGTAGAAGGCGCACGTCTGGCTCGCAAGGTTGCCGACGCCAAAACCCTAGAAACGCCGGACAAGCCCCGGTTCGTTGCTGGCGTACTCGGCCCGACCAGCCGCACCTGCTCGCTGTCCCCGGACGTAAACAATCCCGGCTACCGCAACGTGACCTTTGATGAACTGGTGGAAAACTACACCGAGGCCACCAAAGGCTTGATCGAAGGGGGCGCGGATCTGATTTTGATTGAAACAATCTTCGACACCTTGAACGCCAAAGCAGCGATTTTTGCAGTGCAGGGCGTGTTTGAAGCGCTTCACATTGAGCTGCCGATCATGATTTCCGGCACCATCACCGATGCGTCCGGCCGCACATTGTCTGGCCAGACCACCGAAGCCTTCTGGAACTCCATCAGCCACGCCAAACCGATTTCAGTAGGTTTGAACTGTGCACTGGGTGCCAGCGAGTTGCGCCCCTACCTCGAAGAGTTGTCAAACAAAGCCAGCACTTACGTCTCGGCCCACCCCAACGCCGGCCTGCCAAACGAGTTCGGTGAGTACGACGAACTGCCCGCGCAGACGGCCAAGGTCATTGAAGAGTTCGCCCAAAGCGGTTTCTTGAACATTGTGGGTGGTTGCTGCGGTACCACGCCGGGTCACATCGAAGCCATTGCCAAAGCGGTGGCCGGTTACGCTCCGCGCCAAATCCCCGATATTCCCAAGGCCTGCCGCCTCTCAGGGCTTGAGCCTTTCACCATCGACCGCAACTCGCTGTTCGTAAACGTCGGCGAGCGGACCAACATCACCGGTTCCGCCCGTTTTGCCCGCTTGATCCGCGAAGACAACTACACCGAAGCGCTGGAAGTGGCCTTGCAACAAGTGGAAGCCGGCGCCCAGATCATCGACATCAACATGGACGAGGGCATGCTGGATTCGAAGAAGGCGATGGTGACCTTCCTCAATCTGATTGCCGGTGAGCCTGATATCTCTCGCGTGCCCATCATGATCGACTCCTCCAAATGGGAAGTGATCGAAGCCGGCCTTAAGTGCATTCAAGGCAAGGGCATCGTCAACTCGATCAGCATGAAAGAAGGCGTAGAGCAGTTCATCCATCACGCCAAACTGTGCAAGCGTTATGGCGCGGCCGTCGTGGTAATGGCGTTCGACGAAGCCGGTCAGGCTGACACCGAGGCGCGCAAAAAAGAAATCTGCAAACGCTCCTACGATATTTTGGTTAACGAAGTGGGCTTCCCCCCGGAAGACATCATCTTTGACCCGAACATTTTCGCCGTCGCTACCGGCATTGAAGAGCACAACAACTACGCTGTGGACTTTATCAATGCGTGCGCCTACATCCGCGATGAGCTGCCTTATGCTCTGACGTCGGGCGGCGTGTCCAACGTATCGTTCTCGTTCCGGGGCAACAACCCGGTGCGCGAGGCGATTCACTCCGTGTTCTTGCTGTATGCGATTCGCAACGGCCTGACGATGGGTATCGTGAACGCTGGCCAGTTGGAGATCTACGACCAGATCCCAACCGAGCTGCGCGACGCGGTAGAAGACGTAGTACTCAACCGTACGCCTCACGGCACTGACAACTTGCTGGCAATTGCCGACAAGTACAAAGGCGATGGCAGCGTCAAAGAAGCCGAAACCGAAGAGTGGCGTGGCTGGGATGTGAACAAGCGTCTTGAGCACGCACTGGTCAAAGGCATCACCACCCATATCGTTGAAGACACCGAAGAATCACGCCAATCCTTCAAGCGCCCGATTGAGGTGATCGAAGGCCCACTGATGTCAGGCATGAACATCGTCGGCGACTTGTTTGGTGCCGGCAAAATGTTCCTGCCGCAGGTGGTCAAGTCTGCCCGCGTGATGAAGCAGGCGGTGGCGCACTTGATCCCCTTCATCGAACTGGAAAAAGGCGACAAACCCGAGGCCAAAGGCAAGATCCTGATGGCCACGGTTAAAGGCGACGTACACGACATTGGCAAGAACATCGTGGGCGTGGTACTGGGCTGTAACGGCTACGACATTGTTGACTTGGGCGTGATGGTCCCTGCTGAAAAAATCCTTCAGGTGGCCAAAGAGCAAAAGTGCGACATCATCGGCCTTTCCGGCCTGATTACGCCGTCGCTCGATGAAATGGTTCACGTTGCACGCGAAATGCAGCGTCAAGACTTTCACCTGCCGCTGATGATTGGTGGCGCGACCACGTCCAAGGCGCACACAGCCGTCAAGATTGAGCCCAAGTATCAAAACGATGCCGTGATCTACGTGACCGACGCCTCCCGTGCTGTGGGCGTGGCCACGCAATTGTTGTCCAAAGAGCTCAAGCCAGGCTTTGTCGAAAAAACCCGCCTGGACTACATCGAAGTTCGCGAGCGCACTGCCAACCGCAGCGCCCGCACTGAACGATTGAGCTACCCGGCTGCCGTGGCTAAAAAGCCGCAGTTCGACTGGGCCAGCTACCAGCCCGTCAAGCCGACCTTCACGGGCGCCAAAGTGCTGGATAACATCGACCTCAAGGTACTGGCGCAATACATCGACTGGACGCCGTTTTTTATCTCGTGGGATCTGGCCGGTAAGTTTCCGCGCATCCTGACTGATGAAGTTGTCGGAGAAGCCGCGACTGCGCTGTATGCGGACGCACAAGAGATGCTCAACAAATTGATCGACGAAAAACTGATCAGCGCCCGTGCCGTGTTTGGTTTCTGGCCTGCCAATCAGGTCAATGACGACGATCTGGAGCTATATGGTGACGATGGTCAACCATTGGCCACGTTGCATCACTTGCGCCAGCAGATCATCAAGACCGACGGCAAGCCAAACTTCTCGCTGGCCGACTTTGTTGCACCAAAAGACAGCGGCGTAACCGACTACGTGGGAGGCTTTATCACCACCGCAGGGATCGGCGCCGAAGAAGTGGCCAAGGCGTATCAAGATGCGGGGGATGACTACAACTCCATCATGGTCAAAGCACTGGCCGACCGTTTGGCTGAAGCCTGTGCCGAGTGGTTGCACCAGCAGGTACGTACCCACTACTGGGGTTATGCTCAGGACGAGCAACTGGCCAATGAAGACTTGATCAAAGAGCAATACAGCGGCATCCGCCCTGCTCCCGGCTACCCGGCTTGCCCCGATCACACCGAGAAGGCCACGCTGTTCAAATTGCTGGACCCTGAGGCTGAAGAGATGCGCGCAGGCAAAAGCGGCGTGTTCTTGACCGAGCATTACGCCATGTTCCCTGCCGCAGCCGTCAGCGGCTGGTACTTTGCCCACCCGCAAGCCCAGTACTTTGCAGTGGGCAAGGTCGACAAGGACCAGATCGACAGCTACACCGCACGCAAAGGTCAGGACCTAAGCGTGACCGAGCGTTGGCTGGCGCCGAACCTGGGGTATGACAACTAAATAATCGCAACCTGCACCAAATCCCACGCAGGGTGTGGCCCGCAGGTGCTGCCCGGGCACGAAGGCGGCGATCTATAGGATCTACAGATCGCCGCCGACGGCAGCTGCTCAATTACTGGACTATGCTGACCCAAACGCTACACGCGTGGAGGGATGTATGGACGATCCAGCCAACAACAAACCACCTACCTTCTGGCAGGTGCTGCACAGCGTCATGGCTGCCGCTTTTGGGGTGCAAAGCGCCAAAAACCGAGCCCGTGATTTCACCCACGGCAAGCCCAGCCAGTTCCTGTTCATTGGCCTGTTATTTACCGCCGTTTTCGCATTAACCCTGTTCGGCATCGTCAAGTTGATTTTGCATCTAGCAGGCCTTTAAGGCGCTTTAAGGACAGGTTTCAAACTGAAGGGATAGCGGTAAGTATCAGGTTTGCCCTGAGCCGAGTACCGCGAAAAGTCCAGCTTATAAGTGCCACTGCGAGTGACCGCCAATAACTGCTGTGCCTGCTTGATATTAAGCAGTTGCAACAAGGGTAACTGCCGATCTCTGCCACCGAATCGTGAAGTGTCGACGCCCTTGGCATCATCACTGAGCAACACCATCGCCCAACCCCCAACCGTAAAGTGCCCAGCGACCAAGGCACTCAATCGACCGCTCACCCTAGCCTCCAACGCAGGTATCGAACTGTTTACAGCACTGAACAAGAGATCGCGGCCGGGGATGCGCCCCGCCTCTTCTGCTGCGCGCATGGCACCGAAGGCCATTTCGTCATTGGCGCACCAGACCATCGCCGTTTCGGGATAGCGCTTAAACAGCAAGGCTGCTTGTTCATAAGCGCGCTGCTGGTTCCACTCGCCATAAACCACTTGTCGCAAACGCACCTCAGGGTGCTCTGCCAAAGCTCTGCGCAGCCCCTTTTCGCGCAATTGCGCAGCAGGCGTATTCTTCACACCCGAAAACGCAAGCAGATCCACCTTTTGCCCTGCGACCAATGGGCCGTACTGGCGAATCAACTCGTTGAGCATCAAGTAGCCAGCCTCTTCATCATTGGCAACCATGCTGCCAATCCAGCCGGGGTAGTTTGCCTCTATGGGCTGAACGAGCTTGGTTTGCTCGGGGGTCAGGGCGTTATTGACCATAAACAGCTTCACCCCGCTGCCTTGAGACAGGCGCAGAATTTGCGGTGCTATGTATTGTTCATTGACGAAAACCAGATAGTCAGGACGATTAGCGCCCTGCAAGGCTTCACGTGCCTGATGGATCGCTGTTTGCGCCGAGCGCTCGGCGTATTGGATGTCTAGCTGCAAACCTAATTCACTGGCAGCTGCCTGCATGAACTGCGAATAGGTCAGCCAAAAGGTTTCTTTCGCATTGCCAGGGTTAAGAAACACGACGGAGGCTGCCTGAGCCATTGCCGAACATAAAAGACACAGTATCAACGCACTGCTGCAGATGACGTTAACAAGCATGGCGACCCTAACCTTGGCAATGGATGTGCTAAACAGCCCGAACAATACCATCTCATGCTCGAAGAATAACCTTTCTCGTCAACAGGATGATCTGAAGCCCACTCTTGGGAAGTAGTTCAAAAAAATAGAGCTAACAAATTGCATGACCCAAGGTCGCGCTATCGTCTAGCGCGATATATATTGCGCACTTTCAAAAATATCTTAATTCAAGAAGGGAGAGCATTAACCCCCTCAACACTCAAGAACTTGGTACTCATTTTTTACGCAAATGAAGCCAAATGAGAAGCATGCTACTCCTGCCATGCTTCTCACCAACAACACCTAAACACTATATCCGCACAACTATCCAACCACGTGTCCGCTATATTTTAACAAGCCGCCAAGAAGTTTCCCTCTCATGTCCATCAAGACCCTGCTCAAAATCTACATTGATGCCCAATACGCCCAAATACACGTCATCGGAACCTGGCGCGCTTTTAAAAGCCCCAGGAAACTGCTCCAAATACCCATCGTCCTTATCAAAGGTGTTGAATAATTTTACTTCGGCGCCAGAGCGTATTGGGTGCGGGCTCACGCTTGGCCCTTCGTTTGGAGCTTGATTTTGATTTTGACTTTGACTTTGGCTTTGGCTTTGGCTTTGGCTTTGGCTTTGGCTTTGGTTCTGATTCTGGCCTTGGCCTTGGCTTTGGCTTTGATTCTGATTCTGGCTTTGGCTTTGATTCTGGCCTTGGCTTTGATTCTGGCCTTGGCTTTGATTCTGGCCTTGGCTTTGATTCTGGCCTTGGCTTTGATTCTGGCCTTGGCTTGAACCCTCTAATGGTAAGGGCTCTTCACCCCCTACAATCAACCACTCTCTATTGCTTGTGAGTTGATCGTTCACAACTGCAACTATTTCATATCGATCCGAAACAGGATTTATATTACCGACGGCTAGGTGGCCGGCAATTTTCACATCTTCCCCTGAAGCCCCGAAAGCATTTCTTAGTAATATTCTCTGACCACTCAATACTTCCATGCCTGGTAATACAGCGACATTCTCAGCAGAAGGCTCAATTATCCAAAACAGTTGAGGCGCAGTATTATTATTATCAAACTTACCCGACACAATGTTACACGATGCGTAAGGGCTATCAGTATATCCAAGAAGACAAGAGTCTCTTGAAACGCACTCTATCTTGACTTTATCCCCATACACTAAAATTTCATTAGCCATGCAACACCTCCAGACAGCGTGATTTTGCTTACATCCCAAACCAAGTATCCAAACCTACCTTCCTGCTGTCTACTATCAGAAGTCACAGTAGACAATTCATGATTTTCATCGTATGAAAATCAAAACCTTGAATAGACTTTAAGCCGACGACACTAAATCCATCTACATATTCAAAACAACGTCTTCTTATACTATGTGTATGCGGGCAGCTAAATTACCGATATTCAAACGCCATTAAAGAGATGAGCACGGCCCCTTAAATTCTCTTGGACCGTTCCAAATTTTTCTGATGAATGCACACTAGTTCTTACGCGCCCATAGGGCCGCCCAGCTTAAAGAAGCTGACCGCACCTACGCGCACATCGTGGATGTGATGGTGATGGAGGGCAACGCACACATTAAAGCCGTGTGCTCTTACGGCTGATGACGGATTTTCTCATCACTGGTGAACAAGGCTTTTTCTGATCAATTCACCAGCCACGGATTAGTACAAGCACCACCCGTGATGTTGCGCCGAGCTTACTGGTGGCTAACCCAGAAAACAGCCGCTGAAACCACCAGCACAATCAGAAAAAAAATGGCCCAAGCGTCGACCTTGCTATCGTTTTTACGTGCCTTGACAGGAGTACTCATCGCATCGCCTCTTTTCGGTTTTATGGGTGAATGCTTCAAGACTTCTTCACAGTTAAGTCGAGCAATGCCCTTCTCACAAGTAAGGTATTGAGAATCAACCTCTTATAGTCGTTTTGGTTCTTTGCATATGCTTAAACATCACTTTTGCGCATAACAGCAAACTGGTATGGTGCCTCGCTCCGTGGGGAGTGCGCGGCCGTGCGCGCAGATAAGCTGTTAGCAGCCTGAGAACAGGACCTATATGTACGTATATGACGAGTACGATCAGCGGATCATCGAGGACCGCGTCAAGCAGTTCCGAGATCAGACCCGACGCTATCTGGCAGGTGAGCTGAGCGAAGAAGAGTTCCGCCCCCTGCGCCTGCAAAATGGCCTTTATGTTCAACGTTTTGCCCCGATGTTGCGGGTGGCGGTGCCTTATGGCCAGTTGACTTCGCGCCAAGCGCGCATGATGGCCAAGATCGCCCGCGACTATGACAAGGGCTACGCCCACATCAGTACCCGGCAGAACGTGCAATTCAACTGGCCCGCACTCGAAGACGTGCCGGACATTCTTGAAGAGCTGGCCACCGTGCAAATGCACGCCATCCAGACCAGCGGCAACTGCTTGCGCAACGTGACAACCGACCAGTTTGCCGGTGTTGCCGCCGATGAGGTCACCGACTCGCGTCCGTGGTGTGAAATCGTTCGTCAATGGACGACCTTTCACCCTGAGTTCGCTTACCTGCCGCGCAAGTTCAAAATCGCGATCAACGGCTCTGCCTCTGACCGCGCGGCCATCGAAGTGCATGACATTGGCCTGGAGCCCGTGTTCAACGATGCGGGCGAGTTGGGCTTCCGTGTATTGGTAGGGGGCGGCTTGGGCCGTACGCCTGTCATTGGCGCATTCATCAACGAGTTCTTGCCGTGGCAAGACTTGCTCAGTTATCTCGAAGCCATCCTGCGGGTTTACAACCGCTATGGCCGTCGTGACAACAAGTACAAGGCGCGGATCAAAATTCTGGTCAAAGCGCTTACGCCAGAAGTCTTTGCAGAACGCGTAGAAGCCGAAATGGTTCACCTGCGCGGCGGTTCAACCACGCTGACCGAAGCTGAAGTTGAGCGCATTGCCAAGCATTTCGTTGACCCCGATTACAAAGCCCTACCCGACTTCGGCGCCCAATTGGCCGAGCTCGACCAGCAGCACCCGGGTTTTGCCCGTTGGCGCTCGCGCAACACCTTGGCTCACAAAAAGCCTGGCTACGTTGCAGTCACCCTGTCGCTTAAGCCCACAGGCGTTGCGCCCGGCGACGTGACGGATAAACAGTGGGATGGCATTGCCGACATGGCAGATCGCTACAGCTTCGGCCAACTGCGAACCTCCCACGAGCAAAACATCATTTTGGCGGACGTTGAAGAAAGCCAGCTGTTCACCATGTGGGGCGAGTTGCGCGAGCAAGGCTTCGCCACCCCTAACATTGGCTTGCTAACCGACATGATCTGCTGCCCTGGCGGCGACTTCTGCTCGCTGGCCAACGCCAAGTCGATCCCGATTGCCGAATCGATCCAGCGTCGCTTTGATGATCTGGACTACCTGTTTGATATTGGCGAGCTGGACCTGAACATCTCCGGCTGCATGAACGCCTGTGGTCACCACCACGTCGGTCACATCGGGATTCTGGGCGTTGACAAGAAAGGGGCCGAGTTCTATCAGGTTTCCTTGGGCGGCAGCGCCAGCCGTGACGCCAGCCTTGGCAAAATCCTGGGGCCATCGTTTGCTCAGGACGACATGCCGAATGTGATTGAGAAGCTGATCGACGTGTACATCGAAAAACGCACTGAAGATGAGCGTTTCATCGACACCTACCAACGTATCGGCATCGACCCTTTCAAGGAGCGCGTCTATGCAGCGAATCATTAAAAACAACGAGGTCATCGACGAAACCTGGCACTTGCTGCCCAAGGACGCGAGCTTCGATGGTATTTCCAACTGCGACGACCTGATCGTTCCATTGGTGTTGTGGCGCGAGCACGGTCACGCGCTCAAGGCCCGTGATGGTGGCTTGGGCGTATGGCTGGACAGCGATGAAGAGGCCGAAGAAATTGGCCCGGACGTGGAACACTTTCAGGTGATTGCCTTGAACTTCCCGGCTTTCACCGATGGTCGTAGCTACTCCAATGCTCGCCTGTTACGTGACCGCTATGGTTACAAGGGCGAGCTGCGGGCCATTGGCGATGTGCTGCGCGACCAGTTGTTTTACCTTCATCGTTGCGGCTTTGATGCGTTTGCCATCCGGGCCGACAAAGACCCGTATGAAGCGCTGCAAAGCCTGAAAGACTTCAGCGTTACCTATCAGGCTTCGTCGGACCAACCACAACCGTTGTTCCGTCGCCGCTAAAACGACAAAGGAGCCGTGCAATACACTGCGCGGCTCCTTTGTGGGCGTGTTTACTGGCGCTTTGATAAGCGCCAGTTTTGTTTGTGTCACCAGAAACGCTGTTGGGTCAAACGGCTCCACAACGAATCTACCACGCGCTCTGCCGAGGTACTGGCAGCCAAACCCACGCGTTCCTGCAAGCTTTTACGCTGGGCGTAGTGCAAGTGATACAGCTGTGCTTGCTTGGCCCGTTCCGACAAATACTCATCACTGGTTTGCAGCTCGTCGACCAGTTGCTTTTCGACTGCCGCCACACCCAGCCAAACCTCACCTGTGGCCACCTCATCAATCGCCAGTTGCGGGCGATATTTAGCCACAAAGTTTTTGAATAACTGGTGAGTGATGTCCAAGTCCTGCTGAAACTTCTCACGGCCTTTTTCAGTGTTTTCACCAAACACAGTCAGGGTTCGCTTGTATTCGCCTGCCGTTAGCACTTCGTAGTCAATGTCATGTTTTTTAAGCAGACGGTTAACGTTCGGCAGTTGGGCCACGACACCAATGGAACCCAAAATTGCGAACGGCGCGCTGATAATCTTCTGCCCAATGCACGCCATCATGTAACCCCCGCTGGCCGCCACCTTGTCGATGCAGATGGTCAGCGGAATGCCCGCCTGACGAATGCGCGCCAGTTGTGACGATGCCAAGCCATAGCTGTGAACCATGCCGCCGCCGCTTTCAAGGCGTAAAACCACTTCATCAGTGGGGGTGGCCAGCGTCAGCAAGGCAGTAATCTCATGACGCAAGCTCTCGGTGGCCGAGGCTTTGATATCGCCGTCAAAATCCAGCACAAACACCCGAGGCTTATCTTCAGGTTGCTTTTTGAGCTTTTTATCCGTTTTGCCTTGCTGCTTACGCAGTGCCTTGAACTGATCCTTGGACAGCAGTGACTGCTCAAGCTTTTCACGCAGGCCCTTATAAAACTCGTTCATTTTGGTGACCTGCAACTGCCCGGCAGAGCGGCGACGCCCCTTGCCACGCAAGGCCGCAATCGTGACCAGCACCACCATAATGGCAATCACCAACGTGACGGTTTTAGCCAAAAAACTGGCGTAATCGGCAAAAAATTCCACAGCCTCTCCTCAAATGCCTGTGCAGCCCTTGGGTCAGGGCCGCGTAATGCCCGTCAGCATACCGGCGTGATCTACTCGCGACCAGCCGTGAAACACCTTGCAGCAAGCACTTACGGGCAATTCAAACAAGCGTATGTTTTTTCATTGACAGGTTCCCGGCATCCTCCTAACCTCGCCAGACTTTCAACGTGGCTGGATGACGCAGACGTGGGCAGCATCTATTTGATTCGACATGGCCAAGCTTCCTTTGGGGCCGACAACTACGACGTGTTGTCGCCACTGGGTGAGCGTCAGGCGCAAGTAGTTGGTCAGCACCTTGTTGATCTGGGCCTGTCATTCGACCGCTGCATTGCTGGCGACTTGCTGCGTCAACAAGACACCGCGCGCCATGCCATGAGCCAATTCAGTGCTGCTGGCCTGGCGGCTCCCACACTCGAAACAGACGCTGCCTTCAACGAATTCGATGCGTTCGCCGTTCTGAGTGCTCTGGTGCCAGGTTTGCTGCCTGATGAGCCCGAAGCGCTAACCACCTTAAGTAATGTGGCTGCGAACCCACAGGAGTTCCAGCGCATCTTTGAGCGGGTCATCGCCCGCTGGCTCAGCGGCACCTATGACACACCTGAGCTGGAAAGCTGGCTAAGCTTTGTCGAGCGTGTGCAAGGCGGCTTAAACCGTATACTCGACGCTGCCAGCCACTCGCAAAATATCGTCGTGTTCACATCCGGCGGTACCATCACTGCCCTGCTCCACATACTGACCCAAATTCCGGCCAACGATGCCTTCAAGCTGACTTGGCACATTGCTAACACCTCGCTCAACCAACTCAAGTTTCACGGTCGCGAGGTCACCCTGGCTTCCTTTAACAGTCATGTGCATTTGCAACTGTTAAAGACGCCATCACTCATCACTTACCGATGAACGATGGCAACCGCAGCCTGCGAGCTGTAGTCACCCACCATAAAAGGATCGAACCATGACTTCTGTAGCTGATGCCGTTCAAGCAATGAAAGCTAAATTCAACCCAGCCGCTGCTGCGGGCCTGGATCTGGTCTTCGGTTTTCGCATTGATGACACCAAGAACTTCTCCCTGATCGTTAAAGACAGCACCTGCGAGCTCAAAGAAGGCGAGAACCCGGACGCTCAAGTAACACTGGTAATGGATGGCGAAACACTGGAAGGCATCGTCAGCGGCGAGACCGACGGCATGCAAGCATTCATGGGCGGCAAACTGCGCGCTGAAGGCGACATGATGTTGGCCATGAAGCTGAGCGAACTGTTCCCGGCTTAAGCCACACGCATCACCCAAAAAACCGAAGCCCACGCCGCTTCGGTTTTTTTTGGTCTGAGTTTCACTCAACCGCTATCAAGGACACTGATTAACCACTAACACCCCTGCCTATAGGGCTTGTGGGCTGCAAGACGGCTCATTAGATTAGCGAATGTTGTCAGGCCTCAAAAATAAGCAGAAGAGATAGACATGGCCCTTACCGACTCGTCCACTCACATCCGTTCTGGCGAAGAACTTGACGTCAGCCTGATTGATTCCTACCTCAAGGCCCACATTCCAGGGCTGACGGGCCACCCCCTGATCAGCCAATTTCCGGGTGGCGCCTCCAACCTGACTTACTTGATTGAATACCCGGGCCATGAACTGGTGTTGCGTCGACCGCCCTTTGGTCAAAAAGCCAAATCAGCCCACGACATGGGGCGTGAGTTCCGCATTCTCAATCAGCTCAAGGACGCTTTTCCCTATTGCCCAAAAGCCTATGCCCATTGCACCGATCCAACGTTGATTGGCGCTGAGTTCTATGTAATGGAGCGGGTCAAGGGGATTATCTTGCGCTCAGACCTGCCGGCCGAGCTCAGCATGACGCCACAGGACACGCGCCGACTGTGCCACAGCTTTATCGACAAAATGGTCGAGCTGCATCAGGTCGATTACACCGCGTGTGGTTTAGGCGAGCTGGGCAAGCCTGAAGGCTATGTGCAGCGCCAAATCAGCGGTTGGTGCGAACGTTACGAAAAGGCCCTGACCCCGGATGCCCCTCGCTGGGAGGCCGTCAAAGCGTGGCTCAAAGCCAACATGCCGGCCGATCACCCGACACCCGGCATCGTGCATAACGACTATCGCTTCGACAACGTGATTCTGGACGCCAATAACCCGATGCAGATCATCGGCGTGCTGGATTGGGAGCTGACGACCCTTGGCGATCCGTTAATGGACTTGGGCAACACGCTCGCCTACTGGATTGAAGCCGATGACCCCGCTCCCGTACAACTGATGCGCCGCCAGCCGAGCAATGCGCCCGGCATGTTGACCCGCCGCCAGTTCGTTGATTACTACGCCGAACGCTCGGGGATTGAGATCGACAATTACGACTTTTATTACACCTACGGGCTGTTCCGCCTGGCGGGCATCGTTCAGCAAATTTACTACCGCTACTACCACGGCCAGACGCAGGACAAACGCTTCGCCCAGTTCGTGCAAATGAATGGGCTGCTTGAGCAGATGAGTCTCAAGGTCATTGAGCAGTCCAGCCTCTAAATTCGCGATCACGAAGGAATCAGCATGTCCAAGACTCAACTGTTCGACCTCGATGGCAAACTCGCTTTCGTTTCCGGCGCCAGTCGCGGCATCGGTGAAGCCATCGCCAAGTTACTGGCCCAACAGGGCGCACATGTCATTGTCTCTAGCCGCAAGCTGGACGGCTGCCAGCCAGTGGCCGACGCAATCATCGCTGCGGGCGGTAAAGCCACAGCCATTGCCTGTCATATCGGCGAAATGACGCAAATCACTCAAGTGTTTGCACGCATCCGAGAAGACTTTGGCCACCTCGATATTTTGGTCAACAACGCCGCCACTAACCCGCAGTTTTGCAACGTACTGGACACCGACCTCAGTGCCTTCCAGAAAACCGTCGACGTTAACATTCGCGGGTATTTCTTTATGTCCGTTGAAGCAGGCAAGTTGATGCGTGCCCACGGCGGCGGCAGCATCATCAACGTGGCCTCGATCAATGGCGTGTCGCCGGGCGAGTACCAAGGCGTTTACTCGATGACCAAGGCCGCGGTGATCAATATGACCAAGGTGTTTGCCAAGGAATGCGCGCAGTTCGGCATTCGTTGCAATGCCTTGCTACCCGGCCTGACTGACACCAAGTTTGCCTCGGCACTGGTCAAAAACGACACCATCCTGAATGCTGCCTTGCAACACATCCCGCTCAAGCGTGTGGCTGCGCCCAGCGAAATGGCCGGGGCCGTGCTGTATTTGGCCAGCGACGCATCCAGTTACACCACTGGCGTGTCACTGAACGTGGACGGCGGCTTTCTCTCATAAATGATCGTGAGCAAGCGCGTGCCTACAGCCATGCAAGACGTGTAGGCGCGAGCGTGCTCTCGAAAGCGAAACCCAGAGCTACAAAGGCCGAGCACCGACGGCTACCAAGCAACGCTCTGCCTCTTGCACGATCTCGGTAATCAACTGCTCACAACTTTTAAGCTCAGCAATTGCAGCGGCCACTTGCCCACAGGGCAAGATGCCTTCATCCGGTACACCGTCCACCATCGAGCGCTGCAACAGCACTGGCTGATTGGCCGCCATCACGGTTTGGGACAACGCGCCCGGGTCTTCCTTCACTGATTGTGCAAACACACTGAGCATGTGGCCCAAACTCATGCCAGTGTGTTGCTTCCACTGCCATGCGCTGCCCAATGCAATGCGCAAACGGCCAAACGCACTGGCCTTTTCCAGACGATTGATAAACACGTTTTCGATCATTCGGTGGCGCATCCCGTCGACCGCCGTAGTCACGCGAATTTTTTGCGGGTCCGCGACCTTAACGTAACGCTCAAGCGTCGCCAGCGGAGTGGGTGACTCCTGGGTCATCAAAAACCGCGTGCCCATCGCAATGCCCGCAGCGCCCGTCGCCAATGCGCCTGCCAAACCGCGCCCGGTTGAATACCCTCCGGCAGCCAGCACCGGCACTTGCACCGCATCCAATACTTGGGGCAACAAAATGGTGCTCGGCACACCGCCGGTGTGCCCTCCACCCTCGCCGCCCTGCACGGTGATCATGTCGGCGCCCAACTCAATCGCCTTGATCGCGTGCTTGACCGCGCCCACGGTCGGAATACACAGCACCCCGGCTTTTTTAAATCGCTCAATGGTCTGACGATCTGGCCCGCGCCCATAACTGACAGCACGCAAGCGGTATTCAATCGCCAAGTCGACGCACTGCGCGGCGTTCTCCTGAAACATATGAAAGTTCAGGCCGAAGTTGCTGCCACCTGTGGCCGCAATTACCCGCTGAATTTCACCTTCCAGCTCTTGCGCCCCAATGGTCGCGCCAGCCAAAAAGCCAAAGGCTCCAGCCCGAGTGCTGGCAATCACCAGATTGGCGTCAGCCACCCAGCCCATTGCCGTTTGCACGATGGGGTAACGGCAACCCAAGGCTTGGGTCAGTGCGGTTTGCAGATAAACACTCATCCGCGCTCTCCCGCAGCGGCTTTATTAGCCTGCGCCATAGCCTTGGCATCAAAGCCGCCCAGCTTGTCACCTGACAACAGCTCGTTATGGCTGTGAGCAAAGTGATGCCAGGCAAAAGCGGCATCCATCGCTGAACGCTTGCCCTGCAAATCCTCAACGTGATTAATCGCCTGCTTGGTCAGCGCCAGCCCCATGCGTGGCTGTTTAGCAATTGCTGCGGCCAAGGCATACGTGCCGGCTTCCAGTTCATCGCGCTTGAACAGACGATTGACCATGCCCATTTGATAGGCGCGCTCGGCGTTCATGCGGTCGCCGGTAAACAAAAACTCTTTGGCAATTCGTGGGTTCAGCTCATACGGGTGAGCAAAATACTCCACCCCCGGAATCCCCATGCGCACCACAGGGTCCTGAAAGAACGCATCGTCACTGGCCACAATCAGATCGCACACCCACGCCAGCATCAACCCGCCGGCAATGCACGCACCCTGCACCATTGCGATGGTCGGTTTGGGCAGTTCACGCCAGCGCCGACACATGCCCAGATACACCTCTTGCTCGCGGGCATACAAATATTCACCCCCTGGCTTATTGGTGTGGTCCCACCACAGGTGCGCGCGGTCAAACGACTTATTGATGTCGCGCCCCGGCGTGCCAATGTCATGCCCGGCTGAAAAGTGTTTGCCATTGCCCCGCAGCACAATGACTTTCACCGCGTCGTCATTAACCGCCCGGCGAAACCCTTCGTCCAACGCATAGGTCATCTGCGAGTTCTGCGCGTTGTTCACCGTAGGCCGGTTAAGCGTCAGCGTGGCAATGCCATCTGCCACGGTATACAGCACCGGCTCTTCGGTCTCATACACAGCGCCATCAGCCCGCTGCACAAATTCATTGTCACTGCTCATGCTGACTCCTTGGCCTCAGGCCTGGCGAATACCAGGCGGATTGCCCTTAAGCGCAGCGGCGCGGTAGTCATGAGGATCAAGCCTGCGAATCATTGCCAGTTGCTCCAGCGTAGGAGCCACGGTTTGCTTGAGATCAGCAGCCTTAAGCAAGGGGAAGCCCGTTTGTGCCTGAACGTCTTCAAAGCTCACTCCCGGGTGCAACGAGCGCACTTGAACAGCCCGGCCCGGGCCACCAAAGTCCATCACGCACAAATCGGTAACGATCAGACGAATGTCCATCAAATCGCGGCGCATGCCCTCTTCCCAGCGCTCATCCTTAAAACCCACGCCAGACACCATGTCCACTTCGCCTGAGACAAACGCCCGGGTGTTATGGGCCGGCACAAAAAACGAGTTGATGTGATTGATGCTGTTACCCGGCAAGCCGCGCACCCCCAGCATTGCCACTTTAGGTTTTTGATAATCGCCAATACACGACAGGTTGGTCTGCCCCCAGCGGTCGATCTGGGTCGGGCCGATCATTGCGTGGCGGCGACCACCCCATACACATTCAAATACCCGCTCAAACGACAAGTACCCTGAATAACGCGGCACAAAGTCACCACGAGGCCCAAGCGGAATCGGTTCTTCAACCAAAAACGCCTCGCTGTCGGTCATCAACAGTTCCGGGCTATGGCTTAACTTCGCCAGGCTCGCGCCCAGACGCGGGATCACGCCCAGCCCCGAAGCGACCACTTCACCGTTGTCACGCCAGGCTTCACTCGCCGCCACGATCAACAGTTCCGCCAAGGTAAATTCACACGTCGCAGTCATGGTCATACTCCTTAAAACACAGGCAGAGGCAAAGTGCTCAACCGATCAACACCGCCATTGCTGGCCTGATAAGCGCTTTCGCCCGGCGTCACAAACTCGGCCATATAGCCTTGCCAACCGCCGTCCTCCCCAGCACTGGCGCTGTAACGCTTCAAATGGCTCATGTCCCAGCCGTAATCAGACGGACACGACGTGGGGTGGGCGCCAAACGGCGCGTGTACTACGCCACTCACCAAATAACGCTCGAAGGTGTTAAAGCGCGCTTGCGCCGCTTCCAGACTCAAACGTTCTTCAATGCGCTCACACGACACAAAACACTGCTTGGCTGCACGAGCAAACAGGTGATCAAAATACGGGTCGGCGCCAGTCACCAATGTATTGCCCAGTCGATCGGCCACGTTGACATGCAAAAAAGCGATATCCAGATTCAGCGCGGGCATCGCCAGCAGCACTTCACCATCGTCATAAGGTGACTGCACCTGCTTGATGTCTGGGCTCATACGGCTGACATCGGTGGCCAACCCGCAGCGTGTTGGCAAAAACGGCAAACGCATGCCCGCGGCACGCAACCCCCATTGCAGCATGCCTTCATCCAGCTCCATCAGCTCCAGTTCACCGGCCTCACGGGCTTTGCGAAAGTAAGCTTCCAGCGGAATCGCATCCAGCGTGGCAAAACCAAATACCAGCTTTTTGACCTTGCCCGCGGCACACAACATGCCGACTTCAGGGCCACCGTAAGCAACCACAGTCAAGTCCTTGACGTCCGAACGCAGGATCTCGCGAACAATCGCCATCGGCTTGCGCCGTGGGCCCCAGCCACCAAATCCGATGGTCATGCCATCACGCAATTGGCCGACCACGTCCGCCGCTGTCATTTGCTTGTTCATGTGATGCTCCTTACTGCGCAGACACAGAAAAATCGTGGCCCCACAGGCTTACCCGGGTGAATTCAAATGCGCTGTGGTCTTTCCAGTCCACCAGCAGACCGCCATAGCCGTACTCCAGATCAAAACCTGAAGGGGTTTTCATATAAAACGAGGTCATGCGGTCATTCAGGTGCTGGCCGAGAGTGGCCGACAGCGGCACGTTATGGGCGATTCGTCGATCATGAGCACGGCCCACTTCCGTCATCGACTCAACCTCAACCATCACGTGTACACAGCCCGAAGGCACTGGGTATTCGGCCAAAGCCAAACTGTGGTGGCGGCTGTTTTTGCAATGCAAAAAGTGGATGCGAACCGGCGGTGCTGACGGGTTTGGCCGGAAGTTAAAAATGTCCGACAACTCAAACCCCAGCACCTCTTTGGCAAACGCCAGCGTGGCGTCAAAATTGGGCGCAGGCAGCACGGTGTGACCCAACCCCATGTCCCCGGTCAAAAAGCCCGGCACCCCCTGCGGCGACACAAACGGCTGGCAATCAGAACGATGGCCCCAGCTCAGCTCGTGGTGATTACCGGAAGGGTCGGTGACCTGCAATAGCGCTTGCACACCCCGCTGATCACACTGCTCAGCGCTGCCGAGTTGCCAGCTGACGTCTGCTTGCTCCAGGGTTTTGATGGCCACGTTAAAGGCGCTTTCGTTGGCCAACTCCCAGCCGGAAGCCAAATAACGTGACTCACCGCCGGGCACAATCAGCATCCGAAATGGGCGCTCGTCCATCTTCACGTACAACCCACCACCGGGGGCTTCAGTGACCATCATCCCGAGAACGTCTTCGGCATAACGCTGCCACTGGTCAGGGTCGGCGGACTCTGCAACGAAGTAGCTCAAACCACGAATGTCGATCATGCCTGCTCCTCAATGCCTGTTTTTATTGGCTGAGGGCAGTATGGGAAGGAAGGTTGGGGGGCTCATCGTCCGTTGAGACTAAAGGCTGGCAGACGGTGTCAATATCCATTTGATGTATCGCGGCACTGTACGGGTGGAGCCCTTACGCCAGCTCATGTTTGATAAACGTATCAACCCGTGGGAGCTGCCGTAGGCTGCGGTCTTTGGATGGTTTTGGTTTGGGTTTGGGTTTGGGTACATATCCATTGGGGGCGCCACGGCGCTCTACGGGTTGCGCCCTTACGGCGCGTCACTTTTGACAGACGCCTCAAAAGTAACCAAAAAGTCTTGCCCCTCCATTGGCCCTCGCTGCGCGAAGGTTCCCTCATTCCATCGCCGCTCCATGGGTCGCGCCGTACGGGCATCCATGCCCTACAGCGCTAACCCGGCTCCTGCCGGGTTACCCACTGCGCAACGATTACATTCGGCCGGCTGGCAAGGGGCTTTTGAGTCGTCTGGACTATTAGGGGGCAGCAGTTGGTTTTTTAGATAAAACCTGTAACTGTTTTTCGCTTTTTCGCTTTTTCGCTTTTGATTTTGATCTACAGGCCCCTTCGGAAGGCCGAGTGTAGGTTCTGCGCAGTGGGTCTCCCGGCAGGGAGCCGGGAGAGCCGTGTTGGGCCAAGGATGGCCCGTCACGGCGTGCCCACGGAGCGGGGCCGTAGCGAGGGAACTTGAGCGCAGCGAAAGCCGCACGCTGGGGCAAGGCCTTTTTGGTTACTTTTGCGGCTGTTTGGCAAAAGTGACGCGCCGTAAGGGCGCAACCCGTAGAGCGCCGTGGCGCCCCCAACGGATATACACCCCGGCCTAAAAGATCAAAAGATCAAAAGATCAAAAGATCAAAAGATCAAAAGATCAAAAGATCAAAAGATCGCAGCCTGCGGCAACTCCAACCCCCCCACCCAAATAACAGGCAATGGTTTTCACATATAAAGAATCACCAACTCATTAATCACCGAAGGCCGCTCATTACCCAACACATGCGTATTGAGCTCCAGCGTCAATTGAGTCCCACTTTTAACCCGTTCCACCTTCTTGACCCGTGCCCGCGCATGAATCGTCGAACCCGCAGGCACCGGCGACGGAAAACGCAGCCGATCCGAACCATAGTTGACCATGTTGCTGAACCCAGTGATTTCATACCCCAAATCCAGCTTCAATTTCGATTGCAGAATCTGAACCAACGCCCCATGAGCAATGGTGCCGCCAAACGGACTTTGCTTACGCGCACGCTCAGGGTCGGTGTGAATCCAGTAGTCATCACCTGACAGTTGAGCGAAGGCATCAATCAGCCCCTGATCAACCACAATCTGATTACTCCACGGGCCGAACGTTTCGCTGACAAGCGTCTGCAACGTGGCCTCATCATCCAGTGCTATTTGGCGCACAGGCGCTTTATCAGCCACTGGCTCTACAACCGGCTGCTCTGTGCTGCGTAGACCTTTGAGTTGGCTAGGGTCTTTATCCAACCCGGTAAAGCGCAACAACCGCGTGCCTTTGGCATCAACCTCGGCAAATACAGGCTGCAAACGCATGCCGATTTTGACCTCAGCCTCGTCCAGCCCTACCAAGTTGCTGTTAATGCGCACGCCTTGGTCCAGCTCGATCACGGCCAGTATCTGCGGCATTTCATCAGCGAAGTCAGGCAAGGTGGCGATCCGGGTCACGGTAAAGCTGTACAAGCTCGCACCACCGCTCACCTCACGCCAGGTCAGTTCATGGGCCAAGCAGACCGGACAGTGCCGACGCGGGTAGAACACCCAGTGGCTGCATTGGTTGCACTGCTGAATCAGCAAGCGTTCAGCTTTTAAACCTTCCCAGAACGGCGCAGAAATCTCGGTCGGGATCGGCATTGGTTTGTTATTCGACATTGGATTTATGCTCCCTGAAGTATCAACGCGCCCTGCTCACTCATGACGCCACCGGTGCCCGAGACGTACACCGTGTCACATCGTTTGAGCTGACGCTCACCCGCTGCACCGGCAATTTGTGTCACTGCCTCGATCACCTGGGACATGCCGCCCGCAGAGCCCGCCTGACCAAAGCTGAGCTGGCCGCCGTGGGTGTTCATCGGGAAGTCGCCGCGCCAGGTCAGGTCGTGCTCGCGCACAAAACTCATGCCTTCGCCTTTGGCACAGAAACCTGCGTCTTCAAGGGTCAGCAAGGCGGTGATGGTGTAGCAATCGTAGATCTGCGCGGCATCAACGTCGGCAGGTTTGAGCCCTGCCATGTCGAACGCTCGACGTGAAGCAGGGCCAATCGGTGTGTGCACCATATCAGCGGCATAAGACGGCGACTTGAACGCCAGGTGCTCACCAAAACCGGTGATGAAAGACGGCCGTTTACGTGCGCGAGCGGCCACTTCTTTATTGGTGATAATCATCGCGGCACCACCGGCCACCGGCATCACGATTTCCAGCACATGCAACGGGTCCGCCACTTTTTTGCTGGCCAACACTTGCTCGATGGTCAGTGGTTGCCCATAAAACATGGCTTGCGGGTTGTATTGGGCATTGGTGCGCTGATCGACCGCGATTTTGGCCAGCGCACGCGGGTCGTAACCATATTGAGCGGCGTAACGCTGAGCAATCATCGCGTAACCGGTGTTCTGGCCCATGTGCCCGTAAGGCAAATCGAACTCTGCTTCCGGTGCGCCAAAAGCAGTGCTGTGCCCGCCAAAACGCATGGCTCGTGCCATCCAGCTCGGGTCTTCGTCCGGGCCCATCGGAGCCATTCGCGCGGGCAATACGCACAGCACCGCTTGGCACAAACCTAACTCAATGGCCGCTGCCGCGCGCCAGACCATGCCCACCGAGGTGCAGCCACCCAGGTCAACCACTTCGGCAAAGTTAAGACGCAACCCCAAGTATTCAGCCGCCATTGCAGGCACGAACACTGAGGCCTCATGAAACTGCGGGCCGTTGATCACCAGCCCGTCCAGATCCGAAGCTTGCAAACCGGCATCGCGCAGCGCTTGTGCGGCCAAATCTGCAACTTGCTCCAGATGGAACATCCTCGGGGCCGTGGCATATTTTTCGGGTTTGTATTGTGCGCTGCCCACAATGGCCGCATGACCTTTAAGACCCATAGGTTTCTCTCTTTTGCGGTTCAACACGCCCTGCAGGCACACGCTGGCGCCTGCAGGTGTTGGGGTGGATTTAGAACGAGTACTTCATTGAGAACGTGGCGTAATCACGATCGGCCAGTGGACGGTAGATCGGGTCAGGCTCGCCCAGATAAGCGATGTACTTGAAGGACATTTCCAGGTTGCTCAGGTATTTGAAGGTCGTGCCCGCACTCAAACGTCGATCTCCGGCAACACCGGCGATGCTCCCGGACATGGGCGCTGCACCGCTGAACACGTTGGAGAAGGTAAACGGCACTTCAAGGTCCCAGCCAGTGAACACGCCGGGATAGCTGAACGAAGCCCCCAGTGTGTAAGCGCTGGACGAACGCGTCCGCCACGCTGATGCGGTTTTATAGGCGTAATCATTTGAAGGTTTAACCGAAGGCGCCATCGGTGCAATCAGGTTGACGTCTGTCAGGTTGGGCGCCCCCGACACATCGTCCACATCGTCTACGCGCACGGTGATGATTTCACCCGTCAGCGTGGTCTGGCTGGCCCACGGTTGGTCACCCAGAATGCGCATGGCCGACAGTTGTAATTGCTGCCCTTTGCCGCGGGTGGGCACAGGGCCCAGGCCGGTGTTAACCATCACGGGCGCGCCATCACGGTACGACCATTCAGCCCCGACCTGAACCTCACCCAGCTTGGTGGTGGCGCTCACGCCGGTCAGCTTGATGTCATCAAAGTACTTGACCCGATAACCATTGGTTTTGTACATGAACTGACCATTGCCCAGCGCCACCGCGTCGTAACCGACTAAGCCTGTGGCCGGGTTTTTGTCGTGGTACACCACATGAAACAGCGACATTTCAAGGGACGAAATTGGGCGGAAGCGGACTTGTGCACCCCACTGCCCACTGTCGCGTGGTTCATCGGTGCCGCGATAAGGGATCATCCCGCTTGGCGTAACCGCACTGACCGGACTGTAGATAAAATCGCGCCCCGGCCCAATCACATCAGACGTCGACAGGTAGCTGCCTACAGGCGGCAATTCGGTGCCTTTCCATTCGTACTGCACGTAAGCGCCGAGTGTCACTTCTGGATTGATCCGGTAAGAGGCCGACACTTGTCCGACCGGCAGCAGCACTTCCTTTACCTCAACACCCGGTTGCGCGGCCTTGACCGCATCAGACGGGTTTTGCACACCGTTTACACCGGGGTAGTAAAGGCTCTCGCCCCACGACTCAATATGGCGCCCTGCCTTGACGTCGAGCATGGTGTCGTTTTCAAAACTCCAGCCACCAAACACATACGCATCGAGCAATCGCGTGCGCCCGCCGCTGTAATAGCGGGTGTCGCTGGTGAACTCGTCATTGCTCCCAAATTTGTTGACTGTCTTGGGTGAGTCGTTGTCATTGGAGCGGTGGTAAACATCGTCATAGAAGGTACTGGCCCGCACCACTGCGCCGTAGTTGTCTTTGCGCAAAATCATCTCGCCCAGCGCCCCCACTCGGTTAGTGGTGAGGCTATGGCGGTCGAAGTTGCGGTTGGCATCATCAACGTTCACCCCCATCAGCCGGTCACTGGCGTTACCCAAACGCATGCCAATCCCGTAACTGGTAGTCACTGACCAATCGATGGTTGCGCCGTTATCAAACTCGATGGTTTCCCCGGCCCATAGCGGGCTGGACACCAGCGCGACAGCGACGGCCAGGCCGGTGACCTGAACGCCATGCGGGCGCGACACAAGACATTTATTGTTATTTTTATTAATCACACTGCCTCTCCTGATTAGCGACTCGGTGGCCGCATCGATGGGTTCAAGCGTCATTGCGTTTTTCGGCGCTAGCGCCCCGCTCACAACAGCACGAGCGGGTCGAACTTCGAGACTCCTGTCGGTGCTCGTCGATAACGATGCAACCCTCCTTGCTCCTCGCGAACGAGTGTTCCCTCGGCCATCAGGTAGTTGGCGTGAGCCAAGGTCTCCCCAAGGGCCATCATTTCGTCAAAACGGCCTGAAAGCTTTTTGAACAACACCGCCATCAGTTCCAACGCCGTGCGGGGTTGATCGCATGCCTGCAACAGCAGCTGTAAATGGCCGTGATGGTGATCGCGCAACTGATCCAGTCGCTGATGCAAATTGAAAAACGGCCGCTCATGGGCCGGTAGCACCAGCACGTTGTCGGGGATTACCCGCAGCCGTTCAATGGAGTCCAGCCAGTCACGTAACGGATTGGCCTCAGGTTCGGTGACATGCACGCTGATGGTTGAGGTAATGCGCGGCAGTACCTGATCGCCAGAAATCAGCAAGCCGTCAGCCGCCGAATATAAACAGGCGTGTTCAGGCGAATGGCCGTTGCCCACCACCACCTGCCAGCGGCGATGACCCATCGTGATTTCGCTGCCGTGGCTTAGCCTGCGAAAGCCGGCCACTGTTTGCGGGCGAAAATGCGAACTCTGGATCATGGGCAAGACCGAGGCGGTTTGCTCCTGACTGAAACCGGCCTTTTGGTAAAAATCGATAAATGCCCAATCAGGCTCTGCTGCAACCGGTGGCCCGTGATGCAACGCATCAAATTCACCAAGGGTCATTAATACGGGGCAGCGGAAACGCTCAGACAACCACCCCACCACCCCGGTGTGGTCGCTGTGAAAATGGGTGCAAATCACTGCTTTAAGTGGCAAGCCCTGCAGCACCTCGACAAACACCTGCTCCCACACTGCGCGGCACTGCTCGCTGTTAAGGCCGGTATCAACCGCCACCCAACCGTCGCTATGGCGCAGTAAATACAGGTTGATGTGATCCAACCCAAACGGCAGCGGCATGCGCAGCCATAGCACCCCATCAGCAACAACCTGCACCTGCCCATTGGCAGGCGGTTTCGGCCACGGATACCGCAAGCCGTCACGCCACTCGTGACCCTGGGCGTCGAGTTCAGTCATGATCCGACACCACAAACGGTGGCAAACCCGCGCGGGCCAGCACCTGCAACGAATATGGCTGATAGGTGCGCGTACTTTCGTCACGTACATACAGCGGGTCGCTGAACAACTCAGCCCCATAGCCCTGGCGCTGCAAGTCGACCTTGCGCAGTTTGAAGGTACTGGTCAGATCGGCCGCTGCTGATACCCGCACAAAGATCGGCGCGGCGTAACGCGGCAAGCGTGCTTCGGTTAGTTCATACAGCGCCTGAGGGTCAAACGCGTGGCCGCTTTGCATCAATACCGCCGCCATTCCGGCCCGGCCTTCGTGCTCCGGCACCTGCACGCCATAGACATTGATCAACTCAAGGCCGGGCAAATCGCTCAGGGTGTCGGCCACTTCCAGAGTCGATACGTTTTCGCTTTTCCAGCGAAAGGTATCGCCAATCCGGTCAACGAAATAGAAGTAGCCATCCTCGTCGTATCGCAGCAAATCGCCGGAACTCCAATACGCATCGCCCGCTTCAAAAACGTTGCGGCGAATCTTGCTTTCTGTGGCTTCGAGGTTGGTGTAACCCTCAAATCGCCCGCCGCCAACCTCAGGGTGATTGACGATAAACCCCATCGCCTCGCCCACTTCGCCAGGCTGACAAAGCTGGTAAAAACCGTGCTCGTCACGGGGATGGCAGTCGCTTTCAACGTCGTAACGCACGAGCCGCAAGTTGGTGCGGCTCCAGTCCGGCACGCGACCGCACGAGCCCACATAGTTATCAACATTGATCAGGTTGGCATTGGCCTCGGTGGCGCCCCACCCTTCAAACACCTGAATCGGGCCGAAGCGCTCGATCCAGCGCTGCCAGGACTCCGGCGTCAACCCCGCCCCCAGCATGTAACGCAAACTGTGCTCGCGCTCACCCGCCACCACAGGTTGGTTGAGCAGGTAACGGCAAATTTCGCCGATGTATTGAAACACGCTGATGTTATTGCGTTGCACGTCCTGCCAGAACTCGCGCACGCTGAATTTACGCCGCACCACAATGCTCGCACCCACTCGCAAAGCCGTAGACGTCACAGAGGTGGCCGCAGCGCCGTGGTACAGCGGCAAGCAGCAGTAGAAAACATCTTCGCAAGTGGCGCCCAAAGTGACTTCCATCACATCGCCCGAAGACATCCAACGCATATGGCTGTAGCGGGCGGCTTTGGGCAAACCCGTGGTGCCCGAGGTAAAAATCAGCAGCGTAGTACTTTCGGCCGTGATCCCGGCCCTTGATTCGCGGGGGAACGCCGTGAGTGGCGCACGCGCTATTTGCTCGCTAACCGTTGAATCGACACAGGCCGGCAACACGCCCTGATAAGGCGTTTGCGGGTCTTCTATCAACCACCACGGCACATCGGGCAAGTCTTCGGTGGCCAACAAATTGGCTAAGCATTCCTCCCCCACTACCACCGCTTTAGCGCCTGTGGATTCCAGTGCATGCACCAGTGGCTTGCCGTTGACCTGAGTGTTGATAAACGCCACCACGGCGCCAAGTTTGACCAGCCCAAACCAACTGAAGAAAAATGCCGGGCGATTTTCCATCGCAATCGCGCACACATCGCCAGGGCGCAGGCCGTTGTCGTAAAACACGTGTGCCATGCGATTGGCTTGCGCATCGACCTGGGCATAGCTCAAACGCTGGTCGCCGTAGATCAACAAGGGGCGCTCACCAAAACGCTGCGCTTGAGCCTCCAGCCGATCAGCCAAGGTATAGAGGTCTTGCGGTTTGATCTGCGCGCTGGCCGCAGAACGCAAGTCCAGCAACGCTTGAGTCTGCTCCCGTGGTACAGGTTGCTGTTTAAGGGGCGTGGCGGCGCTGATGCGAGTCATATCGTTCATGGCGCCACCGAGTCGCACGGTGGGTAATCGCTGTAGCCTTCAGGCCCGGGCGAATACAGGGTTTTTCGGTCAAAGCGCGCCAATGGCAGGCCCTGGCGCAAACGCTCGACTAAATCCGGGTTGGCAATAAAGTGGCGGGCAAACGACACCGCCTCCCCCTGCCCGGCTTGCAGCGCTGCCTCTGCTGATGGCCCGTCAAAACCGTCGTTGAGAATCAGCCCACTGCTGCAGTAACGCTGAGCCAAGGCAAAGGCGTCCAGTTCAGCCAACGGCGAACGCATGATATGCACGTACGCCAACCCCAACGGCTCGGCCGCTTCGCACAAGGCTTGCGCGGTGGCCAGCGGGTCGTCGTCGCTGATGTCGTTGAACGGATTACCGGGGCACAAGCGCACCCCAACCCGGCCCGCACCAATGGCCGAAGCCATAGCGGCTAATACCTGTGCGGGAAAGCGCATACGGTTTTCAACACTGCCGCCGTAGGCGTCTTGGCGTAGATTGCTGCCCGATGCCATAAATTGCATCGGCAAATAGCCGCTGGTGCAATGCAACTCAACGCCGTCAAAACCGGCGTGGCGCGCATTCAACGCCGCTTGCCGATAGTCCTCAATTACGAGGCTGATGTCTTGTAGCGACAACGCCTGCGGCTCGTCTGTGTCCACCAACCCCATTTGGTCAGTGAACAACTGAGTGCGTGCACGCAGTGCCGAGGGCGCCACGGTCGCGGCTCCAGCAGGTTTGTTGTGCGAGCAAGCGGCGCGCCCTACGTGCATCAATTGCAGAACAATCAGCCCGCCTTCAGCATGTACGGCATCGGTCACAGCCTTCCAGGCGGCCATTTGCTCGGCGTTATAAATCGCAGGCGTGCGGCAATAGCCCAGCCCGTCGGCCGAAGGCGCTGTACCTTCGGCAACAATCAACCCGGCCGAGGCGCGCTGACGATAGTACTCAACCATCTCAGGGGTCGGGACGCCGTGCTCATCCGCGCGGCTGCGGGTCATGGGGGCCATCACGATGCGATTGGCCAACTGCAAATCGCCCAGACGCACGGGCTCAAACAAAATGCTCATAGAGGTTCCTCAACGCACGCGAATCTTGGGCGCGCCCGCACCGCGGCGCAGGGTGGCAAGAAAGTGCTCAACCGGCGCCGCAGCAGCCACTTGAGGGAGCTGGTCTTTATCAGGACGCGCAGCCCAAAATTCGGTCCAGGACGGAAACAAGTCGTGAAAGGTTCCCGCATAGGGTTCACGCCCCGGCCAACGCATCTTTTGCGTACCAATTGGCGGTTTATTCAGGTCACTGGCGTACCAGTAACAGGGCAAGCGTCGACGAAAATACCAACGCCCCTGCATGCGTTCGTAGTCATCCCAATAGAGCATTTGCATGGTCACCCACTCGGGGCCAGTCTCATGCTCGTTCTTGGAATACACCACGCCCACGGCATGGTCAGGGTCTGTGAACTCAATCAAGTGCTGACCCAAATGATGAGATGTGCCGTGGAACTGATCGCGCAGGGTGTCGTCAACCCAGGCTTTGAGGTGCGCACGCCCTACTTTCTCGCGCCCGACCCGAATGTCTTCGGCAAATAAATTGACGTGGGCATCGAGGTCACGCATGTCCAGCGACAATGAATATTTACCCGCCAACTGGCGAATTTCCTCAATCGACTCCAACCGATCGAGACGGGCAAGCAAGGCGTTCTGTTCCATAAGCGGTGTCCTTAAAACGATCTTTAACAGCCTGTTACCGAGCGGCCAACGCCTGCCCGGACGACGCCAAATCCGGCCTATTCCAAAACCGTGTACAACTCGCTGCTGCGCCCACCATCAACCGGCAAGCTGGCGCCAGTGATATAGGAGGCTTCGTCGCTGGCCAAAAATAGAATGGCGTTGGCCACCTCAACGGGCTGGCCCACACGCTTGAGCGGGATCAGTTTTTCGGTGTTGATGCGGGTTTTGTCATCGGCCAGCATGCCGCCGGTGGCAGGGGTTTCGACCACGCCGGGAATCACCACATTGCAGCGAATGTTATGGCTCGCCCCTTCACTGGCAGCAGCGCGGCTGAAGTTGATCACGGCTGCCTTGGCCGCTGAATAACCCGCCATCCAAGGCGTGCCGAACAAGCCGCAAATCGACGCAATATTGATGATCGATCCGCTGCCCTGAGCACGCATCAGCCCCATAGCCGTACGGGTGCCCCAGAACGTGCCATCCACTGTGGTTGCGAAGTTCGAGTGCCAGTCTGCGGTTGATGTGCTGTCAATCGCACCCCAGCTGTAAGCCATCGCGTTGTTGACCAAAATATCCAGCCTGCCATTGCGCTCAGCGGCGGCGGTAATGGCTGCAACATAAGCGGCTTCAACACTGACATCGGCCACTGCACATTCGGCGCGACCACCGACGTCGCGGATTTTCGAGGCCACGGCCTCCAGTGGTTCAATGCGTCGACCGCACAACACTACCAAGGCCCCTTCTTCGGCAAAACGCAGCGCGGTGGCTGCACCAATGCCAGAGCCTGCACCCGTGATAAAAGCTACTTTGCCCTGCAAACGTGTACCCATGACTTGCTCCCCCACTTCAATGCCCATCGCTTAGATAAACGCCATGCCGCCGTTGACGGCGAGGTTTTGGCCGGTGATAAAGCTGGCGTCATCACTGGCCAAAAAGGCGGCGACACGAGCGATCTCATCGGTTTTACCCATACGGCCCAGTGGGATGGCCTGGAGCATGGCCTGCATCCAGTCTTCTGGAATGTCGGCCATCATCGGGGTGTTGGTGGGGCCAGGAACGATGGTGTTGACGCGGATACCTTGACTCGCCAGCTCGCGGGCCATGCTGCGGGTCAGCCCCATAACACCGGCCTTGGCTGCGCAATAATGGCTCGGGCCTTCGCCCGTCATCGCAGCTGTACTGGAAATATTGATCACCACGCCGGGCGTGGCTTTCTCAAGCATCAACTTCACGGCTTCACGGCTGCAAAAGAAGGTGCCTGTCAGGTTGACGCCTATCACCCGCTGCCAGTTTTCGTCAGGCGTTTGAGTGAAGGCATCAATGGAGCCGATGCCGGCGTTGTTCACCAGAATGTCGAGCTGCCCAAAACGCGCAACCACTGCCGCCATCGCCGTGGCGACCGAGTCGCTGTCAGCCACGTTGCAGCTCACAGCCATCGCCTTGTCGCCCAGTCCAGCAACGGTTTTTTGCGCGGCATCCAGATTGATATCTGCGGCCACTACCACAGCGCCTTGCTCTGCAAAATGTTGAACAATCGCCTGGCCCATGCCTTGGCCCGCACCTGTCACAAACGCAACTTTGTTGAGTAACTTCATTGCAGCCTCCCACTCGCCAACAGCCAGCCCGACCACAGCGTGATTGGCTGAGGGCGGAATATGGGAGCAATCATTGACTGCGCAAAAAAGCACAACATCGTCCGATGAGACTAAGTGCCGATCGCGCACGTGTTGCAAACCTTCAGCAGTCATGAGCAAGCTCGCGCCCGCCAAGGACGCACGATGAGCAAGTGGTCTAAATGGACGATGTAGTCCATACCCGGCCTATGGAAGATCTGGCCCACTAGAACAAAATCGGGAGCACCCGTTGTGAACTCATCCTTGCGACCCACTTGGCGAACCCACTACGCGTTAGGCGTATTGGCAGCTATCTATGTTTTTAACTACATCGATCGATTGCTGATGGCGATTCTGATCGAGCCGGTCAAAGCCGAATTCGGCATTTCCGATACGGGCATTGGCCTGCTGTCGGGCGTGACCTTTGCCGTGTTCTACACCGTGTTCGGCTTTCCTTTGGGGCGTTTGTCTGACCGTATCGGGCGCAAGCCGGTCATTGCACTGAGCTGCATTGCTTGGAGCGTAATGACCATGTTCTGCGGTTTAGCGGCCAGCTTTACGATGCTGGTGGTAGCCCGAATCGGGGTGGCCATTGGTGAGGCGGGAGGCACGGCCCCGTCAATGGCGATGGTGTCTGACCTATACCCGCCAGAACGCCGTTCAACCGCTTTGTCGGTGCTAATGCTCGGTTCCAGCTTGGGCGCCATTTTCGGTTTGGGGCTGGGCGGCTGGATTGCTCAGCATTACGGTTGGCGTGCTGCATTTTTGATCATTGGAGCGCCGGGTATTTTCCTCGGGTTGCTGCTGATGTTCACCGTACGGGCGCCCAAGCCTGCGCAATTGGTCAAGTCCACCCAAGTGACCCAAGACCATTGGGCTGTGACGGTGCGTCAACTGTTCCAAACCCCTTCATTTTTGTGGATTGTGCTGACGGGCGGCTCGGCAGCTATAGCCGGTTACGCCATCGGCACCTGGAGCCCCAGTTTTCTGATTCGCTCCCACGGCTTGAGCCTGCAAGACGCCGGTTTACTGGCCGGTGTCGCAGGAGGCGCAGGTGCAACTTTGGGCACCCTGACGTGCGGCATATTGTGTGACCGCTTGGTGCGACGCGACAAAGGCTGGCAAATCGGGGTACCGCTGCTGGGCACACTGATCAGCATTCCATTTGCTTTGGCTTACTTCCTTTGGCCAACCGGCACTGCGTTCTTTGTGGGTAGCACGCCTGTACCTACAGCGTTCCTGTTTTACGCCGTGTTCAGCTTCTTCGGCACGTGGTGGGCAACGCCCTGCCTGAGTGCGATCTCGCATTTATTTCCGGCCACGCGGCTGGCGCAAGCCACCGCTATTTTCGTGATGTCGATGACCTTGCTTGGCGTGGGTGTGGGCCCGCTGTTAATCGGCATGCTCAGTGATGCGTTCGCTCACAGTCTTGGTGCAGAAGGCCTGCGCTACGCCCTGGCCTCTTGCGTTTCGCTGTTGGTGGTGGCCGCCGTGTTTTTGGCCCTGGCCTTGCCGCGCTACCGCAACTACCTGACCCATCCGACCCGCACCACCGCCCCTGCTGCTAACGCAGTGACAGCCTGACTTTTGGAGATGATGTGATGACTGAACAAGACCTGCCGTTGCCCATTGGCCATTTCGTAACACTGGACAACGGCTTGCGCCTGCACTTTCTCGACGAGGGCAGCGGCCCAGTGGTGTTGTGGCTGCATGGCAGTGGGCCCGGGGCCAGCGGTTACAGTAATTTCAAAGGCAACTACCCGCAGTTCGCCGCCGCTGGCTTTCGCAATCTGGTGGTTGACTTACCGGGTTTTGGCCGCTCCGACAAACCTGAAGATGCCCAGTACAATCTGGATTTTTTCGTTAACGCCGCGTCGGGTTTTCTCAAAGCATTGGGGATCAAACGCGCTACGTTGCTGGGCAACTCACTGGGTGGTGCTATTGCTCTGGGCCTGGCGCTGGCCGAACCTGAACGGGTCGAAAAACTGATTCTGATGGCGCCAGGCGGCGTTGAAGAGCGTGAAACCTACTTCAAGATGATCGGCATCCAACGCATGGTCGAGCTCTACAACGCAGGCCCGCTGGGCATCGAGCAAATGCGTCGAATCATGAGCCTGCAGCTGTTCGACAGCTCGCAACTGGACGATAACTTGCTGGCAGAACGGGTGGCCGTGGCGGTGCATCAACCGCGCAACCTGTTCACAACCATGCTGGTGCCAAACATGACCGAACGCCTTGAAGAAATTCAGGCTCCCATCCTCGGGTTCTGGGGTACAAACGACAACTTCAACCCGGCCAGCGGCGCACTGAAAGTGCTCAACCACGCGCCCAACGCCCGTTTCATCATGCTTAACCGTTGCGGCCATTGGGTGCAGGTGGAGCACCGTGAGCTGTTTAATAAAGCGTGTCTGGAGTTCCTTCGCAACGCATAACTAACCTCGCAGAAGCTGGCCTCACCCGCTTCTGCGTTGATGTTGTCTAGACCCTTCTCAAATCCCGCTCGGGCTGAAATAACAATGACAAAATTCCCTCAGTTACTGGCACCTGGTCGCATTGGCTCTATCGAACTGCGCAACCGCATCATCATGGCGCCTATGGGCTCCAACTTCGCCGAAGCCGATGGCCATTGTGGTGAACGGATTCAAGCCTATTACGAAGCTCGCGCCCGAGGCGGCGCAGGGCTGCTGATCATGGGCGTGTGCTCGGTAGCCTTTCCGGCGGGCACCGCCGAACCCTTTCAGGTGGGCGTGTCGAGCGATGACTTCCTGCCGGGGTTGAGCCGTCTTGCTGAGCGTGTGCATCAGCACGGCGCCAAAATTGCCATGCAGTTGCAACACGCGGGCAAAACCTCAGTACGCGACATGGCCGAAGGGCGTCAATTATGGGTGCCCTCAGTCCCCCCGGTTTTACAAAGCGACATGATGACCGCCCTGACACCCGAAGAACTGGCCAACTTTGTCAGCTCAATGCAGCGTCGCGCTGAAGGATCACCCATCCGGGTAATGGACAGCGCCGACATCGCACAAATGATCGAGTGGTTTGCCAGTGCCGCTGAGCGCGCCAAACGCGCAGGCTTTGACGGTGTAGAACTGCACGCGGCCCACGGTTACATCATCGCCGGTTTTTTGTCGTCCTATTACAACCAGCGTGAAGATGGGTACGGCGGCTCACTGCAAAACCGTGCACGGTTGCTGCTGGAAATCATCGCTGCCGTGCGCGCTAAAGTCGGCCACGAATTTGCCGTGTGGCTTCGGCTGGACGCCGAAGAACTGCACACTCCCGGCGGCATCAGTCTGGAAGATGCCAAGACCGTAGCGCGCATGGCCCAAGAGGCAGGCGTGGACGCTGTCAGCGTATCGGCCAGCGCCCGCATTACCAGCGGCGAAGTGTTTACCGAGGCGCCATTGGTGCATAAGCCCAACGGGTTTCTGGAATGGACCGCAGCCCTCAAACGTAGCGTGCAAGTGCCCGTGATTGCCGTCGGCCGCATTGAACCTGAGGCCGGGGAAGCAGCACTAAAACGTGGCGACTGCGATTTCATCGCTATGGCCCGCAAACTGTTAGCCGATCCCGAGCTGCCCAACAAATTGCTCAATGGCCAAGAACAGGCCATTCGCCCGTGCATTTACTGCTACGTGTGTGTCAGCCAGATCTTCATCAACGAGCGGGTCAAGTGTGCGGTCAACCCCATGACCGGGCACGAGTTCGAATACGTCATCAGCCCGGCTATTACGCCCAAGCATCTGGTTATTGTCGGTGCAGGCCCAGCGGGGATGGAGGCGGCCCGAGTCGCTGCCCTGCGCGGCCATCGCGTCACCTTGCTCGAACGCAGCGACCGCCTGGGCGGCACCTTGTTTTTTGCCGGCTTGGCCTACCCCGAAAACGCACGACTGCTTGAAAACCTGCGTTTTCAAGTGCAGCAATCCTCAATTGATATCCGCTTCAATACCCAGGCCAGCCCTGCCCTGCTTCGTGATTTAGGCGCCGATCAGGTGCTGGTGGCTGTGGGTGCCGAACGTGCAGCGCCAGCCATCCCCGGAGCTGATCAAGACTATGTCTGGAGCGGCGACGAACTGCGCCGCCTGATGACGGGCGACCGCGCAGATGAAATTGCCAAGCGTAAACTGTCGTTCACCCAGCGCTCGCTGATGAAAGCCGGGAGCTTGGCGGGAGTCACCGACAGCACAGAAGCGATGCAAAAACTGTCTCGGGTGTGGATGCCGCTGGGCAAGCGCGTGACCATTATCGGTGGTGGGTTGGTGGGGCTGGAACTGGCGGAGTTTCTGATCGCTCGTGGCCGTCAAGTGACGGTGCTCGAAAGCGGCACCCACTTGGGACGAGAACTGGCCATCGTCAGGCGTTGGCGCGTGTTGTTTGAGATCCGCGTACATGGGGGGGCATTGATTACCGGGGCCAGTGTCACGGCTATTGATGGTAACTGTGTGCGTTATCAATTAGCGGATGGCCAGCAGGCTGAAAGCCTGGCGGACTCAGTGGTATTGGCTATTGGCGCACAGCCTGATACGCGCTTGCTGGACAGCCTGGTTGATGCCGGGTTAAACGCCAGCAGCATTGGCGACTGTCAGAGCATTGGTTATATCGAAGGTGCGATCAGCGCGGGGCATAAGGCCGGGCGCGAGGCTTGATGAGTCGTATCCATTGAGTTGATGCGATGGTTGTGTTGGAGCTGCCGCAAGCTGCGTTCTTTTGATCTTTAAAAGATCGCAGCCTGCGGCAGCTCCAACGCATCATCATCTGGCTTTACACCGGCTAAACGCTTAACCCCCCAAAACCAAAAAGCCCTGTCGTTACCGACAGGGCTTAGGGTCAAACGCTAAGGCTTAGCGCCCCATCGCACGCGCCGCATCAGCGGTGTATTGATCAGGCTTAAACTTGCCCTCGTTTAGAATCGGCCCCTTCTTGGCCTCGTTAGTCATGCCGTAGCCCGTGTATTGCCCCGAGTTCAAGTCCATGAAGAACTGTGAACCGGCTTGCCAACCGCTCATGTCCGGGTGGTAGTAATAGTTGATCATCGCGTGCTTCCACAACTGCCCACGGGCGTCGTAGTTGTCGGCCATGACCGAGTTCCAGGTGTCTTCATCAACAAACAGCACCCGCTTACCATACACATGGCGGTAGCCTTCTTTAAGGTCGGCTTCTACCACCCAGACGCGACGCAGCTCATAACGCATCAGGTCAGGATTGGGGTGGTTGGGCGTTAGCATGTCGGCATATTTAACCGTGCCCGCGTTGGCTTTGAAGGCGTTGGCCGGGCTGTAGATTTCACGCTTGCCAATCAGCTTCCAAGTAAAACGCTCTGGCGAACCGTTAAACAAACGGTCTTCGTCTACTGTCATGGTTCCGTTGGTACCAATCATCGGCTGGTCATAGCCATAACCCGGCAACAGACGCACACGTCGGGTCGAAGGGCTGTAGCTCCAGGCCTGACGAGGGTTTGTCAGGAAGTTGTAGGGTTCGTGAGAGATGCTAATGACGCCATTGTCACGCGCAGGCTTGAGCGTGGTGTTGTTGCCCATCGCCTGAATTTTGTCTTCCGTGCGCGGTTCAACCGTCGGCGAGTTGGCTTGTGACATGCTGCGAGCATAAGCACGCCCCCATCCGATGCTGCCATTGGGCAGTACAGACGCCAGGTCGCTGGTTTTTTCTTCGGTATAGGCGCGAGCCGGAAGCTGGTGGTTCCACAGCACTTCCATGCCGTTTTTGGGGATCGGAAACGGTACCTGGCCAAGACCCTCGACGCCCATGCCATCATCGACCAGTTTGGCGTTCAAGGCGTTACTCATGGCGCGTCGGCACACGTAGTCCGGGTAACGAAAATCACGATGCCCCGGATAGATATTCATTTTGTAAGTGGTCGGATAGCGCTTGAGTAACGCCTTCTGGCCATCCGTCAGTTTGTCTTCGTACTGACTCATATTTTGCGCGGTGATGACCAAAATCGGCTTTTCATCGGCGTAAGGGTCGATCGGTTGATCGCCTGAGTATTTGACATGGTTCCAACCGGGTACTTCGCCCAGGTATTTGCCGGTGTACGGTGGGATGGTGCCCGCCGCATTCCCGGCTTTTTCAGCACCCACACAGGTTAGCTCATTACCCAACTTGGCCGCCTCTGCGGGGGACACTTGAGCAGAAGCCGTTCCAGTGACGAGCACATTGGCTGTCATGGCGGCTGCGAGCATTACGCCTGTTCTTGTTATTTTCATGTATTGCCTCCTACGCGAATAAGGCTTGCTGTGGGTGTGCATCCATTCTTCGCCATCTACAGGCGAGTACATCGTCCAGAAAGACTAAGCAGGGCACGAAATGGGTTTGCGCTCGGTCATGGGGTTTTGAAAACCGGCTTGCAAGGCACATTGGCAACACGTAAACCGCGCGAGCTCACCCGGCATGACCTTCGCTCGAAAACCGTTCGTTCAGACGGTTACCCATTGCTCTTTGAGCAAGCCCTTAAGCATCTTGCCCGAGGCATTGCGTTCAAATGGGGTGTGCTGAACATGGATCTGGGCCGGGACTTTGAACCCCGCCAGACGCTGAGCAATGAAGTTGCGCACTGCGTCACTGTCCGGGGCATGCAACGATTCTGTGCGCACCACCAGATACACCACTTCGCCCAACACGTCATCGGGGACAGCAAAGGCTGCAGCCTCAATAACACCGGGTATTTCACAGGCACAGGACTCAACTTCTGCCGCCGCAATTTTTTCGCCGCCACGGTTGATCAGGTCTTTGGCACGGTCGGTGATGTACAAAAAGCCTTCGTCATCCAGCAGCCCGATATCGCCAGTGTCGAGCCAACCATCACGAAGGGTTTGTGCGCTGGCTTCGGGCAGGTTCCAGTAGGCACTCATCAAGGTCGGCGAACGTAACCAGATCAACCCGCTGACGCCGTTAGGCAAGGGACAATCGGGGCTGTCACCGATGCGCACGTCAACAATCGGTAACGGCCACCCTGCCGCAGCCGGTTTGTAAACAAACTGATCTCCACCGATCGCCGCGCCGATGCCATTGCTTTCGGTCAGCCCGTAGCCACTGCCGCCCACGGCTTCAGGCTTGCGTTGAGTCAGGTGCGCCAACAAGCTGCTCGAAGGCGCAGCCCCCCCTAAACCCAGACCAAACAAACTGGCGGTGTCGGCAGTGCCAAAGCGCGGTGATGTGAGCAGTTGCTGCATCATCACCGGGGCACCGTTGAACTGCGTACAGTGCTCATCGCGGATCAGGTCGAAGGCTTTTTCAACGTCCCATTTGTACATCAGCAACAAGCGGCGACCGCTGCGCAACGCGAGCAAAAACTGAGCATGCAAGCCACTGACATGAAACAGCGGCACCGCCATCAAGGTGGTCGGTGCATAGCCACTGTTGATCACCACGCTGATGCGCTCGGGCGAACTCATCGCGCAGAACGCGCCCTGAAACTCCAGCGCTACCAACGCCTGACACACCGCACGGTGGGTCGAAAGCACGCCTTTGGCCAAGCTGGTAGTGCCAGAGGTGTAGAGAATCAGCGCCGGGTCATCGGCGTGTACTTTCAGTTCCGGTGCCGTCAGCGGCTCCGCAATCAACAGGTCTTCTAGCCGCTGGCAGTGTTCTTCCAACGGTTGTGCTTGCATCCCGACCACGATGCTGGCCAGCCCTTGTTTGCGCAGATCGGCTTCAAGCAGTTGCAAGCGTGGTTCGTCACACAGTAATAACTGCGCACCGCTGTCTTTTAGCCCGTGAAACAGCTCATCACGCAGGCCCCAGCTGTTGAGCGGCACACACACTGCGCCGCAACGCTGGATTGCCGCAAACGCCACCAGCCAGGCAGGTTGATTGCGCATGGCAATCGCGACTCGATCCCCCTGACGCACACCGAAGCGGCGGCTCAATTGCCCGGCCAACCGATCCACTTGATCAAAAAATTGGCTAAACGTCAGGCGTTGCTGCTCCCAGACCAAAAATTCCCGGTCGCCATGTACCCGGCCGCTGTCAATGGCAGCCCAAACTGTGTCAGCGCTATGACGAAAAAACTTCGCCCCGCTCTCGGGTGCACTCTGCACTTCATAAGGCGAGCCGGCACCAATCAATTGCTGCCAAGCGCTCTGCCATTGCTCAAGCTTCATCTTGTTATTCTCCTGACCCGAATCATTGGCAACAGGCTTAAACGTGCGCGCACTCAAGCGTTGCGTAGCGCTCACAGTGATAATCGGCATCACCAAGGCAGGCCTGCGCCACCCGAATGCGCTTGAGGAACAACCCAACATCCAGCTCGTCGGTGACACCAATGCCGCCGTGCATTTGCACCGCTTCATTAGCAACATTGATCGCGGTTTCACCGGCTTTCCATTTCGCCAGACTGGCCAGACGCTGACGTTCAACCTCGCTCAAGCTGGCATCGTCCAATGCCGACAAGCCCGCCATCACCGCGCTACGCGCCAGTGACAACTCGACGTATAACTTGGCCGCCCGGTGTTGTAGCGACTGAAAGCTGCCGATGGCCACGTCAAACTGAACCCGGGTTTTGAGGTAGTCGAGGGTCATTTCAAACAGCTTTTCCGCCATGCCCAGCAGTTCAGCCGCCAAACACACACGGCCTCGATCAAGCGCGGTATTCAACGCGGGCCATGCGCAGCCCAGTTCACCCAGCAATGCGTCAGGCCCAACCTGCACCTGCTCCAGATGCAACTGCGCATGGTTACGCGAGTCGATCAGGCGCAAAGGGCTGACAGTCAGCCCCACAGCATCAGCCGGCACCAAAAACAGGCTGATGCCCTGCTCCGCACCTGATGTTTGCGCGGTGCGCGCAGCCACCAAATACGCATCCGCCGCCAGCCCATCAATGACGAAGTATTTATGCCCGCTCAGGCTAAAACCGTTGGCGTTGGGCACGGCTTGCAAAGCCACGTGCGCCGGGCTGTGGCGAGGGCGCTCGTCCAGAGCCAACGCCAGACGGCGCTCACCACTGATGGTGCTCGATAACCAGCAGTCTTGTTGTTGCGCATTGCCTTGCAGGTGCAACAACGAGCCGCTGAGCACAACGCTCGATAACAAGGGCGAAGCGGCCAGATTGTTACCGGCAGACTCAAAAATCGGGCCCAGCCCCATGCAGCCAAAATCCAGCCCTCCAAGGTTTTCCGGGAAAGGAATCGCGCTCCAACCCAGCGCCACAGCGTCTTGCCACAGGCGTGCATCAAATCCGTTGGGGCGTTGTTCATCACGCAACGCACGTTGCAACGACACCGGGCTGCGCGCCGCCAGGAACTCTCGGGCGCTGTCAGCCAACAGCCGTTGTTCTTCGCTATAAAGCAGGGTCATGGTGAGGTTCCTTACTTCGCATCAGGCAGGCCGAGGACCCGCTTGGCGATTACATTGAGCTGGATTTCCGACGCGCCGCCAGAAATCGTCAGGGCAAAACTGTTTAACCAGCCGCGGGTGATGGCCTGTTCCTGAGCACTGAAAGCCTCTTTGTCCCAGCCCAATGCGTGATAGCCCATCACGTCCAGCAGCACTTCGAACTTGTCGCGCTCCTGCTCGGTGTGCACCAGTTTCATGATCGACATCAGCCCACTGACGTCCTGACCAGCACGGGCTTGTTCGCCCATGCGTTGCACCGTCAGGTTGTACGCCTGCTCGTTCATTGCGCAGCTGACTGCGCGCGCCACCAGTGCGTGTTCGCTTTGCCCTGTGGGTTCAGGCAAGTACTCGTCCACAAGCGGCAACAGATGAAAATGCGTCGGCAAACTGAACTCGCCGAACTTGGACATGGCTTTGCGCTCGTGCTGCAACAGCCGTTTAGCCAAGTTCCAGCCCCCATTGATCGGGCCGATCAATTGGCTTTTCGGCACTTTGACGCCATCGAAAAACACCTGACAAAACGCCGATTTACCACTGATCAAATCAATTGGTGCAACGCTGACGCCGGGGCTGTTCATGTCCAGCACAATCAGGCTAATACCTGTGTGCTTCGGGGCTTTAGGATCGGTGCGTACCAGTGCGTACATCCAATCGGATTTGTCGCCATAAGAAGTCCAGATCTTGCTGCCATCGACAACAAAATGATCGCCTTCGTCCCGCGCCGAGGTTTTCAAGCTGGCCAGGTCTGAACCAGCATTAGGCTCGGAAAACCCCTGACACCAGCGCACTTGACCGCGAGTCATGGGGGTCAAGAGGGTCTTTTTCTGCTCCTCGGTGCCGAACTCCAGCAACACCGGGCCGAGCATCCAAATACCGAGGTTGATTTGCGGCGGGCGGCACTTAAGGCGGCGCAGCTCGCTTTCCAGCACCGCGGTGTACTCGGGGCTCAGCCCACCGCCGCCGTATTCCACTGGCCAGTCCGGGCAAAACCAGCTTTTGTCACGCATGCGGTCAAACCAAAGGCGGGCGTCTTCGTCGGGAAACTCCACCTCGCGCCCGCCCCAGACCAACTCCCCTTCAGGAATCGTCTTGCGTTGCGAAAGCGGGCAATTGGCTTCAAGCCATTGGCGGGTTTGTTCTCTGAACTGATCAATCGTCGTCATGCTTTTTTACCTTTCGGGTAACTGAATCCTGTTGCCGTGCCCAAGGTACGAAGGTTGCGAATATTGGGCCCTTAACGGCTCGCAGCCTTCGTGCCTCGACAACGACTACAGATCAACCAGCGGCCAAGACTCAACGCTGGGTACGAGGCATGCCCAAACCGAACTGGGCAATCAGTTCACGCTGAATCTCGTTGGTGCCACCGCCAAACGTCAGCGTGACCGAGGCTCGCACTTCGTACTCCAGATCACCTTGCAGCAACGATGCTGCCGAACCGCCACGCACCAGCCCATTGGCGCCCACAATGGCGCTCAATATGCGCAGAATTTCGATCGCAGATTCCGAGCCATAAACCTTAGTGGTCGAGGCCAGCGACACGTCCATACGCTCACGTTCAAGGTCAGCCGCAATACGCAGGTTGATCAGGCGCATGGCTTCGAGCCGGGCGTAACATTGGGCCAAGCCTGCCCGCACCCAGGCTTTGTCGGCGGCGCGTATACCGTTGTCATCTGGCTGGCGTGCCCATAGGTACACCCGGCGAAACAGCCCAACCACCTTGTCTGACCAGGCTCCAAGCCCCAAACGCTCATGGTTCAATTGCGCCGTAATCAGCTTCCAGCCGCCGTGCAACTCACCCACCAGCATGTCTTTTGGCACCCGTACATTGTCGTAATAGGTGGCTGCTGTCGGGTTGCTGGTGGTTGGAATCACCGTGGTCGAAAAGCCTTGGGCCTGAGTGTCGAGAATCAGGATCGACACGCCTTTGTGCCGCGGACGTTCTGGGTCTGTGCGCGCGGCAAGCCAGATGTAGTCGGCTGACTCGGCCCCGGAGGTCCAGAGCTTATTGCCATTGACCACAAACTCATCGCCTTGTAGCCGTGCAGTGGTTTTGAGCACCGCTAAATCACTGCCCGCATCGGGTTCTGAATAGCCAATGGCGAAGATGATTTCCCCGGCCGCAATGCCCGGCAAAAACTTGGCTTTTTGCAACTCGGTGCCGTGGGCCATCAATGCGGGGCCCACCGTACTGATGGTCACAAACGGCAGTGGCGCGCCGGCAATGTTGGCCTCTTCAAAAAAGATGAATTGCTCAGTCGGGCCATAGCCCTGACCACCATGTTCCTTGGGCCAACCCACGGCCAGCCAACCGTCGCGGCCCATTTTGCGAATGGTCTCGCGGTACAGCTCGCCGCCCTCTTTGCCACGCAATTGCTCACGCAGCGCCGGGGTCATCAGGTTTTGGAAATAGTCCCGCACCTTGTGGCGCAGGGCGTGTTGCTCGGGTGTGAGGTCGACGAACATGCAAACTCCTTAGGCGGTGCCAAGAATCAAGCCGCTGGTAGGTACACCAGTGCCCGCGGTGACCAATACGTTTTCGACGTTATCAACCTGGTTAACCGCACTGCCGCGTACTTGCCGCACGGCCTCGGCCACGCCGTTCATGCCGTGGATATACGCCTCGCCCAATTGACCGCCGTGGGTGTTGATCGGGAACTTACCGCCCCGAGCGTGATGCCCGGCACGAATAAACTCCTTGGCTTCACCACGCTCGGCCAAGCCAAATTCTTCAAGTTGCGGCAATACAAACGGGGTGAAGTGGTCGTAGATGATTGCGGTTTGCAACGCATCAGGGCCCAACCCCGACTGGCGATACAACTCTTTGGCAACCACGCCCATTTCCGGCAACCCGGTAATGTCGTCGCGGTAAAAGGAGGTCATGATTTGCTGGCCCGAGGTAATGCCTTGGGAGCCAGCTTTGATCATCACGGGTTTTTGCTTTAAGTCCTTGGCCCGCTCAGCCGAGGTGATGACCATCGCCACCGCGCCATCAGACTCTTGGCAGCAATCGAGCAAGTGCAACGGCTCGCAAATCCAGCGCGACGCCTGATGCTCTTCCAGCGTGATCGGCTTGCCATAGAAAAACGCGGCTGGGTTGGTCGCGGCAAAATCACGCACGGCAACAGCAACACGGCCAAAATCTTCGGAGGTGGCGCCATAGGTGTGCATGTAGCGCTGAGCAAACATGCCCACCCAGGACGCCGGGGTATGCAGGCCGTGTGGCATGTACCAGCCGTAGTTCACGTTCTCGAAGATCGGTGTGGACGCAAAGCCATAACTGCCACTGCCGAAGCGATACCACGAACGCTCATTCATGGCGCGATACACCACCACAACCTTGGCCACCCCCGTGGCGACCGCCATCGCGGCGTGCATGATCGGGGCGCAGGCTGCGCCACCACCGTGGGGCACTTGCGAAAAGAACTTAACGTCCTTGCAGCCCAACAAACGGGCGATTTCGTACTCGGGCACTTTATCGACCGAGTAAGAGCTGAAGCCTTCAACCTCAGACGGATCAATACCTGCGTCCTTGAGTGCGCTCAAGGTCGCCTCGAGGGCCAGACGCAGTTCGGTGCGGCCAGAGTTTTTGGAAAATTCGGTAGCGCCCAAGCCAACAATGGCGGCACGGCCGGAAATCGACGATTGCGTCATGCGTGTTGTCTCCCGCTATCAGGGCAGAACCAGCGCGACCGTACCGGTCACGTGGTTGCCCATCGAATTTTTGCCGCTGAGGGTTATTTCTACCGTGCGGGTGGCCGCGTCCTGATGGCTAACCGCGCCATTGAACGTCATGCAGTCACCGGGGTAATTCGGCGCGCCGAGCTTGATTTTCAATGAAGCGAAACGCGCCTGAGGGCCAGCCCACTCTTCGACATAACGCTGCACCAGCCCATTGGTGGTGAGAATGTTCATGAAGATGTGCGGTGAGCCCAGCTCCTGCGCAGCGTGCAAGTCATGGTGACCGGGGAAGTAATCACGCGTGGCAATCGCGCCACCCATGACCAATGCCACCGTAATCGGGATTGCCAGCTCCGGCAGTGCTTCGCCGCAACGCACGTCATCAAAGCGCTTGGTGTTCTTGGAGGTCATATTTCCATCCCAGCTTGTCGTTGTGGCTCAGCCAATCGCCGAGGCGTTCAAGGCTTGCAGCCGACCCACCCAGGGCACAGCCCAAGGCGCGGCTCCAATAAAGAAAGCGATGCATCGGGTACGTCAGGTCGACGCCAATGCCGCCGTGTACGTGCTGTGCGTTGTGGCCAATCAAATGCCCGGCCTCACAGGCCTGCCACGCGGTGGCCAACGCTTCGGACGGTGCAGGCAAGCCCGCGTCCAGCCGGTAACACAATTGCCACAGGCTGCTACGCAACGCTTCAAGGGCGATATGCGCGTTGGCCATGCTCATTTGCACCGCCTGAAAACTGCCGATGCTGCGTTCAAACTGGCGTCGCTCGGTGACGTACTCCACGGTGCGGCGAATTTGCTCGGCGCTGACGCCCAGTTGCAGCGAAGCCAGAGCGGCGGTGGTGCGTGGTTCCAGCCACTCCAGCGCGGCAACGGGCAGCAGGTGTTCATGGCCAATGTGCAGCGACTCAATGTGCAAGTCGGCAATGCCCTCGCCATGGGTCAAACGGCCCGGCACATGCTTGATAGCCTTGGACGCCAGCTCTACCAGCGCCAGCCGCGGTTGCCCCTCAAGGCTGACCAACAACAATGCAGCCTGCGATTGCTCCGCCAACGCCACCGCGCAAACGCGACCAGTGAGGCACCAGCCCTGGTCACTTGGATGAGCCTGCAACGCGATGCCCTGCGCACTGTTCAAGGCGCCGATGTCCAACGTTAACAAGGCCCGGCCGGCGGCCGCTTCAGTGACCCAAGCATGCAACGCAGGCGCGGCACAATGAGCCAACGTCGCCGCAGCCAACTGGTGACGCCACAGCGGCACCTGCCCCAGCGCTTGGCCTTGAGCTTGCAGTACCAGCATCAGCTCGGTCATGCCCAAGCCACTGCCGCCTTGAGCTTCGGGGATGGCCAGCGCTTGCAGGCCGGTTTCTACACACAGTTGCCACAACGGGGCCATAAAGGCCTGATCGCCCACATCAAACTGGCGTAAACGATCATCCGTGCAATAGTCGGCAAACACGTTGCCCGCCATTTCGGCAATAGCGCCTTGATCTTCAGAAAAATCGAAATCCATGCTGCCCCCTTACTCGACCACTGGCCGGAACAGCGGCAAGGTCAACTCACCGTCAAAGGTCTGAAATTCGAGTTGCAAAGGCTGGCCAATTTTCAGGTCTTCGCGCTGCACACCAACCAGCCCTGCCACCAAGCGCACGCCCTCCTCCAGCTCAATCAACCCAATCGGGTTGGGATGATCGAAGGGTGCAACTTCGGGGTAGTGCATGATCACAAACGAATACAAGTTGGCGCGGCCACTGGCTGCAACGCTGTCCCAATCAAACGAATGGCATTCGATGCACACCGGCGCTGGTGGGTGGCGCAAGGTTTGGCATTGGGTGCAGCGCTGAATCAGCAACTTGCCCGCCTCGCACCCTTCCCAAAAGAATCGGGTGTCATCGCTCATCCCCGGTTTGGGGCGCTTGGCTTCAACCTTGGCGGCAGGAGCAGCCTCAACTTTGTGGTTATTGGCCGGGCGAAATTTGAAAACCCGAAACAACAATTCGCCCACTGCTTCGTCGCCATTTTTGTGCTCGACGAAATAGCTCATCACCAGCGTGACAAAAAAACCCGTGCCCAACCCGGTGGTTTTTTCATCACCGACTGACTCCAGTCGCGTGGTGTAGTACAGCTTTTCGCCCAAGCGCAGATTGCGATTGAAGGTCAGCTCAGAGTTGACAGCCACCACCGACGCGTACCCGTAAGACTCAATCAGCTTAAGCACTTCATACGGGTTCTCGGTGGTGGAGCCGGGCGCGTAGTTATTCGCGTGCAGCCCTTCCATGCACCACACTTGCAACATGCCAGCGGGAGCGACCAGCCCATCCTGCACACTGTTGGCGGCATACGTTGAGTCGGTGTACTGCGGATTTTCGACGCCCATAACCTCGCACCACTGGCGGATCATCGGGGCATTGACCTCGTCCCAAGCGTACACGCGACCATATTCGCGCCCTACCAGAGCGCGCACCTCGGACAGCAATTGTGAGTCAGCCAAGTTCGTCTCCTGCGTATTAAGAGCAGCGACCCACTGGTCGCCGCTGAAGGTCGATCAGTGAGCAGCGCTCTGCGCCGCGCCAAGAAAAGCCGGGCGCTCGCCCCCGCCATGCAATAACAAGTTGCATCCGCTGGCATAACCGGCCATTGGCGAGGCAATAAAAAGGCAGGCATTACCGATATCTTCAGGCACTGCCATCCGCCCGGCAGGTATCCCCGCACTCACGGCTGCAACCCCTTGTTCATTGCCGTAATGCAGATGCGATTGCTCGGTCAGGACCAACCCCGGGCTGACCGCGACCACTCGCACCTTGGGTGCCCACTCCACCGCCAACGACTGCACCAGCGCCAACACCCCCGCCTTGGCTGCGCCATACGCCGCCGTACCGGGAGAAGCGCGCAACGCGCTGATACTGCCGATAAACACGATGCAGCCGCCGTCTGCCTGTTGCTGCATGAGCACGTTGGCTTGCTGAGCGACATTCAAAGGGGCGATGAGGTTGAGGCGAATAATGCCTTCATGAAAACGTGGCGATACCGTTGCTGCGTCCGCTGCGGGGCTGCCACCGGCATTGTTGATCACCACATCCAGGCGCCCAAAATCAGCCTGAATGCCTTCAAACAAAGCCTTGAGCGAATCCACATCACGCACATCGGCGGCCCTGTAAATCGCCTGCGCCGAACCCGCCCGAGGCAATGCTTCAGGGGCTGTTCGACCACACACAATCACCTGCGCCCCAGCCTCCAGAAAACTGCGGGCAATACCTGCGCCGATGCCTTTAGTGCCGCCGGTGACGAGCACTACCTTACCGCTGTAGTCCAGCCCTGAGAGTTGGCCCATGACGCGCTCCTTTTGTACTGATGGAGCCACTCTAGGGGCAATCGGCAGGGTGCTCGTCGTCTGAACGGACGATGAAGCGCAACCGCTGCAAAGCAACAATCCAGCGCACGCTGTGCGACAACACCTGTCAATGAGGAACCCCATGCCAGACCTATCGAGCGCCCCGGTATTACTTGAATTCCCGGCCTCAGGCGTTGCCCTGCTACGCCTTAACCGCCCGCAAGCTACCAACGCCTTGAGCCTTGAACTGCAAGCGTTGTTGTCGCGTTACTTCAGTGAACTGGCTATCAACCCTGAGGTGCGGTGCATCCTGCTGACCGGGGGTGACAAAGTATTCGCGGCCGGGGGTGACATCAACAGCATGGCCGGGGTTGGCCCGATTGATATTTACCAGCGTCACACCGAACGGGTCTGGGCGCCGATCCAGCACTGTCCCAAACCGGTGATCGCGGCGGTGTGCGGTTATGCCTACGGGGGCGGTTGTGAACTGGCGATGCTGGCCGACATCATCGTGGCCGGGCGCAGTGCCAAGTTTTGTCAGCCGGAGATACGCATCGGCATCATGCCGGGCATCGGCGGTACCCAGCGGCTGGTACGGGCCGTGGGCAAAGTTAAAGCTATGCGCATGGCATTGACTGGCCAACCGATCACCGCAGAAGAAGCCTGGATTTCGGGGTTGGTGAGTGAGGTGGTGGATGATGAACAGGTGCTGGATCATGCTTTGGCGATGGCTACATTGATCGCGGCCATGCCGCCGCTGGCTGCTGAGCAAATTAAAGAAGTGATTTTGGCGGGGGTGGATGCGCCGTTGGAAACTGGGCTGGCGCTGGAGCGCAAGGCCAATGCGTTGTTGTTCGCTTCGAGGGATCAGAAGGAAGGGATGCAGGCGTTTATTGAAAAACGTTCGGCGAAGTTTGAGGGGTATTAGGATTACATGTTGTGTGGGCGCGGCGCGCTCCTGCGCGGTTTCATTGTGCTAAACCGTATTTTTATCGGAGCTACCGAGGGTTTTGATCTTTACTGCGTATATATCCATTTGATATGCAACGTTTTTCTACGGGTTGCGCCCTTACGGCGCGTCACTTTTGACAGACGCCTCAAAAGTAACCAAAAAGTCTTGCCCCTCCATTGGCCTTCGCTGCGCGAAGGTTCCCTCATTCCATCGCCGCTACGTGGGTCGCGCCGTACGGGCATCCATGCCCTACAGCGCTAACCCGGCTCCTGCCGGGTTACCCTCTGCGCAACGATTACATTCGGCCGGCTGGCAAGGGGCTTTTGAGTCGTCTGGATTATTGGGTGGCAGCAGTTGGTTTTTTAGATCAAACCCGTAATTGTTTTTTGTTTTTTGTTTCTTGTTTTTTCGCTTTTGATTTTGATCTACAGGCCCCTTCGGAAGGCCGAGTGTAGGTTCTGTGCAGTGGGTCTCCCGGCAGGAAGCCGGGAGAGCCGTGTTGGGCCAAGGATGGCCCGTCACGGCGTGCCCACGGAGCGGGGCCGTAGCGAGGGAACTTGAGCGCAGCGAAAGCCGCACGCTGGGGCAAGGCCTTTTTGGTTACTTTTGCGGCTGTTTGGCAAAAGTGACGCGCCGTAAGGGCGCAACCCGTAAAGCGCCATAGCGCATCAAATGGATATGCCCTCAAGAGTGATCAGAAGATCTCAGCCTGCAGCAGCTTCAGAGGTACACAGTCACTATCTAAACCCCGCCCGCAATTCATTCTTGGCCACCTTGTTCGACGCATTCACTGGCAACGCCTCAAAAAACCGCACCATTCTTGGCACTTTATAGTTAGCCATGTGCTCACGAGCCCACTGAATCAGCCCCGCTTCATCCAGCACCTGATCATGACGCAACACCACGCACGCACACCCCACCTCCCCCATGCGTTCGTCTGGTACGCCGATAACGGCTACTTGCGCAATCGCTGGATGCTCAATCAAGCCGGCTTCAATCTCCGCCGGGTAGCAGTTAAAACCGCCCACGATGAACATGTCTTTAAGACGATCTGTAATGCGCAAGTTCCCGGCCTGGTCGAGCACGCCAATATCTCCCGTGTGCAACCAACCTTCGCTGTCGATGGTTTGTGCCGTGGCTTGCGGGTCTTCGAAGTAGCCCTGCATGACGTGAAAACCACGCAGGCAGATTTCCCCCGGCTGGTCTGCTGCTAACGCCTGGTTGTGAGGGTCACGAATGCTGACCTCCGTCCCCGGAATCGCCCGCCCGCTGGTACCAGCAATGGTGGCGGCGGCATCGGTCGGGTCACAAATGGTGGCCAGCCCGCCGCACTCGGTCAGCCCGTAAGCGGTGGTAACCACTGAAAAGCCCAGCTCGCGACGCATGCGTTCAATCAGTATCGGTGGGATAGTCGCGGCACCGGTTACCGCAATGCGCAAGCTCGACAAGTCGGTTTCGGCCAGTTTGGGATGGGCCAGCATCGACAGGTATAAAGTCGGCGGGCCCGGTAGCACGCTGATGCGCTCTGCGGCTATGCGTTGAAACACCGCTTCGGCATCGAATACCGGGTGCGGCAAAATCGTCGCGCCCGCCAGTAAACAGGTCAGCCAGCCCGCTTTGTAACCAAAGGCATGAAAGAACGGGTTGATCACTAAATAGCGGTCGCCCGCTTGCAAGCCGATGATGTGGACGTATTCACTAAACGCTCTAAGGTTTTGCCCGTGGGCGCTCATCACGCCTTTGGGTTTGCCCGTTGTGCCAGAGGTGAACAGCAAATCACTCAGGTCAGTGGCTTCAAGGCTTAAGGCGCGCGCTTGAGCACGGGACTCGCTGATGGTGGCACCCATGGTCAAAAATTCATCCCAGCCCATGTCCTTCTCGCTGAGCACACAGGTCTCACCCAGTAACACCAAACACTCAAGGCCCTCCGGGCGATACGGTGCCAGCAGTGCAAGGTAGTCCACACCCAGAAAACTCGGTTGGATAAACAGCAGGCGAGCGCCACTGCGGTGCAGGATGTCGGCAGATTCACTGCCTTTCATGCGGGTATTGATCGGCACCATGACCGCCCCTGCGCAATGAATGCCCAGCGCGGCGATGATCCAGTCCCGACCATTGGGCGCCCAAATTGCCACTCGATCACCCTTGCGGATGCCCTGCGCCATCAGACTGCGTGTCACGGCCAGTGCCAGACGCGGCAGGTCGCGATAGTCCGTGGTCTGGCCATTTTCTTCGATGGCCGTGCGCCCTGCGTGGTGTCTAGCGGCACTTAGCAGCAGCTCAGGGATGGTGCTCGGTGCGCGGTGCGTCAGGGTGTTCAGGCTTGCAGTCATGGTTCACTCGTCTGGCGGGTTATTCGGGAAAGCACACACGCAGGTGTTCACTGTTGGGCACTGACTGACACGCCAATACCCAGCCATCGTTGAGTTCTTGTTGATCGAGGGCATCGTTGCGCAGCATCTCGACGCTACCGCGCTCCACGGTACACATGCAGGTGGCGCAAGAGCCCACCAAGCATGAGCTGGGCGGGCTCAACCCCGCCCGTTGCATGGCGCTGAGTAAGGTTTCACCCTCGGCGCACGGCACTTCGAATTCTTCACCATCCAGGCGAACCGACAGTTGGCTGCCAATCACATCGGTATTGACCGGCGCGGGTGCGGCCACGCTGCCTTCTTCGGGCAACGAGACAAAACGCTCGACGTGTATGCGCCCGTGCGCCATGCCAATGTTCTGCAAAGCGCTGACCGCCGCGTCCATAAACGGCCCCGGCCCGCAGATAAAGGCTTGGGCATGAGCAAACGGGCGGGCCAATTGCGCCAACTGCGCAACCGCTGGAATACCCTGCACTGAGTCCAGCCAGTGAATCACTTGTAAACGCTGCGGGTAGGCGCTGGCCAGAGCCTTGAGCTCAGCAGCGAAGATCACCGAGGCTTCGTCGCGGTTGGCGTAGATCAGCAAAATACGTCCACTGCCCGCAATCAATGCCGAGCGCAGAATCGACAACACTGGGGTAACCCCGCTGCCACCACCAAACAGCACAAAGTCATCGTCAAAATGCCGGGGCACAAACACTCCGGCCGGGGGCAGGACTTCAAGCTGATCACCTTCGCGTAACTGCTGGCACAACCAGTTAGAGGCGCGGCCATCACGCACTTGTTTGATGGTGACACGCAGCGGCTCGTCTTCCAGTGGGGTACTTGATAACGAGTAGCAACGCGGCAACCACCCGCCCTCAAACGGCACCCGCAGGGTCAAGAATTGACCGGATTTGTAGCGAAACTGTTCGCGCAACGATGCCGGCACGTCGAACACCAACGAGCGGGAATCGGCGGTTTCCGTGACGATTTGCGCCACGCGCAGAGCAATGTAAGCAGGTGAGTTCATATCAAATACTCATCACAAACTGGCCGCTGTCGATCCTCAGCTCAATACCACTGATGGCCCGTGACTCATCACTGGCTAAAAACAATACGCTGGCCGCTACGTCTTCGGGCAAACACATGCGAAACATCGGGTCGGCGTCAATGGTCAGACTCAAAGGGTCAAGCCCGGCTGGAAAGGACTCGACCGTCATGGGCGTGAGAATGCCGTCCGGGTGTAATGAGTTGCAGCGGATGCGATATTTGCGGCGGCGGCACAGCACCGCCACCGAGCGTGAAAGTGCGGCCACTGCGCCTTTGGACGCACTGTAAGCGGCGTAATCGTCGCGCCCGGCCACGCCTGCGATGGACGACATATTGATGATCGAGCCGCCCGCCCCCTCTTTCATCAAACCAATGGCAGCGCGACACCCCAGAAACACGCTGTCAGAGTTAACCCGCTGCACCTGCTGCCAGTCGGCGTAATCGGTGTTCTCAATGTCGCCCTTGAGCAATATCCCAGCGTTGTTGAACAACACATCCAGGCGCCCAAAACGCTGGCGGATGTCGTCGATTACCCGCCCCCAATCTGCCTCGCTGGCCGCATCGTGGGCCATGAACAGCGCTTGCGGGCCGATTTCTTCGGCCAGCGCCAAGCCTGCTGGGACGTCGATATCGCTGATGATCACGGTTGCGCCTTCTCGCGCTAACAACTGTGCGCTGGCCCGACCGACGCCACTGGCGCCCCCGGTAATTAAAGCCACCTTGCCTTCAACGCGTGCGCTCATGCTGTTCTCCTTCATAGGGGCTCAAGGGCCAGACTGTCAGCCTGTGGCTCAACCGCAGCGCTGATCGCACGTCCGGCGCGACGCCCGGAAAACACGCAATCGGCCAGTGATAAGCCGCTGATGTAGAGGTGTGAGGCGACACCAATGGCGGTGCGCCCGGCACTAAACAACCCCGCAATCGGCTGACCGTTGTCATCGAGAACGGCGCCATTGTGTTCGTCAACCTTAAGCCCGCCCAAGGTCAGTGCTCCCAGCGGGAACACCGGATTGCCAACACTGATGTCACACGCGTAAAACGGCCCTTGGTCGAGTACCTGACGACTGGCTTGAGACTTGCCAAAGGCATCTGGCGCGGTGCCTCGGGCAGCCGCGTTATAAGCCTGCAGCGCGCCATTGAGTTGGTCGGCCTGCATGCCGCACGCGCTCGCCAGTTGGTCGGGGGTATGGCCCTTGCGCACCCGCAGCAGCATCAGTGCCAGTGCAGGCAAACTCTGGAACCACCAATAGCCACCAAACAAAGCTTGGCTAATGGCCTGTTTACGCAAGCGCTTGTCCAGCACCAACCAGGCATTGCCACCCTGCTCTTCGCACAGCGGCTGGCCGAGGGTGGCGCCGTAAACTTCCTCGTTACAAAAGCGCTGGCCCTGGGTGTTAACCACAATTCCCTTGGGCCAGCAAAACGGTGGGTTGATAAAACGCCAGGCCGAAACCCGGCTTAAACGGTCGCTTTGGGCGCCAACTGACTGGCCCAAACGCAAACCACTGCCATCACATCCGGTGGCGCCGACTTTGAAATTGCGACGAAATTTGGGCGCGTGCTCGCGAATCAAATCGCGGTTGAAGATAAAACCGCCGGTGCTGAGGATGACCCCGCGATGGGCTCGCACCAAGATCGGCTGCGCATGATCGTGTTCCAACTGGCTAACGCGTTGGCGTAAGCGATCGCAATACCCCGGCGCGAAGTTTTGCAGGCGTTCAGCCCGTGCGGCCAGCCGCGCATGGAGCTGCGCCTGGCGGGTGCCCGCTGGCATTCGCGAAAGTTGCGCACCAATCACCCGCCCGCTGTCGTCGATGACCAGACGACGCGCCGCAGCTTGCAACAGCGGTTGTACCCCGGCACGTAAGCAAGCGTCTTTCAAATGCCCATATAACACCTCTCCGCACTGGCCTTTGCCCACTGTGCGATGGCCGCGTGGTGCGGGGGGTTGCTCACCGGCATAGGCAGGCACCAGCTCATTGCCGCTGTAATACAGAAAGTAGCCGTCGGACGGATAAGAGGTTTTGCCACCCGGCGGCAGGCTGTGGGCATAGCGTGCGCCATGCCCTTCGAGCCAGTTGAGGTTACTGACACTCTCGGCGCAAAATTTTCGCAAGGTCTCATCGCTGACCACGCCCTGGGTTTCATGCTTGAGGTAGTCGAACATGGCCTGCGGACTGTCATTGAAACCGGCGTCCTGCTGTTGCCGAGTACCGCCTCCGGCATACACCACGCCCCCGCTTTTAGCGCTGGCCCCGCCACCGGTAAAACGATCGGCGACGATCACCTTCGCCCCGCAGGCCTGAGCTTCAAGCGCGGCGCAAGCCCCAGCCGCCCCCCAACCGATCACCAGCACATCGCAGGTGTCGTGCCACTGCTGCTGAGCCGGATCGGTTACCCGCAATGGCGCAAGGATGTCTGTGTTACTGCTGGTGCTGGTCCGGCTCATAGCGCGGCCTCACACGTTGTAGTAGCTGTGGTTTGAGCGTGACGGGCGATGTGATTGGCCGCGATGTAACCAAAGGTCATGGCAGGCCCCAATGTGCCGCCAGCACCGGGGTAACTGGTGCCCATCACCGACGCTGAACAGTTACCAATGGCATACAAGCCCGCAATCGGTTGGCCGTCTTCGCGTACCACTTGTCCATGTTGATTGGTCAGCAGGCCACCCTTGGTGCCGATATCGCCTGCATCCAGGCGCATGGCGTAATACGGCCCTTTGCGCAGCGGTGCCAGGCATGGATTGGGTTTGATGTTGCTATCACCGTAGTAGCGGTCGAACACATTGCCCCCGCGCCCAAAATCCAGATCGACACCGGTTTGCGCATAGCCGTTGATCTTTTGCACGGTGCTGTTGAGCCCGGCGGGTTCAACGCCAATTTGCATAGCCAGTGCATCCAGGCTGTCGGCCTTCCAGTACACGGTATTGAGCCATTCTTTACGCAACCGGCTGTCAGGCACGACTTGCCCTGGCATCAGCGGCCCCATCGCATACGTGAAACGAAAGTGAGCATCGAAGATCACCCACGATGGCACCGAACGACCGCCGGTTTTCTGGTTGTCGGTGTACATGGCGTCGACAAATTCCAGATACGGCGCCGCTTCGTTAACAAAGCGCTGCCCTAGGCTGTTGACCACAATGGCGCCCGGAAACGCCCGCTCGGCAAATACACCACGGGGTTTTTCTTCGCCGGGCACGGCAATGGTCGGCGCCCACCAGGCCCAGCCCATCAGGGCTGTGGCCGCGCCGATATTGATGCCCGCTTCCAACGCCGCGCCGGTGTTGTTGCCCGGCGGTGTGGCGCTCCAACTGGCGCGGGTGGGCTGTGGCAAGAATTTCTCGCGCAGGGTTTGATTCTGCTCAAACCCCCCTGAACCGAAGATCACGGCACGCGAGGCCTTAAGTTCAAGCACCTTGCCACCGGCGTTGACCTTAATCCCGCTCACGCGGCCCTCTTCGATCAGCACGTCTTGAAAATCGGTGTTAAGCCATACCGGCACTTTGCGGTCCATCAAGGAGCGTCGCAACGAGGCCACCAGCGAGCTGCCAAGGGCAGCGCGGCGGTCGTATTTGCTTTTTCGCCGCCATTTGAAGTCCAGTTTGTAGCGCGCCATCAGTTTGAAAATCAGCCATTGCCAACCAAAGCTGCGGGCCATTGCCTTATGCGCATCGCGGGCTGTCCAGGCGATGCGCCCCATCAGCAAGGTAGACGGCGAAGGTTTGCGCAGGTTAGGCAGCTCCTCATCTAGCAGACTGGTGTCAAACAGTTCAGGGTCCAACGTGCGCCCACCGGCTAAAGCGCCCGGCAAGTGCGGGTAATAATCCGGGTATTTTTCGGCCACGGCATAACGTACACGGCTGTTGGCCGTGAGCTGTTTGATCATGGGCGCTGCGTTGTCCAGATACGCCTGCAACCGCGCTTGATCGCCATGTTCGCCTGTCGCTGCCTTCAGGTATTGCATCGACAACTCAGCGCTGTCCTGCCCGCCAATGGCCGCGAAGTAATGGTTGTTGGGAATCCAGATACCGCCACCGGAGATCGCCGACGTGCCGCCATATTTGTCGCTTTTCTCGACGATCAATACGGACAACCCTTGATCGGCCGCAAACACAGCCGAGGTCATGGCGCCAGCACCGGAGCCGACAATGATTACGTCATAGCTAAATTGAGACTGAACTTGAGCCGTCATTATTGTTATGCCATCCGCTGAGGTCAGAAATTCATGGTGACGGGGCCAGCGGCGTTCACACCGCTGGCCCCGTCAATCAACGCCGTTGGAGCAACAGCGCGAATCAGACAAAAGGATCGGGGTTTGGCAAGCCCAGTTGCACAGTGCCGTAACTGCGACGGTAGGCCGCCTCGTTATTGGCAATGTGGCCGCGGGCCTGATGCAAGTCGCGGAAATAACGCGCAACCGGGTTGGTGTTGTACAACCCCGACCCCGCCATTGAGCGCAACAGGTCGCTGGCGCGATCGGCGCACACGTTGGTGACGTGCGACGACTGGTAGCGATACAGCAAACGGGTTTCGACATCCGGGTATTCGCCCGCTTCCGCTAACGCCAGCAAATGGCTGTAGTTACGCAGCAGCACCAGCTTGAGCGAGTCCACCGTGATAATCGCTTCGGCCACAGCCGCTTGAGCTGCTGGGTCTTCCGCCGTTTTGGCGCCGTGTTTGCCAATGTGTTTGGCTGCGTTGTCACAGAATTCGTTGATTGCGCCTTGCAAGGCACCAATGGCCGAGGTAGACACCGCACGTACAAACACTTGAGCGAATGGAATCGAATACATGGGGTTGGTGTTGATCAAACGACCCGGTGTGGCTTCAACGCTGTAGTTGTTGGTGCGCTGCACACGGTGTGCTGGCACAAACACGTCTTCAACCACGATGTCGTGGCTACCACTGCCACGCAGGCCCACCACGTCCCAGTTTTGCTCAATGCGGTAATCGCTGGCCGGGATCAGGAAGGTGCCGTGCTCGGTAGGCCCCATTTCATCTTGCGGAACAATGCCACCCAACAAACACCATTGCGCGTGCTGGCTGCCGCTAGAAAACCCCCAGCGACCGCTGACTTGATAACCGCCCTTGACCGGTGTGACTTTGGCCACCGGCATGTAGGTCGAAGCCACCAGAGTGCTGCTGTCTTCGCCCCACACATCCCGCTGCGCCTCAAGGGGGTAGCGCGCCAACTGCCAAGGGTGAACGCCCACTACGCCATACACCCACGCGGTGGACATGCAGCCTTCGGCCAATGTCATTTGGATTTCAAAGAAGGTGCGCAGGTCGACTTCATGGCCACCCCACATTTTTGGCTGCAAGGCACGCAGCAAGCCCGCTTCCTGCAAGTCACGAATGGTTTCGTTGGGTAGTTTGCAGTCTTTGTCGGCCTGCGCCGAGCGGCTTTTTAGCGCCGGTATCAGTGCGCGCGCACGTTCAAGCAGCTCAAGCTCTATCGGACTTTTCTCTCGTGTGTGATCCATCCGTCTGTTCTCCGTCAGTCTCTCGCTGCGCGAATGCGCGGGCGGTGTAGGACGAATAATCCGACTTGGCGCAAGCGTGATCATCGTCAAAGCGGACTAGGCAGCTTAGCCGGGCAGGCGGTTAATCACGATCAAGGTTCAGCCCACCCCCGCCATTGCCTCAAACAGTGGGCAGCTTGGCCCACGCACGATCCTGTTCAAGCTGTGCGGCCAGTCGCAACAGCACGTTTTCGCCTCCTATAGGCCCGGTAAACATCATGCCGATGGGCAAGCCGTTGTCACTCATGCCCACGGGCAACGAAATCGCCGGTTGCCCACTGACATTGGCCAGCACGGTAAATGCCGCACTGCCCATAGCTTTGTGGGCGTAACTGTCCCAAGACTGGTTCAACGTCAGCAGGCCCAGTTCAGGCGTGAGGTTGGCGGTTACGGGCGAGAGGAGGATGTCGTAGGTCTGGAACTGCTGCGCCATGTAATCGCCAATGGTTTCAAACGACTGGCGTGCCCGGTACAGCCCTTCTCCGGTGACTTTTTGCGCGCGATCTAGCACCACTTGGGTAATGATTTCAAAATCTTGTGCCGTGGCTGCACGGCCCATGACTTTTTCACGATCATGCACCATTGTCAGCAACGCATCGCCAATCACCGCGCCATGTGCGCCGAACAGTTGTTGGGGATCAATCTGCAAGCGTAGCTCTTCAACGTTATGCCCCAACGCCGACAAGCGTTTGGCGGTGTCATCGAGCACCTTGGCAATGGCGGGGTCCAGCGGCGAGCCTGTCAGCGAGTCGCGCACCAGAGCGACGCGCAAGCGCCCCGGTGCAATGCCGATCTCTTCGATATACGGGCGATCCAGCGGCTGCGTCCAATAAGGGCTACCGGCTTCATGCCCTTGCCCCACATCCAGAAACAACGCCATATCGCGCACATTGCGTGACACCACATTACCCACGCTGGCCCCAAACCAGCCTTCAAATTTCCCCGGCCCGCTGGGGGTGCGGTAGCGGCCAGGTTTAAGGCCGACCAACCCACAATAAGACGCCGGAATACGAATCGAGCCGCCGCCATCCGTGGCATGGGCCACAGGCACAATACCCGCGGCGACAGCCGAGGCTGCGCCCCCAGATGACCCGCCTGCGCTCATGGCCAGATTCCACGGGTTGCGGGTTTGCCCCCACAACAGGGATTCAGTGGTGGTGGTTAACCCAAACTCCGGGCAGGTGGTTTTGCCAAAGGGTACCGCTCCAGCCGCCTGATAACGGGCGATCAACGTACTGGTATGCGGCGCAGCAGGCGCCTCTTTGAACAGGCGACAACCGTTACTGGTGGGTGTGCCTTCCAGGTAGGTATTGAGATCTTTGATCAGAATCGGCACCCCGGCCAAGGCGCCCGAGGCGGCTGTGCCCGCAGTCCGCCGAGCACTCAACAACGCTTGGGCATAGTCGTCGTGGCGCATATTGACCGCCTTGACCTTGGGGTTAACCTCATCACACCGCGCCATCGCAGCGGCCAGCAGTTCTTCGGGGCGTAGCTCACCGGCACGCACTGCGCGGGCCATGTCCCAGGCGTCCATCGCGCCATAGTCTTGAGCACTAACCGCCACGCCACTGGCGGCACTGGCAAACCGCCCAAGCACGCCCGCACCCACAGCCAATGCCCCGGCTTTGAGCACATGACGGCGCGGCCAACCGCTTGAGGCCTGAGGGTGATCGGATGGGACTTGTGGGGTAACTGCCGACAACGAAACTGGGGTATCCAAGGCACATCTCCGATTCGATTTTTTATTGTTTTAAATAGCGGATAACCGCAAGCGCCCACTTCAATCTGCGGTGACCATCGATTGCATGGTCGGCTGGAAGTGCTCGCCATAGGGTGGCAACAGGCCCCACTCACGGCGCGGATCATGGGCCGGTGCCTTGAACACAGTGCGCATATGGCTGAATTCTAAAAACCCCTCGCGGCCGTGATAATGCCCCATGCCTGAGGCCCCCACACCGCCAAATGGCGCATCGTGCAAGGCCGCGTGCATCATCACGTCATTAATGGTCACGCCGCCTGAAATCGTGTGTTGCAACACGTACTGCTGCTCTTCGGGGCTATGCCCAAAGTAATACAGGGCCAGTGGTCGCTCGCGCCCGTTGATATCAGATAACACTTGGTCAAGCTGGTCATAGGGCAGCAACACCAGTGCTGGGCCAAAAATCTCTTCATGCAGGATCTGGCTATCGCTCGGCGGGTCGATGACCACTTGTAAAGGCCGTCGACGTTGCTCGGCATTGGCAGCCAAGGTTTGCGGGAAGCTCTCGACTCGAGCACCCCGCGCACGCGCATCTTCGACATAACCCTCAATGCGCTGCAAATGCCGAGCGTTGATTACTGCCACAACATCTGGGTTAGCATCGATCTGCGGGAACAGCTCGCCATAGGCCGCGCCCAGCACACCGATAAAGTCTTCCAGTTGCTCGCGAGGGACGTACACCAGATCTGGGTTGATGCAAATTTGCCCACCATTGTTGGCCTTGGCCACTGCAATGCTGAAAGCCGCTTTGGCCAAATCAGCCGTGCGCGAAATGATCACCGGTGATTTGCCGCCCAACTCCAGCGTCAACGGCACAAGGTTTTCAGCCGCGTTACGCATCACACTGCGTGCAACCGCCGTACTGCCGGTAAAAACCAGGTGATCGAAAGGTTGCGCAGTAAACACTTGGGCCAACTGCTCATCCCCCGTCACAACCGCAACGTCCAGCGGGTCGAACATGTCTGCAAAGGCCTGCGCCAATACGTGGGCGGTACGCGGCACCACTTCCGAAGGTTTGAGAATCGCCCGGTTGCCCGCTGCCAGTACGCACGCCAGTGGGCTGAGTACAGTGAACAAAGGTGCGTTCCACGTGCCAATAATCCCGACCGTACCTTTGGGTTGGTGCATGACCCAAGCCTTTGCGCCCATCTGATCGTAGGGCGGGAACACTTCGCGCGGCTCATCCTCCATCCAGTGCGCAAGGTGATCTCGGGCGTATTTGAGAGAGGCCAGCGAACCGAGCACGTCGTTCATTAGCGAAAAGCCTTGAGGCCGCCCCCCAAAATCAGCGTCCATTGCTTCAACCAACGGCTGCTGATAACGCACCAGCAGCTCAATGACCCGCTGGATGCGCGCCTGACGTTGGGCCGCCGTCACCGGGCCTGCGGCGATAAAAGCGGCTTTCTGTGCGGCCAATACGCTCGACAAGTGTTCGGCAGTTGTTTGGGTACAAGGCATTCAAGAGTCCTCTAAAGGGCAGTGCGCTAATGACCGTTTAGTCGATAGGCCGACGCTAGTCACTTTCCCCTCTAAAAGCCTCGTCCAATCGGACGATAATCAGCCGGATTCGTTAGTCCGTTAAGACGATGTAGCACCCTGTTCAGAAGCCAATACTGCCAGCACGAAAATTCAATCCATGAGGTTCATCATGGCAGTGCAAAGCAGTTTCGACCCGCAGGCATTCCGCACCGCGTTGGGCACCTTTACCACGGGCGTGACCATCATCACGACTCAGGCACAAGACGGCTCGCCCATCGGAATTACCGCGAACAGTTTTAACTCGGTGTCTTTAAACCCACCTCTGGTGCTGTGGAGTCTGGCCAAGTCTGCTCGCAGCCTGCCGGTATTCACCTCGGGCAAGCACTGGAACGTGCATGTGCTGTCGACCGAGCAAGAGCCGCTGTCCGGGCGCTTTGCAATGCAGGGCGAGGACAAGTTTGCCGAAATCGACCTCGACAACGGCATCAGTGAAGCGCCGCTGTTGCAAGACTGCACAGCACGCTTTCAGTGCCGCACCGCTTTTCAATACGAAGGCGGCGACCATGTGATTTTTGTTGGCGAGGTGCTGGCCTTTGATCACAGCGACCGAGCGCCGCTAGCCTTTCAAAGCGGGCAATACGCGCTGGCAACCCGCAAGCCCCGCAGCGAGTTGCGACTGGCAACCACCCCGCCACCGCCAGAATGCAGCTACACCGAAGACCTGCTCGGTTATCTACTGGGGCGCGGCCACTATCAATTACTGGATGCCCTGCACCGTTTACTGAGCAATCAGCAACTGGACGAGCACGCGTTTTTTATCCTGTCCGTGCTGTGCATTCGCGACAACCTGAGCCTGACCGAGATCAACACCTTCGTCAGTTACACCGGGCACGTGGTCACGGCCGCGAGCATGCGCTTCCTTGAACGGCAAAATCTGGTTGCCGTTGAAGGCAGCGCCCAAGAACCACGTTATGTGCTGACGGCCAATGGTCGAGAAACGTCGTTGCAGCAGCTCGCGCTGGCCAAAGCAGTTGAAGAGAGCATCTCAGCCAAACTTGGCCCCGGTGACGCTCAAGCGCTTAAGGTGTTGCTCAAGCGCTTGATTGCGGCCAGCGATCCTGGCTTGCCTGATTTGTGGGCGCCGCGTTAAGCCTTGACTATGACGAGGGTTCTGAATCACTAAGGAATAGGTTTATTTATGAACATTATTGAGCGTTTCACCCTGACTGACTCTGTGGCGGTCATCACGGGCGGCGGGCGCGGAATTGGCCGCGCGATTGCCCTAGCTTATGCCCACGCGGGGGCTGATGTGGTGCTCGCGGCACGCACCCTGAACGACGTAGAAGCCGTTGCTGAAGAAGTTCGCAGCCTAGGCCGCCGCGCCCTGGCCATCAGTTGCGACGTCACTAACACCGAGCAGCGCACCGCGTTGATCATTCAAGCCCGCGAACAGATGGGCCGCATCACCCACCTGGTGAACAACGCAGGCGGGGCCGGCCCTAATGATCCGCTGACGCTAAGCGTTGAGCGCTTTGAAGAAATCATGCGTTTTAACGTGTCCTCGGCCTATCACCTGAGCCAACTGTGCGTCCCGCACATGCGCGACGCCGGAATCGGCAACATCATCAACATCACCTCGGGCGCGGCGCGCTACGCCCAAACCCAGTTCAGCGCCTATGGCACGGCCAAGGCAGCGTTGAGTCACATGACCCGCTTGCTGGCACAGGACTTCGCTCCATTAGTGCGGGTAAACGGCATCGCCCCCGGCCCGATCCTGACCGATGCCTTGAACCGCGTGCTGCCCGTGGCAATGCGTGAAGGCATGATCAAAGCCACGCCCCTGCAAAGTCTTGGCGAAACCGAAGACATAGCAGCGGCGGCGCTGTATCTGGCTTGCCCGGCATCACGTTGGGTGACAGGCAAGATCCTGGAAGTGGACGGTGGCGCCGAGTCGAGTGTGTGGCCGGGTTGATTCAAGACTTTTAGAGTGAGCACGTATGGACACACAGTTGATTGAAGCATTGGGCGATGAGCTGTTTCACGCCTTGCGTGAGCGGCGCAGTGTGCAGCCACTGACCCAGCGTTACCCAGACTTGACGCTGGAAACGGCTTACCGGATTTCGCTGCGCTTTTTGCAGCGTCGGGAAGCCTTGGGCGAGCTGGTGGTGGGCAAAAAGATTGGCGTGACCAGTCGCGCCGTGCAAGAAATGCTCGATGTGCATCAGCCTGACTTTGGCTTTTTGACCAATCGCATGCAGGTAACCGATGACAGCGATGTGAGCTTCAACGCTCACTGTTTGGTACAGCCCCGAGCCGAGGGCGAAATTGCCTTTATTTTGGGTGAAGACCTGCATGGCACCGCCATTACCGCTGACGACGTGATGGCTGCCAGTCAATGGGTGGTGCCGTGTTTTGAGATTGTCGATTCGCGTATTGCCGATTGGAAAATCCGGATTCAGGACACCGTGGCCGATAACGCTTCGTGTGGCGTGTTTGCCCTTGGCGAGCAACGTATCGACCCGCGCGAGGTGGACCTGGCCAAGGTCGAGTTGCACCTGCTCAAAAATGGCCAACCCGCCGGCCACGGCTTTGGTTCAGCAGTACAAGGCCATCCTTGTGAGGCCGTGGCGTGGCTGGCCAATACGCTGGGCAAGTTCGACATACCGTTTCGCAAGGGCGAAATCATCCTTTCCGGGGCCTTGGCACCACTGGTGCCGGTGCAACCCGGAGATGAAGTCAGCCTGACCCTCAGCGGTCTGGGCTCTGCCCGTCTGCGCTTTGTGCCCTGACAGCGGCTTCCTATCCTCCCGTTCGAGAGCCTTCCCATGAGTAAAAAAATAAAATGCGCCCTGATCGGACCGGGCAATATCGGCACTGATCTGCTGTACAAATTACTGCGCAGTGATGTGTTGGAACCGGTGTGGATGGTGGGTATCGACGCCACCTCCGAAGGCCTGAGCCGTGCCCGCGAGATGGGCCTCAAAACCACTAGCGACGGAGTCGACGGGCTGTTACCACATGTGCTGGAAGACAACATTCAGATTGCCTTCGATGCCACTTCGGCCTATGTCCACGCTGAAAACAGCCGCAAGCTCAACGAACTGGGGGTGCTGATGATTGACCTGACCCCGGCCGCTATCGGCCCGTATTGCGTGCCTCCAGTGAATCTGAAAGCCAATCTCAAGCGCGGCGCCATGAACGTCAACATGGTGACCTGCGGCGGTCAAGCAACCATTCCGCTGGTGGCGGCAGTGTCCAGCGTACAACCGGTGAGTTATGCCGAAATCGTCGCCACGGCGGCGTCCAAATCGGTTGGCCCCGGCACCCGCAAAAACATTGATGAATTCACTCGTACCACCGCCAGTGCCATTGAGCAGGTGGGCGGTGCCAAAAAAGGCAAGGCGATCATCATCGTCAATCCGGCGGAGCCGCCGTTGATTATGCGTGACACCGTGCATTGCCTGACCGAAACCGAGCCGGACCAAGCCGCGATCAGCCTAGCGATTGCCAACATGATCGAGCAAGTTCAACAGTACGTGCCGGGGTACAAGCTGGTGAACGGCCCTGTGTTCGACGGTAACCGAGTGTCGATTTTCATGGAAGTCGAAGGCTTGGGCGACTACCTGCCCAAATACGCGGGCAACCTGGACATCATGACCGCCGCTGCCGCCCGTACGGCTGAAATGTTTGCTGAGGAGATCCTCAAGGGCGAACTGCAACTCAAAGCCTCATCCCCGCAACCTGCCCTCGTATAAGGAGTTGATCATGGATCTTCGCGGCAAAAAAATTACCGTGCATGACATGTGCCTGCGCGACGGCATGCACCCCAAGCGTCATCAGATCAGCCTGCAACAAATGAAAGACATCGCCTGCGGGCTTGATGCGGCGGGTGTGCCCCTGATTGAAGTGACCCACGGCGACGGATTGGGCGGCAGTTCAGTGAACTACGGTTTCCCGGCACATACCGATGAGCAATACCTGTCGGCCGTGATCCCGATGATGAAGCAAGCCAAGGTGTCGGCCCTGTTGCTACCGGGTATCGGCACCGTCGATCACCTGCAAATGGCCTATGAGCTGGGGGTTAATACCATCCGTGTGGCCACCCATTGCACCGAAGCGGATGTGTCGGAGCAGCACATCGCTTACGCGCGCAAGCTGGGCATGGATACCGTGGGCTTTTTAATGATGGCGCATATGAACAGCCCCGAGGGCTTGGTCAAGCAAGGCAAGCTGATGGAGAGCTTCGGCGCCAACTGCATTTACCTGACCGACTCTGCGGGTTACATGCTGCCCCACGACATCAAGGCCCGAGTGGCCGCCATGCGCGCAGCGCTGCACCCAGACACTGAAATCGGCTTTCACGGCCATCACAACCTGTCGATGGGCGTTTCAAACTCCATCGCTGCGATTGAAGCTGGCGCCACCCGGATTGACGCAGCAGCCGCAGGCTTGGGGGCTGGGGCGGGTAACACTCCCATGGAAATTCTGGTGGCTGTATGTGATCGCATGGGCATCGAAACCGGGGTTAGCGTGTTTGGCATTCAAGACGTGGCCGAGGATCTGGTGGTGCCGATTATGGACTTCCCTATCCGCAGTGACCGCGATGCGCTGACGATGGGGTATGCCGGGGTGTACGGCTCGTTCCTGTTATTCGCCAAACGCGCCGAGAAAAAGTACGGCGTACCGGCCCGGGAGATTCTCGTGGAAATGGGACGCCGCGGCATGGTCGGAGGTCAGGAAGACATGATCGAAGACACTGCCATGACCCTGGCCCGCCAACGGGCGTAAGCCACGTGACTAGCCAAGGCGCTGGCGCATTGCGCGTCAGCGCCTTTGTCGTTTTTAGGTGATTGGGAAGCTCATTATGTCCACTACTCAGGTCGGCTGGCGCAGCCACGGGTTGCTGTTATTGCTGGCCGTTGTGTTTGCCGACAACTTTGTTGGGCGCCAGATTCTGGCGGTCATGATTGAGCCCATCAAAAACGAATTCGGGGTCAGCGATACCGCGATGGGGCTGATTTCCGGGCTGGCCTTTGCCGGTGTCTACGCGCTGCTAGGGTTGCCAGCCGGGCGCTTGGCTGATCGCATGTCGCGCACCCGCTTGCTGGCGATGTCCTGTCTTTTATGGGCTGTGGCAACAATGGCGTGTGGTCTGGCAGGCAGCTTTTTGGTATTGGCGCTGGCGCGCATGGCCGTTGCTGTGAGTGAGGCCCCTACCACCTCGGCTTCGATGTCGATTATTGCCGACTTGTACCCGCCCCACCGACGCTCATTTGCCATTAGCTGCTTCACCGCAGCACCGACCTTTTCGGCCGTTATTGGCCTGAGCCTTGGCGCTTGGGTGGTCGAGCAGTATGGCTGGCGCACAGCGTTTATCGTGATTGGCTTGCCCGCGTTGTTGTTTTCAAGCTTGCTGGGTTTTGTGGTCAAAGACCCCGCCCGAGGCCGCTGGGACCTGGCCAATGCTCATGCAGAGCATCCGTTGCAAAGCATGAGCCATGAAGCGCGCAAGCTCTGGGCATTACCGGCTTTCCGCTGCCTGATCATGGCCGGTGGTTTGACCACACTCAGCTCGTATGCCATCGGCATGTGGAACACCAGCTTTCTGGTGCGCTCCCATGGCTTATCACTGCAACACGCCGGTTTGTTGGCGGGAGTTGTGGGCGGTGGTTTTGCCGGGGTGGGCGGGTTATTCAGCGGTTGGCTGAGCGATCACCTGACACCGCGCAACCCGCATTGGCAAGTGGGCATTCCAATCATTGGGCATTTGGCCGCAACCCTAGCCCTGTTCGCCTACCTGCTGTGGCCCAACACGGTCTGGACACACTGGGCAGGGGTTCCCATTCCCAGTTCGATGCTCTGGTGTGCGCTTTATAGCTTTTTCGTGGTGTGGTGGGTGGCCCCGTCTTATAACTTGGTCACCCAATTAGTCCCAGCCAACCGTCGAGGCACGGCAATGGCCTTGCAGACCATTATTTCAACGCTGCTGGGTATCGGCGTCGGCCCTTTGCTGGCCGGGTTGTTCAGTGATGCGCTGCAACCGTTGTTTGGCGTTGAATCGTTGCGTTATGGGTTGCTGCTGGTGTGTTTGCCTGTGGTTGGCGCCATTGTGTTGCTAATTCGCGCCTCAACCCACGCCAGCCACATTGGCTACCTTCACGCAGCCCCGAGCACCTAATGAAGCTTGCTCAGCGCGGGTCGTTGGAGCGAGCAAAAAAATCGTCAATAAACCATTGGGTCAGCGCATTGGATGACAGTTCGGCACGACGCCCGGGGCTCAGTGCAAAGCTCTGCCCTGCCCATAAGTTGATGAAGTCGCCACTGCCTGTTGGCTCAGATTTGGCCTTGAGTGGCAACAACACCCCGCCCGCCAAAGGAAACGCAGGGGCCAAAGGGTTGATCGGCCCCAGTTCACGCATCACGCGGTTAACGATGCCGCGTGCAGGCCGCCCAGTAAACAGGTTGGTCAGCGCGGTATCACTCGAACCGGCCTCGCGCAGGGCGCGGTAATGGGGCTGAGCCAGTTTGGCCTGCGGGCAAAACAGGTAAGCAGTACCGATTTGCACGGCACTTGCACCCAAGGCAAATGCCGCCGCTATCCCACGCGCATCGGCGATGCCGCCCGCTGCAATCACCGGCACTGATACCGCATCAACAATCTGCGGGACTAAAGCCAATGTTCCTAGCTGAGTGTTCAACTCACTGCTTAAAAACATGCTCCGGTGACCGCCGGCTTCAAGGCCCATCGCAATAATGGCATCGCAGCCATTGCGCTCCAGCCACTGAGCCTCTTCAACCGTGGTGGCGGAGCTGAGGATTTTCGCGCCGCTGTTTTTTACGCGAGCAACCCATTCAGGCGACGGCAGGCCAAAGTGAAAGCTGACCACTTGCGGGCGTAACTCTTCCACCAACAAACAAGTCGCTTCATCAAAGGGCGCGCGGCTCGATACCGGGGTTGGGGCATCAAAATCCACCCCCAGCTGCGTGTAATAGGGCTTAAACAGTGCCTTCCACTGCTGAGCGCGGGCCTCGTCATATTGCGGGGCTGGATGACAAAAGAAGTTCAGGTTCAGCGGCTGGTCGCAGGCATCTCGAAAGGTCTGAACCTCAGCGCGAATGGCCTCCAGACTCAGCGTGGCGCACGCCAAAGAGCCCAGCCCACCCGCCTTGGCAACGCCAATCATCATCTGTGCGCCAGCACCTAGCATAGGCGCCTGAATAATTGGCGCGCTGATACCCACCAGCTCGATAAAACGTGAATCTGGCCAGCTGTCCATACGCATCACTCCACGGTCAATAATCGGGCGTTGCATAGTAGAGGCAGGTTTGACCGGACGACAAGCGCCCGCCCGCTTCTGCGCTTATGGGTTAGCGCGTGTTGGCCAGTGCAGCAATCAAGGCGCGATCTCTGTCGTAAATATCGGGGGCAAACACAACTTTGCCGTTTTCGTCCGCTTGCGCAGTCCAGTACGTCATCAGAATGGGAACCGGTGTACCCAGCCGAAACTCATGGGTCAGGCCGGTGCTCAGCAACTGTTCGGTGCGCACTTTTTCGGCTGGGCTGACCAGCCAATCACGCAGTTCAAAAACCGACTCAACCCGCACGCAACCCGAACTGAAAGCTCTTGGGCCTTTACTGAACAGCGCTTGACTGGGCGTGTCGTGCAAATACACAGCAAACGGATTAGGGAAGCGAATCACTATTTTCCCCAATGGATTTCGTGGGCCAGCGCCCTGACGCAGAAGAATGTTGCCCGGGCGATCCCAATCAACATTGTGCGCCGCGATAGGTTGCCCGCGGCTGTCGAGCACCTGCAAGTCGTGCCTGCTCAGAAACGATTGATCACGACGAATTTGCGGCAGTTTGTCTTCACGAAAAATGGTCGGAGGGATGGTCCAGGTTGGGTTCAGGGTCAGGCGTGTCACCCTGGATTTGAGCAAAGGCGTTTGGCGATCGGCACGCCCAACTTGGGTGCGGGTTTGCCAAACGGGCATACCGTTTTGATAAACAGTCAAATGGGCGGCGGGCACATTGACCAGCAAACTGGTGGGCTCAAAATCCTGAGCCATCCAGCGAAAACGTTCCAGATTAATGCGCATCTGCTCACGCCGTACTGAGGGGCTGACGTTCATCTCTTTCAGCGTGCCCTCACCGATCACACCATCGGCTTGCAGCGAATGGCTGAGCTGAAAACTTTTTACCGCCGCCGCCAGTTCATCAGTGTAGGTATTGGCACTCAATACAGGTTGATGATTCAAGTAGCCCTCACTCAGCAACCGTTGGGCCAACGCCGGAACCCGCGCATCTTGCATACCTGGACGCAGCAAAGGGCCGCTTGGCAGGGGTTGCCATTGCGCCAAGGGTAGCTGTCGTTGCTGGGCATAAACCCGGCGCAGGTTTTTATAAAGTTCAAGAGTAGGCCGCGCCTGCTCGAAAGCCTGTGCCACGTTGTGCAGGCCCGGTTCAGCGATGGCCAGAATCTCGGCTTGCCGATCACGGGGCACTTCTGTGGCATGCCATACCGGCTCCAAACGCGACTGGTTCAAACGGCCGTAATGCAAATCCTGTAAAGCTTGCAAATAACGCTGGCTGATTTCTATATCAGCACACAGCCCATTGGCCTTAGGCAATGAATAGTGGCGCGGGTCCAGGCCATCATCCGCCAGTGTCGGTAAGGCCGACTGCAGATCGATCAAACGCCCATCGACAGACCATATCTGCTGATAGTTCTGTGCTTGATAAAACGCCTGCAACAACTGCTGTGTCGGCGCGTCCACATGCGCTGCCAAACTCGGGCACGCCTGCGGTAATTGAGTAAGCGCCAATTGGAGTGGGTTAGCGGTATCAATGGGCAACGGCTCTGCCATCGCGACCAGTGGCACAGCGAGCAAGGCGATGCTGAAGTAATATGCGTGTTTTTTGAACAACTGCTTAACTCCAGTCCATGAGTATCAGGTTGAAAGTCAACCGCATGCGCAGTCGCAAAACACCGTAAGGCTAGCATCTTAAACAAGGTTGCCACGGTACCGATGCGATTACAGACGCTCTATCAACAGGGGGATTTTCATCACATGCTGACCTTTTTTCGCCGGCTTTGTCTGGCAGTTACAGCCTTGGGCGCCATCTGCAGCCCGGCGTACGCCGCTAATGCTTCTAGCCCTTTACTGCTCAACAGCCTGTCCCAGGCGGCTCCAGAACTCAATCCCCAAGCATTAAAAAGTGCCTTAAGCGCCATGCAGTGCGCCGTCAATAATGGCGCCCAACAGGCACAGCACCTAGCTGTTATTGATTACTCGCAACCCTCCACAGCACGCCGTTTGTGGATTTTCGATTTGACGAAAAAGAAGCTGGTACTGCGTGATCTAGTCGCTCACGGGCAAAAGTCCGGCGAAAATTTTGCCACTCAATTCTCAAACAGCGAAGGCAGCTTCCAGTCCAGCCTTGGTTTGTTCCGCACCCAAGAAAGCTACAACGGCAGCCACGGTTATTCGTTACGCATGGACGGTCTGGAGCCCGGTATTAATGACCGCGCCCGTGAACGGGCCATCGTTATTCACGCTGCTGACTATGTAAATCCGCTATGGAGTGAACGTCAGGGGCGCATCGGCCGCAGCCTGGGCTGCCCGGCTGTGCGACCACAAGTGGCGCGTCAGGTGGTCGATAAACTCAAGGACGGTCAATTCATGTTTGCCTGGTATCCAGACCAACGCTGGCTAAAATCCTCGACCTACCTCAACTGCCAACCACGTTTGGTGGCCAGCAGGGTTACGACCAAAGGCAGATGAGTTGAACACTGGGCCTTACGTTACCCCTCGCTCAACCTTAGGCTTTATATGCTCAAACGCCCGCCCTGCATAGCAGTGCCGGCGTTTGAGCCTTACGGCGCCACAAGCACCGGTAAAACGAATCAGCCGTTGTACTTCATACCCTCCCGATAAGTCAGTTGTTCCATCAATTGCGCCTCACGGCTTTTTTGCTCGGCGGCAAGGGCTTCGATCCGCGCAAAATACGCGCCTTCAAGCTCTGGAAAATCGTCCTCAACCCGTGCCCTTTCGCTCTGAAAGGTGGCATTGAGTTCAGCAAACTCTGAGGCGTACGCCTCGTGTAACCACGCGATCCAAGAATCCCGGCTCACCATGTTGGCCAAAAACGTAGGGCTGTCCTGACTGGCCAGCACTAAGCCTTCAACATTCAGCAGCTCGTCCTCTGTCACCGCGGCCGCTGTGCGATAAAGCATGCGTGCGGGGGGCAACGGTAGATCCAGGCGCTCGGCCAACCTCAAGCGATACGCTAAACGAACTTCAGCCTGATCCCTGCCGCCGGCATTGATCCGAGCGAGACGATCGACTTCATCCAAACGAAAGAACCTGCGCATCAGACGGTACAAGTTTGGCCCCCGCTCCAGCGCTGGAATGTCACGCAGCGTATCGATGGCAAATACTTGAACCTCCATCTGATTGAACTCCAAGCGCACACCGTCCCCACAGGTTCGGCTGGCAATCGCCTCTTGCGCCATCGTATTGAGCAGTTGGCGCAACTGCGGATCTTTTGCAGCAGCCCCCAGCACATGCCATACCCGTTGGCCCAATGCAGCCCGGCCTCTCAGGTAGTCAGCGGTTTCGCGCAAACGCCCAATCAAGGCCAAGAGCTGTGATGCATCACCGGCCGACTCCACCTGCCCCCACACGGCCTGTTGCTCAAGGCGCTCCTGCGCGGTCCCTTCAAGCCACTGATCGACGCTTGCTGGAGTCGCAAACTCGGCTCCAGTAGCCCCGTGGCTGTGATGACTGGATTCGGAATCATATTCAATGTTCGATCCTTGCTCCCCCTCTGACTCTCCCGAGGACCATGCACGTTCGGGAGGCATTGCGCGAATATCGGCGGGCAAGTCCATATAAAAGCCAAAGGATCGAAAATTGTCACGTTCACTGGTATGGGCACGGATCATTGTGTCGCGCGACAGAGGGTTACCGCCCAGCGAGATTTCGGTATGCGCGGCTTCATTACGTCGATTTCTGACGATGTCTTCGGGCAGTTCCGTCAGTTGATTTCCTTCAAGCGACAGCACATCAATACTGCCCGGCAAAAGAGAGTCAAGCCAATGAGGCCAAGCACTGATGCCTACGTTATCCAACGTCAAGGTTTCCCAATGACGGTCAAGAGCTGGCGAGAAGGTGATTTCACCTAACGTGTTGTCGCTTAAATCCAAGTTCCTGACTTGCCTCAGGCTGCTTAGAGACTCCATTGAGGTTTGGTCAATCAGCATGCCTTGATCAATCAGGGCCAGCGTATTGAGATTTTCCAGTTCGCCCAACACCTGAGGAGGCGCGGTCATAGGCAAACTATGCCCCACCATCGTCAGGTTTTTGAGTTCTGAAAATCTGGACAAAAAAACATTTAACTGCTGGTTATCGGTCACTACATTTCGCAGGAACAGACCACTGGTGTTGCGATAGAACGTCTCGGGTAAATGTTGAGGAAACTCTGCAAGCACGACCGAATCAATAAGAATCGCGCGTGAAGCACGACCTGCCACACTGCCGCGCCAGTGCTCAAGCAACGCCACGCCAAGCGCTTGCCGCTCGCTGATAGCTGCAGCACTCAACGGTTGGCGCGAGGTTGAGGCGTGAGCCCATTCATCGAGCACTGTTTCTATTTCAGCTTGCTCACGCAATAAAAGATCAATGCGCGAGTGAAGCTCGGCGGGTGCGCCTGGATCAATCCTGACAGCACGATGTGATGACGCTCCATACAGACTCGCTTCAATCATCTCCGTACGTGACAGTCGATTACCTTGCAGCCTGATTAGCGAAGTTGGCCCTGATTGAACATCAGTACGCATCAATTCACTCGGCAAGTTAGCAATCTGATTGTCGACTAATGACACTTCACCAATGTGATTGGGTAGCAACTCGGTGAGCCAGTCTGGCCAATGAACCAGCCCGATACGATCAAGTCCAAGTCGCCTCAAACTCAGATGAATAGGCCCCCTTACAGGGCCCAACATGCTTGAGTTCCCACTCAGATCAAGGGTTTCGAGGTACTGCATCTGACCAAAACGGTTCAGCGTTTGGGCATTAATACTCACGTTCTGATTGATCAGGCTCAGCTCCCTTAAACGAGGAAGTTGAGTACAAACCTCTCGGGGCAGGTTATGCCCCCAACTGAAGCTGGAGCGCAGCTCTGATGACACCGGATTGCTGACTTCCAATGCCGTGATGTGCGAGAAACGGCCCAAAAACCTCCCAAGCACCTCTGACTCCAGGAGTGTGCCTCCCAGCCAAGAACCTGGCTCGCCAGGATGGGCAACTACATTAGAGAGTTGCAAGCGCTCAACCCTCGAATAAAAAAACTCAGGAAGTTGCCCGGGAAAATCACCCAATTGCACGTCCTCCAGGCGCAAGGCCACACCAGAAGGCGCACCGGGAAAATTGATAGCTTGCCAATGTTGAAGAATGGCCTCACCGATTCGTGACCAACTTTGCATCCTGTTATCCGTTGGATTTAACAGTTCACTGGATGTCAGGGACCATTGGTCGAGGCTGATACGCAGTGCCCGACGCTCATCGTAAAGCACATCGAGCCGAGCCCTGATATCTGCATTGGACATCCCTTCGCGACGAAAGCCCGCCAGTACGTCCTGTGCCAAACCGGCGTTCAGTTCAAGCAAGCTGATGCGGTCCAAAAAGTAATCGTCACTGACAAACTCAGGCAATTGCCCCCTACCGCTCAAGAAATAGCCCAATCGGCCTTGTTTCATCCGCTCAGGCAGGTTGAACTTGAGCCGGGTGGTGCGCATGCCAAGAAGGCGCGATGCCTGCTCGCGATCCGTCATGGCTAGTTTTGCCAACGCGGCGTTCAGTTCGGGGCCTTGCCCGACGTGTGGAAAACCCAAGGCCCTGCGTGATGGATCAGGCAGGGCGTGAAGGATTGAATCGCATAGGTTATTCCCCACTTTGTGGATGCCATTAAGCTCATTACCCAAGGCATCTAATGCCTGGTAACGACCATTGGATTTGACCAGGATTTTAAAATCAGTCGCAAATGGATTGCCGATGCTGTCCAGCAACGCACCTCGCGGTGAACCTTGGCGCACGTCAAGCCGTACATGCCCACTCCAGCCGGGGAGTTTCTCCAGCAGGCGCAGGCTGAGGGTTTCGGTGTCAGCGTTGATCACAGAGTCCAAATAAAAGCCCTCAAATGCGCGATTCAGCCGAGTTTGGCGTTGCTGCCATACAGCCGCTTCGCTGATATGCATCGGAATACGGTCTGCGCCGAGAAAATCAGGCATTTCCTCTGGGGTTAAGCTGGCCACTAAGTCTTCTGCAACAGCTGTTGGCAGAGTAGGAAACTGGCGTTGTATTAACTGAACTTGTGGATCGTCCGATACTTCACTGGCAGCGTATTGCTGCTCGAAAAGCTCGGCGCGCGTGTTGCCAGATCGCTCAATGGGAGTATTTTCAAGACGCGCATCCAGCTGAAAACGCTTGACCGTGTCGTGCAGTTGCCCCGGCGGGATGGCGCTGTGTTCGTGAACCTGACGCAACAGCACTTCATCAACATCAACGACGCTTAATATCTGTTCTGCAGCGGTGTCCGACAAGCCCGACACCGAATGACCAAGGCGTTTGAACAACTTTTCCTTCGCCCACTCTTGAGGCGACTCCCCCGCGTGACGGAAAGCCCCTACGCCATTGTGCTCAAGCGTGGGAGCAAACGAAGCATCTGGATAAGGATGTTTGATCTGCCATTTATTCAAAGTCTTGTTAAGCGTGACTTCGTACTGGCGCGAATCAATGCTCAGGTACTTTTTCCCATTCTGCTCAAACACGCCGCTGAGGTCGGTGCGGGCGTCACTGGGCACTTCAATGTTCGATTGAAACGGTTCAAGGTCAGGCTTCCACAGGCGTACCCGGCCATTGCCAAGCGTGATAGGCACCACCTGCCCTACAAAGTTGTTGCTGGTGATGGGCGGTGGTTCGGGAGGTATGGCGCCGTGAGCAGCCGTGGCAAGAGCGGCCATGAACGCAATGTTCGCTCCGGCGCTGAGTAGATGATCAAAACCTTCTTCAAAGTCGCCATCAGAAATATCCTCAAGGCCGTGATACACCTCGCCCACTAATTCAACCGTGGCGTACACCATCATTATCTGGCCAAGCACTGGCACCAAAAACGAAGCGACATTGGCGATATTCATGCCAATAGAGAACCAGGCCTGTAAACGCTCCTGACGGCTTTTGGCGTCTTCGTCCTCCGTCGGCACCGCCACAAATCTCGCATTGTCCTTGATCAAATCAATCTGCTGCCTATAAAACCTTGGGAGCAGTTCCTCGTCTATCGGCCAGGTTTCTAAACGCAGATCGGCATTATGATCGGGCGCGTGGTGCCATAAGCCCTTGGTGAACCAATCACCGTCCGTGGGAACCAGCTTAAGCAAGTGCCGGTTTAACTGACTGAAAAACTGCGCCCTGACCCGCTCCCCCATAAGCCGGGCAAAAAATACCTTATAGGATTTGCTCATCAAGCGACTGCGCAGGTCATCCTCAAGTTCAGTCCGGGTGGCGAACTCTTTAAAGGGTGTACGTGGGTCTTGGGCAACATAGAGCACCAGTGGAACTTGAGTGAGTGTCCAGGTCGCTCGTGGTTTGATAATGACAACACGCGGAATTTCGACTCCAAACAGTTGTATGTATTCGAACGCGACCGGCAAATCATTGAACATCGCGTTAGAACCACGCTTAATCACATCCAGCACCGCCGCCAGGGCTGATGCACTGATATCTTTGCGTAAACACGCGGCCCGGGCATACAGCTCCATATCTGCTTGGTCGTTAGCAGTGATGATTTTTTGGACACTGTGTCGCGGGCCAGCCGGCGAATCTCCCGGCGGTAAGGCTGGCTGCAGCACATCGTGTAGGTGATCCTGATATTTCCTGCCGATATTCAAGTGTCGGCAAAGGTCAGCGAAGTCTTCGGGCCGAATGCTTTTGGGGTGTTTCCCCGCAGCACCTTTATTGATCGAGGCAACGTTCGGAAACCCGCCACTACTAGACTCTGCACGTTCAAAGTTATGCAGAGCGGCTTCCAGCAAGGTCAACCGCGTAGCAGGCCCAGTAGCACCGCTGGGCCTGGTCGTGGGATGAAACAACGTGTCGGTGTCAGGCTCTAATCCTGGCCCAAAGCGGGCGTCCAACGCTTGTTGCAACAGAGGTCTGGCGAAATCGGACAGGCCTTTAAGAGGTTTGAGCCGCTGTTTCAGCTCGGCCCTTGCGCGTCTACTGGCCCGTAACGCACGCCTGTAGCCCTCGAGGTCTTCGGCCGAAGCCTGGCTGAAAGCATTGGGCAAATTCTTTTGAATGACACGCAGCCCCGGGTCTGTCTCAAACTGTTGCTGCAATTGTTGGAGTTTGGACGATTCAGCAAGTGCTGTGATGTGTGACTCATCTGATGTAACGATCATGGGCAATATCCTTATTGCTGGTGAATAAGGAGCGACGTTACACCGACTGCACTGGGAAAAAGCGTATATAGATATGACCTTTATTACTCTGCGCGAACCGCTGGCCCCTCATTACTACCAGCCTTCAACACGCCAGTTCATCAAGCCAATCCAAAAAAAATTAATGTTTTTTCACATTTACGTGGCTATAGTGGCCGCCCTTGTTGGGGAGTAGCCTGCTCTTGACCACGGTTAAAGAGCGTTCGCATCAACATTCTCGGCTGCAAGCCGTGGTGCGAACACCTTCTGGTTGGCGAGACCAACGATGCATCCATGCCTAAAGTCGGGCGCGTGGCTGTGTCGTTGACTCATAGCCCGACTGGACGTTAACCGTGAACCCGATCTCCCTCATCTTCCTCGCTCTGGCCATGTCGACGGACGCTTTCGCAGCGGCCATTGGTAAGGGCGCGAGCCTGCACAAACCGCGTTTTATCGAAGCCCTGCGTACCGGCCTGATCTTTGGGGTGATTGAAACCATCACCCCAATTGTGGGCTGGGGGATTGGCCAAGTCGCCACCCAATACGTTGAGGCATGGGATCACTGGATTGCGTTCACGCTGCTTTTAGTGCTGGGTTTGCACATGATCCATAACGGTATGAAGCCCGAAGAGGCAGAAGAAGATAAACCCAACCAGCATTCCTTTCTCATACTGGCTGTCACCGCCTTTGCCACAAGTATTGATGCGCTGGCCGTAGGTGTCGGGCTCGCGTTTGTGAACGTAAACATCTTGGTTGCCGCTGCAGCTATTGGCTTGGCCACGACCGTTATGGTCACTATTGGTGTGATGTTGGGCCGTGTACTCGGCACCGTAGTAGGTAAGCGCGCAGAGGTCATCGGCGGCGTTGTCTTGATGATCGTCGGTGCCACAATTCTTTATGAGCATCTGTCAGCAGTGTGACCAACACATTGTCTGCACCATGATATGGGGATGACTCATTAATGGCTCCCATTCATCCATAAAGACAAAACCTTGCTTTAGGTAAAAGCTGGCGGCTCTTGCATTCTCCGGGGATACATCTAGGTAGACGTGCTTATGCCCCAGCTGCAACGCGCGAGACTTAAGCGCATCAACCAAACGCGCTGCTGCGCCAGAGCCCCTTGATTGGGGCTCGATCCACATACCTATCAGGTTGTAGCGGTTCATTTCACTCACCCCGGCGCCGACCATCCCTATAGGCTCACCACACTTAATGGCTAACCAAAACTGCGTCCTAGTTTCTGGCGAGGCACGCTCCCTCCATTGCTCGTCAGTGTAATCAACCGCCGTGTGATGACTCACGCCAAATGCTGTCGGTGTGTCTAAAAGCGCTGCAAGCCGAACCTGTTTTAATAGCATCCAGTCTTCTGTTTGTGCCAATCGAATGTCCATGCCTGTCCTTAGCGAGAATGCCACTTGCGTTGAGTGCAAAAAAACTACCCTTTCCTGTTAAGACGCATATTGGCGGGCGCCCTAGGGATCTGGTTGAAGACTTTAAGCTGATATCATTCGCGAAATCAAAATCCCGAGTACAACCTATGAACCGTCAGAAAAAAATAAAGCAGTTACTAAAAGCTCATGCAAAAAAGGCCAGTGCTAAATTGGCACCGCGCCGCAAGTCTACGTACGTCAGTAAAGCTGACCGTTTGAAATTGGCTACCGATACCAGCCCTGAGCCGATCATCACCCCTGAGAACTGATCTTTAAAGCTCAAACTCTCGCAGAACTCACAAACCTGTTTGGGCTTGATAGTACGTGAGACTCAGTACATGACCGCCTATCTGAGATCGCACTCCCTATTGCTCTCTTCGACGGCTAGGGACTAAACCCATTCGCTCGGCTTCGCATCGGTTAAGCAGTGCCTTACTCTGATACTTGCGGTCGAAGCTCGGACTTTGCTGATAAACTCCGTCCCATTGCGCCGTAACAGATTGGAATCGCTTGCTACTCGCCATCTTTTGTTCTCGGATCGATCGTTCCCAAGACATGCTTCATTGCTAGCTTTAGAGCTGAGGCTTGGAACATCGTTTAAAACAGCTGAATACCGTCCAAATCGCGCCCACCATCGACCGAAAAAATGAACCCCAAAACTGCTGAAACACCAGTTATAGAACGCTCAGAGCCCTCCAGAAAATTTAGCATTGCCCCTATGATGGACTGGACAGATCGCCACTGTCGCTACTTCCTGCGTTTGCTTTCCGAGCATGCGTTGCTTTACACCGAGATGGTCACGACTGGCGCTTTGTTGAACGGTGATGCTGAGCGTTTCCTACGACACGATGAGACAGAGCATCCTCTCGCGTTACAGCTAGGTGGGAGTACGCCTGCAGATTTAGCGGCTTGCGCCCGAATGGCACAAGATGCCGGCTATGACGAAGTCAATTTGAATGTCGGCTGCCCAAGTGATCGGGTGCAGAACAATATGATTGGCGCGTGCCTTATGGCGCATCCAGTACTGGTAGCAGACTGTGTGAAGGCAATGCGGGATGCCGTTTCCATTCCCGTTACAGTCAAGCACCGTATTGGTATTAACGGGCGCGATAGTTATGAGCAGTTGTGTGATTTTGTAGGTACGGTGCGTGATGCGGGCTGCCAGAGTTTCACAGTGCATGCGCGCATTGCCATTCTGGAAGGGCTTTCTCCCAAAGAAAATCGAGATATTCCGCCTCTACGCTATGACGTTGCAGCTCAGTTGAAAGCTGATTTTCCCGAGCTGGAAATCATCCTCAATGGTGGCATCAAGACCCTGGAACAATGCAAAGCACATTTGCAGGTGTTCGATGGTGTGATGCTCGGTCGTGAGGCCTACCATAACCCCTACATCCTGGCCGAAGTCGATCAACAGCTGTTTGGCTCTGCTGCCCCTGTGATTTCTCGCGCACAAGCCTTGGCGCAACTTCGCCCTTATATTGCAGCGCATATTGCTTCAGGCGGCGCCATGCATCACATCACACGGCATATTTTGGGCCTGGGTCAAGGTTTCCCTGGCGCACGCCGCTTCCGTCAGTTGCTTTCAGTTGATATTCATAAAGCTAAAGACCCCTTGGCTTTATTGGATCAAGCTGCAGAATTGCTTGAAGGACGTTAAGAACCGCGAAAACTAAAAGGGGCCGTTCATGGATGATGACGGCCCCTTTTACAGCGGTATTTTAATGACGCTCAAGCGCATTCACCAAGTCATGAAAGGCTTCGCGATTAGAGTCGTTAAGGCCCATCAAGATTTTGTGAGCCTCAAGCACTTTCACCCTGACAACTTCCTCGGACTGGTCTTGAGAAGGTAGGTCTGTCAGGCATTCGGGGCATGGAATCGGTTTGCCAATGATGTTAAACACCTGATCGAAACCCATCGACTGTAAAAGCCGGGTGATGTCTTCATGGGTGGTGACGACAGTTGGCAATAAACCCACTTTTTGTCTAGACAAAATCGACAGCTTCGCCAGCAACCCGAGAGTGGTGCTGTCAATGCTGCGGGTTTCGGTCAGGTCGATCACGATGGCTGAGAAGTTCAGCGCCGTGAAAATCCTCTCGATTGTCGCATCCAGTGCTGAACACAAGGTTAGGCGCACTTCACCTACAAACTTCAAAATGAAAGTGCCATCTTGCTCGGCAAACTGAATTCTACCGGTACTCATTTAAGATTCCTGCTCAACACCAACAGGGCGATATCATCCGGCATCTCCCCGAGCGTAGCTAATCCGAAAATCTGACGCAGACCATCCAGGCTGCCGCCTGCTGCCTTTACCAATTGAGGTAAAGCAGCTTCTTTCTCTTTGAGCGTCTGCTCAGTCAAAAGATCCAAAATCCCATCCGACATCAGCGTAAGGCTAAAGGCTGGTGGTAACGGCAGAATATGATCTTCGTAAGTTGCTTCATTAAACAGCCCGACCGGCAGCCCTCTCCCTTCAAGATAGCTCACGCTGTCAGGTGTATACAGCACCGGCAATGGAAGGTGCCCGCCAACGCTGTAGGTCAACATGCCTGTTTCTTCATCAATAACACCGCCCACCATAGTGACGTGCTTGCCCAGCTTACAATTGATCAGGCCGCGATTGATGTGCCCTAGCACCTCTGAGGGCTTGAACTCGGGCAAAGTGCCATTGCGCTTTGACTCGAATAACAGGCGGGTCGTCATAAATTTAAGCAGCACAGTCACGAACGCCGAGGAGGCGCCATGCCCGGAAACATCGGCAAGATAGAACGCAACGCGCCGCTCATCGACCCTGAAATAGTCCACAAAATCACCGGACAGATACAGAGAGGGAATGATCTGGTGCGCGAAGTTGAACTCGTCAATTGACCAAGGACTGACCGGCAGCATGTTCATCTGTACCTGACGGCCTGCATTCTGATCCTCCTGCAATAAATGCAAGCTGGCTTCGAGCTCCCGATTGGTAGATTCGAGCTTGTCTCGGTAGCGTTGGTTCTCAAGCAGTAAACGTGAGCGATCCAAAGTCCGGTGGACTGAATGCTCCAGTACGGCAAGGTCCTCAAGCGGCTTGATCAAGTAATCTGCGGCACCAAGGCGTAACGCCTCAACCACGTCGCTCATCACGCCTGCGCCCGAAATAACGATGACAGGGGTTTGCGCAGAGCGCTGTGTAACCTGACGAATCAATTCCAGGCCACCCATTTGCGGCATGCGCAAATCGCAGATCACCAAATCTGGCCGTTCTTGCTCGAACACCTGAAGACCTTCCACGCCATTACTGGCCTGAAGGATGCTGAAGCCGCTGTCTTCTAAATAGGCCGCCAAGCTGGCGCGCACTACTTCGTCGTCATCAATGATCAGCAGCGTTGCACTGGTTTTTGGCATGTGGACAAACGGCGCCAGAATTAGGTTGGCGTAGGAGCACGAATTTAAAGCGCTCAACTACTGAATTTGCTTTTGAACATCCTTGATTCAAATCGACGTTCTTGCTCGATCCTACAAAGCTGCTCGTGTAAGGCGCAGACGGTACTCCCATCCGAGGGGGGTTTCAAGCTCAGGCCGATAGCGGCCTTGGGTGTTCGGTACGATAAATTCCTGCGGGTTATAAGAACCCGGCAAACCGCTACCAAAACCAAGGTTAAACAGCCTAAAAACCACCATAAAGCCTCACTCATGAATGCAAAAAACGGCCACAAGGGCCGTTTAGTAGTGACAAATCAAGCGACTTAAAAGTCGTCTTCAACCTGTCCATCCTTGACTTTGAATTCACGGTTTTGCAGGTACGCATTACGGATAAATACGTATTTGTCGCCAGTGATCATTTTCTCGGCAGAGAGCAAGCTCGCACGGGTGTCAATCACATCCAGGCCGATTGCCATGTTACGTGCCGGAATGTCGTTCATGTAACGGTACGGTTCGGCATAGGTGTCCGGATAAATAGCGACTGCATCACGCACAGTGCTAGGGCCCAGCAGTGGCAACACAACGTAAGGACCGCTCGGCAGCCCCCAACGGCCCAGTGTTTGACCGAAATCTTCATCATTGCGTTGCAGGCCCATTTTGGTACCCACATCAAAGAAACCGCCTACGCCAATAATGGTGTTCATCAGAACACGGGCCGTATCCACACCGGCTGCGTGAGGCTTGGCTTGCAACACATCGTTGGCCAAGTTACGCACATCACCGATATTGCGGTACATGTTGTGGATGCCATCTTCCAAAAACTGCGGGGTGATGAACTGATAACCCTGAGCAATTGGTTTAAGGGCATAGGTATCAATCGTGTCGTTGAATTTAAAAATGACACGGTTGACGCCTTCCCATGGGTCATCTTCAGTGGCCGCATTGGCAGCCAATGGCAGCATGGCCACACCCGCACAGACAAACAACTGAGCTAGACGATCGTTCCAGCGCATAGCAAAAACTCCTAGATAGCACTTACACTCGGGCGCTATGCCCTGGTTATGGCCGTTAGTATAACGAGAAATGTCAGCCAGACAGCCCCCAGAAATAAACATCCTGCGGACAAAGCATTGAAATCCATTCAGACACCGCCTATCCCTGTGATAGAGGTCATGCGCATTACGCTCGACTGGATTACTCTAAAGACCCACTTGATAGACCTTTTGTTCACTTCAAGGGTCTATTTCAGAGCCTATCAATAAAGGATGAATGCTATGCCTGCCCGCGACCTGCAACAACAACTCGACTCCCTGCGCGAGCAACTCGACAAAAACCCGCCACTTTCACTTGAGGAGCGAAATGACCTCAATAAGCTTGCGGAGCAAATTGATGCTCAAATCAAAGTAGAAAACGCCACTCAGGACACCAGCCTTGTCGACAACGTTAACTTGGCCGTAGAGCGCTTTGAAGTGGAACACCCTACTCTGGCTGGCACCCTGCGTAATATTGTCCAGACCTTGGGCAACATCGGAATCTAAACTTCCTGCATCGCCCCAGAAAAACAAAGCCCCGACTCACACTGAGCCGGGGCTTTGTTTTGCGGCCAGGCTATTACAGCCCTGACTGACCACTCAAGGCCAGATCCAACAGCTCACGGTTGGCAACCGCATACATCGCATAATCGTTACCCGTGGCGGCACGTAGATCCACCAGCATGGCGCGCCAGCGCTCGACCATCACTTGATTTTGCTCCAACCACAACGCCAGACGCGCTTCGATCTCGTCCGGCGCGTCGGCCATTTTCAGCACCGACACAGTGATTGCACGTTGCTGCCAGTCGATATCATCGCGGAAAGCTTCGCGAGCCAATGCTTGCCAGTTGTTCTCTACCGGCAAGTTGCTGATTTGCTGCAAGTACCACGTCAGGTCAAGCGCACTGCCCACGGCGAAGTAGGCCTTGGCCACGTCAGCAGCATTTTCACCGGTCACATCCGACGCTTCGATGATTGGCAGCAACGTGTACAGATGTGTAGTGCCCGCCACCATACGCGCCAACAACTCAGGCACCCCAGCTTCGACATAGGCCTGATAGCGTGTCTGCCATCCTTCGCGAGTCGGCCCTTCGAGCAACTCGTCCAGTTTGAGCCCCAGCGCTGCCAGGTGCGGGCCGAAATGCGCCACATCACGCGCGGCATCCAACTCATTACGACGGCTACGCAGGAACCAGCGCGTTGCACGGCGCCCCAGACGCATCAGTTCATCCATCAGCGCCAGTTGAATCTCAGCCGGGACTTGATAGTCCAGCGCTTCGATCTGACGGAACCAGTGCGGGAGATGGAAAATGTCACGCACGATCACATAAGCCCCTGCCACATTGGCGGCGCTCATGCCAGTGGACTCTTTAAGGCGCTCAACAAATGTGATGCCCATGTGGTTGACCAGATCGTTGGCAATCTGGGTGCTGACAATCTCACGCTTCAAACGGTGACGGCGCATGGCAGCGGCAAACTTACTAACCAGCATCGGGGGGAACGCTGTTTCCATATCGCGGGTCAGGTACTCGTCATCCGGCACCTGCGAGTTGAGCAACGCCTCCTTGAGGTCGATCTTGCTATACGAGATCAATACCGAGAGTTCGGCGCGGGTCAGACCGTGGCCTGCAGCGATACGCTCGTTCAATTGATCTTCAGTTGGCAGGAACTCAATGGCTCGATCCAGCTTGCCACGGGCTTCCAGATCGCTCATCAGGCGCTTGTATTCAGCAATCCGCTCGTAAGCACGACGCGCCGCCAACGAAATGGCCTGGGTCTGCTTGTAGTTATTGCCCAACACCAAGCTGCCGACTTCATCGGTCATGCTGCCCAGCAACTGATTGCGCTGTTTCTCTGTCATATCGCCAGCCTGCACCACTTCATTGAGCAGGATTTTGATATTCACTTCATGGTCAGAGCAGTCCACGCCGCCAGCGTTATCAATGAAGTCGGTGTTAGTGGCGCCACCATTGAGGCCGAACTCGACACGCCCCAACTGAGTCATGCCCAGGTTACCGCCCTCGCCCACTACCTTGCAGCGCAGCTCGTTACCGTTCACACGCAACGCATCGTTGGCCTTATCGCCCACATCGGCATGGCTCTCGCTGCTGGCCTTGACGTAAGTGCCGATGCCGCCATTCCACAACAGATCAACCGGCGCCTTGAGCAAGGCGTTAAGCAGTTCGGTTGGAGTCAGCTTGTCGGCGCTAATCGCAAACCGCTCTTTCATCTCAGGGGAGATGGCAATGCTTTTTGCACTACGGGAGAAAATTCCGCCACCTGCCGACATGATGCTGGTGTCGTAATCTGACCAAGCCGAACGCGGCAGGTCGAACAAACGCTGACGCTCAACAAAGCTATTAGCTGGCTCCGGGTTAGGGTCAATAAAGATGTGCAGGTGGTTAAACGCAGCAACTAATTGCAACTTGTCAGACATCAATAAACCGTTGCCGAACACGTCGCCAGCCATGTCGCCAACGCCCACGACGCTGATGCTGTCTTTCTGAACGTTAATCCCGCGCTCTTTGAAGTGACGCTGCACGCCCACCCACGCACCTTTGGCGGTGATGCCCATTTTTTTATGGTCATAACCGGCCGAACCACCCGAAGCGAACGCGTCACCCAGCCAGAAGCCGTAATCAATGGCGATACCGTTGGCAATATCGGAGAACGTGGCCGTGCCTTTATCGGCTGCTACCACCAAGTACGGGTCATCGTCGTCGTGACGCACCACGTTCAATGGCGGCACCAGCGCACCGTCTTTCAGGTTGTCCGTGATGTCCAGCAGGCCGGAAATAAAGATCCGGTAGCAGGCAATTGCCTCTGCCTGAACCTCATCGCGCCCGCCACCCAACGGCAAACGGCGCGGCACAAAACCGCCCTTGGCGCCCACCGGCACAATGACCGAGTTCTTCACTTGTTGCGCTTTTACCAAGCCCAACACTTCGGTACGGAAGTCTTCTTCACGGTCCGACCAACGCAAACCGCCTCGCGCCACGTTACCAAAGCGCAGGTGCACGCCTTCAACTCGCGGCGAATAGACGAAAATTTCAAACTTCGGTACGGGTTTTGGCAGCTCAGGAATCAAGTGCGGGTTGAACTTGAAGCTGAAGTACGAGCGGTTCTGCCCATTGGCATCGGGCTGGTAGAAGTTGGTGCGCAAAGTTGCTTTGATCAGGTCGAGATATCGACGCAAGATGCGGTCTTCGTTGAGCACTTGAACATCGTCCAGCGCCGACAAAATGGCTTGTTCCAAACGCTGCTGCTTGTCTTCCAAGTCTTCAGCCGTCAGTTTTCGCGCCAGATAAAAGCGTGTTTTGAACAGCCGGGTCAGCTCGCGAGCAATGTCTGTGTGGTTGTTCAACGTGCTGGCGATATAACCCAGATCGAAGCCCAGACGTATTTGCTTCAAGTAACGCGCATAAGCACGCAACAGCGCTACGTCACGCCACGGCACCCCTGCGGTCAGCACCAAGCGGTTGAAGGCATCGTTCTCGGCGTCGCCGCTGACGATATGCACGAAGGCATCTTGCAGCGTGTCGTTGAGCTGCTGAATATCCAGATTCAAGCCTTCGCCAGCGGTAAAGGCAAAATCATGGATCCAGAACTCACGGCCATTGGCGTGACGCAAGCGATACGGGAACTCACCCAACACGCGTAAGCCTAAGTTTTCCAAAATCGGCAAGACGTCTGACAACGCCAAAGGTGTATCAGCGTGATACAACTTGCAGTGCAGCTCCTGCCCTGCCGTCTGACCCAGCGGCTGGTAAAAACTCATCACTAACGGGTTTTTATCGCTCAAGCTCATCAAGTGCTGCATGTCGACCACAGCCGAATGCGCAGCAAAACGCTCGCGATAACCTGCCGGGAACCCTTTCGGGAAGTCGCTCAGCACTTTGGTGCCGTTGGCTTCACCAAAACTCTCGACCACAAGGCTGGCGTAATCGTCCTGCCAACTGCGGCAGGCTTGAATGACTTCTTTTTCCAGCAACAGCGGGTCGATATCAATGCGGTTTTTAGGGTCCACTCGCAGAATCAACTGCACGCGGGCCAGCACCGACTCAGAGAAGAACGTCCAGAACTCGCAGTCCGATGCTTGCAGGCGGTCCATCAGCACTTGCTGGATTTTCTGCCGCACCTCGGTTGAGTACACATCACGCGGTACATACGCCAGGCAGTAGCAAAAACGGCCATACGGGTCTTTGCGCAGGAACACGCGAATCTTGTTGCGCTCCTGAATCTGCACAATCGACATCACGGTGCTGAACAGCTCATCCACTGGCGTCTGGAACAAATCATCACGTGGCAGCACTTCCACCACTTGCGCCAGTTCTTTGCCCAAGTGTGCTTTAGGCTGGAAGCCCGAACGACGTTCAATTTCGGCAACCTTGCGCCGAATATACGGAATAACCCGCACGCTCTCGCCATACACCGAAGAGGTGTAAAGCCCCATAAAGCGGCATTCTTTGATGACGTTGCCGTCAGCATCGATTTGACGAATCGACACATAATCCGGGTAAGCCGGGCGATGTACGCGGCTAGGGTGGGCCGCCTTGGCAAACGACAACAACGTCGGTTCGCGCAAGTAACTGACAGCGTAATCCTCGATGCGCAGGTCTTCGGCTGTCAGGCCAGCGCGCAGCAATTTGGTCAGGCCAAGGAATGATTGCGGGTCATATTCAATATGGCCACCATCCGCCTCGTCACGTACCACAAATTCTTCATACCCCAAGAACGTGAAATGGTTGCCTACCAGCCATTCCAAGAAGCTCTTGATCTCGGCTTTCTCGTCAGCCGCCACGGCGTATTGACAGCTGTCAACGCTCGCCAACAGCTCCTGCACCTTGGCCTTCATTGGCTCAAAGTCAGCGACAGCTATGCGCACTTCACCCAGAACCTGTTCCAGCTCTTTGCTCAGCACATTCAATTCAGCAGCATTGGAGCAGCGATCAATCTCCAGATACATCAACGACTCTTGCGAAACACCCTCGCCCTGCGTGCCTTTTGGCAAAACTTCCAGTAATTCGCCTTTGCTGCCACGTCGAACGCTCAACACCGTGGTTTGCAAGGTGTGAATGCTGTAACCGCGGCGATTGAGTTCTGTACGTACCGAGTCCACCAAAAACGGCAGGTCGTGATGCAGCACTTCAACGGCCGTATGCGTGGACTGCCAGCCGTGGCGCTCGTAGTCAGGGTTATAAACCCGCACTTGCGGCTGAGCCGGATCAAAGCGTTCAAGCAAGCGCCATGCAGACAAGGTGCAGCCTGCAAGGTCGGACATTCGACGTTGCGTGAGTTCATCCAGAGAAATGATGCCGAAAAATTGCTCAGCAAACAGCGCTACTTGTGGCAATGCCTGTTCACTGATGTGCTGGGCCAGAGCGGCTTGCAGTTGATGCTGAAAGTCGGCCTTGCTGGCTGCGGTGAAGAACGCCATCTGTGGTACTCCGCTTGGGCTTGTTATTGAGAGAAGCGTCGCGTGTTATTCCCGCATGGGGAGCTGCCATGCCGTGCTGAATCAATGTAGAAATCAGCGCATGGCAGGTGGATGTAGCTGACCGCGACCCAGGGGTCACACTCACGTTCCAGGATGGGCATCTACAAAAACGACTGCCAAATACACAGGCTGTGTCTTTAGAGATAACAATCCGCGATGCAGCTTAACGACTCAATTGCTCGGCCTGCTTGCGATGCGGCGACATATTCAGTCATCAGGACGTAACCTTTGGGGCTGCTCGTGAATAACCCTAGCACTCACAAACGATAAAAATTCACAAAAAAGCCTATTTTTCCGTGTCACGTATCAAAAACGCTCACCAGATCATTTCCAAACATTCATCCCCAGTGCAGACACAAACCTGCATAAAAACTCACAGACTGGCAAAATCAGCGCCTTGATAGCTAAAACGCGCCTAAGCGCCAGGAATTCTCCATGCAAATGACGACCGCCTTACTGATGGCCAACCCGTGCGACGACGAAGAAGACAACATGGCCATGCTGTGCTGCCACAGCGAACAGGGTGAGATGTTTCTGATGAGCCGTTACCCAGACGAAGACGAGCTGGAAATCACCTTTGGCGACGTCGATGAACCGTCGGTACTTGAAGGCGTAAAAGCGACCTTAAGCCCGACCCGCCTATTGATTGAAGTCAGCCCAAATGATGCCGACGCGCTCAAGGGCGCCGATCATTTGGAGATATTCCACACTGCCGATGCAGACGAACTGGCTGAAATCGAACAAACCCTGCAAAACATCCTCAAAGGCACCGGCACCTACGTCAGCGAACTGGGCTAAGCGCCACGTAATACGGAGCAGGCGCTGGCTGCGATTTTTGGATGCGCCCACCATCAATCGATTGCAGCCTTTGACGGGCACCCGCCAGAGGCCTCACTCCAAAGGGTCTACCGCATGCACACAATTTTCGACGCGCACTGCCATATCATCGACAGCCGTTTCCCGCTGATTCCTAACAGCGGTTATGTGCCCGATTTTTTCAGTGTGGATCAATATCAAGCGCGTACCAGGGCGCTGGGTATCATTGGTGGCGCCGTGGTATCAGGCTCCTTTCAAGGGTTTGACCAACACTATTTGATCGCAGCATTAAAACGCCTTGGTCCCAGCTTTGTGGGCGTCACTCAATTGCCCGCCAGCGTAACGGACGATGAACTTCAAACACTGCATGGTCACGGCGTACGCGCTCTGCGCTTTAACCTCAAACGCGGGGGGTCAGAGCAACTTGACCAACTGGAATCACTGGCCAAGCGGGTGCATGACTGCGTGGGCTGGCATAGCGAGTTGTATATCGACTCCCGAGAACTGGCGCCCTTGCAAACCCGGCTGCTGCGCCTGCCAGCACTCAGCATTGATCATCTGGGGTTGAGCCTTGAAGGCCTGCCCAGTCTCTTGCGGTTGGCCGAACATGGCGTGCGCATCAAAGCCTGCGGCTTTGGCCGAGTCGACTTTGCTGTACCTGAGGCCTTGCAGCAGATTTACCGGGCCAACCCGCACGCACTGATGTTTGGCACCGATTTGCCATCCACCCGCGCACCCCGGGCATTTGAAGACAATGAGATCACCCTGCTCATGGATGCACTAGGAGAGGATGGCGCACATAAGGCCCTGTGGCGCAATGCACAAGACTTCTACGGCTTGAGTTAGAGACCTCCCCCAAACCCATACGCAGCTGCAGCCAAAAAACCACCTGCTTTGAGTGGTTTAACCTAGCCCACAGGCCGTGTTCAGCCCCCCTAGATACGCACCATTCTCAACAACCTGGCAGTTTTCAGCTTTTTACACAAAAAGCCCCACTGGCATTAGTCCCAACACCCTGCAATGGATTAAAGTAACGCCCCCAGCCCCGGCGTAATTCTTGCGCCGTCGGTGTCCTTTTCAGGAACAGTAATCGATGGAACATCGTGAAGCGCTGCTAGCGCTGCGAACCTTTCTTTCAACGCAGATTCTCGGTCAAGAAAAGCTCATTGACCGCCTGCTGATCGCGCTACTGGCTGACGGCCACATGCTGGTTGAGGGCGCGCCCGGTCTGGCCAAGACCAAAGCCATCAAAGAGCTGGCCGAAGGCATCGAAGCGCAATTCCATCGAATTCAGTTTACTCCCGACCTGCTCCCGGCCGACATCACCGGCACTGAGATTTATCGCCCCGAAACGGGCAGCTTCGTGTTCCAGCAAGGGCCAATTTTTCACAATTTGGTACTGGCCGACGAAATCAACCGCGCACCCGCCAAGGTTCAATCAGCGCTGCTTGAAGCAATGGCCGAGCGTCAGGTCAGTGTTGGGCGCAGCACTTACGAGCTGTCACCGTTGTTTTTGGTGATGGCCACGCAAAACCCGATTGAGCAGGAGGGCACCTATCCGCTGCCTGAGGCCCAACTTGACCGCTTTTTGATGCACGTCAAAATCGGCTTTCCGGATGCCGCAGTAGAACGGCGTATTCTGCAACAAGCCCGTGGCGAAGCCCTCAATGGCGAAACCAAGCCCGAGCGCCGGGTCAGCCAACAAGCCATTTTTGCTGCACGCAAAGAAATCCTCGGGCTGTACATGGCCGATGCAGTGGAGGAATACCTGGTGCAACTGATCATGGCGACCCGCACACCGGGCAAGTTCGACCCTGAAATGGCTGACTGGATCGCTTATGGCGCCAGCCCACGGGGCTCCATTGCACTGGATCGCTGCGCACGAGCCCATGCGTGGCTGGCCGGGCGCGACTTTGTGAGCCCCGAAGACATTCAAGCGGTGTTGTTTGACGTGTTGCGCCATCGCATCATTTTGTCATTTGAAGCCGAGGCGGCGGGTATCGACCAAGACCGCGTGGTGCAGCGCATCCTCGACGTCGTTGCTGTTGCCTAACCGATGAATAACCCCCTGCCCGCCGAACCCGGCATTCGCATCACCCTTGCGGAACTGATCGAGATGCGGCATCGGGTGCGCGAAGTTCAACTGTTCTCCTCCCCCAGCCAGCGCAGCCCGCTGGTGGGGTTGCATCACTCAAAACTGCGCGGGCGCGGGGTCGACTTCGATCAGGTGCGGGTGTATCAAGCTGGCGACGATGTGCGCACCATCGACTGGCGCGTCACAGCCCGCACCCAAGAGCCCCACACCAAAATGTTTCACGAGGAGCGCGAACGGCCAATTTTCATCTTGGCCGAGCAAAGCCGTCGACTGTTTTTTGGGTCGGGGCTGATGTTCAAGTCTGTGCTTGCCGCCCAAGCCGCGAGCTTGATTGGCTGGGCCGCGCTGGGCCATAACGACCGTGTGGGCGGGCTGGTTTTTGGTGACCATGAGCATTACGAAATCAAACCCCGACGCAGCAAGCAAAGCCTGCTGCAATTGCTGAACAGACTGGTGCGGGTCAATCAGTCACTGCACACCGAAGTGCAGTCTGACCGTGATGCGCTGGGCATGGCGCTGATTCGGGCTCGGGAGGTGTTGCGCCCCGGCAGCCTGGTGATTGTGATCTGTGATGAGCGCGCACTCACCGATGCCGCGGAGCAACAACTCAGCCTGCTGGCACGCCATTGCGACCTGATGTTGCTGCCGCTGTCCGACCCACTGGACCACGCCCTGCCTGCTGCCGGTTTGTTGCGTTTTGCCGAGCGTGGCGCCCAACTGGAACTCGACACCCTCAACTACGACTTGCGTCAGGCGTATCGCGCGCAAGCCGAAGCCCGCATTGCACGCTGGGAATTGCTCGCGCAAAAGCTACGCGTTGTGCTAATGCCGCTCAGCACTCAGAGCGAAATGATCGAACAACTGCGTGAGTACCTGAACGCCAAGCGTCCGGGTAAATCGATATGAAAGGCCTCGAACAACTGCACCCCTTGATGACCCCACCCGCAATGGGCTTCTGGCCACCTGCTGTGGGCTGGTGGCTGTTGTTAATTGCCATTCCAGCCCTGTGCTGGGGGCTGTGGTGGTTGAGGCGTTATCTGCCAGCCAAGCGCCAGTCCAGTCGAGCCGAGCAACCTCTTGACCCTGTACGACAAGCAGCCCTTGAGGAGCTTGCCAAGTTTCCCAAGCCCTACGACGGCGCACCCGCAGGTGCATGGCTGCAACAGCTCAATGGCCTGCTCAAGCGCCTGTGTCGAAACCATTACCCGTACAGCCAAAGCCATACGCTCAATGGTCGCAAATGGCTGGCCTTTCTCGACAACCGTTGCCCAGCTGCTGGGTTAACTCGCTGGATGGTCTTGGTTGAAGGGGCTTACAAACCAGAATGCAAGCTCGATGACAAAGCCATCGCCGGGCTCAATCAAGCGGTTGAAACCTGGATTCGCAAACATGTTTGAGTTCGCCTGGCCATGGATACTCCTGCTGCTGCCGCTACCTTGGCTCATGCGCAGCCTGCTGCCTGCTGCCGACAGCGGAGAAGCGGCGCTCAAGGTCAGTTTTCTGGGCGATCTAGAAGAGCTGGCCCGGCGTAAAGCTCGCGTCACAATGCCTTCATGGCGTCAGCAAACCCCTTACTTGCTGCTGTGGCTACTGCTTTTGACAGCGGCGGCCCGGCCACAATGGTTAGGCGAACCCCTGCCGATTGCGGCCAGCGGGCGAGACTTGCTGGTGGCCGTTGATGTCTCGGGCTCAATGGATTACCCCGACATGCAGTGGCAGAACGAAGACGTTACCCGACTGGATTTGGTAAAAAACTTGCTCGGCGATTTTCTGGAAAATCGTGAAGGCGACCGGGTAGGTCTGATCCTTTTCGGTAGTCAGGCTTATCTGCAAGCGCCGCTGACCTTCGACCGCCATACCGTGCGTACCTGGCTAGATGAAGCCCGTATCGGCATTGCTGGCAAAAACACGGCCATTGGCGATGCTATCGGCCTGGCGCTCAAGCGCCTGCGTCAGCGTCCGGCGCAAAGCCGCGTGCTGGTTCTGGTCACCGATGGGGCGAACAACGGCGGGCAAATCGACCCACTCACCGCCGCCCGACTGGCCGCTGAAGAGGGGGTAAAAATCTACCCGATCGGCATCGGAGCCGACCCCGAAAAAAGCAGCCTGCAAGGCCTGTTCGGCACCAACCCCGGTATCGATCTGGATGAGCCCGCACTTCAAGAAATCGCACAAATCACCGGCGGCCAGTACTTCCGCGCCCACGATGGCAAAGAGCTGTCCGACATCAAAGACAGCCTCGACCAACTCGAACCCGTGGCCCAACAACCCACTCAAGCGCGCCCTGCACAATCGCTTTATAAATGGCCCTTAGCAGGCGCTTTACTGCTGAGCGTATTGTTGGTGATTCGTGAACTGTGGCCCAACAACCCCGTGCAACGTTTACTGAGCAAGAAAATCTTTCTGCAACAGCACCCTGATTGGCGTCAAAGACTCAAGCGTCTGCGCCTGCGGAGGCGTCGATGAGCGCCCTTTGGCCCCACTGGTTTCGCCCTGAATGGCTGTTGGCGCTGCCCCTACTGGCGTGGCTGTTATGGAAACTCTGGCATCGACAAAAACGTGCCGGTCGCTGGCAGATGATCTTGCCCAAGGCGTTCCATCGTGTACTGCTCAGCGGCGGCAATGGTCGCGACAGCAAGTCGCCCTGGATCGTGCTCGGACTCGCGTGGTTGCTGGCCATGCTCGCCTTGCTGGGGCCCAGTTGGCAGCGAGTCGAGCAGTCCACTCAAAAACCTGCCGACCCGCTGGTCGTGATGCTCGAGCTCACTCCCAACATGCTCGCCACTGACAGCTCACCCAACCGACTGGAGCAAGCCAAGCGCAAGCTGTACGACCTGCTGCAAAGCCGCAGCGATGCGCAAACAGCCATCATTGTGTATGCCGGCAGCGCCCACACGCTGGTGCCCCTGTCCGACGATCTGGCCACCAGTCGCAACCTGCTCGAAGCGCTCAAACCGTCAATCATGCCGCAGCCGGGCAATCGCGCCGATCTGGCCGTCAGCAAAGCCTTGAAATTATTGGATCAGGGAGCCCTGGGCCAAGGCCGCTTACTGCTCATTACTTCTTCACTCAATGAGCAAGAACGTGCTGGCATCCGTCAGGCATTGGACGGTCACACCCCACAGTTGCTGATGCTCGGCATCGGCAGCCGTGACGGCTCGCCTGTGGTGCAGGAAAACGGCGAGCTGCTCAAAGATGCGCAAGGCGCCATCCTGATGCCACAGCTCGATAGCCCAAGCCTACGGGCCTTTGCACTGGACGTAGGGGGACGCTACCGACAAGCGCGGCTTGATGACAACGACCTGCGCGGGTTAGGCCTGCTTGATGGCCCCAAGCACTTGCGTGACGACGGCCAAACTCAGCGCCTCGATACGTGGGCCGACCAAGGGTACTGGCTGTTATTGCCACTGCTGCTGCTCGCCGCTTGCGCGGGCCGCCGTGGCTGGCTGTTCTGCTTGCCGCTGCTGTTTATGCTGCCGCAACCCAGCTATGCCTTCAGCTTCACCGACCTCTGGTTGCGGCCTGACCAACAAGGTCAACGCTTACTGGAGCAAAAAAAACCGCTGCAAGCGGTAGAGCACTTCCAAGACCCTATGTGGCAAGGCGTAGCCCTCTATCAGGCCGGTGACTATGCCGGTGCAGCCTTGCGTTTTGCTGAGGTTAACAGTGCCAGCGCCCACTATAATCGCGGCAATGCACTGGCCATGAGTGGCGAACTGGAGGCTGCCATCGACGCCTATGAGCAAGCCCTTGAGCTGCAACCTGAGCTGCAGGTAGCCGCCCAGAACAAAACCTTGATCGAACAACTGCTCGAACAAAAGAACCTCGACAGCAGCACGCCACCCAACACAACGCCTCAGAGCACGGCGCTTGACGAACCCCAACCTCCCGTCAGCGCCAGCCCTCCCAATGCGAGCGGGGACACAGCCCCCCATCAAGAAAACAGTGCAGCCACCGACCCGGACGCAGAGGCCAACAACGATGATTCACTGGAGCCGCCACCTGAACCCAGCTCGACACCGGAAAGTGAACCAAACGATGAAACAACCACACGCCCAGTGGCTGCGACGTCCAATCAGCTAGACGACGAACACCGCCAAGCGCTGGAACAGTGGCTCAGACAGATCCCCGACAACCCGAGCGAGCTCTTGCGACGCAAATTTTGGTATGAACAGCAGCAACATCAGGACACGCCTCAATGAACCGCTTCTGCGCTTTGCTTCTCATGTTGTGCTGCTGGGCCTTGCCAGCCTATGCAGTGGGTTTAGTCGCCAGCGTTGACCGCGATCAGCTCAACTCCGGCGAAACGGTCGAGCTGACCCTGCAAACCAATGACGCCACACTTTTCGGCAAACCTGACCTCGCCCCACTCGAAAACCTGTTCGAGGTGCGCGGCACACGTCAGGTCAACCACCTCACCACGCTGAATGACGGGAATGAACCCAGCACACGCTGGATCATCACGTTGCAGCCCAAACACACCGGCACAGTGGTTATTCCGTCGTTGCAAGTGGGCGACTACCACAGCCAGCCAATCCGCCTCAACGTGACACAAAGTATCGCCAGCGAAGCGCAACTGGCCCCGGTGTTCATTGAGGCCAGCCTTGACCAGCCCAGTGTTTATGTTCAGGCCCAAGCCATTCTGACCCTGCGTATTTACCACTCAGTGGCACTCTACGACGACAGCAGCCTCACGCCGCTGCACTTGAACGACGCCATCGTTGAGCAGTTGGGTGAGTCACGCACCTACGAAAAACTCATCAACGGCGTTCGCCACGGCGTCATCGAACTGCGTTATGGCATTTACCCGCAACACAGCGGCGAGTTGATCATCCCGGCGCAAACATTCAGCGCCACGCTGGTCGACAGTCAGCAAGCCCAAACACCAACACCACTAGACCCAAAACCTGGCAAGTTAACGCACGTCACTTCCACCGATATACCTCTGCAGGTCAAGCCCAAGCCTGAGGATTACCCCGCCAATGCGGCCTGGCTGCCCGCCCGTAGCCTGAGCATGAGTGAAACCTGGAGCCCCGAGCCCGATCACTGTCAGGTGGGCGACTCACTGACCCGCACCCTGACGCTGAAGGCCGAAGGCTTGTCCAGCGCCCAACTGCCCGCCTTGCCCGCCACCGATGTGAATGGTCTGCGCCGCTACCCCGACCTGGCGCAGTTGAGCAACCAAATCACTGAGAACGGCCTGATTGGCAGCCGCGAGGAACGTGAAGCACTGGTGCCAACCCGGGTGGGCCAAGTGGAACTGCCCGCTGTTGAAGTGGTGTGGTGGAACACCCACGAAGACCGTTTGGAGCGCAGTTATCTGCCTGCGCGCACCTTACAGGTGGCGGCTAACCCCAATCTGGCTGTCGACCCGGCGGGCAGCCCTCCCCCGACTAAATTGGCTGACGACTCAACGCTATGGTTGTGGCAACTCAGCACACTGATACTGGCCTGCACCACTGTGCTCGGTTTCGGCCTGTGGTGGCGTGCGCGTTGGCAGCCCGCCATTTTGCGCGCTGCGCAAACCGGGCCAAGCCCACGCACCTTGCTCGATGACCTCAAACGCGCAAGCCTGGCCAACGACCCGCACGCTACCCGCCAAGCGCTAGACGCATGGGCCAGGCAGCAGCCAGAAACACTGGCCGACATGGCCGCGCGTTTTGTACTGCTGTCTGACGCACTCGATGGCCTGAACGGCGCGCTTTACAGCGAAACTGGCCAACACTGGCAAGGCGAAGAGCTGTGGAAGGCCATTCGCAGTATTCCGGCCAATGAGCGCGTGCAAGACCTCGCCAGCGAGCCGAGCAGCTTACCGCCTCTGTACCCCAAATAATTTCAAGGCAACCCGGGGCCGCATGAGCGCCGGGGTTGCTGTTTCGCCCCTAGAGCGGGCGAAACCCATTTTTGACGGATGTTGTTATGCGCCTGTTTCACACTTCTGACTGGCACTTGGGGCAAAACCTCCACGGCCAGGATCGCGACTTCGAACACGCCTGTTTTCTAACCTGGCTACTGGCTCAGTTGGCCAGTGAGCAACCTGATGCCCTGCTGATTGCTGGTGACATTTTTGACACCGTCAACCCGCCGGTAAAAGCCCAAGAACGGCTCTACGACTTCATCGTCAGCGCCCATGAGCAACAGCCCACACTGACCATCGTGATGATTGCCGGCAACCACGACTCCGGCTCGCGCATCGAATTGCCTGCGCCGCTGATGCGCCGTTTGCGGGCTCATGCTCTGGGTCGGGTGCTTTGGCTCGATGATGGCCAACTGGATGCCGAGCGCCTGCTGATCCCACTGCCAGACGCCTCAGGCGAGATTGGCGCATGGTGCTTGGCGCTACCCTTTCTGCGCCCTGCCGAAGTCACAGGTGCGCACTTGGGTGATGACTACCTGCGCGGCATCGGTCAAGTTCACGAATGGCTGATTGAAGCCGCCAACGCCAAGCGCCAGCCGGGGCAAGCGCTGATCGCCATCAGCCACGCACACATGGCGGGCGGCTCGATCTCCGAAGACTCCGAGCGCAGCCTGATTATCGGCAACGCCGAAGCACTGCCCGCCAGCCTGTTCGGCCCCAGCATCAGCTACGTCGCACTGGGTCATTTGCACAAGCCGCAACGGGTGAACAGCGAAGACCGAATCCGCTACTGCGGCTCCCCTATTCCACTGTCATTCTCAGAAATCGGTTACCAACACCAAATCCTCGACGTGCAACTGCAAGGCGAAACATTAGTCAGCGTTGAGTCGCGGATCATCCCCCGTGCGGTGAACCTGCAACGCATTGGCCCAGCCCCCTTGGCCGACATTCTTAAACAGCTGGTTGAACTCCCCGATATCGACCTGCTGGCCGATACCCAGCGCCAGCCGTGGCTCGAAATTCGAGTCACGCTGGATGAGCCGCAACCCGACCTGCGACAGCAAATCGAAACCGCCTTGCAGGCCAAGTCTGTACGTTTAGTGCGTATCGCCGCCGAATATGCCGGCAACGGGGGGAGCACCGGGGAGCAAGACGCTTCGCGGCTGATTGAGCTTGACCAATTGACACCACAGGAGCTGTTCAGCCAAGCGTGGCAAGACAGCTATGGCAGCCAAGCGGATGAACAAACCCTCAAGGACTTTGCTGTGCTGCTGCAAGAAGTACAACTGGAGGGCGAGCAGCCATGAAAATTCTGGCCATTCGCTTAAAAAACCTCGCTTCACTGGCGGGGCCGTTCGAACTGGACTTCACTGCCGAACCATTGGCCAGCGCGGGTCTGTTTGCCATTACCGGCCCTACAGGCGCGGGCAAAAGCACCTTGCTTGACGCCTTGTGTCTGGCGTTGTTTGGCGCCGTACCGCGCCTGAACAACACCGGCCGCGACGCCAAAGTCCCGGATCTGGACGGTGAAATCGCCACCGGCGACCCGCGCACCCTCTTACGCCGCGGCACCGGTGAAGGTTATGCCGAAGTCGATTTTCTGGGCATTGATGGCCGTCGTTATCGCGCCCGCTGGGAAGCCAATCGCGCCCGAGAAAAGGCCACTGGCAAACTGCAAGCCAGTCGCCAAAGCCTGCGTGATTTGGACAGCGACCAACTGCTGGCCAGTCAGAAAGGTGATTACAAACTCCAGCTCGAAGCCCGGCTGGGGCTCAACTTTGAGCAGTTCACCCGCGCCGTTCTGCTCGCGCAAAGTGAGTTCAGCGCCTTCCTCAAGGCTGACGACAACGAACGCAGCGAACTGCTTGAAAAACTCACCGACACGGCGCTCTACACCCGCTTGGGCAAACGTGCGTTCGACAAAGCCAAAGAAGCTCGCGACGTTCACAAGCAGTTGCAGGATCAAGCCATCGGCGTCACCCCTCTTGAGCCCGAAGCGCGAACGCAGTTGGATCAGCGTTTCAATGAAGCGCAACAACAGCTCAAAACCCAGCAAAGCCAACTCAAACAGTTGGAGCAGCAACACTCTTGGCTCAAGGTGCTGCGCGAACTGCAAGAGCAACACAGCAACGCAACCGAACAGTTGCAACAGGCCCAAGCGCAATGGAGCGCGCAGGCACCACAGCGCCACACCCTTGAGCTGCTGGAGCAACTGGCCCCGCAACGCCATCAATTTGCACGAGTGGCTGAGCTGCAAGCGCAACTGAGCCCACTGGCCGCGCAGATCGACGCTCATCTTCAGCAGCAAACCGAACTCAGCCAGTGCCAAGTCCAGCTCAAGCAAACCCTGGACGCGGCACAACTGGCAGCCAGCCAAGCACAAACCGAGCAGCGTGAAAGTGCGCCGCGCATGCAACAAGCGCATTTGGAGCACGCTAACCTCAGCCGCTTGACTGACACACTCAACGCACAACATACCCTCAAGCAGCAAGCCGAGCAGGCCTGCGCCCAGGGTCAACAGGCGCTCAATGGCTTGCTGGAACGCCAACAACAAGGCACTGAGCGTCTTGCCCAAATTGCGACGCAGTTGGAGCTCAGCCGTGAGCTTGCGCCGCTGGCCAGTGCTTGGGACGCTTATCGTCCGCACTTACAGCAGTTGGTGCGCCTAAGTAACAACCTGAGCACGGGCAGCAAAGAGTTGGTCGCGCTTGAGCAGCGCGCCAACGACGCAGCACAGCAGTTGAACGAGCTGCGCAGCAGTCTGGAAATTCTATTTCAAGAAGCCGGGGCCGAACCCCATGCGGTCAATGAGCAAGTCCAGACGCTCAGCAGCTTGCTCAACGAAAGCCGCAAACAACAACGTGACTTCGAAGCCTTACAACGCCTGTGCAGCAGTCAGCTCGCGCTTGATGAGCGTTTACAGGCCGTGCAACTCAAGCTGCAAACCCTTCAGGGCGAACGCGAACACCTGATCGAGCAAGGCACCCACACAAAAAAACAGTTCGAGGCAGCCGAGCAAATCCTGCAGATCACTCAGCAGTTGCTTGAGCGCCAGCGCCTGGCGCGCAGTGCCAGCGTCGAAGAGCTGCGGGCGCACTTGCAGGACGACCAACCCTGCCCGGTGTGCGGCAGCCATGAGCACCCGTATCACCAGCCCGAAGCGCTGCTACAGAGTTTGTCTCGCCATGATGAGCAAGAAGAAACCAATGCCCGCAAAACCGTTGACGGGCTCAAAGAAACGCTGATTCAGTTGCGAGAAAAGGTCGGTGGCATCAATGCCCAGCACCGCGAATTTCTTGGTCAGCACCAGCACATCATCGAAGAGCAACAAACTCTGGCCCCCAGCCTTGAGGCCCATCCGCTGTACCCGCAATGGCAGGCACAACCCCCCGCCAAGCGTGAGCATTGGCTGACTCAACGCTTGGGCCAGTTACAGCACAGCATCCAGCAGGATGAACAACGGCAAAACACCTTGCTTGCCCTGCAAAAAGAAGCCGCCTTGTTGCAACAACAACTGCAGCGCAGCAGTGAGTTGAGCCAGACTGCCGCGCAGCAATTGACCGAACAACAGCTGGGGCTCAAGTCCGACACACAACGCCTTGAAGAAGAACTCGCAGACTTTGCCAACATATTGCCTGATGCGACCCTCACAGCCCTGCGCGATAACGCACCAGCCTGCTTTATGGCTCTTGATCAGCAAGTGGCTCAGCGGTTGGCCCATCTGGAGCAGCAGCGTGACGAACAGTCAGAACTGACTGAACGAGCGCAAAAAATCCTGCGCGAACACGATCAGCAAGCCAACAACACCAAAGCGCTGGACGCGTTGCAACATAGCGTTGCCGACCTCACCACGCAGCAACACTCAAGCCAGCAAGCACTCAAGAACTTACTGGGGGAACACGCCAGCGCCGAACATTGGCAGCACCAGCTAGAACACGCCGTTGAGCAAGCCCGTTTGGCCCACACTCAAGCCGATCAGGCGCTGCAAGCCACTGCCAGTCAGTTGATTCAATTGGCCGGCGAGCTCAAGGCGCAACAAGACCGACTGCTTGCCCTGCAACAGGAGCATCACACCTTAAGCACCCAAGTGGCCCAGTGGCGGGCGCAACACAGCGAGGTCGATGACCGTCATCTACAGCAATTGCTGGCGTATGACGAACCGCAAATACGCGAGTTACGCCAACAATTGCACACCCGCGAGAAGGCGGTCGAACAGGCCCATGTCTTGCTGCAAGAACGCGAGCAACGGCTGACCCAGCATCACGCTCATGCCAATGGCGCGCTCAGTGTTGAAGCGCTTGATGCAGCCTTGAATGAGCTACACACGCACATCACCCTCAGCGAGCAACAGGCGGCCGAGCTGCGCGCGCAACAAGCTGAAGACCAGCGGCGCCAAGAGGCTAATCAGGCGCTGGCACACCGTATCAGCCAAGCCTATGACGAGTGGCAACGCTGGGCCCGGCTCAGTGACTTGATCGGTTCTGGTACGGGTGACAAGTTCCGCAAAATCGCCCAAGCCTACAACCTCGACCTGTTGGTGCATCACGCCAATGCGCAACTGCGCCAACTGGTTCGCCGTTATCGCTTGAAACGCGGTGGCAGCATGTTGGGGTTGTTGGTGATGGACACCGAAATGGGCGATGAACTACGGTCTGTTCATTCGCTGTCAGGCGGCGAAACCTTTTTGGTGTCACTGGCATTGGCCCTGGGCCTTGCGTCGATGGCGTCCAGTACGTTGAAGATCGAATCATTGTTTATTGACGAAGGGTTCGGCAGCCTCGACCCCGAGTCGTTGCAATTGGCAATGGATGCGCTCGACGGTTTGCAAGCACAAGGCCGTAAGGTCGCGGTTATTTCCCACGTACAAGAGATGCACGAGCGTATTCCGGTACAGATTCAAGTACGTCGTCAGGGCAATGGCTTGAGCACGGTGGAGGTCAAATGACGCAGCACCTGTTGTATTCGTTCCGTCGCTGCCCTTACGCCATGCGAGCGCGCATGGCGCTGCGTTACTGCGGCGTGCCGCTGTCGATTGTGGAGGTCAGTCTCAAAGCCAAACCTGCTCCGATGCTGGCGATTTCACCCAAAGGCACAGTGCCCGTATTGGCCTGCGCCGATGGTCAAGTGATCGAGCAAAGCCTGGACATCATGCAGTGGGCGCTGGCCCAACATGACCCGCACAACTGGCTAAAACAGGGCAATCCTACGGCGCAGCACTTGATTGCTGAGCTGATCGAAGAAAACGACCTTCGATTCAAGGTGCAACTGGATCGTTACAAGTACGCCATCCGTTATCCCGAGCACTCAATGGAGCATTACCGGGCACAAGGCGAAGTGTTTTTAACGCGTCTGGAGGGGTTACTTGAGCAGTCCGATTGCTTGACTGGCCCTGACTTGAGCTTAGCCGATGTGGCGCTGGCGCCATTTGTGCGCCAGTTTGCTCATGTCGACCGTTTGTGGTTTGAGCAAGCGCCCTACCCACAGCTTAAAGACTGGCTAGAACGCTTTTTGACCTCAGCGTTGTTCACCTCGGTCATGCGCAAGGCCTGACACCCTGCCACTGCAGGAACGCGCTTGCTCGCGATGCGCCCACTAAACGAAGTGAAGCATTCGCGAGCAAGCTCGCTCCAGCATTGATTACGGCCGGCTGATGAACTTCACGTCAGACGGTGCGTCCATCGGCAGTTTTTGCAGGGTTTTACCCAGCTTGCCAGTAATGGGGTCGCGCTCAATGACCACGATGTCATTGCTCATCTGGTTGGCAATCAGCAAGAACTTGCCATTGGGGCTTAGGGTGAACTCTCGCGGGTGATCGCCCTCAACCGAGCGACGCTGAATTTCTGTCAGCTCACCATTGGCCGGGTTGATTGCAAATACCAGCATCTGGTTGGCTTTGCCGCGATTGCTCACGTACAAGAACTTACCGTCTGCTGAGGCGTGCAAACCACCTGCCGCACGATTTGCTGCAGGCATGCCGTGGGCCAGTTCCAACGCTTGACGCTGCTTGAGTTGACCGTTGTCGTAGTCAAATACAAATACCTGCGCACTCATTTCAGTGGTCAGGTAAGCGTGCTTGCCGTCCTTGGAGAACAACAAGTGCCGTGGCCCGCTGCCCGCCGGTAACTCAATGGCGGGAGGGGTGGCGGGCACCAATGGATGCTCGGGGTTGGCGGCCGGTGCGTAGTGGTAAACAAATACCTTGTCGGCACCCAAATCGCTGGCATACACGAAGTTGCCATCCGGGGACGACACCACCGAGTGCACGTGAGCCGAGGCCTGACGTTCAGGGTTAACACCGCTGGCCGGGTGACTGCTCATCTGAGTCACAGCCTGCAATTGGCCTTCGGCATTAAGCGGCACCACTGCCAAGCTGCCACCTGGGTCCGCATGCACCCCGTAGTTGGCTACAAACAGGTAGCGCTCATCCGCGCTGAGGCTGGAGTGCGTTGGCTCTTCACCAAGGGTTTTGACCTGATTGATCAAACGCAGCTCATTGGTTTTAGGGTCAATGGCGACGCTGCTGACGCGTCCGAACACATCCGCCTGACCCTGCCCGTTCTCATTGACCACAAACAAGCGGCGTTGATCTTTGGACAGGGTCAGCCAGGACGGGTTTACCGCCTTGAACACTTGCAACGGTTCGGGTGTGATACGTCCGTTTTCACTATCAAACTGCAAACGATAAATGCCTTGGCTCTTGCCTTGGGTGTAAGACCCAACCAACAGCTCAACATCAGTATCAGAAGCCGCTTGTGCAGACATCGCACCCACACTTGAGGCCATCAACAAGGGCAACCATTTAAGCTTCATCAGCCACCTCGGTGTCATCGTCGTCATTGCTTGCGCTCAACGCGCTGAGACAAACCAGACGGTGCTCACCCGAGTCACCCGTCAAGGTCCAGCTTTGCAAGGCAGGGTCAAAAACAGCCGCCTCCAATTGCGCGGCGCTCAAGTTCCAGCGCTTTTCGGCGCGTCCGTCCATGCACTTGATGAGCAACTGCACATCATCCAGAGAAAAATCCCAAGCATGAAGCCCATCGATTTCCAGCATATCGCTGGTTTCAAGGGCAACGCGCAAGGTCTGGTTTGAATCGCTCATTCATTTATCACCTGTAGGAAAGGCGTAATGATAGGTCAAACCCACGCCATAACCCATGTGACAGCCATAAAAAAAGCGCTAGTCGATCACTCGACTAGCGCCTTGTCACACCTGACCGTTACGCCAGGCTTTTACTGACCACTTCAAACACGTCACTGGACAGCTCACCCGAGCTGCGGATGCGCTCAAGTTCGGCTTTCATCAACGCTTGACGAGCGCTGTCATATTTACGCCAGCGAGTCAGTGGCGCCAGTTGGCGCGAAGCAATCTGCGGGTTAAAACCATTGAGCTCGATCACCAGATCCGCCAGAAAACGATAGCCAGAACCATCGGCGGCGTGGAAGTTGATCAGGTTTTGTCCGGCAAACGCGCCAACCAGTGCGCGCACTTTGTTCGGATTTTTGAGCGTAAACGCTGGGTGCGTCATCAACTGCTGAACACGCTGCAACCCACCCGGCAAGCTGCTGCCAGCCTGCACGCTGAACCACTGATCCATGACCAATGGATTGTCTTTGAAGTGCTCGGCAAAACTGGCCAGAGCAGCGGCCTTTTCAGCTTCGAACGGCGAGTTAACCAGTACCGCCAGTGCTGTCAGGCGCTCGGTCATGTTGTCGCTGTGCTCGAATTGCTCAAGCGCAGCCGCTAGCACTTCAGGCTTGGCGCTGAGCATTAAGTAAGACAGCGCGATGTTTTGCAGGCTGCGACGGGCAAAGTGCTCTGCTTCAGCCACATAAGGCGTGGCCTTCGAAACCTCGCGGTTTGCTTTATAGCGCGCCCACAACGCATCAAACAGGCTATCGGCCAATTGCTTGCGAGCGAACTCGCGGGCGATGTGAATCGCCTCGACATCAGCTATTTCGCTGATTTCCGTGAGGTAGGCCTCGCCGGGCAGCGAGAGCATTTCAGCCACCATCGCCTGATCCAACTGCTGATCGCTCATCACGCTGCGCAGGGCTTGAACCAAACGCTGATCCATGACCAGCGTTTCGCCCCGCTGGTGCTGTGCAATCAGCTCTTGCAGCACTTGAACCGACAATTGCTGGCCTGCATCCCAGCGATTAAAGCCATCAGTGTCGTGCTGCATCAGGAACATCAGTTGGTCGCGGCTGTAAGGGAAGCTCAGTTTGACCGGGGCCGAGAACCCGCGCAGCAGCGAAGGCAACGGCTTTTCAGTGATGCCCGTGAAAGTGAAGGTTTGTTGCGCCTCAGTCACTTCCAACACTCGACAGGTGCCCGCTGCGTCGGGCTCACCTGCCAACTGCAACGCACATTCAACCCCTTGTGCGTTCAACAGGCCCAGCTCAACCGGGATCACAAACGGAAGCTTTTCAACCTTGTCCGGGGTTGCTGGGCAACTTTGAGCGAAGGTCAGGCTGTAGGTTTTTTGCTCAACATCGTACTGCTCGCTGACCACAAGGCGCGGTGTGCCTGCCTGGCTGTACCAGCGCTTGAACTGAGTCAGATCAACGCCGTTGGCGTCTTCCATTGCCTTGATAAAGTCATCGCAGGTTACGGCCTGCCCGTCATGACGATCAAAGTACAGGTCGCTGCCCTTACGGAAGCCTTCAGCACCAAGCAAGGTGTGAATCATGCGTACTACTTCCGAACCCTTTTCATACACGGTCAGGGTGTAGAAGTTGGAAATTTCAATGAAGCTGTCCGGGCGAACGGCATGTGCCATTGGGCCTGCATCTTCAGCGAATTGGTGCGTGCGCAGGTAAGCCACGTCCTGAATACGCTTGACCGTGGGCGAGTTCATGTCTGCCGAGAATTGAGAATCACGGAATACCGTGAAGCCTTCCTTGAGCGACAACTGGAACCAGTCACGGCAGGTCACGCGGTTACCTGACCAGTTATGGAAATACTCGTGGGCAACAATGGCTTCAACCCGCTGGTGTGCAGCATCCGTCGCCGTTTCGGCGCGGGCCAGCACAGCGCTGGAGTTAAAAATATTGAGGCCCTTGTTTTCCATTGCGCCCATGTTGAAGTCGTTGACGGCCACGATCATGAAGATATCCAGATCGTATTCACGGCCGTAGGTTTCTTCGTCCCAGCGCATGGACTTCTTCAAGCTGTTCATGGCGTGCTGGCACTTGTCGATGTTTTCAGGCTCGACATAAATGCGCAGCGCCACGGTGCGGTCCGTCATGGTGGTGAAGGTGTCTTCAACACACCACAGGTCGCCGGCCACCAAAGCGAACAGGTACGCCGGCTTCATGAACGGGTCTTCCCAGGTTGCCCAGTGCCGACCATCTTCGTCGGGGCCGCTGGCAATCGGGTTGCCATTGGACAGCAGGATCGGATACCGGTGCTGCTCGGCCACCACAGTGGTGGTGAATGTGCTCATCACATCCGGGCGGTCGAGGTAATAGGTGATTTTGCGAAAGCCTTCAGCTTCGCATTGGGTGCAGAACATCGCGCCAGATTTGTACAGCCCCTCCAGCGCGGTATTGGATTCGGGGTGAATCTTGACGCTGGTATCGACCACAAAGTGCTCAGTGGTCGGGTGCAACGTCAGGTGGCTGTCTGTCAGTTGGTAGTCAGCCGGGGTGAGGTCGACATCATCGAGCTTGACCGATAGCAGCTCAAGTTGCTGCCCGTCGAGCATCAGTGCCGGGAAACCTGCGCCACGAGCCGGGTTGCGGCGCATGACCAGTTGCGCATGAACCAGCGTGTGGTCCTCGAACAACTCAAAGGTCAGGTGCGTTTCGTCGATCAGGTACTCGGGCGCCTGGTAGTCCTTCAGGTAGATCATTTGCGGTTGTTCGATGCGCATGCTGGAGTCCTTTTACTGATGCACGGCCAATTGATAGGCCGTGTACTTGCGAATATTGATAACGCCGGTGTCGAAGATCAGGTACTGCCCCTTGATCCCCATCAGCGTCCCTTCAACCACAGGGTCTTTATCCAGATTAAAGCTGACGATCTTGCTGGGGTAATGCTCGACCGGGTAATGAATCTCGATCGGCTCAACGTCATGCACCGGTTGGACCGCTTGCAGACCAAAACGCTCCTGCAAACTGTTCATGCCCTCGGCGCAGCTTTCAAACAGCTGATCGCGCACCGCCGCCAGATCAACTGGTTCGGCATCGCCCTTGAGCAACGCCCGCCAATTGGTGCGGTCGGCCACTTGCGAACGGAATAAGTCTTCAACAAACCCCGATTGCTGGCGCGTCGCCACGCGCACGATCGGTAACGCCTGACTGGCGCCTTGGTCAAGCCAGCGCGTGGGCAATTGCGTGGCACGGGTAATACCGACTTTGACCCCTGAGGAGTTGGCCAGATAAACCACGTGATCGGTCATGCAAAACTGCTCGCCCCAAGAGGGTTCACGGCACGTGCCGGCCTCGTAGTGGCAGCGTTCCGGGCTCATGATGCACACATCACATTGCGCAAGCTTGGTCATGCACGGGTAGCAATAACCCTGACTGAAACTTTTTTTGGTTTTGCGCCCACAGTGGGTGCAATGGATTGCCCCCAAGTATTCCAGACGCAGTTTAGTCCCGATCAAAGGGTTGACCGGCACCTCGGTATCGCCCAAACGAAACGCATACTGAACAGTCGGCGCGCCTAACGCTGCCGACATTTTGCTGATTGCACCGCGACCAATCTCAATCAATGGATAGCATCCGACTTGAACAGGATGTTAGGCACGGGCTCAGACTTGGAGCTGCACTCTTGCGGGCCCATGTAACCGGTACGCTCTTCTTCGGGCAGGTTTTGGATTTCCCAGGCGATCATGGCTTGCAGCGACAGCTCACGCTGTTCAGCGGTGAGCTTGTTGCCGTCGGCCCATTTACCGATTTCAACGGCCAGTTTCAAGCTCTGGTAGATATCGGGGGTGATGTTTTGAATCATTTCGTTGAAAGAGGACATGGTTCTTTTCCACTCTTTAAAATTTATGGGACCTGTAGCAGCCTTCGGTAACTGCAATCAATAGCTCATCAAACTGCGTGTTTACGTCGAGTCCAAAGCCCACCGAGCAAACCGGTCAGACAACCCATCAACAAACCGCCCACATGAGCGGCGTTGGCAATTTGGCCAAAACCAATCATCGATACCAAACCGGACATGCACAGCGCCAACCACACCAACATCATGACCAATACGCCGCGAGGCAGGCGATACATGGGATTGGGTGCCATCAGTTGGTAAATCCAGATGTGCCCCAACAAGCCATACAGTACGCCGGACAACCCGCCAAACAGGCTTGGGCCGCCAAACAGGTATTGCGCGCAGTTGGACACCAGACTAAACAGCAAACTCAGGCCTATCAGATTGATGCTGCCTTGCCGCATTTCAATGCGCCGCCCCAGCTCCCAGTACCACATGCCGTTCATGGCGATATGCAGGAAGCCGAAGTGGATCAACATGGGGGTGAACAATCTCCACCACTGGCCCGATGCCAGGGTATCGGACAACGGTATGAACTGGATGTACTGGCCGGTAATGCTGAAGTCCAAAAAGGTCAGCGCACGCAACATCGACAGGTTGTCACCCAGTTGAGTCACCGCCGCCACGATAATGCACAGCAACAAAATGACAGCCGTGGCCGGGCTGTCACGCAGTTGCTGAGCGACGCTTGGGCGAGCCATAGCAGGTGGGCGCTCGACAATCGGCAGCTCATGCTGCGGGTCGCCCTGCGGGAAGCGCTGATACAAGCTGCGCACATCCTCGGCAATGCTTTCAGGCGCCCACAACACTTGCTCACCCGCCTCCTCACTGACCCGATGCGGAACCTGCATGCGCTTGAGCAAGGTCACAAAACCACTGAGGTCAACCGATAGCGGAAAACGTAAAACAGCAACAGCACTCATTGAATAGCCTCCGGGCGCTCAACATCCACCCATACAAATTTGCGCGGATCAAGGCGAGGCTCTTGATCCAGACGGTAGGCCACCAACTTTCCATACAACACAGCACTGTAATCGAGGCAGGCTAGGTTAGGCCGTATCGGCGCGGGCTTGCCGCTGCGCCAGTAATGGCCGACAAACAACATGGGTTCTTCGATGCCGTAGCGCAGCAAAGCGCTCTTTTCAGTGGGCGACAGCGGCTTTTGTGCCACTCGCTCAGGCAGCGCATCGGGTTGAAACACGATGTCGCCGTAAGTTTTTGGGTCGTCTTCCCAGAATTTGGTACGGAAAAAAGCCCGGGTCAAACCATCGCCACCGGTCAAGGTCATGCCGTCTGGCAAGCGCATATCCGTGCCGCGCAACAACCGGTTAAAGCTCATGTTGGCGAAGCTTTCAGGCTCGGCGGCGGCCTGTAAAAAATGCTCATCAATGCAGCCATTCGGGAATTGCGCCCGCAGTGTTGCAATCACATCGGCATCCCAACAGGCGTGTACCACCCGGAAACGCCCGGCATCGACAAACAGCGGCATGTCATAAAACCATTGCACGAAGTCATGCCATTCGCCGGGATAGTGGGCAAATTGCTCAAGGGTTTCGTGAATCAAGCGGGTATGGCGCGGGTTGTGTTCACGCACATACTGTTTGCCGCTGCCCGCCGGAGCCGGCGTACACCAGCCCAGCGCGTTGAATTCATGGTTGCCCATCAGGCACAGCGCCTGACCTGCTTGCACCATGTCGTAAACAATATGCAGCGATTCGCGAATACGCGGGCCGCGATCAATGATGTCACCGAGAAACACCGCCATCCGTTGCGGGTGTCGCCAGATACCGGCGAGTTTGCGATAGCCCAGACGCTCCAGCAGGTGCTCAAGAGTATGAGCACAGCCATGCACGTCACCGATCAAATCGTAACTGCGCGCTGGATCGAGCATCAGTCGCTCCTACCGCCCAGTCGGCTACCCCAGCCGAGCTTGGTCCGACACACCTCGTAGTAGTTGTGGTCCAACGGGTGAATCAGGCGCAGCTTTTGCGCTTTTTTGCTCACGGTGATGGTGTCACCGGGCGCACAGGTAAAGTGATTTTGACCGTCACAGGACACTTGCGGGTAAATCTGCATGTCTTTGGCAACAACGATTTTCAGCTCGCTGTTGCCATCGACCACAATCGGACGGCTGCTCAGCGTGTGCGGGTACATGGGCACGATAACAATGGCATCCAGTTTAGGGTGCATGATCGGGCCACCTGCGGACATCGCATACGCCGTAGAGCCGGTGGGTGTTGCCACGATCAGGCCATCGGCCTTTTGGCTGCACACGAACTGACCATCAATGTGCAATTCAAACTCAATCATGCGGGTCGATTTGCCAGGGTGCAGCACCACGTCGTTCAGTGCATCGCCCTGACCAATAGCCTCGCCATGACGGCGAACCTCGGCTTGCAACAAAAAGCGGTTTTCAACCAGATAGTGACCGTCCAGCACCTCAGCAACTTTGACTTCCAGCTCATCCGGGCGGATGTCCGTCAAAAAGCCCAGGCTGCCACGGTTGATGCCTAGTACCGGCACATTGTGCCGAGCCAGCGCACGAGCCGCGCCCAGCAAGCTGCCATCACCGCCGACCACAATCACCATGTCGCAGACTTCGCCGAGCATTTTGCGCGATGAGGTTTGCAGGCCGTGACCGGGCAGCACTTCAGCAATGGTGTCTTCGAGGATCACGTGCATGTGCCGATCAAGCAGGAATTTTTTCAGTCGGCGAACCGTGTCGAGCACCTGAGAACTGCCCAGACGACCAATGATGCCGATATTACGAAATTGCTCCATGAGGCTCCTGCGGGGTTCAAGGCGTGCGAAAACAGCGATTATGGGCGAAAGACGACGATAGACAAAACCCTTTCAGCCCATGAGCAAACAGCTATGCTCGCAGGATGACCCTCTTCCCTGACTTGCTCAACCTGCCGCGCCTGTTACGTCACCCAGAGGTGCGTGATTTGGCGTGGGTGATTCTCGCCCCGCCCATGCTCAGCCAAACCCCGTGGTCACAACGCCACCCGTTGGCCGGAAGCGATTGGGTGCAAGCCCCCCATTTGCTTGAGCGGTGGTTGCGCCAACTGGATCAACACAGCGCTCCCCTGCAACAGTGGCTCGCCTTGGCCACCACCCGCCGACTGGGGCGTTATTACGAGCGGCTGTGGCAATTTGCAATTGAGCATGCTCCGGGCGTGGAGCTGGTGGCTGCCAACCTGCCGATTCGCGTGGGCGGGCACACGCTGGGTGAGCTGGACATGCTGTTGCGCGATAGGGACGGGACTCACCATCTTGAGTTGGCGATCAAGCTGTATCTGGGGCCGCAGCACGGTGACGCCTGCCTGCCGACCAACTGGCTGGGGCCAGGCAGTAACGACCGGCTTGATCGCAAGCTCAAGCATTTCAGTGAGCACCAGTTGCCTATTTCATCGCGCCCGGAAAGTCGCCAGGTGCTTGCTGAGCTTGATATTCAGACGTTTAGCGCACACATGTGGCTGGGTGGCTATTTGCTCTATCCGTGGCCCGGGCACGCTCAGCCCCCGGTTGGCGCCCACCCCCAGCACCTGCGCGGGCGCTGGCTGCACCAGCGTGACTGGCACGCGTTTATTCAGCAGAGTGATGCAGGTTGCTGGCAACCATTACCGCGACATGCCTGGCTCGCCCCTGCGCACTATGGCCGTGAAGGTTTGTGGACGGCACAACAACTGAGGGTTTGGCTTGAAGAACTGCACCCACAAGCCCCCGCCCAGTTATTAGTGCGGCTAACGGAAAACAGCGAGGGTGATTGGGAAGAAGCCGAGCGTCTTTTTTTAGTGTCCGACCTGTGGCCCAACGTGCCTGGCACGTTGTCTGAGTAAAAGTTGACGCATCACAGGCGCAGGATGATTAACACGTTTAAAGTAAACGCACTCCGCCACACAAGAACGGAGATTCAAGACCTAAACCGTGAGGAAAAAACATGTCCTGGAAAAGCTCAGTCGACAAATACAGTCGAATGTCCATTGCGCTGCATTGGCTAATGGTGCTGCTGTTTATCCTGATTTATGCCTCGATTGAGTTTCGTGGAATTTTCCCGAAAGACAGCGACGGCCGCACCCTGATGAAAGACGCGCACTTTATGCTTGGCCTGACCGTGTTTGCACTGGTCTGGTTGCGGTTACTGGCACGAAGCCTTGGCGTGACACCCAAAATCACACCGACGCCACCCGCTTGGCAAACTGCGCTGGCCACCCTCATGCACTGGGCGCTCTACGTGTTCATGATCGCGATGCCGGTGCTGGGCTATTTGATACTCAGCTACAACGACAAATCGGTGTTCTTTTACGGTTTCGACCTGCCAGCGCTGACGCTCAAGGACCCGGATTTCGCCAAACAAATCAAAAGCTGGCACGAACTGGGCGGCAGCATTGGCTATTGGCTGATTGGGTTGCACGCACTGGCGGGGCTGTTCCATCACTACCTGATCAAAGACAACACGCTGCTGCGCATGCTGCCTAAGCGCGGCTAAATCGGTGAAGCAAACCCCCGGCGGCCCTGCAGGCCGCCGGTATGCACAAACACTACGCGCATCCCGCGCTTGAAACGCCCTTGCTCAACCGCCTGTTTGAGCGACAGTAACGCCTTACCGGTGTACAGCGGCTCCAGCGGCAAATCACTGCTCGCTTCGCTTTGTTGAATAAACCCCAAGAGCGCCTCATCTACTTTGGCAAAACCACCACGACTGGCGTCAATCAACTCGAAACGGCGGCTAACACAGGCTGCGTGTTGCAAGATTGCCTCCACTTGCGGCGCCACCCCATGATCATTCGGCACGGCCAGCGCGCCATAAACAGGTCGTTCACCCTGCTCAGCCATGACCAAACCCGCTAACGTTGTGCCAGTGCCTGCAGCCAACCACCAACAGTCGTAATCGCGCCACCCCACATTCCCCAGCTGCTCACGCACCTGAGCCATCAACGTCATGCAGCCCAAAGCACCTGCCAGCCCTCCGCCCCCCTCAGGCACATTGTGCAACTGCGGATACTGCGCCTGCCAAGGCAGCCAAAAGCCTGGCTCATGACGCGCGCGATAACCGGCATAGCCCAACCAATGCAATTGCATGCCGTAGCGCTCAAGATCACTAACCGTGGGAGTGTGTTGCGCATGCCCGCGTAACAGACCCACTGTGGTAAAGCCGAAGCGTTTACCCGCAGCTGCCAGCGCGTGCAGATGGTTTGAATGAGCGCCCCCCAGACTGATCAGCCCGCGAGCACTTGCGGTGTGAGCCGCATGCAGATGGTGATTGAGTTTGAACCACTTGTTGCCGCTGATCAGCGGGTCAATCAAGTCCAGGCGCAATACCGACACCTCAACGCCGGCCTGCAACAGCCAGTCAAAGTGCAAGCGCTGCAAAGGAGCGCGGGGCTGCCAGTCGATCAGGGGAAACATCAAGAAGGGCTCCGCTCAAAATGAACGGAGTTTAAATCACTTACCCAGCCAGCGCGCTGAAGAGCGCGCATGTCTGTGAGGCCCTTACAGTTGGGCAGCTAAACGCGAACCTTGATTGATCGCTCGTTTTGCGTCCAATTCAGCCGCCACATCAGCGCCACCGATCAAGTGCACGCTCTGCCCTGCGGCCACCAAGCCATCGTGCAATTCGCGTAGCGGGTCTTGCCCGGCGCAAATCACAATATTGTCGACCGGCAATAACTGGGGCTCGCCCTCACCCACACGAATATGCAGACCATCATTGTCGATGCGCAGGTATTCCACGCTGTTGAGCATGTGTACCTGCTTGTTTTTCAACCCCGTGCGATGAATCCACCCCGTCGTTTTACCCAAGCCATCGCCAACCTTGGTTTTCTTACGTTGCAGCAAAAACACCTCACGCGCAGGCGCATGGCGTAAAGGTTTGATTCCGCTGACACCCCCTCGGGCCTCAAGCGTCGTGTCGATGCCCCACTCCTTCCAGAAAGCTTCTCGATCCAGGCTGGTGGACACACCCTGATGAACCAAAAATTCAGACACATCAAAACCGATCCCGCCCGCACCAATCACCGCCACCTTGGCGCCCACCGGCTTGCGTTCAAGAATCACGTCCAGATAACTCAACACCTTAGGGTTATCAATACCTTCAATCGCCGGGGTTCGCGGAGCGATACCGGTGGCCAAAATGATCTCGTCATACGTGCCAGCCAGCAATTGCTCAACACTCACTCGCGTGTTCAAGCACAGTTCAACACCAGTGCTTTTGAGCTTGCGATCGAAATAACGCAGGGTTTCAGAGAACTCCTCTTTGCCCGGTACACGCTTGGCAATATTGAACTGACCACCGATCTGGCTGGCCGAATCATAAAGCGTTACTTCATGGCCGCGCTCAGCTGCCACCGTGGCAGCTGAAAGCCCGGCCGGGCCTGCTCCGACCACCGCGATTTTTTTAACTTGAATCGTTGGCAGGTAATTAAGTTCCGTTTCGTGGCAGGCACGCGGGTTGACCAGGCAACTGGTCAGCTTGCCGCCAAAGGTGTGGTCCAGGCAGGCCTGATTGCAGCCAATACACGTATTGATCTCATCACTGCGCCCGGCAGCTGCTTTGTTGACGAACTCCGGGTCCGCCAGAAACGGACGCGCCATCGACACCATGTCGGCATCGCCGTCAGCCAAAATCTGCTCGGCCACCTCAGGCGTATTGATACGGTTAGTTGTGATCAGTGGCACGTTGACCGAGCCACGCAACTTGGCCGTGACCTTGCTGAACGCACCGCGAGGTACTTTGGTCGCAATGGTCGGGATGCGTGCCTCATGCCAGCCAATGCCGGTGTTAATCAAGGTGGCGCCGGCGCGTTCAACGGCCTGAGCCAACTGCACGATTTCAGGCCAAACGCTGCCACCCTCGACCAGATCAAGCATCGACAAACGATAAATAATGATGAAATTGGGGCCAACGGCTTCACGCACACGGCGTACGATTTCGACCGGCAGGCGCATACGATTTTCGTAGCTACCTCCCCAACGGTCAGTGCGCTGGTTGGTATGGGAAGCCAGAAACTGGTTAATGAAGTAGCCTTCAGAGCCCATGATTTCGACGCCGTCATAACCGGCGCTGTGGGCCAATTTAGCGCAGGTAACAAAGTCGCAAATCTGCTTCTCGATGCCCTCTTCATCCAGCTCTTTAGGCTTGAACGGGTTAATCGGCGCTTGAATGGCGCTTGGCGCTACTTGCTTGGGGCTGTAGGCATAACGCCCAGCGTGCAAGATCTGCAAACAGATTTTGCCACCCGCATCGTGAACAGCCTGCGTCACGACCAGATGCTTTTCAGCCTCCTCAGCCGTTGTCAACTTGGCTGCGCCGCTGTACACCCCGCCTTCTTCATTGGGAGCAATCCCCCCGGTCACAATCAGCCCAACCCCGCCTTTGGCGCGCTCAGAAAAATAGGCGGCCATACGCTCAAAGCCACCTGGCTTTTCTTCAAGGCCGGTGTGCATCGAGCCCATCAGGCTGCGGTTGCGCAACGTGGTAAAACCCAAATCCAGCGGGGCCATTAAGTGCGGGCAGTGAACGGCAGTCATCATCAAACTCCACAACAGGCTAAATCACGGAACGCGGGACGCTCTGTGGCTCCCGTCGTTGGATGCAGGCACATTAAAGACACAACTCTTAGCACTCAATGACCCAAAGTTACAAATTATTAACCCAAGTGCGCAGCCCCCCTTGGCAAGTCCCCACCAGCCACCTACCCTAGACACTGAATTCTCCCGATGGCCCCGTTGTATTTCTCATGCGCAAATTACTTGGCTGCACCACACTGATTGCACTTATCGCTGCTGCTGGCGGTTATGGGTATTGGACCGAGCAACGCGAAGTTGGCCATTACCTCTCAGACCTGCGCGTCGAACTGGTCGTCAACGATGGCGTGGCCAATGATCGTGGCAACCTGTTAGGCATCCAGCCGGAGCTTTCGCCACGCGACTATCAAAATCTGGGGTTGTTGCACCTCAAACTGGCGGCCTACCTGAATAAGGCCCGCGATGAGGGTTTGCTCAATCACAAAACTATTGTGGTATTGCCGGAACACATTGGTACTTGGCTGATGTTTCGCGGCGAAAAAAACGAGCTGTACCAAGCCGCCGACCTGAATGAGGCCATGCGTTGGCTGGCTATCAGCAATCCTCTTGCGTTCGCCAGCGCGTGGATTCGCGCTGACGGCGAAAGTCGCGTCAACGATGCTCATTTGCGCATGAAAGCTGACAGCATGGCCGCCGATTACCAGACACTGTTTGGCGGCTTGGCCAAAGAGTTTGACGTCACCCTGGTGGCGGGCAGCATTGCACTGCCAGACCCTCACATTGACAACGGCAAGCTGATACCCGGCTCAGGGCCGCTGTACAACAGCAGTGTCGTCTTTGGTCATGACGGCGTCCCGCTTGGCAAACCACAACGTCAACTGCTGCCAACCTACGAAGAACAAAGTTACATTCAGCCGAGCCCAGACGCTCAGTTGAACGTGATCAACACCCCGGCTGGCCGCTTGGGCATTCTGGTCGGCAGCGACAGCTGGTATCCCGAGAATTACAGAGCCCTCAACGAGCAACAGGCTCAATTTATTGCCGTGCCTGCGCTCATCCTTGGCAAGGACGCTTGGGACAAACCCTGGGGCGGCTATAAGAGCGTCTCCACCCCCAGCGAAATCAGCCTTAAACCCGGGGAAGTTACCGAAGGCGCTGCTTGGCATCGCCTGACGCTTATCAGCAGTGTGCCCAGCAGCACCGCCGAGGCCGGAATGACAGTGTTCTTGCGCGGCAAGTTCTGGGACAAGCACAGTGCAGGGCAAAGCTTTATCAGTCGCAACGGCCAGACCAGCCCAGATGTGCCGGGCACCGGCGCGCGATTGTTGAATCTCTGGCTGTAGCGCTATGAAACCGTTGCCGATGCGACTGGGAGACCTTTCTATCGGGTTTGTTCAGCAGCTTGCAGATGCTGTACGCAGTTGCGGCCACGACCCCGAGCCCCTGCTTGAACAATATGGGCTGGATGCTGCACGCCTCAGGCAACCTGCGGCTCGGCTGTCTATACCGCGTTATATGCGCCTTGGGCATGCCGCAATCACCTTGACCGGTGATGCGGCACTGGGATTGCGAATGGGCCAACTGAGCCGCCTCAGCCAGGCAGGACTGGCTGGCGTCACGGCCGCTCAAGCACCGAATGTGCGTGAAGCGGCCCGCACCTTGATCCGCTTTGAGCCGCTTTACGGCTCCAACTACCGCGGTCAATCGAGCCTGCACGAGGATGCCAAGGGGGCGTGGCTGAGGTTTTACTCCATCAGCCCGTACAACGCTTACAACCGCTTCGTGGTGGACTCCATCATCTGTGGCTGGCTGCAACAGCTGTCATCGGTGGCCGACCAACCTTTGCGCTGTGAGCAAATCGATATCGAATTCAGCGAACCCGATTACGCTGAGCGTTACAGTTTGCTAAGCCACAACCCGATCCATTTTCGCGCCGAAACCAACCAACTGCGCTTGAACCACGATGCGCTGGATCTGCGCAACCCGCAGCACTGCCCGAGCACATGGGCCTACCTGCTGCAATTGTGTGAACGCGAGCTTGAGCAATTGACTCGCACCCGAAGCCTACGTGAACGTATCACCCAACTGCTGGGGCCTTTACTCAATGGGGGCCGCGAGCCCGATCTGGAAGAAGTTGCGGCACGGCTGAAGCTGCCCACCTGGACTTTACGTCGCAAGCTGACTGAAGAAGGCACGCAGTTCCGGGCAATTCTCAACGATACCCGTCGTGACCTTGCCATGACCTACATCCGCGATACGGAGTTGGCCTTTGGTGAAATCGCGTATTTGCTGGGGTTCGCCTCAGCTGAGGCGTTTCAGCGGGCGTTCAAGCGCTGGAACGCAGAAACCCCCGGGGAATTCCGTCGCCGCCAACGTCAAACTGCTTGAGCCGGGCTAGATGCTCACAACTCAGTGGCATCGTCTGCGGGGTCTAGCGGGTCAAGCTCAGAAGCCTGATAGTCGAGCAGTTCTTCCTGATAGTCATCCATTGCGCAGTCCTTAAGCATCGGCAAGCCGTTTAATTGAGCCTGAGCATAAAGTGCCGTCATGACGGCTACATGACACTTTCGGAGACACTTTTTGCTCACACTATTAAACGTAGCAGAACGTTGCACATTTACTGCAACGCTTAAGGTGCCGGGGCTGGCTCAGGTGCGATAACTGGCGCCGTGGTTGGGGTTTCTGATGCTGGCACCGTCACTGGTGCTTGAGGCGATACATCAGACGCTGCGGGTTGAGCCGCGGGCTGAACGTCAACGGGCGTGATCGGCTGAGCCTCTGCCGGAGGCACGACAGGTTGCGACCCGACAGGCTCTATCATTTCTGGCTCACTGACAGGAGCCACAGCCGGTTCAGGCATGACGGGAACAGCCGTTGCAGGCGCTACAGGTGCCACGGGCGCAGCGTCGGTTGCAGCGTCGGTTGCAACAGCGGCCGCAGCGGGTACAACTTCAGGCACCCCCAAATCAGCCTTGGGCTTTTCCGGGATATGCGCCGCTTTTTTTACTTCTTTAGGCAGGAACACTTCAACCAAAGAGAAAAAGCGGTCGTAAAACTGCGCCGAAGACACCGTCTCGCTGGCAACTTTAACCATCGAATCATCAGTGGAACCAATCGGCATCGATACCGACCCGAGTACGCCCACACCAAGGCTGGCCGAGTTATTGACCTTTTTCAGTGCGTAGCGATCTTGAAGCGCGTTGGCAAACATGGTCGAGTGATGCGCCTCCCCACTATCATCAGCACACACCACGCTAAAGCTGATTTCCAGATGGCTCTCACCCGTCTGCTGGAAGCTCTTGTGACCACTGATCATTTTTGGGTCACTGCTGGTGATGATGTAGCCCTGACTGAGCAAAGCGCGGCGTGCGGCTTCGCAGGATGCTTTATCAGCCACGGGGTAATTGCGCGAGAACGTGCCCGAGTCATCAAAGTGTTCATGCTCGTAAATCGCTGTTTTTTGCGACGAGCAACCTGCGAGGCCGATCAGCACAAGGGCGATCGCTGCGGTACGCAAGGGGAATGGCATAAGCATTAAACATCCTGAAAAAACTAGGCGGGGCGTATTGTGCATCAGATCGCTATTTTCGGGCGCAGTTTGATCCGATGAAAAGCGGGTTACAAGGTTGAAAGCCAGTTTTTATAAACCCAGTCGAAGGCCAAATCAAAGGCATGCCTGCCAATTCCAGATATGGCTTTGGCGCGCGCGCGGGCTATTGGATACCGTGCGCTGTGCATGGGAAGAACGAAAAGTGGTAAGTGGAGTTACAGACTGACTCTCAGCCGGATAGCGCCGAATTCTCAATAGCCGGACTGAAGCCCTCTGCGGGAATTAACCAAGCCCACCATCCAAGTCAAACCGCTCTGGCGTTACCGCTCGCACCCCTCTAACTCCCGCCAACCTATTGAGAAACCGAGGGAGCTTTGACAACTGCAAATGGGGATTTTTACAAACTGGCGGCGCAGCTTCTTCTCGACCCCACTCAACCCCTCCAAGACAGGGAGAATATCGCGATCAAGAGAGTGCTTCGATTACCCAGAGCCGCCTTTTTGCCCAGCCGCCCGCCTCTTACTAAGAAACTCAGGCCAGCGGGCAGCACCACCTCGAACAAACCGCTCTCGCCAACGCCCTCTGATGCTGCTCCTGACGACACGGACGCGGCACTGCCACGACACTCACGCAACTGCTTTAGGCTGATCTAAGGGAGATGCGCATTTGCTTGCCATGCAAGCTGTGATTGGGACGAAAAGCGACAAACGAAGACCATCAACGAGCGAATAGTGCTTTCTGGAAGCCTTGTCATGACGAACGGGGGGGGATCGGCGAATGAATCTCCCATTGCTTGGCGCAACGAGATACCTCTTATGGAGAGGCACACCAACACACAATCCAGCATTTGCGATGTACTGCCCAGCGCACTAGAAATGCTTGACTGCTGAAGGAGACTGATAAAACGCTATAACGAAAAAAAGCGGCCAAAGGCCGCTTATTTCGTAGCTTTCACGCGCCCATCTGGACTTAGTGGAAGCAAATATGGCGCAGCGGACGGGACTCGAACCCGCGACCCCCGGCGTGACAGGCCGGTATTCTAACCGACTGAACTACCGCTGCGTATCGCTCGGACTTACGCCCGTTTGAAATCTTTAAATCTGTGACTGAAAGGCTTCGGTGCTTTTCAATCGCAAGCCAAGTGAACCTGACTTGTACAAATATGGCGCAGCGGACGGGACTCGAACCCGCGACCCCCGGCGTGACAGGCCGGTATTCTAACCGACTGAACTACCGCTGCGCGTCAGTTGGCTGCTCTTTTCAGAGCGACCTTCTCTTACGAGAACTCAAGAAGTGGTGGGTGATGACGGGATCGAACCGCCGACCCTCTGCTTGTAAGGCAGATGCTCTCCCAGCTGAGCTAATCACCCTTTGCTTCGTTGAGGCCGCGAAATTTACGCACCTATCGAAGCTAAGTCAAGGACAAGATTGAACTTTTTTAAAAAAAGGCTAAAACCGATAAACAAGCGCTATCGAACACAGGTTGCTGCAACACCGCCTATTCTCCGTACACCATTTTTTTGGTCATGCCGCCATCGACTACAAACTCTTGCCCCGTCACAAACCCGGCATTACGCGATAACAGCCAAGCAACCATTGAAGCAACGTCCTCCACAGCCCCTACCCGCCCCGCCGGGTGCTGAGCGTGATCCGCGTCGGTTAACGGCTGCGCACGCCTTATGGAAGGATCACGCGCGTCAATCCAGCCAGGGCTTACCGCATTGACTCTAACTTCCGGACCAAGGCTGTTGGCCAGCGCATGGGTCAGTGCCACCAAGCCTCCCTTGCTCGCCACATAAGCCTCGGTATCGGGCTCTGATTGACGGGCACGGGTGGAAGCCAGGTTAACAATCGATCCACAGTGCGCACGCAAGTAAGGTGCGCAGTGTTTGGCCAGCAACATTGGCCCAGTGAGATTGACTGCCAGCACGCGATTCCAGTGATCCAGATCGAGGCTTTCAAGGGTCATGTTGTGCGGATCAGCAACAGCTGCGTTGCATACCAAGGCATCCAACCGCCCAAACTGCCCCAGCACCTGCGCCACACACTGAATAACATCAGCTTCAACCGACACGTCCATAGCCACAAACCAGGCGCTTTCACCCAGCACCTTGACCACTTTGGAACCGCGCGCTCGATCAATGTCCGTCAGCACGACTTGCCAACCTTCACTGATCAACCAAGCAGCAATCCCAAGGCCAATGCCGCGCGCAGCGCCAGTAACTAACGCCACACGTCCATTGCCAGCCGTAGGCGTCTCAAGAACCAAGTCACTCACAATGCAGCCAAGCCCCGTGCAAGATCAGCTTGCAGGTCAGCAACGTCTTCCAGGCCAACCGCAATACGGATCAGGCTGTCACGAATACCCGCTGCCTCCCGCTCTTGAGGCGCCAAACGCCCGTGAGAGGTTGTGGCCGGGTGGGTAATCGTTGTTTTGCTGTCACCTAGGTTGGCCGTGATTGAGATCAATCGAGTGGCATCAATAAAGCGCCATGCACCCTCTTTACCGCCTTTGACTTCAAAACTCACCACAGCACCAAAGCCACGCTGTTGACGCTGCGCCAGTTCGTACTGCGGATGACTTTCAAGACCGGCATAGTGAACCTTCTCCACGCCCGCCTGCTGCTCCAGCCACTGCGCCAAGGCGAGCGCACTGGTGCAGTGAGCGCGCATCCGCAAGTTGAGGGTCTCCAGACCCTTGAGGAAAATCCACGCATTAAACGGGCTCAATGTTGGCCCGGCAGTGCGTAAGAAGCCCACAACCTCTTTCATCTGCTCACTGCGACCTGCAACCACCCCGCCCATGCAACGGCCTTGGCCGTCAATGAACTTGGTCGCCGAGTGCACAACAATGTCCGCCCCCAATTTCAACGGCTGCTGCAGCGCAGGCGTGCAGAAACAGTTATCGACCACCAGCATTGCACCTTTGGCGTGAGCGATCTCAGCCAAGGCAGCAATGTCGACCAGCTCAGCCAATGGGTTGGAAGGCGATTCAACGAACAACAACTTGGTGTTGGGCTTGATTGCAGCATCCCATCCAGACAATTGAGCCAAAGGCACGTAATCAACCTGCACACCAAAACGCTTGAAGTACTTTTCGAACAGGCTGATGGTTGAGCCAAATACGCTGCGCGACACCAGAATGTGGTCGCCCGCGCTGCACAGGCTCATCACCACAGACAAAATGGCCGCCATGCCCGTTGCCGTGGCCACGGCTTGTTCTGCGCCTTCCAGCGCGGCAATACGCTCTTCAAACGCACGCACGGTAGGGTTTGTATAACGCGAATAAACATTGCCTGCTGCCTCACCCGAGAACCGCGCTGCTGCATCGGCAGCTGTACGGAACACGTAGCTGGAGGTCAGGAACATGGCGTCACCGTGCTCGCCTTCTGGCGTACGGTGCTGACCAGCACGCACTGCCAAGGTGTCGAACGCTACGCCATCAAGGTCGCTATCCAAGCGACCGGCATCCCAATCCTGACTCATGCTGCCCACTCCTTGCCTTGTTTTGGTTGCTATGTATTGGATAAACGCAAACCGGCCCATTAGGGCCGGCTTGGTGAACACTTAATTGTTGTACAAGCCTATCGTCGCACCGACGCCTTGGGCAACGACCTTAGAAGCATCGTTGCGCGCGCGCTCGATGCGCTCAAGGTAGTTTTCATCCACATCACCCGTGACGTACTTGCCGTCAAACACTGCGCAGTCAAACTTGTCGATCTTGATCTTGCCACCACCGACCGCATCCAGCAGATCTGGCAGGTCCTGGTAGATCAACCAGTCAGCACCGATCAGCTCGGCCACTTCTTGAGTGGTGCGGTTGTGTGCGATCAACTCGTGAGCGCTTGGCATGTCGATGCCATACACATTCGGGTAGCGTACAGCCGGGGCCGCAGAGCAGAAGTAAACATTCTTGGCACCCGCTTCACGGGCCATCTGAATAATCTGCTTGCAGGTCGTACCACGCACGATCGAATCGTCGACCAGCATTACGTTCTTGCCACGGAACTCAAGCTCAATGGCGTTGAGCTTCTGGCGAACGGATTTTTTACGCGCTGCCTGACCCGGCATGATGAAGGTACGACCGATGTAACGGTTTTTAACGAAGCCTTCGCGAAATTTAACGCCCAAATGGTTCGCTAGCTCAAGAGCTGCGCAACGACTGGTGTCTGGAATCGGGATAACCACGTCGATGTCGTGCTCTGGGCGCTCACGCAGGATTTTCTCGGCGAGTTTTTCGCCCATCCGCAGGCGAGCCTTGTAGACCGAGATACCGTCAATGATCGAATCAGGACGGGCCAAGTAAACGTGTTCAAAGATGCACGGAGTCAGTTGCGGATTAACTGCACACTGACGGGTGTGCAGCTTGCCGTCATTGGTGATGTAAACCGCCTCACCCGGCGCCAAATCGCGAATTAGGGTAAAACCCAGTACGTCGAGCGACACGCTTTCGGAAGCGATCATGTACTCGACGCCCTCGTCAGTATGACGCTGGCCAAAAACGATAGGGCGAATGGCGTTCGGGTCGCGGAAACCGACGATACCGTAGCCCGTAATCATCGCCACCACTGCGTAACCACCACGGCAGCGGTTGTGCACGTCCGTGACTGCAGCGAACACATCTTCTTCGGTTGGCTGCAACTTGCCTCGCTGAGCCAGCTCGTGGGCGAAAACGTTGAGCAGCACTTCAGAATCAGAATTGGTGTTGACGTGACGCAGGTCAGATTCGTAAATCTCCTTGGCCAACTGCTCGACGTTCGTCAAGTTACCGTTATGCGCCAGAGTGATGCCGTACGGCGAGTTAACATAAAACGGTTGTGCTTCAGCTGAAGTCGAGCTGCCTGCCGTTGGATAGCGCACATGACCAATGCCCATATGCCCGACCAGACGCTGCATGTGGCGCTGATGAAATACATCACGCACCAGCCCGTTGTCCTTGCGCAAAAATAACCGGCCGTTATGACTGGTCACAATACCGGCAGCATCCTGGCCGCGGTGCTGGAGGACGGTTAGCGCGTCATACAGCGCCTGATTGACGTTCGACTTACCGACGATACCGACGATGCCACACATGCGACGCAACCCCTACTTTATAGATCGGAACTGAACACCACTCACTTGGGCTGGGTAGCCGGCAAGAGATGCTCCTTGAACGGAATATCAGCAGGTACGCTGATACCGCTGGCCAGCCACTGACTGCTCAACCCCAAAATGAGGTTTTTAGACCAGTCGGCAACCAATAGAAATTGTGGCAGGAGCCTTGACTCTTGCCACCATATGTCTTGCTGTACCGGCCCAAGGCTCAAGAGCCCGACGGCCACAACCACCAGCAATGCGCCACGCGCAGCACCGAAGGCCATGCCGAGAAAACGATCGGTCCCGGACAACCCGGTGACGCGAATCAGTTCGCCGATAAGAAAATTGATCATTGCGCCCACCAGCAAGGTGGCGACAAACATGATGGTGCACCCGACGATGACGCGGGCGGAAGGTGTTTCGATGTACCCGGCCAAGTATTGCGACAACGAACCGCCGAACATCCAGGCGACAACGCCAGCTATGATCCAGGTGCACAGCGACAGCGCTTCTTTAACGAAGCCGCGCTTCAAGCTGATCAAAGCGGATATGGCGATAGTTGCAACGATCGCCCAGTCAACCCAAGTAAATGGCACAGTACAGCCTACAGACAGTTAAGGCGGCGCATTTTAGCAGAGCGCCGCTTCACAGGTAAGGCGATTTATCGGCGCTTTGGCAATCATGTGTATCCTTTTTTGCAGCCTCAACCGCGCTCAGGCTGAAAGCGCACCACAAAACCCTTGAGATTCTGCTGCTTACCGAGCAAATCACGCAGACGGTCTGCCTCGGCACGCTCAAGCAACGGGCCGACAAAAACCCGATTCATACCGCCGGACGAACGCACGTAGGCGTTATAGCCTTGATTACGAAGAGTTTTTTGCAGATTGTCGGCGCTCGCACGATTAGACAAGCTGACCAACTGAACCGACCAACTGATGGGCAGCCCATTGGGGTCAACACGCTTTTGTGTCGTATCCAGTTTGGCAGGGGCCTGAGCAACGGTTTGCGCAGGCGTGACCACAGGCGGCTTAGGCGCCGGAACTGGCTTAGCCGCTACGGGCGCAACAGGCTCTGGAGTAGAAACCGGCACAGGAGCCTCGGAAACAGCCGGTTCAATGGGTGCATTCAGCTCTTCAGCAATGACCTGCGGCTGCGGGACAGCCACCGGCTCAACCTTCACCTCAGGCAACACTGGCATCTGCGGTGCTGCGGGCGCATCGACCTCGATTTGGCGCTGCTCATCCTGCCGCGAAAACAACATCGGCAGAAAAATAACGGCCAACGCCACCAACACAAGGGCGCCAACCATTCGCTGTTTGAATACCTTATCCAGCAAAGCCATTTTCCGCCTCCTGCGTGACGTGCCGCTCTAACCAATCGAGCGCTTCAGCGACACAATAAAAAGATCCGAACAATACAATTTCATCGCCCGACACTGCCTGCCCACTCTGCGCCTGCAAAGCTGCAGCAATACTGTCATAAACCGAAACCGATGCGCCGTGCTGCTCAAGCGTAGCTTGTAGTTGCGACGCTGGGCGAGTGCGAGCTGTGTTGAGTGGCGCCACCGCCCAATGCTCAATGTAGCCATCGAGTGCTGACACAACACCCTCGAGATCCTTATCTGCCAGCAAGCCGAACACAGCCAGACGCTTGCCTGATACCGGTCGCTGGCGCAGCCGTTGAACCAGATATTCAGCCGCATGAGGGTTGTGCCCCACATCCAGCAGCACATTCAAGGCTTTGCCCTGCCAACTGAATTGACGCCGATCCAACCGACCCGTTACGTGCGTACTCAATAACGCATCGGTAATGCGCTCTGGCTGCCAAGTCAATTGAGTCAATGCGTAGGCTTGCAAAGCAAGCGCTGCGTTTTCCATCGGCAGATCAAGTAACGGTAAATCACGCAACTCAAGCGCCTGCCCCTTCGCATCCAGGCCGCGCCAATGCCACGCGTGCTCAGTACAGGCCAAGTCAAAGTCGCGACCGCGAACCAATAGCGGACAACCCAAAGCATTAGCCTTATCAAGCAACGGCTGCGGCGGGTTCAAGTCCCCGCAAATGGCAGGCTTGCCAGACCGGAAAATGCCAGCCTTTTCATACGCCACAGACTCGCGGCTATTACCCAGATACTCAACGTGATCAACCCCAATACTGGTGACCAATGCCAGATCGGCATCTACCAGATTGACCGCATCCAATCGTCCACCCAGGCCCACTTCAAGCACTACGGCATCGAGTTGAGCGCGCTCGAACAACCAAAAAGCGGCCAGCGTGCCCATTTCAAAGTAAGTAAGCGATATATCGCCCCGCCCTGCTTCCAGCGCAGTAAACGCCTCACAAAGCTGCTCATCCGACACCTCAGCGCCGTCAATTTGCACACGCTCGTTGTAGCGCAACAAATGCGGAGAGCTGTAAACCCCAACCTTAAGCCCCTGCGCTCGCAACAATGACGCTATAAACGCACAGGTCGAGCCTTTGCCATTTGTGCCGGTGACTGTTATCACCCGAGGCGCGGGCTTTTGCAGCCCCATGCGGTTCGTTACCTCTCGCGAGCGATCCAACCCCATGTCAATGGCAGCAGGATGCAGCTGTTCAAGATAGGCGAGCCACTCGCCAAGGGTGCGCTGGGTCATAGGTTTGCAGGTGCCGGTGGGACAACAATGGTTTCAACAGGCGCAGGCACGAACACGGGGGTCGGCAGGCCCATCATTTGCGCCAGCAGGTTACCAAGGCGCGGACGCAGTTCTTGACGGGCAATGATCAAGTCGATTGCGCCGTGCTCCAGCAGGAACTCGCTACGCTGGAAGCCTTCAGGCAGTTTTTCACGTACGGTTTGCTCAATCACACGCGGGCCAGCAAAACCGATCAACGCCTTGGGCTCGGCCACAATTACATCACCCAGCATCGCCAGGCTGGCCGAAACACCGCCATAAACCGGATCGGTCAGCACCGAGATGAACGGAATACCTTCTTCGCGCAGGCGCGCCAACACCGCCGAGGTTTTGGCCATTTGCATCAGGGAGATCAGGGCTTCTTGCATCCGCGCACCACCAGAAGCGGCGAAACAGATCATTGGGCAACGATTTTCTAGCGCGTAGTTGGCGGCACGAACAAAGCGCTCACCCACAATGGCGCCCATCGAGCCACCCATGAAGGAGAACTCAAACGCGCAAACCACAACCGGCATGCCCAACAAGGTACCGCCCATGGAAATCAGCGCATCTTTTTCGCCCGTTTGTTTCTGTGCGCCCACCAAGCGGTCTTTGTACTTTTTGCTGTCGCGAAACTTCAGGCGATCTACCGGCTCCAGGTCTGCACCCAGTTCGGCGCGGCCTTCGGCGTCCAGAAAGATATCAATGCGTGCACGTGCGCCAATGCGCATGTGGTGATTGCACTTAGGGCAAACGTCCAGGGTCTTTTCCAGCTCTGGGCGATAAAGCACTGCGTCGCAGGACGGGCATTTGTGCCATAGGCCTTCAGGTACCGAGCTTTTTTTGACCTCGGAACGCATGATCGAAGGAATCAGCTTGTCTACCAACCAGTTGCTCATGCTTTCTTTCTCCAGTACCGGTGGCCAGAACGCTTGGGTTCAGGCCCCGTGTATGCCCTTGAGCTAAATTCATTAGGTGTGTGGCGATGGTGACAAGGTGCAGCGGTCAGCACATGGCAAACCAGCATAAACCCTGAACCCTCAGCCTTCCCGACAACACGCTCCAGAGCGGCCGCCACTTTAATTTCTGCCCGTCCAACTACCAGGCCCACTGCTTTTGGCAGCGGTAATGATGGACGGTGGCAGACTGCCAACCGTCACATCGAGCATCAATTTGTTGCGCGTACGGCCCGCATAAAGGCCCGAATCTTATCGTGATCCTTGATGCCTTTGCTCTTTTCTACGCCTCCACTGACATCTACAGCGTAAGGTCGCACCTGAGCGATGGCTTGAGCCACGTTATTGGCAGACAAACCTCCCGCCAAAATAATCGGTTTGCTGAGCCCCTGAGGAATCAAAGTCCAGTCAAAGACCTCACCCGTCCCCCCCGGCACACCTTCTACATAAGCATCGAGCAAAATACCACTGGCACTTTTATAAGCGGCACACGCGGCTTCGATGTCGTCACCCGCCTTGACTCTTAGCGCTTTGATGTAGGGGCGGTGAAAACCTTCGCATTGAGCGGGTGTTTCATCACCATGAAACTGCAGCAAGTCCAGTGCAACCGCGTCCAGGGTTTCGTTCAGCTCGCAGGAAGAAGCGTTAACAAACAGGCCTACCGTGGTCACAAATGGCGGTAACGCCGCGATGATTGCACGCGCCTGCACGACGCTTACCGCGCGCGGGCTTTTTGCGTAAAACACAAAGCCAATGGCATCAGCCCCGGCCGCAACAGCTGCCAAGGCGTCGTCTATGCAGGTAATACCGCAGATCTTGCTGCGAACGGCTGACATGTTGAAAACGCCCCAAGTCATATGCGTGAAAGTGCCGAATGGTAACAAATGCTCACACTAGCGTCAGCCGTCCAGCTCCGAAAAGCCAGTCAGAAAATGCGGGCCAATGTACCGCTGCGGCAGCTCAAACTCATCCTTGTATTCCACCTGCACCAGATACAAGCCATAAGGATGCGCCGTGACACCACCAGAGCGACGCTCTCGACTTTCCAGCACCTCTTTAATCCACTCAACAGGTCGCTCGCCTGCGCCGATGGTCATCAGCACGCCAGCAATGTTACGAACCATGTGGTGCAAAAACGCACTGGCTCGAATATCCAGCACGATCATTTGCCCATGGCGAGTGACGCGCAAGTGGTGCATTTCCTTGATCGGCGACTTGGCCTGACACTGCCCAGCACGAAAGGCGCTGAAGTCATGCACGCCCAGCAAATAACTAGCGGCTTCTGCCATGCGCTCAACATCCAGCGGACGATGGTTCCAGGTAACTTCTTGATTCAAATGTGCAGGCCGAATCTGATCGTTATAAATCACATAGCGATAGCGGCGAGCAATGGCTTTGAAGCGCGCATGAAAGTGCGAAGGCATAACCTTGGCCCAACTTACGCTGATGTCATGGGGCAAATTGATATTAGCCCCCATCACCCACGCTTTCAGCGAGCGCTCTGCCTGAGTATCAAAGTGGACGACTTGCCCGCAGGCATGTACGCCAGCGTCGGTGCGACCTGCACACAACAACGAAACAGGCGAGGCAGCCACTTTGGACAGCGCATTTTCCAGTGTTTCTTGAACCGTCAGCACGCCATTAGCCTGACGTTGCCAGCCGCAGTAACGCGAGCCTTTGTACTCCACACCCAAAGCGATTCGGGAAAAGCCTTCGGCGGCCATTTCGGCTGCCGGGTTATCTATATTTGCCAAGGACTTACAGCCTGCTCATAAACGCAAAGGCAGCCATTATAAGGCTCGACGCGCAACACGCCATGAAACAAATGCCAACAGCGAAGAAAGGCAGAGGCCTACAGCACCTGAAAACGACAACGGCAGCCATAAAGGCTGCCGCTGGGCGTACGCGTCAATCAGGTCAAGCCAAACGCGAGAGCATCTCTTGAGCTTCGGTTTTTTGCTCGGCATTACCCTCGCTCAAGACCTCACCCAAAATGTCACGAGCGCCCTCGTCGTCTCCCATATCGATATACGCCTGCGCCAGATCCAGCTTGGTGGCGGTTTCATCCGTACCCGAGAGGAAGTCAAACTCAGGCTCATCACCCTGCTCAACAGCGTCATCGGCATCGAACTTAGCGATATCGGCAAATGGCTCGGCAATCGGTGGCTGCTCAAAGCTTTGCGACAAACGCTCGAGCTCAGCATTGACCTCATCCAACTCAGCCGAAAAGCTGTCAGTCGCGGCCACGGGTGCCACATCTTCGTCAGCAAGAGACAAGTCAAAGTCTTCCGGCAAGTCCAAATCGTCAATGCCATTGATGTCAGACAGCGCAGACTCAGATACCGAGAAGTCCCTGAGTTGCTCTTCAAGCCCCAACAGGTCTTCGTCAGCCAAAGACGGTGCCGCCAACTCTTCGGCTGTCAGATCGAGATCAAAATCGGAGAGATCTTCGCTTGATGCCTGCGCCTCTGCCTGCTGTGCGAGCACCGACTCAAAGCTCAATGCTTCATCTACGGGCTCTGAGGATGCTTTATCCGCATCCAGTTCCGGCGACAATACCGAAGGCGAGGCAGCCTCCAGTTCATCCAGACTCAGGTCGAAGTCTTGATCAAATTCGTCGACAATCGGCTCAGCCACAGGCACCGACTCAACCTCTGGCTCGGCGTCAGCAACCGGCTCATCAAGTAACAGCTCTTTAACGAACTGCGCTTCGAGTTCTGCTGCAACCGCTGCCGTGGCAATACCCGCTGCCGTAGCAGCAACCATTGTCGGATAACGATTTTTCAGCTGTTCAACCTCTGCGTGATTTTTGCCGTTGGCAATCAGTTGACGCTCTTGAACCACAAACGCATCACGATCACCCAACTCGCCGTATACCTGCATCAGCTTCAGGCGCAGATCGCTACGCTGCGGCTCGCGGTCAATAGCCCCCGCCAACAGTTCAGCGGCTGGCTGCCACTGACGCTGAGCGATCAACTGTTCAGCCTGACCCAATACATCAGCAACAGGTTCAATTACCGGTTGCGGCACAACAATCGGAGCCACTACGGGTGCAGGTGCAGGTGCAGGTGCAGGTGCAGGTGCAGGTGCAGGTGCAGGTGCAGGTGCAGGTGCAGGGTCAAGCTTCACGTTTGGCGGCGGGATTTCAAGGCCTTCAAAGCTGCTTTCAGGCATTTCCAGATCAGCGGTGAAGTCCGACTCTTCCTCTAACGCCTTGGCCATACGCAGATGTTTTTCTGCCGCTTGCTGAGCCTTACGACGGCGAGCCAGCAGCAACATCAAAAGCAACAGTACTAGCACTGCCGCCCCACCTACCACGCCAAGTAACAGCGGATTGGCCAGCAGGTCTTGAATTTTTCGCTCTTCGCTTTTTGGTTCACCCGTCTCAGGCGCAGGAGGTACAGCCGTGGCGGGAACGCCCTCTGTCGCAGGCGCAATATCGGCCTCAGGCGCGTCGCCAGCTTGAGCCGCTAACTGAGCAGGTATCGCAGCTGACGCTTCGCCAGCGGCGTTATCGGCCTGCAGCTTGGCCAACTGGTCATTTTTCAGTTCGATCAAGCGCTGTAGCTTGTCTAACTGACTTTGCAGATCTTTCATTCGGCTCTGCAATTCGGCATTCTCGCGACGACTGGAGTCCAGCCCCTCCTGAGCCATCGCCAATTTGTCGTTCAACTGTTTTGCATCGCCCGCAGCCCCGTTGCGCGGGCCTTTGGCCGACTGCCCCGAAACCAGACTCAGCGTGTCAGAGGCCGATGCCTTGGCAGGCGCCGCTACAGCAGGCTTACGACCTGTTGCATCCAGTTGCCGAGTCAGCGGCACGGTACGACGCCCGCTGCGCCAATCGGCATTTTGTCTGGCGACTTCTGCAATGGCTTCGCCACGCGCCAGCGCTGAAGTTTGCGTGGCATCAGGCAGGCGCAATACTTGACCGGTTTTAAGGCGGTTGATGTTGCCGTAGATGAAGGCGTCCGGGTTGAGTGCCTGAATGGCCAGCATGGTTTGCTGAACAGATGCGCCGTTGCGCGCCTTCGCGGCAATCTCCCACAATGTGTCACGAGACGAAGTGGTGTATTGCGCAGGCGTGCTCCCCGACGCTGCCGCTGCGGCGGCAGCGGTTTGCGGCGAAAACTTGGCTGGATCAAGCAATACGCTGTAATCACGCAACAGTCGGCCACTCGGCCACATGACCTGCACCAAAAACTTCACAAACGGCTCTGACAGCGGCTGACTGGAGGTCACCCGCAGCACACTTTTACCCTCGGGATTGATCACTGGTGTAAAACGCAGATCATCAAGGAATGCGGGGCGCGGCACACCTTCTTTGGCAAAATCTTGTGCCGAGGCCAGGCTTGGCACTACCTCAGCAGCGTTTAAATCCTTGACGTCCAACAACTCGATTTCGGCCAGCAGCGGCTGGTTCTGAGTCGACTTCAGGGTCAGCTCTCCGAGCCCAAGCGCCTGTGCCATACCGGATGACAGCGCCGAAGCGGCGGCTATTGCTAACACTAATTTGCGAACTTGAACCATAGCCTCTTCCTTATTGGTACATGTCTCGTCCCGCGAGACCTGTATAGCTGCTGCCTGTAGGCATGGCCTGCAACTTTCGCGTGCAAACACATTGCCCCATCACCACCTGCAAGCCCTGACAGCAGCTTAAACTGCGACAACCCGCCGTCTGGATAGACCCATTGTGCAAATTGGCGCCAAGTATCTTTTACAGCAGGTCTTTAATCAACAACTCCGCCAGCTGTACGGCATTCAACGCAGCGCCTTTTCGTACGTTATCTGACGTCATCCACAGATTAAGTTCAGAAGTATCATCTACGCCGTGGCGGACACGCCCGACATACACCACATCCTGACCCACTGCATCACCTACCGCCGTTGGGTAATCGCCCGCATCAACCAGCTCGATACCGTCTGCGGCTTCAAGTGCCGCATTCACTGCATCGAGGTCAACCGGCTTTGCCAATTGCAATGACACACTAAAGCTATCGCCAAAAAACACCGGAGCTTGAACACAAGTGATCGAAACCTTTAACTCCGGCATATCCAGCACTTGGCGCAACTCTGTAACCAGACGCCTTTCTAGAGGCACATGGCCCTTGGTGTCTGGCTTTCCAACCTGAGCCAACACATTGAATGCCATTTGACGATCAAAAACAGAGGACTCCAACGGGTGCAAGTTCAGTAAAGCAGTGGTTTGTTTGGCTAGCTCAGCAATAGCCTCTCGCCCTTGGGTCGAGACCGCCAAACACGCAGTTACGTTAACCCGCTCAAGGTTCAGCAAATCACGCAACGGCGCAAGCAGCACCGCCAGGGCAATCGTTGAGGGGCTGGGGCTGCTGATTTGCACGGGCTTTGCCAATCCAGCCAGCACTGACGCATTGGCTTCGGGCACAATGTTCGGCGTCTGAGTGCCAGGCAAAGCGCCCGACAAATCAATAACCGCACAGCCTGCCGCTGTGGCTTTGGCGGCAAAACTCAAGGTGACTGCGGGGCCGGCAGCAAAAAACACCAACTGTACTTGGCTGAAATCAAACGCATCGACTTCACGCACGCGTACGTTTTTGCCTCGATACGGCACCGAACTGCCAGCCGACTCACTGCTGGCCAGTAAATGCAGGTTCGCAATAGAAAAATCGCGCTCCTCAAGGATTTGCACGATGGTTTCGCCGACAGTGCCGGTGGCGCCGACGACGGCGATATCAAAGGACTGGTTCATGTGTCTACCTCAGGCGAAACGTGGGGAGCGGCACTGTACCGGGAGCTATCCGCGTAGGCAACGCACAGCGCGCCATCCAGAGCCTTGATGCCAAACAAGAAAAAGGCCCGCGTCTCTTGCGAGAGGCGGGCCCGAGTACAGCCAGCGCGAATTAACGCTCCAGCAAAATCCGCAGCATACGACGCAATGGCTCAGCCGCGCCCCACAACAACTGGTCGCCTACCGTGAAGGCGCCAAGGAACTGCGAGCCCATGTTCAGCTTGCGCAGACGGCCAACTGGGACATTCAGAGTGCCCGTGACTTTGGTCGGACTCAGCTCCTGCATGCTGATATCACGCTGGTTCGGCACGAGCTTGACCCAAGGGTTGTGCTGACTGATCAGCCCCTCAATATCAGCAATCGGCACGTCTTTGTTCAGCTTGATAGTCAATGCCTGGCTGTGGCAGCGCATGGCGCCGATACGAACGCAAATGCCATCAACCGGGATCGGGTTTTTGAATCGACCCAGAATCTTGTTGGTTTCAGCCTGAGCTTTCCACTCTTCACGGCTTTGACCGTTGGGCAGTTCTTTGTCGATCCACGGGATCAAGCTGCCTGCCAACGGCACACCGAAATTCTCAGTCGGGTACGCATCACTGCGCATGGCCTCGGCAACACGACGGTCGATATCAAGAATGGCGCTGGCCGGATCAGCCAGTTGATCCGCCACTGCTGCGTGGGTCGCGCCCATTTGCTTGATCAGCTCGCGCATGTTTTGCGCGCCAGCACCGGAAGCCGCCTGATACGTCATGGCGCTCATCCACTCCACCAGCCCGGCTTCAAACAGACCACCCAAGCCCATCAGCATCAAGCTAACGGTGCAGTTACCGCCAATGTAATTCTTGGTGCCTGCATCCAACTGCTGGTCGATCACCTTGCGGTTGACCGGGTCCAGAATGATAACGGCGTCATCCTGCATACGCAGGCTGGATGCCGCATCGATCCAATAACCTTGCCAGCCTGCCTCACGCAGCTTTGGAAACACCTCAGTGGTGTAGTCGCCGCCCTGGCAGGTCAGGATCACATCGAGGGTTTTCAACTCTTCAATGTTGTAAGCATCCTTCAGCGGGGCAATATCTTTGCCCACAGACGGACCTTGTCCACCGACATTGGAGGTGGTGAAAAACACCGGCTCAATAAGATCGAAATCCTGCTCTTCCAGCATCCGCTGCATGAGCACGGAACCGACCATACCGCGCCAACCGACCAGACCTACACGTTTCATCGCAACTACACCTTTAACAAAAAGTGGGGTCGTTACTTCCACCAACAGGAAGTAACGGGCCCGAGAGATTACAGATTCTGTAGCGCCGCGACTACTGCGTCGCCCATTTCCTGTGTACCGACTTTGGTACAACCTGACGACCAGATGTCGCCTGTGCGCAACCCTTGATCCAGAACCAGGCTCACAGCCTGTTCAATCGCATCAGCCGCAGCCTGCTGATTGAAGCTGTAACGCAGCATCATCGAGACCGACAAAATAGTCGCCAACGGGTTGGCAATGCCCTGCCCTGCAATGTCCGGTGCCGAACCGTGGCAAGGCTCGTACATGCCTTTGTTGTTGGCATCCAGCGATGCCGACGGCAGCATGCCAATGGAACCCGTCAACATGGAGGCTTCGTCAGACAAAATGTCGCCAAACAGGTTATCAGTGACGATCACGTCGAATTGTTTCGGTGCACGCACCAGTTGCATGGCGGCGTTGTCCACGTACATGTGGCTCAGTTCAACGTCCGGGTAATCCTTGGCCACTTGCTCGACCACTTCACGCCACAGCTGGCTGGACGCCAATACGTTGGCCTTGTCAACTGAGCACAGTTTTTTGCCACGTACACGCGCCATATCGAAACCAACGCGCGCAATGCGGCGGATTTCACTTTCGCTGTACGGCAGGGTGTCGTAGGCCTGACGCTCGCCATTTTCCAGCTCGCGAGTGCCACGGGGTGCGCCAAAGTAGATGCCCCCGGTCAGCTCACGCACGATCAGAATATCCAGGCCGGCGACAATTTCAGGCTTGAGGCTCGACGCATCAGCCAACTGCGGGTAAAGAATCGCAGGGCGCAAGTTACCGAACAAACCCAGTTGCGCACGGATTTTAAGCAGACCGCGCTCAGGACGGATATCACGCTCGATGGTGTCCCACTTCGGGCCACCTACGGCGCCAAGCAACACCGCGTCGGCGGCGCGAGCGCGATCCAGTGTTTCGTCTGCCAAGGGTACGCCATGCTTGTCGATCGCTGCGCCGCCGATCACATCGTGGGTCAGTTCAAAGTCCAATTGGAACTTGTCGTTGGCCAACTCCAGCACTTTAACCGCTTGAGCCATGATTTCAGGGCCAATACCATCGCCAGGGAGAATCAGAATCTGCTTGCTCATGGGTTCCTCTTTCTTGTTTGTTGATGCCCCCCGTGGGCGCATCTGAAATTTTTTTTAGCGTTGCACGCTGCTATTTTTCACACCACAGCACCAGAACGTCAGTACTGAAGGAGCCGTCGGCTTCAATTTCAAAATACTCGCGAACCTCAACGCCCATCGATTGCTGCAACTCACGAATGGCCGCACTCATGGCCGGTGGCGTGCGCATACGCTCGATCCAGGAGCGGAACTCTAAACGCAAACGCTGCCGCTGTGTGCTGCGAGTGTGTAAACCCGCCTCACTGACCAAACGCAGCCACTCACCTGCCGAGTAATCACGCACGTGGCTGGTGTCACGCAAAACCTCAACCGTCTGCAAGTAAGTGTCGAGCAGCGGGCTACCCGGCGACAGCACATCAATAAACGCCGCCACGCCACCCGGCTTGAGCACCCGACGCACTTCACGCAGGGCCAATCCAACGTCACTCCAGTGGTGAGCCGAATAACGACTAAGTACGTAGTCAAACTCTGCATCGGCAAACGGTAAGCGCTCGGCAGCCCCGCACACCGTGCTGATATTGTTCAGCCCGCGCTCAATCGACGCGGCACTCACCACATCCAGCATTTGCTGGGACAGGTCGTAGGCCACCACGTCGTTGACCAGTGCTGCCACATTAAAACTGACATGACCCGCGCCACACCCCAAATCCAACACTCGCGCATCCGACTTGCCTGCCAGTTGTGCCTGCAGCAAACCGAACTCCGCGCCTTGCGCATGCACCGCACTGTTCAAATAAGCCGAAGCCTGTTCACCGAATTGTTTTTGTACAACCTGACTGTGCTGGGCGGTGCTGGTCATGCGGATGTCCTTTCTAAACCATCGATTACCCGTGGACGCTGCTGCAGGCTGCGATCTTTATCGATCAAAAGCTCGCAGCCCGCGCCAGCGACTACAAACGGGTTACGCGTCGCGAAACAACCAAGGTTGGCTCGCACGGTGCTTGCTTTCAAAGGCTGCAATTGCATCGCCGTCCTGCAACGTCAAGCCGATGTCATCCAAACCATTGAGCAGGCAATGCTTGCGAAACGCATCGATTTCAAAGCTCAACACCTTGCCATCCGGGCGAGTCACTGTTTGGGCCTCAAGGTCGATGCTGAGCTGGTAACCCGGCTCGGCTTCAACCTGAGCAAACAGCTCATCAACATCGGCATCGCTCAAAATGATCGGCAACAGGCCATTTTTGAAGCTGTTATTGAAGAAAATGTCGGCGTAACTCGGCGCAATGATGCTGCGAAAACCGTACTCTTCCAGCGCCCACGGCGCGTGTTCGCGGCTGGAACCGCAACCGAAGTTCTCACGGGCCAACAACACGCTCGCCCCTTGGTAGCGCTCAGCGTTGAGCACAAAGTCTTTGTTCAACGGGCGTTTGGAGTTGTCCTGGTACGGTTGCCCCACGTCCAGATAACGCCATTCATCAAACAAGTTAGGGCCGAAGCCTGTGCGTTTGATTGACTTCAAAAATTGTTTGGGAATGATCTGATCGGTATCAACGTTGGCGCGATCCAAAGGGGCAACAAGGCCAGTGTGCTGGGTAAAAGCTTTCATGCTGCGCTCCTTAAATCAATTCACGGACGTCGATAAAGCGGCCGTTCACAGCAGCGGCGGCGGCCATCGCCGGGCTCACCAAGTGAGTGCGACCACCTGCGCCCTGACGGCCTTCGAAATTGCGGTTGGAAGTCGATGCGCAATGCTCGCCCGACTCCAGACGGTCTGGGTTCATCGCCAAACACATTGAGCACCCCGGTTCGCGCCATTCAAAACCGGCTTCAAGAAAGATTTTGTCCAAACCTTCACGCTCAGCCTGTGCTTTAACCAAGCCCGAGCCCGGCACCACAATCGCCTGCTTAATGGTGGAGGCCACTTTACGACCCTTGGCAATCACGGCGGCAGCGCGCAAATCTTCAATTCGCGAGTTGGTGCAAGAGCCGATAAACACCCGATCCAACTGAATATCAGTGATCGCCTGATTGGCATTGAGGCCCATGTACTTCAAGGCACGCTCAATGGAGCCACGTTTAACCAAGTCCGCTTCCTGCGCAGGGTCTGGCACGTTCTGATCAACGGCCAAGACCATTTCTGGCGAGGTGCCCCAGCTCACTTGCGGCTTGATCTGTGCGGCATCCAGCTCGATCACTGTGTCAAATTGAGCATCGGCATCCGACACCAAGTCCTTCCAGGCTTGGACGGCCAAATCCCATTCGGCGCCCTTGGGTGCGAATGGGCGCCCTTTAACGTATTCAACCGTTTTTTGGTCCGCTGCGACCAAGCCTACTCGGGCGCCGGCTTCGATGGACATGTTGCAGATAGTCATCCGGCCTTCGACAGACAGGTCACGAATGGCGCTGCCCGCAAACTCAATGGCGTGGCCATTGCCGCCTGCAGTGCCGATTTTGCCGATCACTGCCAATACGATGTCTTTGGCGGTCACGCCGAACGGCAATTGACCTTCAACCGACACCAACATGTTCTTCATTTTTTTCGCCACCAGGCATTGCGTGGCGAGCACATGCTCAACCTCGGAAGTACCGATGCCGTGGGCCAATGCGCCAAAGGCGCCGTGGGTCGAGGTGTGCGAATCGCCACACACCACAGTCATGCCCGGCAACGTTGCGCCCTGCTCCGGGCCGATGACGTGAACGATGCCTTGACGCACGTCATTCATCTTGAATTCGGTGATGCCGTATTCGTCGCAGTTGTCATCCAGGGTTTGCACTTGCAAACGCGAAACCTGATCAGCAATCGCCTCAATCCCGCCTTTACGCTCTGGCGTGGTCGGTACGTTGTGGTCCGGGGTTGCGATGTTGGCATCAATACGCCAAGGCTTGCGCCCAGCCAGACGCAGGCCTTCGAAGGCTTGCGGCGAGGTCACTTCGTGGATGATGTGACGATCGATATAAATCAGCGCCGAGCCATCGTCGCGCTGCTTGACCAAATGCGAATCCCAGAGCTTGTCGTACAGCGTTTTGCCGGCCATCAGACGGTTCCTCATCAGCTACTTTCTGTGCCAATAACCACTTGGCTTGTGAGGTCGATCCTATGGCGTTACAGTCAATAACTCAAATTCATATTTTTCATGCTTTGGATAACTGCAAGGAATTCGAAAGATGGATCTCGCTAACCTCAATGCGTTCATCGCCATTGCTGAAACCGGCAGCTTCTCGGGCGCTGCTGAACGCTTATTTCTGACCCAGCCTGCGATCAGCAAACGCATTGCCAGCATTGAGCAGCAACTCAAGCTGCGCCTGTTTGATCGGCTGGGCCGCGAGGTGAGCCTGACTGAAGCTGGCCGCGCTTTGCTGCCACGGGCGTATCACATTCTCAACGTGCTGGACGACACCCGCCGAGCCCTTAATAACCTCAACGGAGAGGTCAGTGGCCGACTCACACTCGCCACCAGCCACCACATTGGCCTACACCGATTACCACCCTTACTGCGTGAGTTCACACGCACTTACCCCAAGGTAGCGCTCGATATTCAGTTCCTTGATTCGGAAGTTGCCTACGAAGAAATCCTCCATGGCCGCGCTGAACTGGCGGTTATTACGTTGGCTCCCGAACCTCACTCACTGATTCGAGCCGTGCCGGTATGGAACGACCCACTGGATTTTGTGGTTGCTCCGGAGCACTCCTTGACCCATCAGGGCCCCGTCAGCCTTGCTGACATTGCGCACCACCCGGCGGTGTTCCCCGGCGGCAACACCTTCACCCACCATATTGTTCAGCGACTGTTCGAAGCCCAAGGCCTGACACCTAATATCGCCATGAGCACCAACTACCTGGAAACCATCAAAATGATGGTTTCCATTGGTCTGGCCTGGAGCGTGTTGCCTCGCACTATGCTAGATGAACAAGTGGCGTCGATCGCCTTGCCGGGTATTCAACTGACACGCCAGCTAGGCTATATCCTGCATACCGAACGAACATTGTCGAACGCCGCACACGCTTTCATGACGCTACTGGATAGTCAGGTCGACACGCTACACACTGCTCAACGCTAGAAGCACCCAGCGTGTTCAGACATAGATTTCACAGCTCAAGGATCGCAGTCAATGCCAAACCCCGCTGACTTTGTGCCCCCCAAAGCCTACGTATCAGGCCTTGAACAGCAACCTCAGGAGCACCACTGGCACAACACTGCGCAATTGCTGGCTGCCTTGAATGCTGCACATTTGGGCGCATGGTGTTGGGACATCGAGAGTGGCGACATTAACTGGTCCCAAGGCACCCAAGCCTTGTTTGGTATTGATCCGCAACAGCCACTGCCGGCCAATGTGAAAACCTTAAATGCGTTGCCCTTCGAGGACTGGCCCAGAGCACAACGTGCCTTTCAGGCAGTGGTAGATGGCGTCTCTCTGGAGCCTGCGATCCATCACCGAGTTCGCTGGCCCGACGCCAGCCTGCACTGGCTGGAAATCCGTGGCAGCCTGGTTTCTGAACCGGGAGCAGCTCCCCGGATGATGGGTACAGTTCGTGACGTCACCCATCAACGCCAGCGCCAACAGGCGCTTAACAGTTCAGAGAAACGCTTCGCAACACTCTTCCACCTGTCCCCCAACTTGGTGCTCTTGGTACGCCTTGAAGATGGGCTCATCAGCGAAGCCAATCACTGCTTTGAGAGCCTGCTGGGCTGGCCGCTGAAGCACGCCATTGGTCGCACCACCCTGGAGCTGGGGCTTTGGCCCGATCCGCAACAACGCGCTCAATTTATTCAGGCCATTGGCAGCCGGAATGCTCCGGTCAATATGCAGATCCAACTGCAAGGCCGCGATGGTCAGCTGCACGATGGCATTCTCAGCGCACAACGCGTTGAGCTGGAAGGTGAGGCGTATCTGGTCAGCACCTTTCTGGACACCAGTGAACGCCAAGAAGCCGAGCAAGCCCTCAAAGACAGCCAAGAACGCCTTGACCTGGCACTTGATTCGGCCCAACTGGGCACTTGGGATTGGCACATCCCCAGCGGCAGGCTTTACGGCTCGGCTCGCGCAGCGCAACTGCATGGCCTTGAACCCGTGCCGTTCAACGAATCATTCGATGCTTTTTTTGAAGGGGTGCCCGAGCAAGAACGCCACAACATGCGTAACGCCTATCGCTCCTTGCGCGAAGGACCAGCCGGCAACTACCAACTGACCTACCGCGTGGCGTTAGAAAACGGCGAGTCTCGCTACCTTGAAAGCCGTGCCCGCCTTTATCGCGACGATAGCGGCCTGCCGCTGCGAATGGCCGGAACTCTGCTGGATATCACCGAGCAGGTGGAGCGCGAGCAACGCTTGAGCGCCTCTGAAGAGAAGTTTGCCAGTGTGTTCCAGACAAGCCCTGACCCCATTTGCGTGATGCAGGAAGACAGTGCGCAATTTATTGAAATCAACGCCAGCTTTACCCAAACCTTTGGCTGGAGCGTGAGCGACCTTCAAGACTGCCCTCTTGCCTCAACCACGCACACAGAGGCAGGAGCGCTTCATTTACGCCAGTTACAAAGCATCATTCGGGCACCTGCGAAAAACAACGCAACCATCGCCCTGCACCATAAAGATGGCGACCCGCTGACGTGCGTGATTTCCAGCCGCCACATAGAAGTGGACGGCCAACCTTGCACGGTCACGACCTTGCGTGACATTACCCAGCAACAACGTGCGCAAGCGGCACTGAAAACTAGCGAAGAAAAATTTGCCAAGGCATTTCACTCAAGCCCGGACGCCATCACCATCAGCGATTACGCCACTGGTCATTACGTAGAAGTAAACGACGGTTTCACCCGCCTGACCGGTTACAGCAGTGCCGAAGCAATTGGCCACAGCGCTTATGAACTGGGCATCTGGGGCGACAGCAACCAGCGTCAGGCCTTGCTCGATGAGTTGCAGGAAAAGGGCCGTATCAGCCACAGAGAAATGCAGGGGCGCTCCAAGCGCGGCAAGCTGCTGAACGTCGAAATCTCCATCGAACCTATTACCCTCAATGACAGAACCTGCCTGTTGTTCACCGCTCGCGACATCAGCCAGCTCAAAACCGCTCAGGCGCAGGTCAGGCATTTGGCTTATCACGACCCGTTGACTAACCTGCCCAATCGGGCGCTGTTAATGGATCGTTTAAGCCAACAAACCGCCCTGCTCCGACGTCATGACCTGCGCGGCGCATTGTTGTTTCTGGACCTTGACCACTTCAAACATATCAACGACTCGCTGGGGCATCCGGTAGGCGATTCGGTGCTAAAAGTCATCACGGCACGCCTTGAGGCCAGTGTGCGAACCGAGGACACCGTCGCGCGGCTAGGCGGCGATGAATTCGTCATTTTGCTCACCGGCCTTGAAGGTTCACTCGAAGAGGTCACCCACTCGGTGTGCGAACTGGCCAACACCTTACGCCAGCTGTTAGCCGAGCCGATGTTTCTGGACGGCCAGCGCCTGCAAGTCACTCCCAGTATTGGTATCGCACTGATCCCCGATCATGGCCGCACGCCCGCAGACCTTCTCAAACGTGCCGACATCGCGCTGTACCGGGCCAAAGACTGCGGGCGCAACACCACGCAGTTGTTTCACAGCGACATGCAAACGGCAGCCAGTGAGCGTCTGCGCATGGAAAGTGACTTGCGCACGGCACTGGCGCGCAACGAGTTCACTTTGCACTTCCAGCCTCAGGTCGATGCCCGAAACAACCGAGTGGTGGGGGCAGAAGCGCTGTTGCGCTGGCAGCACCCAGAGTTAGGCCCGCAATCGCCAGCTGACTTCATCAAAGTGCTGGAAGACAGCGGCCTGATTGTTGAGGTAGGCGCCTGGATTCTCAATCAGGCCTGCCAATCGTTTGCGCAGTTGTTGGCGCAAGGGTTGATTGATAGCGAACAGTTCAGTTTGTGCGTCAACATCAGCCCGAGACAGTTTCGCCAAAGCGATTTCGTCGAGCGGGTGCATCACTGCCTACACATCAACAATTTGCCTTGCTCAATGCTCAAGCTGGAAATTACCGAGGGCATCGTGATTCAAAATCTGGACGACACCATTGCCAAGATGCAAGAACTCAAAGCCTTAGGCGTCAGCTTTGCGATGGACGATTTTGGTACGGGCTACTCCTCACTCACGCACCTCAAGCGCTTGCCCATCGACACGATCAAAATTGATCAATCGTTTGTGCGCGACGCCATTCAGGACCCCAATGATGCTGAAATCATCCGAGCCATCATTGCAATGGCCCGCAGTTTGAAGCTTAAGGTTGTGGCCGAAGGTGTTGAACTCATTCAACAACTCAACTTTTTACAAAGCCTGGATTGCCATGTTTACCAAGGTTATTTACACAGTCGCCCGGTACCACTGGCTCAATTCAAAACGTTATTGACCTAGGGTTTTGTCATAACCTTGGCAACGCTGTCCAGAGGTTGCCACTGCTCGACTGATGACCTGCAAACGGACTACTCAGGTTGCCCTTTGCGCATGAAATAATTCGGCTCATTTCTGACTCACCAAAATAATAAGGACTCCCCATGCAAACCCCCGACATCTTTGTTCTGAGCGCTAACCGAACAGCCATCGGCACCTTCGGCGGCGCACTCAAAGACGTGCCGATGTGCGATCTAGCCACCACGGCAGTCAAGGCAGCCCTGCTCAACAGTCAGGTCGAGCCTGAACGCATTGGCCATGTTGTGATGGGTAACGTGATTCCCACCGAGCCGCAGGACGCTTATGTCTCGCGAGTGGCAGCCATTAACGCGGGCATCCCTAAAGAGACGCCGGCTTATAACGTCAACCGACTCTGCGGCTCGGGCCTGCAGGCCATTATTTCGGCAGCACACACCCTGATGCTCGGTGATGCGCAGTTCGCGATCGGTGCCGGAGTCGAGTCCATGAGTCGCGGCCCGTACTTGCTGCCTGCCGCTCGCTGGGGCGCACGCATGGGCCATGCACAGATTCAGGACTACATGCTGGGCATCCTGCACGATCCCTTTCACGGCATTCACATGGGCATTACTGCCGAAAACATTGCCGAGCAATACGCCATCAGCCGTGAGACCCAGGACGCGCTGGCATTAGCCGATCAACAGCGAGCAGCCCACGCCATTGCTCAAGGCTACTTCGACACCCAAATCGCACCCGTTGAGATTCAGAGCCGCAAAGGCAATAGCCTGTTCACTGTCGATGAACACCCACGTGCCACCACCCTTGAACAGCTTGCCCAGATGAGGCCCGCCTTCAAAAAAGATGGCAGCGTCACCGCAGGCAATGCTTCAGGCCTCAATGACGGCGCAGCGGCACTGGTACTCGCCAGTGGCGCTTCTGTCCTCAGCAGTAATCTCAAACCAATGGCCCGACTAGTGGCCTACGCCCATGCCGGAGTTGAGCCCGAACTGATGGGTCTGGGGCCTATTCCGGCCACGCGGCTGGCACTTAAGCGTGCAGGCTTGACCATCAACGATATGGATGTGATTGAAGCCAACATCGCCTTTGCCGCTCAGGCCTGCGCGGTGATGCAAGCGCTTGATATGGACCCGGCCAAGGTCAACCCCAACGGCTCAGGGATTGCGCTGGGGCACCCGGTTGGCGCCACGGGCGCGATCATCGCAACCAAAGCCATTCACCATTTGCAGCGCATTCAAGGCCGTTATGCCTTGGTGACCATGTGCATCGGTGGCGGCCAAGGCATTGCGGTCATTTTCGAGCGCGTGTAAGGCTTGCACCTCCCACAGCAGCCGCAGACCAATGCCTACGGCTGCAGCGACACAAATGCGTCCATGCCCATTTGACGAAAGCCTTGAAGTGCCCGAACCTGCCCGCCTGCTCAAACTCCGGAGTTTTTGATCACAATGCTTGCCTCGACCCACTATTGGCTCAAGCGTGCAGCGCTGATCGTCAGTGTCAGCGCCGTCACTTTGCTTGTCTGGCGTGTCTACGACACCGAACAAGGCCCGCCGCTGGCACTTTGGCACACGGTCGTTACCCACGAACTCAGTGAGCGGCAAATTGACAAAGCCGACTGGGCGCAATGGCTCGCAGCGGAGCAGCACGTGTTTGACGAAGTGCGTCGCGAGGTCAGCGACCAACTGCCGGCAAGTCAACCGCTGGGCATCAATCGCTACCAAATCAACAGCCGCGTTTACCCCGAACATTTCGCTCAGGACTGGAACCGTTCCTACGTACTGGAACCAGACGGCCCTGCCAAAGGGGCTGTGGTCTTGCTTCATGGCCTGACGGACTCACCCTACAGCCTCAGGCATATCGCTCAGCGTTACCGTGCCCTCGGATTTGTGGCCATCGGCATGCGCCTACCCGCCCACGGCACGGTGCCGGGCGCATTGACCCGCGTTGACTGGCAACAGTGGGCGGCCGCAACCCGCCTGGCGGTGCGCACGGCTCGACAAAAAGTGCCTGCACCTGCCCCGTTGCACATCGTCGGGTTCTCCAACGGAGGCGCATTGGCGGTTAAGTACGCATTGGACAGCCTCAGCGACCCGAAACAATCCAAGGCGGACCGACTGGTTCTGATTTCACCCATGATTGGCGTGACACGCTTTGCCCGCTACGCAGGGTTAGCGGGCGTGCCTGCGGTGCTTCCCGCGTTCAGCAAAGCGGCATGGCTTAGCCGACTGCCAGAATTCAATCCGTTTAAATACAATTCGTTCCCGGTAAACGCCGCCCGCCAATCATGGCTACTGACCGACGTGCTACAAACCCAACTGGCAGCCTTGGTCAAACAACCCGCATTGAGCGGCTTGCCCCCCATTCTCAGTTTCCAGTCACTGGTTGACTACACCGTCAGCACGCCCGCGGTGGTGAATAACTTGTACCGTTTACTACCTGCCAACGGCAGCGAACTGGTGCTGTTTGACCTCAATCGCGCCAGTGATTTCAGTGGGTTGCTCACCCCAAGCGCCAGCGCTCCAATTGAACAACTGCTGCCCGCCCCGCCGCGTAACTACCAAACCCGGTTGGTCACCAACCGCTCGCCACACAGCAGTGCAATGGTGGTGCGCAGCGTTGCCGCATTGTCGAGTGAGGTCACTGACACCGAGTTAGGGCTCGACTACCCACGGGACTTGTTTTCGCTATCTCATGTTGCGCTGCCCTTCCCCCAAAGCGATGCTCTGTATGGCCAGCAACCCACTGCGGATGAAGATTTTGGCGTGCATTTGGGCACCCTCGCCGCGCGCGGGGAACGCGGGGTGTTGCTGGTGCCGCTGGATACGCTGATGCGCGTCTCATCAAATCCGTTCTACCCGTATTTGATGCAACGCATTGAACAGGATATTGCGCAGGACACTGGCCCCTGAGCCCGACATGAAGCTGGCGCACAAGGCGCCAGCTTCATGCAGGTTACTTGCCTGCCGTTAAGGTGTTGTAACTGGTGATCAAGTTGCGATAGTCCGGAATGTGGTTGGAGAACAATGCGCCAAGGCCTTCAACGTCATTGCGCCAGTCACGATGCAGCTCGCAGGCCAGACCGAACCAAGTCATCAGTTGCGCGCCTGAGGCGGACATTCTGTCCCACGCTGAGTGGCGAGTGATTTCGTTGAATGTGCCCGAAGCATCAGTGACCACAAACACTTCGTAGCCCTCGGCCAGTGCCGACAGCGCCGGGAAGGCCACGCACACTTCTGTGACCACTCCCGCAATGATTAGCTGCTTTTTGCCAGTGGCTTTAATCGCCTGGACGAAGTCTTCGTTGTCCCAGGCATTGATCTGGCCCGGACGGGCAATGTAAGGCGCATCGGGGAACAGCGCCTTGAGTTCTGGCACCAGCGGGCCATTGGGGCCTGTCTCGAAACTGGTGGTCAGGATGGTCGGCAACTTGAAGTACTTGGCCAGATCAGCCAGTGCCAACACGTTATTTTTGAACTTGTCGGGGTCAATGTCGCGCACTAAAGACAGTAAACCGGCTTGATGATCCACCAACAAAACGGCGGCATTGTCCTTGTCCAAACGTTTGTAAGAAGTTGTCACGGGGTTTACCTCTCTAAGGTTGAAACATAGTGCTGCGGGCCATGACCCTTCATGGCCCGCAGGTGCTTACTCACGCCACATCAGCCAACCTTAGCCGGGCATCTGGCCAAAACGACCTGACTGAAAGTCCACAAACGCTTGATGAATCTCGGCCTCTGTGTTCATCACAAACGGGCCGTGACCCACAATCGGCTCGTCGATCGGCTCACCACTCAAAATCAGCAATACTGCGTCGTTGCTGGCTTCAAGTTGCATCTGTGTGCCTTGCCGATCGAACAACGCGAGCTGACCTTCACTGACCGTTTCTTTGCCATTGACCTCAACGACACCGTGCAGCACCACCAATGCGGTGTTACGGCCTTCGTGCAGATCGAGCGTAGTCGACTTACCTGCATTCAAGCGGATATCCCACACGTCTATTGGCGTAAACGTACGGGCTGGGCCGCGCTTGCCGTCGAACTCACCGGCAATTAGCCGCAAGCTACCGGCGTTGTTTTTAAGCGCCAGATTCGGGATATCCCGATCCAAAATGCCTTGGTAACCGGGCTCGGACATTTTGTCCTTGGCGGGCAAGTTGACCCACAACTGAACCATCTCAAGCGTGCCGCCACTACGGGCAAAGGCTTCAGAATGGAACTCTTCATGCAAGATCCCAGAAGCTGCGGTCATCCATTGCACATCGCCTGGCCCAATCACGCCGCCGTTGCCCGTTGAGTCGCGATGCTCGACTTCACCTTTGTAAACGATGGTTACGGTTTCAAAACCTCGATGCGGATGCTGGCCCACGCCACGGCGCTGAGTGGTAGGTGTGAACTCAGCCGGGCCTGCGTAATCGAGCAATAAAAATGGGCTGACGTGTTTACCCATGCTGTCGTAGGAAAACAACGTACGAACCGGAAAACCATCACCGACCCAATGCCCGCGAGGGGCGGTGTAGATACCAAGCATGTTTTTCATGTTGCACCTCCTGTCATTCATGGCAACAGCTTAGATTCGTCTCAGTTTGTCGACTAGACTGCGATTTCAGACCTTAACGTTCTATTTGGAGAACGATGGTGGAAGACCTCAACACGCTTTATTACTTCACCCAAGTGGTCGAACATCGTGGTTTTGCTGCGGCTGGCCGAGCGCTGGACATGCCAAAGTCCAAACTCAGCAGGCGCATTGCACAACTCGAAGAACGCCTTGGCGTGCGGCTGATTCAGCGTAGTAGCCGCCACTGTTCGCTGACGGAAATTGGTCAGGAGTATTACCAACGCTGTCGAGCCATGTGCATTGAAGCCCAGGCCGCAGCTGAGGTGATCGAACGCAATCGTTCGGAGCCACAAGGCGTCGTGCGCCTGAGTTGCCCTACGTCGCTGCTTAATTCGTGGGTCAGCGCCATGCTGGCGCGTTACATGCTCAAGTACCCGCTGGTGGAGCTGCATGTGGAAAGCACCAATCGGCGGGTGGATGTGATTGAAGAAGGGTTTGATATCGCCATTCGCGTACGATTCCCGCCGCTGGACAACAGCGAGCTGGTGATGAAAGTGCTGGGTAACAGCATGCAGTGTCTGGTGGCCAGCCCCTCGTACCTCAAGAACTTTTCAACCCCCCCGACACCCGCAGACCTGAGCGGCCTGCCCAGCCTGTATTGGGGCTCAGCTCATCGCGAATACCTGTGGGAGTTGTTCGGCCCCAATGGCGCCAGCGCCCTGATTCGCCATACCCCAAAACTGATCACCGACGACCTGCCCGCGCTGCGTCAGGCCGCTATTGCCGGGCTCGGCGTGGTGCATGTGCCGCGCGTGGTGGTACGTGACGAACTCGCTGCTGGCCTGTTGGTGAATGTGCTACCGGACTGGACGCCAAAAAGTGGCATCGTGCATGCGGTGTTCCCTTCGCGCCGCGGCCTGTTGCCATCGGTGCGCACGTTGATTGACTTTCTGGCACAGGAGTTCAGCCACAGCGATGTGACTTGATGTGCCTGACTGAGCCTGCACGCTAAATTTATCCCGTTGCCCCTCGTTCTCTCCTGATAGCAAAGGCCGTGCGCCGGCCCCTTGACGGCGGATTTCTACTGAGATGGCAATGACTAAACCACGTTCAAAAAAAGCCCTGCTTGTTGGGCTGCCTCTGGCTCTGGCCGCCGCCATCGGTGGTGGCTTTCTGGTCTGGGACACGTTTTACAAGGGCACCGCGGGCTATCCGCTGGCAATCATTAAACAGGCCGATGAGTTGCAAGAGCGCCTGTTGTCATTCGACAGCCATATCACGGTGCCACTTGAATTGGGGACTGCAGGCAATGAAGCCGACAAGGACGGCCCCGGTCAGTTTGACCTGGCCAAGGTGGCCAAGGGCCGTTTGTCTGGCGCAGCGTTGACGATTTTCGGCTGGCCCGAAATCTGGAACGGCCCCAATGCCCCGCACCGCCCAAGCGCGGGGTTTGTCGACGCGGCTCGCAACGAGCAGCAAGCGCGCTACCAAATCATTACCAGCATGGTGCGTGACTTCCCCAACCAAGTGGCAATTGCCTACACCCCTGATGACTTCCGGCGCCTGCACGGCGAAGGCAAGTTTGCGATTTTTATCAGCATGCTCAACGCCTACCCATTGGGCAACGACATCAATCAACTCGACCTATGGGCGGCACGCGGCATGCGCATGTTTGGTTTCAGCTATGTCGGCAACAACGACTGGGCGGACTCTTCACGCCCTCTGCCCTTTTTCAATGACACCCCCAACGCCCTCAATGGCCTGTCCGAAACAGGCAAACAAGCGGTGCATCGGCTGAATGATCTGGGAGTGATCATCGACGTGTCACAAATGTCGACCCAAGCACTGGAGCAAGTCAGCCAGCTCAGCCGCGCCCCGATGGTGGCTTCGCACTCCGCGCCCCGCGCCTTGGTGGACATCCCGCGTAACCTCAGCGACAAAGAAATGCAGCTGATTAAAGACAGCGACGGCGTGGTGCAAATTGTAGGGTTTCCAACCTATCTACGGCCCCTGAGCCAAGCCACTCAGGACAAACTCAACAGCCTACGCAAACAATTCGACTTGCCTGCCTTGCACTCACTGGAAATGGCCTTAATGCCCGGTGACGCAATCATCACTGTGTGGCCCGAGCAACGTTTCGGGGAGTACGCGGGTGGCCTGTACGGCATTGTCGAAGAAGAACCCAAAGCCACGCTAAAAGACTTTGGCGACGCGATTGACTATGCCGTTAAGAAAATAGGCATCGATCATGTGGGTATCAGTTCTGACTTCAACGATGGCGGCGGGCTGGATGGCTGGAAGGACGTCAGCGAAACCCGCAACGTCACCGCCGAGCTGTTGCAACGCGGCTACTCAGAAGCCGACATCGCCAAACTCTGGGGCGGCAATTTTTTGCGGGTTTGGGACGCCGTGCAAAAAGCCGCCCAGCCCACGACTTCTCATTAAGTGAATGTACTGACTATGCCTACCTTGAAACCGCTGTATTGCTTGTCTATCGCGGCCCTGTTTAGCGGCCTGGCATCAGCGTTGGCGCAGGCTGCCCCACCTGTGAGCGCAATGGCCAAACCGGGCACTGTGTTCAAAGACTGCAAAGACTGCCCGCAGATGGTGGTGTTGCCCACCGGCAGTTTCATGATGGGCACGCCCGACGATGAAGTCGGGCGTGAACCCGACGAAAGCCCACTGCATAAAGTGACCTTCAGCAAGCCCTTGGCTATCAGCCGCTTTCAGGTAACGGCGGGCGAGTTCGACGCTTACATCAAGCAAACCGGGGTCAAGATTGCCGATGGTGACGACCGCCCAGGCCGTGAGTGCATCGCCAGCAAACCGCGCTACCCCCAAGGCCCGCGCCAGCCAGCGGTGTGCATGGACTTTAACGACGTCAAAAACTACGTCAGCTGGATCGCCCACAAAACCGGCAAACCCTATCGCATGGTCAGCGAGGCCACCCGCGAATATGCTGCACGCGCGGGTTCCACGGGGCCTTTTCCGTTCCCGATGGATGAAGGCAAGGAATACAGCATCGCCAAACATGCCAACACCTATGGCCCTACCGACGGCTACAGCTTCACCTCGCCTGTAGGCAGCTACCCGCCCAATGCCTTTGGCGTGTATGACATGCACGGCAACGTGTACGAATGGCTGGCCGACTGCAAACACACTGATTACGTAGGCGCCCCGAGCGATGGCAGCGCATGGGTGGCCGACAGCAGCTGTGAACTGCGCCAGATTCGCGGCAACGATTGGGGTGAAGCCCCTGTGTTTTCGCGCTCTGGTAACCGTAACGACATCTACCCGCAAACCCGCGGCGACTGGGTTGGGTTCCGAGTTGAACGCGACCTGTAAAGCTTCAACACCCTCGTTATTCAAGCCAGAGCTTGCTGGCGCAAGGTTCACAGCCGTGTGCTTAAAACACATTGCGACCTGTGCGCGCGCAAGCTCGCAGCTACACCTGTGTCAGGGATCCACGCCTCGCGCTAAATCTCAAGCCCAATCACTCGTTCACAAGAGACTGTCCTTCCCTTGATCCAAGGAACTCTTGTTTATGAGCCAGCCCGCCACGCCCCGGACCTCGCCCGGGGTTCTTCGAGAACTGTTCAATCTGCTCAAACCGTTCCGGCTGATTGTCAGTCTGTCTGTCCTGCTGGGGATGATCGGCGGTTTAAGCGTCACGGTGCTGCTGGCAACCATTAACAGCGCTCTGCACGCCGAAAACGGTCTGACCAACCACGTCGTCGCGCTGTTCGCGGGTCTCTGTGTGCTGGCACTGATCAGCACTATTTGCTCGGACATCGGCAGCAACTACGTGGGGCAACACATCATCGCCAAGTTGCGCAAAGAACTGGGCGAAAAAGTGCTGTCAGCGCCCATCTCACAAATTGAGCGTTACCGCAGCCACCGGCTTATCCCGGTGCTGACCCACGACGTCGACACTATCAGCGATTTCGCATTTGCATTCGCCCCGCTGGCCATTTCGCTGACGGTCACCTTGGGCTGCATGGGGTACTTGGCGATGCTGTCCTGGCCCATGTTTTTGATGATGCTGGTGGCCATTGTGATCGGCACGATCATTCAGTACATCGCTCGCGGCTATGGCCTTAATGGTTTTTCTGAGGCCCGTGAAGCCGAAGACGAGCTGCAAAAGCACTACAACGCTATTGCCGAAGGTGCCAAGGAACTGCGCATCCATCGCCCACGCCGCCAGCGCATGTTTGCCTCCGGCATTACCCGTACCGCGCAAAAAATCTGCGACATTCAGGTGCGCTCGATCAACACCTTCGTCATTGCCAAAAGCCTGGGCTCGATGTTGTTTTTCGTGGTCATTGGCCTGGCGCTGGCCATGCAGTCGTTCTGGCCCAGCGCCACCCCCGGCGTGATCAGCGGCTTCGTGTTGGTGTTGCTGTACATGAAAGGCCCGCTGGAGCACTTGATCAGCACGTTGCCGATTATCAGCCGTGCGCAAATAGCTTTTCGCCGCATTGCAGACCTGTCCGAGCAATTCAACTCGCCAGAACCCCACCTGCTGCTTAGTGAGCAAGGCGCACAAGACAAAACGGTCAACAGCCTTGAGTTAGTCGATGTTGATTACAGCTTTGCGTCAGTGGATGGCAACGCGCCCTTTCGTCTGGGCCCCGTGAATCTGAAAATCAATCAAGGCGACATTGTGTTCATCGTCGGCGAAAACGGCTGCGGCAAAACCACCTTGATCAAGTTACTGCTGGGGTTGTACGCGCCACAACAAGGGCAAATCCGCCTGAATGGCCAACCCGTCAACGCCGAAAATCGCGATGACTATCGCCAACTGTTCACCACGATCTTTGCTGATTACTACCTGTTCGATGATGTAGTGCAAGGCGACATGGCCATCCCTCAAGACGCCGAGCAGTACCTCAAGCGTCTGGAAATCTCACACAAAGTCAGTATCAACGACGGCCAATTCAGCACCACCGACCTCTCCACGGGCCAGCGCAAGCGGCTGGCGTTGGTCAACGCATGGCTCGAAGAGCGCCCTGTGCTGGTCTTCGACGAATGGGCGGCCGATCAGGACCCTACCTTCCGACGGATTTTCTACACCGAGCTGCTACCCGACCTTAAACGTCTGGGAAAAACCATCATCGTGATCTCCCACGACGATCGTTATTTCGACGTCGCCGACCAATTGGTGCGCATGGACAGCGGCAAGGTCAGCACAGCTGCGGCATTCGCCTGAGTCAACACACAAGGTCTGTAGGAACAAGCCGCGCGTGATCAGAAACCTGACCTTTGGTTAATCGCGAGCAAGATCGCTCCTTCATAGGGTGTAGGACTGTAAGAAATTTATTTCACCTTTTTCAGGAACTTGTATCTGGTTTTAAGATCGTGCTGCGTCTAATAACTATTCCCATTAACAAACAATAATTTCTCCTCCGGAGCTTAGGCACGTAATGCAACGACCAAACTTGAGCCGAACCCCTCTTTCGATCGCAACCCAGCGCCAGACTGTACGACGCACCCTGTTGTCGAGCGCCTTTGTTGCCTCGGTGCTATTGGGCTGCTCTATCGCGCAGGCTGCACCGGTGGCCCTGAACATCCCGGCACAGTCATTGGCCAGCGCATTGAATGAGTTTGGCAAGCAGGCCAATCTGCAGGTGCTGTACAGCCCGGATCAGGTTCAAGGGATCAAATCGCATTCGGTGTCCGGCTCATTGGAACCGGTCAAGGCGCTTGAAGCCTTGCTACAAGGCAGCGGCATTTCGTATCAACTCAGCGGCGACACGGTGATTTTGAACGCTCCCCAAGGCAAAGGCCTTGAGCTGGGTGCAACCACTGTTTCCGGCCAAGGCATGGGCCAGTCGCTGACGACTGAAGACACCGGTTCGTACACCACAGGTGCAAGCAACAGCTCGACCAAGCTGGCCCTGTCGCTGCGCGAAACCCCACAGACCGTGACCGTGATCACCCGTCAATTGATGGACGATCAGGCTGTGCAGAGCATCGGCGACGTGCTGCGTAACGCTCCAGGTATTTCCACACAGGCTTACGACAGCGACCGCATGGAGTACTCGACACGCGGCTACGCCATCACTAACTTCCAGTACGACGGCGTTAACACCCAATATGACGGGGTTTTCGATGAAGGTGCGACCAAGGTCGACATGGCCTTGTATGACCGCGTTGACATCATCAAAGGCGCTACCGGCTTGCTGTCAGGCTCTGGCGAGCCTTCAGCCACGGTCAACCTGATCCGTAAAAAACCCACCCGCGAATTCAAGGCTTCGGTGACGGGCAGTGTGGGCTCGTGGGACAACTACCGCACCGAAGGGGATATTTCCGGCCCTTTGAATGAAGATGGCAGCATCCGTGGCCGGATGGTGGGGGTCTATCAGGATGCCGATTCGTACATCGATCATTACTCGAAAAAGAATGAGGTGTTCTACGGCATCATCGAAGCCGATCTCACACCTGATACCTTGTTCACCTTTGGCATGGACTACCAAAACATCAAGCCGCGTGGCTCCTCTTGGACGGGCAACCCGTATTACTTCTCCAACTACAGCAAGACCGACTTCAGCCGCTCGTTCAACCCGGCAACCGACTGGAGCCGTCGCGATGTGGTCGCCAAAAGTACGTTCGCCTCTTTGGAGCATCGCTTTGCCAACGACTGGAAAGTGAAAGGCACGCTCAACCAACAAACCAATGATCACGATACCCAACTGGGCTCGGCCAGCGGCGGTATGCCTGATCCGGTCACCGGCGAGGGCATGTTCTTCTACTGGGGCAAATGGGAAGGCCATCGCGTACAAAACACCTTCGACCTCAATGCCACCGGCCCCTTCAGCCTGTTTGGCCGCGAGCATGAGATGGTGGTGGGTGTGACGTCTCAGTCCTCCCGACAAACCGGCGCGACCTTTGACGCCACAGAGTTCGGCTTAGTGCCAGGCAGCATCTTTGACTGGAACGGCCATTATCCGCAGCCGAACTTCCCGAAAAACGGCAAGTACGAAACCAATAAAAACGAAAACAGTGCTTACCTCGCGGCGCGCTTTAAACCAACCGACGACCTGTCTGTGATTCTCGGTAGCCGTGTAAGCGACTACCAGTACAACGATACTCGCAAGTACTACACCCAAACTCCGACCTTCTCAGACAACAAAACCACGTCCAAACAACACGGCAAAGTCACACCGTACGCAGGCGCGGTGTATGACTTGAACGAGACCTACTCTGTGTATGCCAGCTACACCTCGATTTACAAACCGGTCACCGAAAAGAGCAAATCCGGGACGACCTTGGCGCCAACCGAAGGCAACAGCTACGAAATCGGCTTGAAGGGTGAATACTTCGACGGACGCTTAAATGCCAGCGCAGCACTCTTTCGCACCGAGCAAAAAAACTTGGCGGTCAATGCCGGTGTCAACGCCGCCAACGAAACTTACTATGAGTCGGTTGATGGCGCGGTCACCAAGGGTATCGAGCTTGAGCTGGCCGGTGAGCTGATGCCGGACTGGAACGTCATGGCGGGTTACACCTACGCCCAAACCAAAACCGACGATGGCGGCCGTCTGTATGGCTACCCACTGGAAACCACCAAGCCTGAAAACGTGGCGCGAGTATTCACCACCTATCGCCTGCCGGGCGTGCTGAACAAGGTCACCGTGGGCGGTGGTGTGAACTGGCAGAGCCCGTTCTACGGCAAGATCTGGAATGATGCCAAAGCCGATTACGACATCATCGAGCAAGGCAGCTACGCGCTGGTTAACCTGATGACCCGTTACGAGTACAACGAACACTTGGCCTTCAACCTCAACGCCAACAACGTATTCGACAAAAAGTACCTGTCGGGTCTGGGTAACTTCAGCACCACTTACTACGGCGAGCCACGCAGCCTGATGCTGACTACCAAGTACACCTTCTAAGCAATAACCTGCTCCAGCAAAGCCCCGGCCCTCATTAGTCGGGGCTTTTGCGTTTGGGGGTTAACACCCTTTTGCGCACAACTGCTGTTCCTCTTCAGGCTTTAAGCTTGTGCACAACGCTTCGTATAGTGGCCTCACCGTGCACCTGTAACGCCACCTATAAGAAGAGGTCTCAATGAATAGCCTGAATGCGCAGCTGCAAAACGTCGACGTGATGGATGCCGAGTTGGATGCTGAGTACTTTGAGTACAGCAAAGCGGCAAATCCGATCAGTGCCGGGTTGATTTCCCGCATCCCCTATCAAAACTTCCCTGCCTCTCTGTATGACTCTGGCCCCAGCCGCGTAGTACCGCTGGACTTGAGCGAAGCATTGAACTGCGAGGGGCCAGCGACCGGGCCGGGATTATTGGCCAGCTTTATTCGGCTTAATGCAGGTGACAGCCTGAAACTTGCACCAACGGCCACCTCGCAAGTGTTGTACGTGATCGCAGGCCGAGGGCAACTGACCCAAGGTAGCACCGAATTCGAATGGGAAAAGGGCTGCTTTATCGCCCTCCCGGGAATGGAAGCGGCGCAATTGACGGCTAGCGAAGATGCCCGCTTCTACTATGTGCACGACCAACCCCTACTGCGTTACTTGGGCGTAGCCCCGACTCAACAGCAGTTCAGCGCCACGCTATACCCTGCCCATAAAGCTAACGCCAAGTTGCGCGAAGCCGCTGATGACCCACGGGCGCAAGACCGCAGCCGTATCAGCATTTTGCTGGGTAACCGTCACTTCCCGCAGACTCGTACCGTGACCCATGTGCTGTGGGCCATGTACGGCATTTTGCCAGCAGGCTCGGTACAAAAGCCCCATCGCCATCAATCCATTGCGCTGGACTTCATCATTGATTGCCCGCCCGGCTGCTACACGCTGGTCGGCAGTGACATTGACGAAAACGGCCAGATCCGCAATCCGACGCGAGTGGACTGGACGCCCGGTCTCGCCTTCGTAACCCCGCCGGGCTATTGGCATGCCCACTTCAATGAGTCGAACAGTGAGGCGTTTTTAATCCCGATTCAGGATGCCGGGCTGCAAACCTATCTGCGTGCGCTGGATATTCGTTTCAGTTAAACCCACGGCTAATGCTGCCAATAAGCCGGGCTGCCCACATGCTCGACCATAAAGTCGATAAAACAGCGCACTTTCGATGAGACTGTGCGCTTGGGCGGGTACACCAGCCACAGCGACGCAGGCACCTGCGTCGCTTGTACGTGCCAGTCTGGCAACCAGTGCACCAGCTCCTGACGTTTGATTTTTTGTGCGACGAGCCAATCCGGTAACAACGCCACGCCCAGCCCCTGCTCAACCGCCAACAGCTGCGCGTCCAGATCGTTAATGCGCAGCGGCCCGGCCACTGTGACGCGCTTTATGGCTTGATCGATGCCCTCTTGTGGCATGAAAAACACCTCATCTGGCAAATTGCCATTGAGTAATACAGTACCTAAAGCTTGGGGCGTTTCAGGCGCAGCATGCTGCTGTGCATACGCCGAGCTTACGCACACAAGCGTGTGCTCTGACGCTAATTTGCGAGCTTTAAGTGTTGAGTCAGGCAACACGCCGATACGCAATGCCAGATCCACCCCGGCACTGATCAGGTTCACATGCTGCTCATCCAACGTCAGTTCCAGACGAACTTCTGGATGGCGGCGAGCGAAATCACCGAGTAAAGGGAGGATGTGATGGCGGGCAAACGCCGGCGGCACATTGAGTTTGAGCACACCCCGCGGATGCTGATTGAGTGAGGACGTTGCCTGTTTTGCCTGGTCGAGCTCATCCAGAACGCGCAAGGCATGCTGCAAAAAGGTCTCGCCCCCCTCGGTCAGCCGCAATGTGCGTGTCGAGCGATTAAACAAGGCGATGCCCAAGTCCTGCTCAAGGTCTTTGATGTAGCGCGAGACCGTCGAGGCTTTAATAGACAGTTTTTCCGCTGCGCGGGAGAAGTTATTGGCTTGGGCCGCTTCGACAAAGGCGTTCAGGGCCGCGAAATAGTCCATGACGAGTCCACTCAATAAGCAATCGCCAAAGGCTATCAGAAAAACTCGTACTAACCGGCCCGCATCCCCGTTGGAGCTGGCGAAGGCGACAATCCTTTAAGACCAAAAGATCGCTACCTCAGGCAACGCCAACGTTGAAAGCAGTGGTCAAGGGTTAATGAAGATAGGGAGCAGATCAGCCGCTCTGCCCCCTACTGCCCACGGTTTTAGTCGCCGCCGATGACTTTTGGCAGCGCTACCGGCTGCAAATCAAAGCGGTCTGCAAGAAACGGCGTAACGTCCAATGGCAACGGCTCGTTGCGCACCAACGCATCAAGCATCACCCCGGTTATCGCAGACGTCAGGATGCCGGTGCGGAAATGACCGCACGCGTTCAAATACCCCTCAATGCCTGCCATTGGCCCCAAAATCGGCAACTCGTCAGGTGAACCTGGGCGCAACCCGGCCCAAGTGCGTTTGAGGTTCACGTCCTTGAGGGCTGGGATACAACGCATCGCGCCCTGCACCAAACCACTGATTTCAGGGAAGGTGGTGGTGACGTCAAACCCTTTGTCTTCAGTGGTGCTGCCAATCAGGATCTCGCCGTTGTCTTTCTGCGCCAAATAGCAATCGCTGGTGGTCAAGCAGCCGTTGAGCATCTTGGGCATGCGCTCAGTCAGCACAATCTGGCCTTTGACTGGTGCAACGGGAATGCTCATGTCAGTGGCCATCATGCTCAGCTCTGCCGCCCAGGCTCCTGCCGCGTTAATCAGTGTGTCGCAGTGGAAAACACCTTGGTTATCCGTGCGAACCCCGTGCACTTTGGCGCCTTGGCGCAGCACACCCGTGACATTGGTGTTAAAGAACAGATCAACACCATTTTGTCGCGCACCTTCGGTGTAGGCATCGGTCAGCCGAAATGGACTGACCTGGTGATCGCACAGAAATTCCAGCGCACCCAAGGCATCATGGCTGACGCCCGGCTCGGACTCGCGCAAGGCGGCCTGATCGAGCCAACGCACCTCATCGGCCAAGTGCGGGATATGGGCCACGATGTGCTCGGCATACAAACGGTCTTCGTCGTCATAAATGACGTACTTGAGCCCCGTGCGTTCGAACTTGAAGTCCATGCCGTGTTTTTCCATCAACTCTTGATGTAAACCCGGGTACAGCGCGTTGGATTGCAGAGCAAAGTCGAAGAAACATTCAGGCAGGATATGCGGCGTGCTGGAATCGACGATCACTGCCGAGCCTTGAGCTTCACGCTTGCGCTCGGCCGACATCATGCGGAAAAAGATCACCCCGCAGCCCAAGCCCACAGATTCGCCGATGGCCCATAGCCCGCCGGCCGAAGCACGGCTGGCATTGCCAGGACGCTTGCAGTCAATCAGGGCGATTTTCAGGTCTTTACGGCGAGACAAATGGTAGGCACACGAAGCACCGATCACACCACCACCCGCGATTACAACGTCATAGTTTTTGATCATGTCAGGCATCCTTGCTGGCATTGATAAACGCCGAAAATGGCACGGGTTCAAGTGGGAAGCGCGGGCGCAACCAACCGACATCTTGACGCCCGGTGGCTTCACGCAAGCGATCGCTGCAATAACCGACACACATCCGGCCCTGGCAATCGCCCATGCTGACGCGGGTGCGCATTTTCAGACTGGCCATGTCTTGCACGCCCTGACTCAAGGCAAGGTCAATATCGGCGCGAGTCACGTGCTCACAGCGACACACCACGGTGTCTGCCTGCGGCAAGTCGATTTGGCGTGTACCGCGTTGTGTGTAGCGGTCGATCCCGCCTCGAAAACGCACGATGCTGTTAAGTTTCGACAAATAAGCGCGACGCAGCTCAAGCGCTTGTTGCTCGGTGAGTACACCGCGTTGCATCAACACCGACAGGGCTGCAATACGGCCTGTCAGCATGGCCGCCTCACCCCCGCGCATGCCAGTCACATCGCCAGCCAAATGTACATTGGGCACATTGCTTTGCTGCCAGCTATTGGCTTTTACCGCCAGATAACCATCCACGTTGTAAGCGTGCTCCAGCCCCATCTGCTGGCTGAGTTGGGTGCGTGGAATAAACCCATAACCCACCGCCAACGTACGGGCCATGACCATCTGCGCTTTGCTCAGGTCGGCCTGCCAACTGCTGGAATACGGCGCGACGACAACTTCAGTCAGCTCGCCTTCGCCACTGGCCTGCACCACGCCCCAGCCATAGCGCACCGTAATGCCGTGACGCTTGAGGTAAACCAGCATGCTCAGGCCATCGAGAAACAACTGCGGCTGGTTAAGCAGTGCCAGGCTTTCTTTGGCGATACGCCCCAGTTCGCAGGCTTCATACACCCCGGCAACCTCAACACCTGCGGCATGTAGCTGGCAGGCCACCAGCATCAACAACGGCCCAGTGCCTGCAATCAGAACCGGGCCTTTAGGTTTAACCACGCCACTTTTGATCTGCAATTGCAGGCCACCGAGCATGATCACCCCAGGAATCGTCCACCCTGCAAACGGCACGCTGCGCTCATGGCAGCCCGCTGACAGTACCAACTGCGGAAATTCTATTTCTTGTAATTGCTCGCTATCGTTCAGCACTTGCAGGCGATTTTCGCCCTGCCCTCCGACCACTCGGTGGTTTAGCCGTACATCCACCCGGTCAGAAATGGCAGCAAACTCACCGTGAAGCTTGTGCAATGCTTCTTTATAACGATCACCCAAATAGTCCAGCTCGACGCCTTCGCGTAGCGGGCCGCGATATACAACGCCGCCCAAACGCGATGCTTCTTCAAGCAAGGTGCTTGGTACCCCATGCCGAGCCAGTTCAATGGCAGCAGACATTCCGGCCGGGCCGCCACCAACGATCACAGGATCAAGGCTCATAGGGCTTTCTCCTGTTCGATAACACGGTTCAACCCTGTTTCTACTTGCATGCCTGGGCGTACCACGGTTTGACAGGCGCGGCGCTTGTGTCGCCCATCAATGTTCACCAAGCAGCAATAGCAAACCCCCATGCCACAGTAGGCCCCGCTAACTTGCCCATGATCGTTAGGTGACAGTTGCCGTACGCCTACTGAGTTCAACACGCTGAGGACGGTCTCTCCTTGTGCGGCATTCACAACCTGGCCATTGAGCACAATGGTCATGTCAGGCTGTATCAAGGGTTGAATGTCGTACTTGCGATTCAAATCGTCCATGTTCTAGCTGTCCTTTTTATGAGCCGTCGCGTAACCAACCTCGGGGTAGCACACTGTTTCATACGGGCTTCAGATACGTTGGAGCACCCAAAGGCCTGGCATCTGTTTGCCAAGGCTTGAGACGTTAGTTGATTACAGGAAATAAACATTGATTCACGCCAATGAAAGACCGGTCTTGTAAGTTTTTGACGCAATGCCATTACACTGACCACCCTTTGCACATTGGCGCGCCCATGGACCTTGATCTGGCTCGAACCTTCCTCGAAATCGTTCGCTACGGCAGCCTTGCAGGGGCCGCCGAAAAGCTACATGTCACCCAAACAGCCATTACCGCCCGGGTTCAAAAACTAGAGAGTCTGCTGAATGTGACGCTGTTTATCCGTAATCGTGCCGGGGCCAGACTCACACCGGACGGCGAGGCGTTCGTGGTGTATGCAAACCAGCTCGTACAAACATGGGAGGCCGCTCGTAGGGACTTGCCGCGCCCCGAAGGTTTACATGAGGTGCTGCATATCGCGGGTGAAGTCAGCCTGTGCAACCCCCTGATTTTGAGCTGGGCCACTCGACTGCGACGCAAGATACCTTCTCACGCGTTACGCGTTCAAATCGAAGAGGGTGAGCAATTATTACGAAAAATTGAGATGGGCCTGTTAGACGCTGCGCTGGTCTATCAGCCCGCTTACTGGCCCGGTGTTCAGGTTGAACAGCTATTGGAAGAAAAACTGATTTTGATCCGTCGCCCCACGCAGCCTGACCCTTATGTGTATGTCGATTGGGGCGAAGATTTTCGCCGTCAACATGACGCCGCCCTGCCTGATAAGGCGCGCGCAGCGATCAGTTTTAATCTGGGCCCGGTCGCGCTGCACTACATTTTGGACAATGGTGGTAGCGGTTACTTCCGCACCCGCGTGGTTCAAAGTTATCTGGACAGTGGCGCTCTGGAACGCGTACCCAAAGCCCCTGAGTTCAGCTATCCGACGTTTTTGGTGTATTCGCGTGAGCGTGACAGCGCGGCCTTGCAACACGCTATTGAGCTTCTGCGCGAAATCGTCAAGCAAGACAGCGATTGGTCGCAGCGTTGGGGCCCGGAGGTTTAGCCCTCAATTGCGCGAAGTAAGTATTTTCAGACAAATAATTTTCACTGAAAGCTTTCAGCCTCAAGAGCAAAGGGTTAGCGTGCAGAAGTCCGAAAAACCACGATGTCTTTTCAATCGCAAAGGTGGCCAATGACTGATCTCCCTCTGCCCAACGAGAGTTGGTTGCTATCCCCTACCCACTTGCTGTGGCTACACGAGCAAGGGCAGTCTTTAGTCAGCTTTGCCAAGGCATCTCATGTGGCTGATGGCTTTGCCGGTCTTGATCGATTGGGCACACTTGCAGCCAATGCACAGGCCCAGACCATCCATACCGCGCGCATGGTGCACAGCTTTTCCCTCGCCCATCTGCAGGGCATTGCGGGTTGCGCATCGCTGATTGATCACGGGTTGGCGGCATTGGCCGGGCCTTTGCGCGATGCCCAATACGGGGGCTGGTTTGCCAGCACTCCGCCTCACGATACCCAAGGCCGCAAAGAGGCCTATTTGCATGCTTTTGTGGCCTTGGCGGCCAGTTCTGCTGTGGTTGCCGGGCGCGTCGGGGCGGCCGAGTTACTGGCAGAGGCGGTGGGCGCAATTGAAGAGCATTTTTGGTCTGAAGACGAAGGCGCTTTGCTGGAATCTTTTGCTCAGGATTGGTCTGACTGCGAGGCGTATCGCGGGGCAAACAGCAATATGCACGGGGTTGAAGTGTTTTTGGCCTTGGCCGATGTGCTTGACGAAGACCTGTGGCTCGACCGCGCTTTGCGCATCGCCGAGCGGGTTATCCATCAGCATGCTGCTCAGTCTGGTTACTTGCCCATTGAACACTTTGATACGCATTGGCAGCCGTTGCCCGATTACAACCGCAGCAACCCCGCTGACGGATTTCGCCCATACGGTAAAACACCGGGGCATGCCTTTGAATGGGCTCGACTGCTGCTGCACCTTGAGGCTGCTCGCAAACAACGCGGTATGCCAACCCCGAACTGGTTGTTGGACGATGCCAGGCAACTGTTCAACAGTGCCTGCCAGAGTGGCTGGAATGTGGATGGCAATATCGGCATCGTCTACACCTTAGACTGGCAGCACCAGCCTGTGGTGCGCGAACGCTTGCATTGGACAGCCGCAGAAGCTTGCGCGGCAGCAGCGGCGTTACTGCAACGCACTGAAGACTATGCCTATGAGCAGTGGTATCAGACATTTTGGGACTACATAGACACCTGTCTGATTGACCCTATAAATGGCAGCTGGCACCACGAATTGGGGCCCGACAATCAGCCATCTGAACGTATTTGGCCTGGTAAGCCGGATCTTTACCATGCCTACCAAGCCACCTTGCTACCGCGTTTGCCGTTGGCCATCAGTTTGGCCAGTGCACTCAGGCTGCGACGTTAAACCTGTCGCCGCAGGCCATCACCAGTCGTACTTAACCTCCAGCGCCGCCGTGCGCTGTTGGCCGTAGTAGCAGCCAAAACTGTAGTTACACGACGACACGTACTCACGATCAAACAGGTTTTGTACGTTAAGGCTGGTCGCCACGCCTTTTAAACGAGGTTCTAGAGCGGCTAGGTCATAGCTGAGGGTGGCGTCGTAAACCACAAAGGACGGGGTTTTAAAGGTGTTGGCCGAGTCCCCGTAATTCTTGCCGGTATACCGCGCACCGCCGCCAAGGGTCACACCCTGCAAAGCTTGCCCAGTGAAGTGGTAATCGGCCCACACACTGGCGGCCCACGGTGATTGAGCCTCGCTGCGGTTGCCTTCGTTGCCGTAGTTGGACTTGCTGTAAAACACGTCCAGATACGACATCGACGCGATCAGATCGATAGTGCTGAAACTGCTTTTGCCTTCCAGTTCGATCCCCCGAGAACGTACCTCGCCTTCCTGAATCTGATACTCCAAATACTGCAAGTCGCCAGTCAGCACGTTTTTTTGCTTGATCTGAAAAGCCGATGCCGTGAGCAAGGTAGTGTCGTTAGGCTGGTACTTGACCCCCACTTCGTATTGCTGGCCCAACTCCGGGACAAATGCTTTGCCCCCACGCTTGGGCGCGGAGGTACCCACAGAGGGCAAAAACGACTCGGTATAGCTGATGTAGGGCGCCAGGCCAAAAGAGGTAACGTACGTGAGCCCGACACGGCCAGTGAACTTTTGGTCCCTTTGAGTGACCCGCGAATCGGCGAGCAGGTCATTGTTTTGCACTTCGGACCAATCCTGACGCCCACCGATGGTCAAAATGAAGTTGTCCAACTTGATCTGATCTTGCACATACAAACCGATTTGCTTGAGGCGGTTATCCCATTTGGTGGTCAAGGTGGGTACGCCCTTGGTGCTGTAATTGCTGGGGTTGTAGAGGTCAATGACTTCACTGCCTGACAAGTTGTAACCCTGATACTTGCGGGTGAAGGCGCGGTAATCGACGCCCACCAATAAAGTGTGTTGTATTGGCCCGGTGCTGAAGTCGCTCTGCAAGTGGTTATCGAAGGTGTACGAACTGTTTTGCTGACGCCAGTCAAGCTTAGTGCGCGTGGCGTGAGTGTCGTCAATGCCCGTAGGCGTCGACACAAAGCGGTTGAGGTAAAAACCTTTGTAGCGGTCATTTACGTCGATGTAATTCAGGCTTTGGCGAAAGGTCATGACCTCGTTGAACGCGTGGGAAAACTGGTAGCCGAGCACGTATTGTTCGCGCTTGTAGTCGTTCCACCGGGAGTCACCCAAGGACGCATCTCGGTCAATCTTGTTGCCCTGCGAGTTGCGATACAGGCTGCCCACTGCTGGCAAGGCCTGATAGTCAGCCAAGGCATCGTCACGCTGTAACTGAGCGGACAGCGTCAATTCGGTATTGTCATCCGGCGTCCAACTGAAACTGGGCGCCAGTAACTGGCGCGAATCTTCAGTGTGATCCACCTGCTCGCTACCGGTATTACCCACCCCTACCAGCCGGTAGCTAAGGGTTTTGGCGTCATCGAGCGGGCCAGTGAAGTCGAACGCCATGTTGTAACGATCAAAGCTGCCGGTGCCCACTTTTACCTGTTGCTTGGCCACTGTACTTGGGCGTTTTGACACCAAGTTGATCATGCCCCCCGGTTGGTTTTGCCCGTACAGCACCGATGACGGGCCTTTGAGCACTTCGATGCGCTCCAAGGTGTAGGGGTCAATTTGCGGAGTCCCGCCCAAGCTGCCTGCCGACGGCAAATAAGCGCCATCGAGGTAGAGCAAGGTCGGCGCGAACCCTCGGCTGGTGATTTCATCTGCGATGGTGTTGCGGTCGGTGTAGCCGTTGGTGCTCAAACCCGGCGTATAACGCAGTGCCTGAGTTAAATCGCGCGCGCCTTGCACCTCGACTTGATCAGCCGTCACCACGTTGATGGTCTGCGGAATTTCCAGAATCGGCGTGTCGGTTTTGGTTGCCGTCGCCGTGCGCGTCGCAACATAGCCATCGACCGCGCCACGGCCATCTTCCGCGAGCTGCGCAGACACCGTCGTCGCGCCCAGATTCAAGGTGCCTGCCTCGGCTAACGGGTAAACGCTCAACGCGCCGCTTCCGGTCACACTCAACCCCAGCCCACTCCCCACTAACGCACGCTCGGCTGCTTGTTGCGGGGTGTAGGTGCCCTTCACGGGCGCCGACGTTTTGCCCTGCAACAAGGCGGGCGATACAGACAGGGTTAATTGGCTGTCCCGCGCAATTCGGCTCAGGGTCTGCCCTAACGGCGCTGAGGGTAAATCGAAACTACGTGCGGCACTTTGTTGACTGGGCAAGGGCTCGGCCAACGCATTTAGCGGATGGCCGGCGATGCTCAGAGCAATGGTCAATGCCAACAGACAAGGTCTTAGCGGGGCGTACGACATGGGGCGTCCTTTCTCGTTGCAAGGTGGGCAGTTGTAACCTTGACCAACGAGGCGCGTTATCCCCTCACACTATTTGTAAATAATTCGCATTCGGTGAATATTTTTAACGGCGCACATCAATGACCGTCAATAAAGGGCCATAACGGGTGACTTTAATGGGCAACGTTTGCGCCAAAGCACTGAGCGTTTGCGGCGTGTCATCCAGCGCAAAAACCCCATACACCCGAACCTTTGCCGCCTCACGGCTAATGCGCAATAGGCCCGTCTGGTAAGGCCGCAACGCATCCACCAATGCCGACAACGGTTCATCGTGCAATTCAACTCGCCCGTCAATCCAATCAGCCTGGCTGCGTGCAGTCAGGGTTTGCGGGTCGATCTGGCTGGCAGTAAATGAAGCCGCGTGGCCGTTTTCTATTCGCAATTGCTGCCCGCCAAAGGTGTCGAGTTGCACGCTGTGTTGCTGCACGCTGGTCACACTTTCGTCAGCGCCCTGACGCACCATAAAACGCGTGCCCAATGCCCGTACTTGACCTTGTGCAGTGCTGACCACAAACGGACGTTTGGCATCGGCGACAACATCCACCTGCAACGCGCCTTCACGCAGATGAACCCGACGCTGCCCGGCGCTGAACTCAATATCCACTGCGCTACGGGCGTTGAGCGTCAGGCGACTGCCATCGGCCAGTTCAATGGTTTTTCGCTCACCGGTCGCGGTGTGCTGATCGGCCATTAACCCCATTAATGGCGTGGCCCTGTTGGCGAGACCCGCGGCCCCCAATCCCAGCAGCACGACCAATAGGCCACTTTTTATAACGCCTTTTCCCGTCACAGGCGGGCTGGCCAACAGCACCTCACGGGCCGCACGCAATTGCCCGGGGCTTCGACGCTCTACCGACTTCAAGTCAGCAACGGGCGTCTTTAATACACCCGCTACCCGTTGCCAAGCGGCCAAGTGCTCTGGGTTTTCGGCCAGCCAGGCTTTGAACACCTGACGCTGCGAAGGGCACGCATGGCCGGACTCAAGCCTTAACATCCAGTCAATGGCCATACGAGTAATGGGGTCAACACGGGCTCTGCTCATAAGGACTCCGCCGTTTGAGACAAGCAATGAATAAAGGCACGGCGCAAGTCACGCTCAACGGTGGCCAGCGACACGCCCAATTGAGTGGCGATGGTTTGTTGGGCCATGCCTTCCAGACGGTTCAGCAAAAAGGCACGACGCACCCGCCGCGGCAATCCTTCAAGCAATTGGTCAATGGCTTCGATGGCTTCGCGCACCAAGGCGATGTCTTCAGCTGAAGGTGCATAGCCCTGAGGCAGGTCAGCCAGTTGCTCCAGATACGATTGTTCAAGCTTGCGCCGCCGCCAAAGCGAACACAGTAAACGCCGAGCGACAGTGCTCAGATAAGCGCGGGGTTGCTGAATGTGGGCCAACTGCTGTGCATCAAATGCACGCAAGAACGTGTCTTGGGTCAGATCGGCCGCATCCTGAGGGCAGCGCACCTGCCGATACAGCCAGCCGCGCAACCACACATGATTGTCGTGGTAAAGACTCGCCAGCAGGGCTTTGGGATCCAGAGGAGTGGACACGATAGATAACCAGACTCAAATAGTAATAAGTCGCATTATCTGTTTATCGCCTGAAATTGCAATCAGGTTATGTGCAAGCCCCCCCTACCAGGTTTGCAGCAGATCGCTCAGAAGTTTAACTGCCGGCAGTCTAGGGCATCAGCGTCACGCCAAAAGGACTATTGCCCACCGGCTTTTTACCCGGCGTGGGCGAGGTGACGGTGATGATCGTTGCCTGATCCTGACGGCGCATGGGCATGACCACGCTGGTATCGGCATTCAAGTAACTGGCCATGGTCGCCAAGGCGATACCCACAAAGGGAGACGCCGAACCGGTGTCGCCCAAACGCTGTGTAAGGTTGTAACTTTCGCGGGAGTCGAGCAAGTCGAGAGAACTCTGGGCTGCGCGAAGCGCCGGGGACAGTTCGGTGATGGGCGCGCGGTTCAAGCCGCCGTCGTAAAACAGCCGGGAGGGTTGAGGCGTGAGAGTGTCCGTGGCCTTCTTCCAGCCCGCAGCCAATTGCGCTGTCAGGGCATCGTGTTTCAAGCGCTCGCCGTTGTCTGGGCGTTTAAGCGAGACGGTCACTGGGCGGTGAATTTTAGCCAAGACCTTCATCGCGTCCCATTGCTCAAACGCACGCTGCGTCCAGGGCTGCGGGATGAACTCGGATGGCTGGAACTCCACCGGCGGCTTGCGCCATCCCCAGCCTCTGAACTCGGGGTCGATTTTATTCTCGTTGACCTTGGCGTATTGAGCGTAATAGCGCAACCATTCAACACGTTCGGGGCGGCCAACGACTAGGGCGACCATTGCATCGGTTAATTTGTCAGGTTGACGCGGGCCTGCGACAGCACCGAGTGACGTCAAGGAGACATCCTTGCTCGATAGTGCTCCCGACATGTTGATGCCTTCAACACTATAAATCAGTACAGCTGGAAGATCTGGACTGCTTTCAAATAGTTGAAATATGCTTTCAACTAATATCTCAGGCGCGTCATTACAAATAATGCCGTCTTGCACGTTACGAATACGATGCCAGTGAAGACCAGCGTCTGTACGGAAGCTATCGACCATACCATTCAGCATTTTTCTAGTTCTATCAGGTGAAAAACGCAAATTCGGTGTTGCGGCACTCCAACTACGCACTACGGTAATAGTAGGAATCGGCCATTTTTCTACAAAATATCGAAGTCCCAACTCCAGTGCGTCTGCTTTTCGCTTGGAATAAGCAAAGTTTTTATCGTCAGCTGTAGTTGGGTATTTTTTTGGGTCAAAAGGAAGAATACTACCTACATGCAGAGAATCCTTCTGCCTAGCATTCTGCACTTGCAAGTTATCCCATATATCCCCCTGACGAAAAACATCCAAACTCACTCCGATGCCAAGCACATCCAAAGTTTCTAGGCGAGAGGAAGTAGTTGGAGCACGGTAACGTGCATCAGCAGGCATAGCAGGCCCATTATTGATGGATGTGTAGGCAGTTACCGCCGTAGCGGGACTAACAAAACAACGGCTTTCAACCGCCTGTACCCAAGAACTGGTGAACAGCAGACCGCTTATGGATAAACAGGCAACCCGTGCACGCATCAGGCATTACCTCCAAAGTTCACCTACAAGCCATCCAGTAAGTCGTCGCTGTCCTTCAAACTCAGCAAAAACTCTTCCAGCGCATAGTCGTCAGTTGGTTTGGAGAATGGCGGCATCGCTTGGGCGCGAGGTGTTAAGGCCGCTGCAACAGGTCGCTCAGGCGTGTCACTGCTGGCAGTCTGTGGCATTAGCGTGACGCCGAAGGGGCTGTTGCCTACCGGCTTTTTACCCGGCGTGGTCGAAGTCACGGCAATGATCGTTGCCTGATCCTGACGGCGCATGGGCATGACCACGCTGGTATCGGCATTCAAGTAACTGGCCATAGTCGCCAAGGCGATACCCACAAAGGGAGACGCCGAACCGGTGTCGCCCAAACGCTGGGTAAGGTTGTAACTCTCGCGGGAGTCGAGCAGATCGAGCGAACTCTGGGCGACACGCAGCGCCGGGGACAACTCGGTAATTGGCGCGCTGTTCAAACCGCCGTCGTAAAACAGCCGGGAGGGTTGAGGCGTGAGAGTGTCCGTGGCCTTCTTCCAGCCCGCAGCTAATTGCGCTGTCAGGGCATCGCGCTTCAAACGCTCGCCGTTGTCTGGTCGCTGGAGCGAGACGGTCACTGGGCGGTGAATTTTGGCCAAGACCGTCATCGCATCCCACTGCTCAAACGCACGCTTCGTCCAGGGCTGCGGGATGAACTCGGATGGCTGAAACTCAACAGGTGGTTTGCGCCATCCCCAGCCTCTGAACTCGGGGTCGATTTTATTATCGTTGACCTTGGCGTATTGGGCGTAATAACGCAGCCATTCAACGCGTTCGGGGCGGCCTACAACTAGGGCGACCATTGAGTCGGTGAGTTCACCGGGTTGTCGAGGGCCCGTTCCTAGACCTATGGGCTTATTACCCTTAGTGGTCAACGACAACGCCATATTAAACCCTTCATTCACATAAACTAGTAATGCAGGTAAATCCGGATTTCTTTCAAAAAGTTGGAATATATTTTCCACGACACCTTCAGGTGTATCGTTACAAACGACACCATTTTGAAAGTTACGTATACGGTGCCAGTGCAATCCTGCTGGGCTGCGCATATTGTTTACCATCACAGAAAGACTTTTTTTAGTTCTTTCAGGCGCAAATCGTAAGTTTGGTGTCTGAGGATTCCAGCCACGAACCACAGTAATAGTTGGAATAGGCCATTTTTCAAGAAAATTCTTTAGTCCCATTTCCAACGCATCCGTTTCACGCTTTTCGGATGCCATGTCCTTATCATCAGCAGTAATTGGATACTTCGTCGGGTCCATAGGCAAAATACTGCCCACATGCAAGGATTCAGGGTTTTTTATATTTTGCTCTTGCAGGGCCTGCCACGCCTGCCCTTGACGAAACACATCCAAACTCATACCAATACTAAGTACATCCAGCGTTTCTAAAGGAGGTGAAATCGTGGGTGCCTTGTAACGAAGATCAGAGGACATTTTAGAAGCCTTCTTAGAGGTGACATACGCCGCTAGCGGCGTAGCTGGGCTAGCGAAACAACGACTGATATTTAATGTATTTTCACCAGCACTGACCAATGGACTTAAAATTAAGAAACCAGCCATAAGCGGATATAAATAATTACGCATCATATACTCCCACCAAATGACATAGGCTTACCTAGTTGATGCCCTCCCCACGTTTGTGTGGCTACCAGAGTAGGCATTTGGGAGTTAGAAACGCTGTTAGGCATTACGCCGCTGAGACGATAGGTCGACGTAGAATCGATCAAATTACGATTTTTCGCGTCCTCTAACAGATAGATACTTTGTACGTCCGCATCAGGATACTCATCATCTGAATCGAGGCTGACTAGAGCCCTCCCCTTCGTTCGCGTGTCTTCCCAATCCAACCGCCAATCCGCCACCCGACACAAATACGCGTAGAACGTCACATCATCTACGCTCTGCCCGGCACCAATCGCCACGTCATACGCCAACACCCTACGACTGTGCTCCGGGTTATTCGGAATACTTGAGTGAAAAGAGTCAGCGGCCTGATGCGATGCCTGTAATCGCAACCGCGCTTCATAAGGTGTTTCGCCCCGTGTAATCAGTACCTGACCATTGCCCATGTCCCGAAATGTGAATACATGAGCCCGTTGAGCCGTGTCTTTATTTTCGTTCAGGGCTTGTTCCACGCTGCTGTTATCGCGCCCGAATTTGAACGCTTGGCTCGCGTCCAAAACTTCCTGCCGAGCACGATTCACGTCCTCAGGCTTCCATGCCGCCTTGATCCACAGAGACTTATCGTTACTGAGGCCAATGGCTGCATCAATGGGGTCAAGGTTGTCCTTAACTTGATAAAGACCACTGTCCGAATCTTCCCCAGGTGCAGTAACGGTGCCACCTACAAAAAAGTCTGCCGCCGTTGGAACCGGCAAAAGAGGCGCAGTCAGCATCACACTTTTACCGGGTTCCAGTTCGGCACGCCCACCAAGATCAACCCATCCGGTCAACCCGGTGTCCTCCCAATTCTTTTCCCCAGCAACCAGTAAGGGGTAAACATAAGGAGGTGTGTGAAAGCCAATTTTCTCTTTCTCACCGGCGCGTTTGCGCAAGGTAAAGACCCGTTGATGAAAACCTGGCATCAACACCTTGCGTGCGGCTTGCCCATTAATCTCCTCCCCCACGCCTTGCCAGCCAATGCCCTGGACGTTGGCCAGACCTACGGTCTGATCCTCAGGCGTGAAGTACAGGTAGGTGCTGCCCCGGTTATCCCGCTCGTTGAACGTGATTTTTTTGCCATCAATCGTCGCTTCACTCGGCCCGACGCCTGCCCACCCCACGCCACCAATGGCGCCATAGCTTTGGCAGTTTTTGAGCGCAACGCTTGATAACGCAGGCGTTGCACTAGGGCTGCTTGAGATGAATTTCAAAATGCCTTCGAGCGTGGCAATACGGGCGGCAGTGGTCTGTTGTTTCAGCCAACCCTGAACTTTTTCATTGCGGGGCTGATACAAGCTGTAGGGGGAATTGAGCATCACGAACCCATCTGCAGGGCGCTGACCTTCATCCTTGAGAAACGCGTGAGCCAGCAAAGCGATCAAGGTCCCCTGACTGTGACCGACCACATTGACCGTGTCATTGGGGTAACGCTTTCTGATGATTTTCATCAGCATCGCCAGACGCATGGCAGCCAATACCATGTAGCGCCGCCCTGATGCCGAAAACAATGGGTGAGTCAGGGTGCCAGCAATGGCATTGAGTGGAATGATGCCAAACGGGAATCCATTGAACCCCTCCCCCCACATATCCGGCAAGTTGGTGGTGGCGTTGGCGAACTGCCCGCCCTCCTTGGTTCCGGCTTTATCCAGGCGGTTGTTGTTGCGATCCAGCCACTCACCGTGGGGCGCGGTTTTGTTGATGTACGCCTCTTCTTCTCGAAAACCCCAATAGAACGGGATGACCACGCTGCGAGTAGAACTGCCATCGCTGGAGTCACTGAACTTGCGCCGGTAGTACATCGCATCGGGGTCAGTGGCCTTGCCAGAGTCATCCGAAGGCAAGCTGTAACCCGCCCCCTTCAAATAACCCGGATTACTCATCCCGCCGGGCAGGGTTTCAGGCATATCAAGGCGCTCGTTCAAGCCTTGGCACAGTCCACGCTCAATTCGCTCATAACAACCTGCAAGGTCGTTAACCCCATGCACCACGATGGTCACGCAGGGCTTTGGTGGTGGCGGGATCAAATGCACATCACCGCCGCCGGGCATGGTGATCGACTTGGCTGAAACGATGGTCCTCATCTGAGCAGCTTCACTCATGGGTGTCCTCCTTGTTTGTGATATTCCAAACGTCCGTTGTTTTTTTTCAGCACTCATGATGTCTCCTTGGGCTGCATCATCCCGCGTGTTGCCCAAACTACTGATCAATAACCCTCACGAATCACAACACGTACTGATGCCTGCGACACCTACAAACCATCCAGCAAGTCGTCGCTGTCCTTCAAACTCAGCAAAAACTCTTCCAGCGCATAGTCGTCAGTTGGTTTGGAGAATGGCGGCATCGCTTGGGCGCGAGGTGTTACGGCCGCTGCAACAGGTGGCTCAGGGGTGTCACTGCTAGCAGTCTGTGGCATTAGCGTGACGCCGAAGGGGCTGTTGCCTACCGGCTTTTTACCCGGCATGGTCGAAGTCACGGTAATGATCGTTGCCTGATCCTTACGGCGCATGGGCATGACCACGCTGGTATCGGCATTCAAGTAACTGGCCATGGTCGCCAAGGCAATACCCACAAAGGGAGACGCCGAACCGGTGTCGCCCAAACGCTGGGTAAGGTTGTAACTTTCGCGGGAGTCGAGCAGATCGAGCGAACTCTGGGCTGCGTGCAGCGCCGGGGACAACTCGGTAATCGGCGCGCTGTTCAAACCGCCGTCGTAAAACAACCGGGAGGGTTGAGGAGTGAGTGTGTCAGTGGCCTTCTTCCAGCCCGCGGCTAATTGCGCTGTCAGGGCATCGCGCTTCAAACGCTCGCCGTTGTCTGGTCGCTTAAGCGAGACGGTCACTGGGCGGTGAATTTTGGCCAAGACCGTCATCGCATCCCATTGCTCAAACGCACGCTTCGTCCAGGGCTGCGGGATGAACTCGGATGGCTGAAACTCAACAGGTGGTTTGCGCCATCCCCAGCCTCTGAACTCAGGATCGATTTTATTCTCGTTGACCTTGGCGTATTGGGCGTAATAACGCAGCCATTCAACACGTTCGGGGCGGCCAACGACTAGGGCGACCATTGAGTCGGTAAGTTCACCGGGTTTACGCGGCCCACCTCCCCCAATTAATGGATCACCTTTGGCGGAAAGGGAGAACGACACACTAAATCCTTCATTGCTGTACACCAGTACAGCAGGCAAATCAGGGTTATGTTCAAAAAGCTGAAACAACTTCTCAACCAAACCTTCCGGTGTGTCATTACAAACAATACCGTTTTCTAGATTACGAATGCGGTGCCAGTGCAATCCTGCCGGTGTTCGCATGTTGTTGACCATAACCGCCAAACTGCGTTCAGTTCTTGCAGGTGTAAAACGTAAACCCAACGCTGAAGAATCCCAACTACTAACAACCGTAATTGTCGGAATAGGCCATTTTTCAAGAAAATCCTTCAACCCCAACTCCAGTGCATCAGCTTCCCGCTTACTGTAGGCCATATCTTTGTCATCAGCAGTCACTGGATACTTCTTCGGATCCATCGGAAGAATACTGCCAACATGCAAAGCCTCCGGATGCTTTGCACTTTGATCTATCAAGGTTTGCCAAGCTTGTCCCTGACGAAAAACATCAAGACTCAGCCCAATACTAAGCACGTCCAGAGTTTGCAAACGAGGTGAAGTAGTTGGAGCACGGTAACGTGCATCAGCAGGCATAGCAGGCCCATTATTGATGGATGTGTAGGCAGTTACCGCCGTAGAGGGACTCACAAAACAACGGCTTTCAACCGCCTGTACCCAAGAACTGGTGAACAGCAGACCGCTTATGGATAAACAGGCAACCCATGCACGCATCAGGCATTACCTCCAAAGTTCACCTACAAGCCATCCAGCAAGTCGTCGCTGTCCTTCAAACTCAGCAAAAACTCTTCCAGCGCATAGTCGTCAGTTGGTTTGGAGAATGGCGGCATCGCTTGGGCGCGAGGTGTTACGGCCGCTGCAACAGCTGGCTCAGGGGTGTCACTGCTGGCAGTCTGCGGCATCAGCGTCACGCCAAAAGGACTATTGCCCACCGGCTTTTTACCCGGTGTGGGCGAGGTGACGGTGATGATCGTTGCCTGATCCTGACGGCGCATGGGCATGACCACGCTGGTATCGGCATTCAAGTAACTGGCCATGGTCGCCAAGGCGATACCCACAAAAGGAGACGCCGAACCGGTGTCGCCCAAACGCTGGGTAAGGTTGTAACTCTCACGGGAGTCGAGCAGATCAAGCGAACTCTGGGCTGCGTGCAGCGCCGGGGACAACTCGGTAATCGGCGCGCTGTTCAAACCGCCGTCGTAAAACAACCGGGAGGGTTGAAGAGTGAGAGTGTCCGTGGCCTTCTTCCAGCCCGCGGCTAATTGCGCTGTCAGGGCATCGCGCTTCAAACGCTCGCCGTTGTCTGGTCGCTGGAGCGAGACGGTCACTGGGCGGTGAATTTTGGCCAAGACTGTCATCGCATCCCACTGCTCAAACGCACGCTTCGTCCAGGGCTGCGGTATGAACTCGGATGGCTGAAACTCAACAGGTGGTTTGCGCCATCCCCAGCCTCTGAACTCGGGGTCGATTTTATTATCGTTGACCTTGGCGTATTGGGCGTAATAACGCAGCCATTCAACGCGTTCTGGGCGGCCTACGACAAGAGCGACCATTGCATCGGTTAATTTGTCAGGTTGACGCGGGCCTTCGATAGCCCCTAATGACTTTAAAGAAACATCTTTACTTGATAGTGCCCCCTGCATACTAATACCTTCGACGTTATAAACTAGGACTGCAGGAAGATCGGGATTCCTTTCGAACAGTTGAAATAGGTTTTCTATCAAACCCTCTGGTGTGTCATTGCAAACAACCCCATTTTGTAGGTTACGGATACGATGCCAATGCAAGCCTGCATCAGTACGATAACTATTAACCATGCTAGAAAGCATTTCACGGGTTCTTTCAGGCCTGAAACGCAAGTTCGGCTTTTCAGAGTTCCAGCCACGAATCACGGTAATAGTGGGTATTGGCCATTTTTCCAGAAAATACCGCAACCCCAGCTCCAAAGCGTCAGCTTTTCGCTTGTCATAAGCCATGTCCTTATCATCTGCGGTCTGTGGATACTTAGTCGGGTCTATAGGAAGAATACTGCCAACATGTAAGGCCTCAGGTTGTTTTCTACTCTGCTCATGCATAGCCTGCCAAGTTTGACCCTGACGAAAAACATCAAGACTCAGCCCAACACTAAGAACGTCCAGAGTTTCCAAACGAGGTGACGTAGTTGGAGCACGGTAACGAGGATCAGCAGACATATTAGAGGCCTTGATAGAGGACGGGTATGCAGTCACAGCTGTAGCTGGGCTCGCAAAGCAACGGGGCACAAGTGATCTTTCTATTGCATGAGCCAGCGGTGTACTCAGGAGTAGGCTAGTAATAGATAGACAAGCAACAAATGTACGCATTAAGTAGGGCCTCCAATAACGATCGACTTACCGGCATAACTCTCCGCCAAACTTTGCGACACAACCAAGGAAGGCATATTGGTTTTGCCCACGATAGTCGGCAGCACTCCGCTCTTGCGATACACCACTGAGGCGTCTATTAGCTTACGATTTTCACCATCCTCGAGAAGATAGAGTTCCTCCACATCCTCGTTTGGCAGGTCAGATTCGGCCAAACTCTGAGAAAACATACCTCCATCCGTCTTTTTCCAATCCAACCGCCAATCAGCCACCCGGCACAAATACGCGTAGAACGTCACATCATCCACGCTCTGCCCTGCCCCGATGGCCACGTCATACGCCAAAACTCTGCGGCTGTGTTCCGGGTTGTTCGGAATACTTGAGTGAAAAGAATCCGCTTCTTGGTGCGATTCCTGTAATCGCAACCGCGCTTCGTAAGGTGTTTCACCCCGTGTAATCAGTACCTGACCATTGCCCATGTCCCGGAATGTGAATACATGAGCCCGTTGAGCCGTGTCTTTATTTTCGTTCAGGGCTTGTTCCACGCTGCTGTTATCGCGCCCGAATTTGAACGCTTGGCTCGCGTCCAAAACTTCCTGCCGAGCACGATTCACGTCCTCAGGCTTCCATGCCGCCTTGATCCACAGAGACTTATCGTTACTGAGGCCAATGGCTGCATCAATGGGGTCAAGGTTGTCCTTAACTTGATAAAGACCACTGTCCGAATCTTCCCCAGGTGCAGTAACGGTGCCACCTACAAAAAAGTCTGCCACCGTTGGAACCGGCAAAAGAGGCGCAGTCAGCATCACACTTTTACCGGGTTCCAGTTCGGCACGCCCACCAAGATCAACCCATCCGGTCAACCCGGTGTCCTCCCAATTCTTTTCCCCGGCAACCAGTAAGGGGTAAACATAAGGAGGTGTGTGAAAGCCAATTTTCTCTTTCTCACCGGCGCGCTTGCGCAAGGTAAAGACCCGTTGATGAAAACCTGGCATCAACACCTTGCGTGCGGCTTGCCCATTAATCTCCTCCCCCACACCTTGCCAGCCAATGCCCTGGACGTTGGCCAGACCTACGGTCTGATCCTCAGGCGTGAAGTACAGGTAGGTGCTGCCCCGGTTATCCCGCTCGTTGAACGTGATTTTTTTGCCATCAATTGTCGCTTCACTCGGCCCGACGCCTGCCCACCCCACGCCACCAATGGCCCCATACCCTTTGCAGTTTTTGAGCGCAACGCTCGATAACGCAGGCGTTGCACTAGGGCTGCTTGAGATGAATTTCAAAATGCCTTCGAGCGTGGCAATACGGGCAGCTGTCGTCTGTTGTTTCAGCCAACCCTGAACTTTTTCATTGCGGGGCTGGTACAAGCTGTAGGGGGAATTGAGCATCACGAACCCATCTGCAGGGCGCTGACCTTCATCCTTGAGAAACGCGTGAGCCAGCAAAGCAATCAAGGTCCCCTGACTGTGACCGACCACATTGACCGTGTCATTGGGATAGCGCTTTCTGATGATTTTCATCAGCATTGCCAGACGCATGGCAGCCAATACCATGTAGCGACGCCCTGATGCCGAAAACAATGGGTGAGTCAGGGTGCCAGCAATCGCATTGAGCGGCAGGATGCCAAACGGGAATCCATTAAACCCATCCCCCCACATATCCGGCAAGTTGGTGGTGGCATTGGCGAACTGCCCACCTTCCTTGGTGCCGGCCTTGTCCAATCGGTTGTTGTTGCGATCTAGCCACTCACCGTGAGGCGCGGTCTTGTTGATGTGTTCCTCTTCCTCACGAAAACCCCAATAGAACGGAATGACCACACTGCGCGTCGCCCCGCCATCGCTGGAACCACTGAACTTGCGCCGGTAGTACATCGCATCGGGGTTGGTGGCTTTGCCAGAATCATCCGAAGGCAAGCTGTAACCCGCCGACTTCAAATAGCCCGGATTGCTCATGCCGCCGGGTAGGGTTTCTGGCAGATCAAGTCGCTCGTTCAGCCCCTTGCACAAACCGTTCTCGATCCGTGCATAGCATCCGGCAAGGTCGTTAACCCCATGCACCACGATGGTGACACAGGGTTTTGGTGGTGGCGGGATCAAATGCACATCGCCGCCACCGGGCATGGTGATCGACTTGGCTGAAACGATGGTCCTCATCTGAGCAGCTTCACTCATGGGTGTCCTCCTTGTGGGTGATGCTCCAAACGTCCGTTGTTTTTGTCTGCACTCATGATGCCTCCTTGGGCTGCATCATCCCGCGTGTTGCCCAAACTACTGATCAATAACCCTCACGAATCACAACACTTACTGATGCCTGCGACACCTACAAGCCATCCAGTAAGTCGTCGCCGTCCTTCAAACTCAGCAAAAACTCTTCCAGCGCATAGTCGTCAGTTGGTTTGGAGAATGGCGGCATCGCTTGGGCGCGAGGTGTTACGGCCGCTGCAACAGGTGGCTCAGGGGTGTCACTGCTAGCAGTCTGTGGCATTAGCGTGACGCCGAAGGGGCTGTTGCCTACCGGCTTTTTACCCGGCATGGTCGAAGTCACGGTAATGATCGTTGCCTGATCCTTACGGCGCATGGGCATGACCACGCTGGTATCGGCATTCAAATAACTGGCCATGGTCGCCAAGGCGATACCCACAAAGGGAGACGCCGAACCAGTGTCGCCCAAGCGCTGTGTAAGGTTGTAACTCTCGCGGGAGTCGAGCAGATCGAGCGAACTCTGGGCTGCGTGCAGCGCCGGGGACAACTCGGTAATTGGCGCGCTGTTCAAACCGCCGTCGTAAAACAGCCGGGAGGGTTGAGGCGTGAGAGTGTCCGTGGCCTTCTTCCAGCCTGCGGCTAATTGCGCTGTCAGGGCATCGCGCTTCAAACGCTCGCCGTTGTCTGGTCGCTGGAGCGAGACGGTCACTGGGCGATGGATTTTGGCCAAGACCTTCATCGCGTCCCATTGCTCAAACGCACGCTGCGTCCAGGGCTGCGGGATGAACTCGGATGGCTGAAACTCAACAGGTGGTTTGCGCCATCCCCAGCCTCTGAACTCAGGATCGATTTTATTCTCGTTGACCTTGGCGTATTGGGCGTAATAACGCAGCCATTCAACACGTTCTGGACGACCTACGACTAGGGCGACCATTGAGTCAGTGAGTTCGCCTTCTAGTCTGGGCCCTGTACCCACACCGACTGGTTTACTACCTTTAGTCGTCAAGGCTAGAGCCATGTTGAACCCTTCAACGTTGTAAACTAAAACTGCAGGTAGATCTGGATTGTGTTCGAATAACTGGAATATGTTTTCGATTAGCTCCTCAGGTGTGTCATTACAGACAAATCCGTTCTGCAAATTTGTAACCCTATGCCAATGTAAACCTGCCTTCGTCCGAAGACTGTTAACCATAGATGTCAACATCTCCATTGTTTCCGATGGAGTTAACCTAAGATTTGGGGTATTAGGACCCCAACCACGAACCACATTGATCGTAGGAATAGGCCATTTTTCCAAGAAATCTTTAAGACCTAACTCTATAGCATCCGATTTACGCTTTTCCCACGCCATATCTTTGTCATTTGCTGTTACCGGATATTTTTTCGGATCCATAGGCAAAATACTACCAACATGCAAAGCCTCTAGTTGTTTTCCACTTTGTTCTTGCAGAGCCTGCCAAGCCTCTCCCTGACGAAACACATCAAGGCTCAAGCCAATACTGAGCACATCTAAAGTTTCCAAGCGCATCGAGGAAGTAGGAGCACGGTAACGTGCGTCAGCAGTCATAGCAGAGGTCTTATTGGAGGATGTGTTGGCAGTCACGGCCGTAGCGGGACTAACAAAACAACGGCTTTCAACCGCCTGTACCCAAGAACTGGTGAACAGCAGACCACTTATGGATAAACAGGCAATCCGTGCACGCATCAGGCATTACCTCCAAAGTTCACCTACAAGCCATCCAGCAGGTCGTCGCTGTCCTTCAAACTCAGCAAAAACTCTTCCAGCGCATAGTCGTCAGTTGGTTTGGAGAATGGCGGCATCGCTTGAGCGCGAGGTGTTACGGCCGCTGCAACAGGTGGCTCAGGCGTGTCACTGCTGGCAGTCTGTGGCATTAGCGTGACGCCGAAGGGGCTGTTGCCTACCGGCTTTTTACCCGGCATGGTCGAAGTCACGGTAATGATCGTTGCCTGATCCTTACGGCGCATGGGCATGACCACGCTGGTATCGGCATTCAAATAACTGGCCATGGTCGCCAAGGCGATACCCACAAAGGGAGACGCCGAACCAGTGTCGCCCAAGCGCTGTGTAAGGTTGTAACTCTCGCGGGAGTCGAGCAGATCGAGCGAACTCTGGGCTGCGTGCAGCGCCGGGGACAACTCGGTAATTGGCGCGCTGTTCAAACCGCCGTCGTAAAACAGCCGGGAGGGTTGAGGCGTGAGAGTGTCCGTGGCCTTCTTCCAGCCCGCAGCTAATTGCACTGTCAGGGCATCGCGCTTCAAACGCTCGCCGTTGTCTGGTCGCTGGAGCGAGACGGTCACTGGCCGGTGAATTTTGGCCAAGACCGTCATCGCATCCCACTGCTCAAACGCACGCTTCGTCCAGGGCTGCGGGATGAACTCGGATGGCTGAAACTCAACCGGCGGCTTGCGCCATCCCCAGCCTCTGAACTCAGGATCGATTTTATTCTCGTTGACCTTGGCGTATTGAGCGTAATAGCGCAGCCATTCAACACGTTCTGGGCGACCTACGACTAGGGCGACCATTGCATCGGTTAATTTGTCAGGTTGACGCGGGCCTGCGACAGCACCCAATGATTTTAAGGAAATACTCTTGCTGGAGAGAGCACCTGCCATATTGATTCCTTCCACACTGTAAACCAGCACAGCAGGCAGATCAGGATTCAACTCGAATAGTTGAAATAAAGTTTCAACTAAACCTTCAGGGGTGTCGCTGCAGATAATTCCGTTTTTTATATTCCGAATACGGTGCCAATGTAATCCCGCATCTGTACGAAAACTATTTACCATACCGGAGAGCATTACGTTAATTTCTTCGGGGGTGAAGCGTAAGTTTGGTGCTTTGGAATTCCAGCCCCGGACTACAGTGATTGTAGGTATATGCCATTTTTCCAAAAAGTCTCGCAGGCCTAGCTCTAAAGCATCAGTTTTCCGCTTCTCATAAGCCATATTTTTATCATCGGCAGTAACTGGATACTTCTTCGGATCCATAGGCAGAATACTGCCAACATGCAGAGCTGCTAGCTGCTTTTCACTCTGCTCTTGCAGAGTCTGCCAAGTTTGTCCCTGACGAAAAACATCAAGGCTCAGTCCAATACTAAGGACATCCAGAGTGCCCAAGCGAGGCGAAGTAATAGGAGCACGATAACGAGCATCAGCAGGCATAGCAGGCCCATTATTGATGGATGTGTAGGCAGTTACCGCCGTAGCGGGACTAACAAAACAACGGCTTTCAACCGCCTGTACCCAAGAACTGGTGAACAGCAGACCGCTTATGGATAAACAGACAACCCGTGCATGCATCAGGCATTACCTCCAAGGTTCACCTACAAGCCATCCAGTAAGTCGTCGCTGTCCTTCAAACTCAGCAAAAACTCTTCCAGCGCATAGTCGTCAGTTGGTTTGGAGAATGGCGGCATCGCTTGGGCGCGAGGTGTTACGGCCGCTGCAACAGGTGGCTCAGGCGTGTCACTGCTGGCAGTCTGTGGCATTAGCGTGACACCGAAGGGGCTGTTGCCTACCGGCTTTTTACCCGGCGTGGTCGAAGTCACGGTAATGATGGTTGCCTGATCCTGACGGCGCATGGGCATGATCACGCTGGTGTCGGCATTCAAGTAACTGGCCATAGTTGCCAAGGCAATGCCGACAAAAGGTGACGCCGAGCCTGTGTCACCCAGCCGCTGGGTAAGGTTGTAACTCTCACGGGAGTCGAGCAAGTCGAGAGAACTCTGGGCTGCGCGAAGCGCCGGGGACAGTTCGGTGATGGGCGCGCGGTTCAAGCCGCCGTCGTAAAACAGCCGGGAGGGTTGAGGCGTGAGAGTGTCCGTGGCCTTCTTCCAGCCCGCAGCCAATTGCGCTGTCAGGGCATCGTGTTTCAAGCGCTCGCCGTTGTCTGGCCGCTTAAGCGAGACGGTCACTGGGCGGTGAATTTTAGCCAAGACCGTCATCGCATCCCATTGCTCAAACGCACGCTGCGTCCAGGGCTGCGGGATGAACTCGGATGGCTGAAACTCAACAGGTGGTTTGCGCCATCCCCAGCCTCTGAACTCAGGATCGATTTTATTATCGTTGACCTTGGCGTATTGGGCGTAATAACGCAGCCATTCAACGCGTTCGGGGCGGCCTACGACTAGGGCGACCATTGAGTCGGTGAGTTCGCCTGCTAATCGGGGCCCATTCCCCTGCCCTACTGGCCAAGTATTCTTATCCTTAGTTGCAAGGGCGAAGGCCATGTTATGACCTTCAACGCTGTAAACCAAGACAGCAGGCAAATCCGGATTTTTTTCAAACAGTTGAAAAATACTTTCAAGCACAATCTCTGGAGTATCATTACAAACAACCCCATTGGATAACTCTCGAATACGGTGCCAGTGCAAACCTGCATTAGGTCGAACATTGTTAACCATATTGGTCAACATCGTCTCTGTTCTTTCTGCAGAAAATCGTAAATTTGAGGTGCTTGGCTTCCAACCTCGGACAACCGTAATTGTGGGGATTGGCCATTTTTCTAAAAAGTCACGCAACCCCAACTCTAACGAATCAGACTTGCGCTTTGTATACGCCATATCTTTATCCGCTCCTGTTACGGGGTAAGTTTTCGTATCCGTAGGTAAGGAGCTACCCACATGTAAGGCTTCAGCTTGTTTGGCGTTTTGTTCTTGCAGAGCCTGCCATACTTGACCCTGACGGAAAATATCAAGGCTCACTCCGACACTAAGGACATCCAGTGTCTCCAATGCAGGGGAACTAGAGGGTGCGCGATAGCGAGCATTCGTAGGCATAGAGGCGATTTCCTTTGCTATATTTTCAGTAGTCACAACGTGGGGCAAGCTAGCAAAACAGCCGGCAGACATTAACTTCGACTCGCCCGCAAAAATAAATTTGCTCGTCAGAAGTAAAGCTGTTGCTAAAATTGATATCGACAGCATGTTAGACATCAGATCACCCCTCCAAACTTAATAATCTTGCCAAGTTTTTTCTCTCCCCAAGTCTGCGTCGCGACCAAACTTGGCATATACGTTTTAGTTACACTCTCAGGCAAGCAACCATTCTTTCGATACTCCACTGTAGCGTTTATAAGAGCGTAATTACTGGATTCTTCTGCCCTGTAGAATCTATCGACTGCCTCGTCTGAAAGAGCTAACTCCACACTTTTACTCTCATAACTACTATCGTCAGTGCCTTCCCAATCCAACCGCCAATCCGCCACCCGGCACAAGTACGCATAAAACGTCACATCATCTACGCTCTGCCCGGCACCAATCGCCACGTCATACGCCAACACCCTACGACTGTGCTCCGGGTTATTCGGAATACTTGAGTGAAAAGAGTCAGCGGCCTGATGCGATGCCTGTAATCGCAACCGCGCTTCGTAAGGTGTTTCGCCCCGTGTAATCAGTACCTGACCATTGCCCATGTCCCGGAATGTGAATACATGAGCCCGTTGAGCCGTGTCCTTATTTTCGTTCAGGGCTTGTTCGACGCTGCTGTTATCGCGTCCGAATTTGAATGCTTGGCTCGCGTCCATAATTTCCGGCCGGGCCCGGCTCGGGTCTTTAGGCTGCCATGCGGCCTTGATCCAAAAAGATTTATCGTTGCTAAGACCGATAGCGGCATCAACGGGGTCCAGGGTGTCCTTGACCTGATAAAGGCCGCTGTTTGAATCTTCCCCAGGCGCCGTAATAGTCCCGCTAATAAAAAAGTCTGCCTCCGCAGGAACCGGTAAAACCGGCGCAGTGAGCATCACGCTTTTACCAGGCTCTAGTTTGGCACGCCCCTCAAGATCAATCATTCCAGACAGGCCGGTGTCCTCCCAGCTGACCTCCCCGGCAACCAACAATGGATAAACATAAGGCGGTACGTGAGCACCGATTTTTTCTTTCTCACCGGCGCGTTTGCGCAAGGTAAAGACCCGTTGATGAAAACCTGGCATCAACACCTTGCGTGCGGCTTGCCCATTAATCTCCTCCCCCACGCCTTGCCAGCCAATGCCCTGGACGTTGGCCAGACCTACGGTCTGATCCTCAGGCGTGAAGTACAGGTAGGTGCTGCCCCGGTTATCCCGCTCGTTGAACGTGATTTTTTTACCATCAATCGTCGCTTCACTCGGCCCGACGCCTGCCCACCCCACGCCACCAATGGCGCCATAGCTTTGGCAGTTTTTGAGCGCAACGCTCGATAACGCAGGCGTTGCACTAGGGCTGCTTGAGATGAATTTCAAAATGCCTTCGAGCGTGGCAATACGGGCGGCAGTGGTCTGCTGTTTCAGCCAACCCTGAACTTTTTCATTGCGGGGCTGGTACAAGCTGTAGGGGGAATTGAGCATCACGAACCCATCTGCAGGGCGCTGACCTTCATCCTTGAGAAACGCGTGAGCCAGCAAAGCAATCAAGGTCCCCTGACTGTGACCGACCACATTGACCGTGTCATTGGGGTAACGCTTTCTGATGATTTTCATCAGCATCGCCAGACGCATGGCAGCCAATACCATGTAGCGCCGCCCGGTAGCTGAGAACAGTGGATGGGTCAACGTGCCTGCAATCGCATTGAGTGGAATGATGCCAAACGGGAATCCATTAAACCCATCCCCCCACATATCCGGCAAGTTGGTGGTGGCATTGGCGAACTGCCCGCCTTCCTTGGTGCCGGCCTTGTCCAATCGGTTGTTGTTGCGATCTAGCCACTCACCGTGAGGCGCGGTCTTGTTGATGTGTTCCTCTTCCTCACGAAAACCCCAATAAAACGGAATGACCACACTGCGCGTCGCCCCGCCATCGCTGGAACCACTGAACTTGCGCCGGTAGTACATCGCATCGGGGTTGGTGGCTTTGCCAGAATCATCCGAAGGCAAGCTGTAACCCGCCGACTTCAAATAGCCCGGATTGCTCATGCCGCCGGGTGGGGTTTCTGGCAGATCAAGTCGCTCGTTCAGCCCCTTGCACAAACCGTTCTCGATCCGTGCATAGCATCCGGCAAGGTCGTTAACCCCATGCACGACGATGGTGACACAGGGTTTGGGTGGTGGCGGGATCAGATGCACATCGCCGCCACCGGGCATGGTGATCGACTTGGCTGAGACGATGGTCCTCATCTGAGCAGCTTCACTCATGGTTTTGCTCCTTGTTGTTTCTCTGCGTTCCTTCGGGCGAGGCAGGCTTTTTTATCCTGAACCTCCCAAGCGCCAGCGTCCTCTATCAGGCAAAACTCCAAGAAAAGGCTCGACACAGTTTGCTTGTGCCAGCGGCTGCGCTCCTTGAACTCAATGAGCAAGTTATAACTGCCGCCTGGCTGCAAGGCCTCAGGGCTTAGCGTTTTTACGTTAGCGCCCGGATAGTCACCAAGCAGCTTCAATTGTGGCTGCTGCCAGCCCGATGGAAGATCGGCCTCCCAAACAGTTTCATAACAACGGCTGGCAGTACGGCGGCACAAAAAAACACGCGTGATCTCAGGGTCGTTAGCGTCCGTCAGCAACGGCTGCAAGTCAGCAACAAGTTGCCCGGCCTCGACCCGTATGGGGATGTCAGGCGGCATCTTGGACATGGCGACAGCAGGTGCCTGCATGAGCCACACAGCCAGTAACAGGATCAATCCTTGAATTTTCATGACTCAGTATCCCTCTGGAAAACTCCCCAAAACGAGCTTGAACGTGTGTATTTTTTGCGTATCCCCTAAGTCCAAAGCCCAGTAGTAGTCACGAACGATGTCACCCTGCTGTTCAATATTGAAATCCTTGAACACCTTTCCCGCAGCCAAGTGGTAATCATATTGATCACCTACCAAGAACTGCTTTGCCTGTTGATAGGCGCCCACGAGTAGCACATTGACACCGTGCTGGTGTTGCCAAACATGCGTCATTTCATGAATGAAAAGCCCCTGCATGTTTGAGTCTTCCAGGCTCCAGTCTGAAATACCGCGCAAGTTCTTGCCAAAATAGATATGCCCATTAGGCGCCATCACATAGTCCGCACCCTGCCAAGGCACATAGTCTTCATCACGCAGGCGTACCGCGTCGTAATCGATGGTGTCTGCGAAGACGGTTTTTGCAATAGCTATCTCGCCAACCGTAAGCGCCCGCCCCTTGTCAGCCGCTGGCTCTGCGAATGCCTTGGCCAGAATCGCAGCGCCTGTCGCGACGGCCGCTGCCGCCACAATCGGTGCTTTTGAATGTTTCATCTGCACATTGGCAATGTTCATCGCATCTTTTTGCAGCAGCCCTGTTGCCCCTGTTGCGTCGGTGATGCCTTCAACGATCTCGCCATTGCCCATGGTGATCTTGTACGGCACGTTGGCCATCGCCGTGGCGCCATCAATCTGTTTGAGCATGAACCGACGCTGGGTGTCACCAACCTTGAATGCTGGCAGTTCGGCTTCAAGGTTGGCGCCACCGATGTGGCTGTGCTGGGCCGCCTTGACCGTAAAGTTGCCCGGCATGCCCAGTTCGATATTCCCGCCTTTGAGGGTGATGTAGGCGCCCCCGCACATGAGCGTGATGTGTTCCTTGGCCGAGATCAGGACATGCTGATTGCTCGCCGTCACTTCAACGCTCTGGTCGGCCTCTAGCCGAATGTTGTTTTTCTGCGCCTGCAACAGTAGCAGCCCTTGGTGGGTGATGTGGCGCATCTCACCGCTTTGAGCAAATAACCCCAAGTCGGTTCCGGCATTGACGACGACCTTCTGGCCAGCGGTGAGTTGCTGGTTTTCCATGGCCACGCTGTCAATGTGCTCACCTGCAGCCAGCGTAAGGCTGTTGGGGGACGCAACGGCCACCCCGGCCTGTCCGCTCACGGCGATGGCAGGCTTACCGCCGTTGGTTTTGTCAGGCTCGTTGTTCGCCCCGTGGCCCAAATCACGTACGGCCTCACTGAGTGTTTTTTGCGGGTCTGTGTCGTGGTCAATGCCTTGGTTGTCGACCGCATAATCGCCCAAGCCCTTGGCCAGTTGCAGCGCCGCTTCCAGCACTTGCACCACGGAGCCACGGTCCAGGTGCCCTCCTCCAGCATCGAGTTGCGCCTCGGTGCTCAGTAACAACCCACGCGCTGCTCTCAACGCTCCTTTTTCATCGGTGCGCAGCTCAAACCCTTCACCGCGTGGCGCGCCGCCATCCGGTCGAGGATGGGTCAAATAACCCAAGTGCAAGGCGGTGCTGCCGTGGTCGCTCATCAACGCCGCACTGATTTCTTTTGTGGTGTCGTCAATGCGTAATTCGTTGGCACGGGAGCCTTTGTATTCCTTGCTTTTGATGGTGCTCAGAATCTTGTGGTTGGGCAGTTGGTACGGCGGCATGTGGGTTGCACGGTACGTACGGCCGGTGATGATGGGCTGGTCACAGTCGCCGTCTAGGTAGTCCACGATGACTTCCTGACCAATACGCGGAATCGCCATATGGCCCCATTCAGCACCCGCCCAGTTCTGCGCCACGCGAACCCAGCAGGAGCTGAATTCGTTTTTCTTGCCTTCGCGGTCCCAAGGAAACTGCACCTTCACCCGACCAAATTCATCGGTGTAGATTTCTTCGTCTTTCGGCCCCACGACGCTCGCTATTTGCGGGCCATCAATGCGGGGCTTGGGCAGCGGGGCTGCACGCCATTCGACTTGTTCGGGAATAATTTCAGCCGTGTAGTCGTAACTCACACCCATCTCGGCGCCAGCAGACTCTTCTTGCTGGCTGGCGTGCTGAATCCCTTTGTGGGTGATGCGCACGGAGCGCCACCAGCCGTTGAAGTCTTTTCGCGGATGCCCGCTGAGCTGAAACGAGAACCCCGGAATCAAACGCGGATCATCCCCTTCAACAATTGCAACCTGAGCGTCTCTGCGATGACCTCGCAGGCGATCGATGGTGAACGGTTTGCCAGGGGTGCTGGCCTTGTAACGTCCCGGATAGTCGTAGCGCTCATAGGGCAAGGACTTGCGCTGCATGTCTTCGCCAACGGTGTGCTGTTGCTGGTCAAACGAGGGACGCTTGAAGGTGTAGTCGCGCTGGGTTTGCTCAACGGTGCGCACGTTCTCCGTGTAGGTGAACGCATACATGACCGGCTGGTGCGCATCGGCTGCCGGTTGGCTGGTGTAGAGCACCGGCCCGCCTGAAATACGCTCTTGCACATACAGCTTGTCGCTTTGGATCAGGGTGTGGGTGTTTTCGTTGTGTTTGAAGAAGTAGAACAAACCCTCTTCAGCAGAAAGACGGTCAAACAAATAGAGATCGGTATCGCCCGCCTGAACGCAGTATTCACGGGGCACATGTTCGGTGTTGATGCGGGCTTCGTAATCCATAATGCCGTGTTCGGCCAATACGGACTTGAGGATGGCGGGTACGTTTTTCTGCTGAAAAATACGCCAGCCTGAACTCAGGCATAGCCGAGCCAGCTGAGGTTCGACCACAACACTGTAGCGTGTGCGGCGAAACCCGGTTGTGCCTTGGGTAAAACTGGACACCAGCCCGTGAACATGGCGCACTGCCGTGGAACCTTGCCAGATCGTGAGCAGCGCCGGCTTGTCCAGCACCTGAGCAAAATCAATCGTGGCGTTATCGCTGGCCAGTTCAAGGCTCAGCCGAAAAGGCTCGCAAATGGCTTCTTCCAGTGTGAACTCTACGACCTCAAACGCCAGCCGACTGTCCAGTACAGAGAAGGTGAACCTCAAATCCCTTTGACGCATTTAACTATTCCTTAGTCAAAAAGGTGAGTGTTGCGTGAGATATAAGACCGCACGTAACTGGCGTGGCGTAAACGCATCGACCCAATGCAGGGTCGATGCGCTAAACGACTAACTCGCGTTAGCCAGCCACCGGCACACGCCAGTCATCGGAACCCGAAGTACCGGACACTTCATGCGTCCAGGTGATTTTGCGGTAGGTGAATTCGACGTCTTCCAGGTGGGTGAAGTGGGCGTTGGAAGGGTCTTGGCAGTTGTGCATGTAATCCTTGATATCGACGATGATCGCGTCTTCAAGTTTGGTGGTGAAGTAGTGCTCTTGGGTGCCCGCCGCCGAAGTGCGGTACCACTCGATGGTGATTTCGGTCAGACGTTCGCCTGACGTCAGTGCTGCCAACAGCAGCGGCGACGACTTGTCGAACACCTTGGTGATTTTGACTGGTTTGTGAACGCGTTGACCGGTCGGCTGGCCCGACTGCGGGTCGCGAGGGATGATCACTTCGTGGCTAAAGCCCTGAACCATGACCTGGTCTTCATGACCTTCTTGATAGGTATTACCGACCGAATCGGCGGTGAAAGCACCGGCAGTAATCAGGCCCTGTTTAGTGCCCGTAATCGACATGTACGCTGGAGTAGCCATTGATGCGTTCCTTGCTTAAAAAGTGAAGCCCGACAGGCAAAATCGCCTGCCGGGTAGCAAGTTGGTAATCAATGTTTGTGCCAACTATTTCAGAACCCATGTATATCAATTAGTTAGCCCAATAACCTCACAATTAAGGCGAGGCAGAGGGTCGGAAACAGCAAAAAAGTGCGCAACTTCTTGCGCAGTGGTGTGCAAGAAGTTGCGCACTCGTCTGTACAGAACGTAAACCGTGACGTATAGCCATGTATCCACACGGTTATCCACATTTGAGTGCGCAAGAAGTTGCGCAGTTGCAAAAAACAGAGAACTTCAAAGTCGTGCTTTTTAAAAGTCAAGAAAATTTAAAAAGCACTTATTTTCAAATAAAAAAAGACTATAAAAACAGTCATAAAAACCATGCCGTTTATCGTAGCGTTTACCCATTTAAGCCAGGACAGACTCTTGACATAGAAGCGCAATAAATCTTCATCAAACACCCCCTCGCTGAAAGTCGAATTCAGGAACTTCGACCTAGAAGACAGTGGCGGCTTAACGCCCGCCACCCATGTCGACAAAGGTGCCAGTGGCATAGGACGCTTTGTCAGAAAGCAGCCACACAATGGCTTCGGCCACCTCTTCAGGGCGACCGCCGCGGCCCATCGGGATGATTGACTCAAGCTTGCTCACGCGCCCCGGATCGCCGCTCAAGGCATGAAAGTCGGTGAAGATATAACCCGGCCGTACCGCATTGACCCGAATCCCCTCGCCCGCCAGCTCCTTGGACAAGCCCAAAGTGAAGGTGTCCAGCGCGCCTTTGGAAGCGGCGTAATCCACATATTCGGCAGGCGACCCCAAGCGTGCTGCCACCGAAGAAACGTTAACAATGTTGCCGCCCTGACCACCGTAGCGCGGCGACATGCGCAGCACCGCATGCTTGGCACACAAGATTGGCCCCAGCACATTGGTTTTGAGGGTATGCATGATGCGAAACTCGGACATCTCGTCAACGCGGGATTTATGGCCCACGGTGCCGGCGTTATTGACCAACGCGGTCACTGGTCCCAACTCCATATCAACCCTGGCAAACAGGCTGATAACCTCGTCTTCGTCACTCACGTCCGCACGCACAGCAATGGCTTGAGCCCCCAGCGCACGAACCTGCTCCAGCACCGCATGGGCCGCAGCGTCATCGGCCAGATAATTGATGCAAATACGATAACCCTGCTGGGCAGCCAGCACGGCCGTCGCAGCGCCAATGCCGCGACTGCCACCGGTGATCACGATGACTTTATCCATAAATACGCGCTCCCCTTCAACGGTGTACACCTGCGCGCAAGAATAACCGCGTTGGGCAGGTCTTGTCAGTTGTCAGGCGGGCCGGGATGTATCGCTCAGCGCGTGCTGACCTTGATGAATCTTGTCCATAAATGGGCCCGCAGGTTGCGGGTGGCCCAGCAAATAACCTTGCAATGCGTCGCAGCCCAAGGTTGTTAAGAATCGTTGCTGGGTGTCGGTTTCAACGCCTTCCGCCACGATTCTCAACCCCAGCGCCTGCCCCAGCGCAACGATGGCCGACACAATCGCTGCATCGTCGCTGTCGTGCTCCAGATCACGCACAAAGCCACGGTCAATTTTCAGCTCATTGGCAGGCAAACGCTTGAGGTACATCAAACTGGAGTAACCGGTGCCAAAGTCATCAATGGACAAGTCCACGCCCATGTTTGACAGCCGTTGCAGCACGGTCATGCTTGCGTCGGCGTCACTCATGGCAGTGGTTTCCGTGATTTCCAGCGTCAAGCTATTGGCTGGCAATTGATGGCGGGCAAGCGCCGCTGCCACGTTGTCGACCAACCCCGCATGACAAAACTGCAACGCCGACAGGTTCACCGCCATGCGCCAGTGGTTGTAGCCCTGATCGAACCAGTCGCGCATCTGGCGACAGGCCTCGTTCAGCACCCAATTGCCAATCGGGATAATCAAGCCGGTTTTCTCTGCCAACTCGATAAAGGTGTCCGGTTGTAACAGCCCAAGGGTTGGATGTTCCCAGCGTAACAACGCCTCAGCCCCCATCGGTTGGCCGCTGCTGGCGTCGAATTTGGGCTGGTAATACAAGCAAAACTGTTGCTGCTCCAACGCCTGACGCAAGTCTTGCAGCAGTTGCAATTGCTTGCGCGCGTTGGTGTTCATCGAAGCATCAAAAAAGCTGTAGCCGTTTTTACCAGCACCCTTGGCGTGGTACATCGCGGCGTCTGCGTTCATTAGCAGCTCTTCGGCGGTCTGACCATTGCCCGGATACAACGTAATGCCAATGCTCGCGGAGATGTGAAGTTCGTGATCATCGATCCGAAACGATCTGGACAACAAACTCACCTGACGCGCAGCCACCTGCGGCGCGTCGTCTGGCTCGGCCAATCGCACCAACAACACAAACTCATCACCACCAATGCGCGCCAGCGTGTCCTGACTGCGCAGCTGCTCGCGCAAGCGCAGCGCGACGTCACGCAACAAACGGTCGCCTAAGTGATGGCCGAACGCATCGTTCACCGGTTTAAAACCATCCAGATCAATAAACATCAACGAGAAACACCCGCCTTGCTCTTGAACTTTGGCCATAGCCTGGCTAATACGATCAGCCAGCAAAATTCGATTGGGCAGCCCGGTCAAAGTGTCATGCAGTGCCAAGTGGGTGAGTTCTTCATTAGCCAACGTCAGTGACGCTGCCAGCGCTGCTGTTCGCGCCTCCAGTCGAGCATCAAAAATCGACGTCAGCAACGCGATGGTCAACACCGCAAGGCTGGACACCAACACGAGGTTGTCCAATCCTTTGCCACTCAAACCTTCCAGTGCGGCGCCACAAAAACTGCCCTCTGGAAAGTTGGCAGCCGCCATGCCGGTGTAGTGCATGCCAACAATGGCCAGCCCCATGATGATTGAAGCGGCGCCCCTTGCCAGACGCACATAGGGGGTTTGTTTACGCAGCCTGAACGCGATCGACAGCGCAGCAGCCGACGCCCCCACGGCAATAAACAAAGACAGGCCAAACAGCACGGGGTCGTACTCAATGCCCGGCTGCATGCGCAAGGCGGCCATGCCGCTGTAATGCATGGCGCTGATCCCGGCGCCCATGACTAATGCGCCAAAGAGCAACTGCAGCGCCGGTAGACGCGGCTGACTGACCAGCCACAGGGCAAACCCTGAAGATAAAACAGCCACCAGCAATGACCACGCAGTGAGCGCGACGTCATAACCCAGTTCAATTGGCAATGACAGGGCGAGCATCCCGATAAAGTGCATCGACCACACGCCAAAGCCCATTGCCAGTGCCCCGCCGCCCATCCATAGATAAACCGCCCGGCCACGCGCCGTAGCGATGCGGCCAGTCAGATCAAGGGCGGTATACGACGCCAAAATAGCGATGCAAAGAGACACTAAAACCAGCGTGAGGGAGTAACTGCCTGAAACCATGAGCCTTCTCTTGAGCGTTAGCCGAACGGCATCCATGCCCGGTGAAAAGTGCGCAATTGTACTGCTTCTTTGATCAAGCGCGCTGAACATCGGAGGTGATCATTGCCCCGTGTTAAGGCGCCAATCACGTTTGACTTGCTCAATGTAACGCGCCACCGCCGGTGATTTTTCAAATCGGCGATGAATCAGCGACAACCAGGACAGTGACTCACAGCCTTCAATCGGTCGATAGATCACATTGGGCAAGCTGATGTGCCCAACCACCGAAGCAGGCACCACTGCCACACCCTGACGCAGCGAAACCAGAGCGATAACCGCCACCAACCCACCGGGTTGCGCACCCAGTTTGGGTGCATATCCCCCTTGAGCGGCCACCTGCAAAGTGCCACTGATTTGCTCGGGCAGAATGAATGTCTCGTTTTGCAAATGCTCCGCAGTGATGTGTTTGAGCCGCGCTAGCCAAGCGTCATCCGCCAGCGCCAGGACAAAGCCCTCGCTATTGAGCCGAATCGCATCCAGACCTTCGGGCAAGGTCATGGGCGAGCGCACGTAACCCAGATCAAACCGACCTTCTGCCACCATCGTCGGCAAATTCGCCATAGGCGCTTCTCGCAGGTTCAAACTGACGTCGGCACATTCGCGTGCAAATGCTTGCACCTGACGTTGCAGCACACCCGAATACACCGCAGAAGCCACGTAGCCCAACTCGATATGACCCATCTCACCACGTCCGGCGCGCTGCGCATTACGCTGTGCAAACTCAAACTGGCGCACCGTGGCCTGCGCTTCGGGCAGTAAAGCCTGGCCCGCCTCAGTCAAACTGACTTGACGCTGCTGACGCACAAACAACCGCACACCCAGCGCGCTCTCAAGGTCCTGGATTTGCCGACTCAACGTGGGTGGCGCAATACCCAGCGTTTCTGCGGCACGGGTGAAGTTGCGCTGCTGGGCAACGGCCAGAAAATAGCGGAAATGACGTATATCCATAGCAGTATTAGCTCAAAGGTAATGAAGTGCAGGTATCCAGCTAACACACCTCGTGCAGCTCGGCGATACCCTGCGGCATACGCCACACTAGAGAGCCCTGCACATGCACGTCAAATCCCCTGTTTTATTGCCCATCGCCAATCCCAACCAATTACACATAACGGCAGGCGCATTCACCTGGCGAATTGCCTGTAAGGCAATCATCGACCTAAATACAGCGTTGGCGGTGCAGCCATGAAAACCATCAGCCCGCGCTTGACCTTGCTGACTGCCTCAGGGGTGTGCTCGCTCATCGTTCTGGACACCAACATCGTCGCGGTTACCTTGCCCAGTATTGCCCGCGATCTGGGGGCCAATTTCGTCGATATTGAATGGGTCGTCAGCGCCTACATGCTGGCTTTTGCCGCACTGTTGCTGCCAGCCGGCAGCATCGCCGATCGCTTCGGACGCAAAAAAACCCTGCTCTGGGGCCTAAGCATTTTCATCCTTGCCTCTATCGGCTGCGGGGCCGCGCCTAACAGCTTGATGCTGGAAATCGCTCGCGCCATCAAAGGCGTCGGGGCCGCGCTGTTGCTAACCTGCGCGCTGGCCTCCATTGGCCACGCGTTTCACGACGAAGTGGAACGTGCCAAGGCGTGGGCTTTTTGGGGTGCCTGCATGGGCGTAGCCATGACCGCAGCGCCCACCCTGGGCGGTTTGATTAGCCAGTACCTGGGTTGGCGCTGGATTTTCTACCTCAACTTACCCGTCGGCCTGTTGCTGATGGGATTGGTCAGCCATGCCATTGCCGAATCGCGTGACCCGCAGTCAGCCCGGCTTGACCCTTGGGGCAGCCTGGCCTTCAGCGCGAGTTTGTTGTGCTTGATGTGGGGGTTGATTGAGACCAACCGGATTGGCTGGGACAACCCGCTGACCTATTCCCGAATCTTCGCCGGGTTCCTGTTACTTGGGCTGTTTGTATTGATCGAATCAGTGCAACGCCGCCCGATGATTGATCTGCAACTGTTTCGCCATCCACGCTTTATCGGTGCCCTGCTCGGCATGTTTGCCTACGCGGGTTGCGCCCAAGTGATGATGACCTTGTTGCCTTTTTACCTGCAAAACGGTCTGGGGTTTAGCGCCATCGCATCAGGGCTGGGCATGTTGCCGTTTGCCCTGACCATGTTGATCTGCCCGCGCGTGGGTGCTCGTCTGGCTACGCGTTTTAGCCCTGCGAGCATGATGGCAGCCGGTTTGACCTTGGTGGGGTGTGGCAACCTGCTCAGTGCTTGGGCTGTGGAGCACGGGGGCTATTTGAGCTTCGCCCTGACCACCGCCGTGACAGGCGCCGGGGCCGGGTTGCTCAATGGTGACACCCAGAAGAACATCATGGCCTGCGTGCCCCGTGATCGCGTGGGCATGGCGTCGGGCATGAGCACCACCATGCGTTTCAGCGCCATCGTGTTGGCCATTGGCGTGTTTGGTGCTTTGCTCAACAGCCATACCGAACAAAACCTGCAACACAGCCTCGCTCAGGACGACGCTCAATGGTTGGCCCACAGCCACTTCATAGCTTCGCGCGTGGTTGCAGGCGACATGTCTGGCGCATTAAGTCAGTTACCCCAGGACGCACACACGCAGATCCAGCCCTTAGCTACTCAGGCATTTGTTGGCGGGTTCAGTGTTGTGTTGTGGGTCGCAGGGGTGCTTGCACTCTTGGGAGCCGTACTTGTAGGCACATTAATGCGCAAACCGATTCCGCAACTGGCCGTTGCCACGCCTCTTTCCTGACGCGGGGCTGAACATGAAATATTTTTAAGAAACGTTTCAGCTTTTTGCGGGCAAACTGTGTCTACTGCTCAGAAGGCTAATCAGGTGACGGTATGACCCGCATTTTGACCATTGAAGACGATGCCGTAACGGCGAAAGAAATCGTGGCTGAGTTAAGCAGCCACGGACTGGACGTAGATTGGGTCGACAATGGTCGCGAAGGCTTAGTACGTGCCGTGAGCGGCGATTACGACCTGATTACCCTTGACCGTATGCTGCCCGAGCTGGATGGCTTGGCCATTGTCACCACCCTGCGCACAATCGGCGTCAGCACCCCGATATTGATGATCAGTGCCCTGTCAGACGTCGACGAGCGCGTGCGCGGCCTTCGCGCCGGTGGTGATGATTACCTGACCAAACCCTTTGCCAGCGACGAAATGGCCGCTCGGGTCGAAGTGTTGCTGCGCCGTAAAAGCACTGTGCGCGAGTACGAAACGTCGTTACGAGTGGCCGACCTCGAACTGAACCTCATCCGTCGCGAAGCCAGCCGCGCCGAGCAACAGCTAAGCCTGCTGCCCACTGAGTACAAGTTGTTGGAATTTTTGATGCGCAACACCGGGCAAATTCTGTCGCGCATGATGATTTTCGAAGAAGTCTGGGGCTATCACTTCGACCCCGGCACCAACCTGATCGATGTCCACATTGGGCGCTTGCGCAAAAAAATTGACCCGCCGGGCCAGGTGCCCTTGATTCGCACGGTTCGAGGCTCGGGTTATGTCATTGCCGAACCCCTCTAAGGGCTGGCGTTCTTCCAGCAGCCGACTGTTGGCGTTGTACAGTTTTTTGTTCGTGGCCTGGAGCTGCATCCTGATGGGGGTGCTGTATTACGAGGTCTCGGACTATTTAGGCTCATTGGCCAAGCACTCGCTCATGCAGCGCCAGCACTTGTTTTCGCGCTTTCAGGGCGAACAACTGGATGAGGCGCTGGCCACCAGCATGAGCTTCGATAGACGGGCGGTGGATGCCTATGGCCTGTTCGACGCTCAGCACAATCCCTTACGCGGGCCGATCCAAAGTATCCCTGCGGGCTTGCCTCTGGATGGTCAGATCCATGAGCTGAGCACCTGCATCGCTTCTGATGACCCCAACCTGCCGCAAGACAGCTGCGACGCAGTGGCGACCCAAACCCTTGATGGCCGCTGGCTGGTGCTGGTGCGCGATAACGGTTCGCTATTTGCGGTAACGCGCATCATCCTGCATGCCCTGTTTTGGGGATTATCGTTGACCATCATCCCCGGCATTGCGGGTTGGCACTTGCTGCGCCGACGTCCACTGCGCCGCATTCGAGCCATTCAGGCCAGTGCCGAGGCCATTGTTGACGGGGATCTGACCCGCCGCTTGCCACTGTCCAACCGGCGAGACGAACTGGACATGCTCGCGGCGATCGTCAACGCCATGCTAGATCGCCTTGAACGCTTGATGAATGAAGTCAAAGGTGTGTGCGACAACATCGCCCACGACCTGCGCACCCCGCTAACCCGTTTGCGGGCCCAGTTGTATCGAATTCAGCAGCAGGCGGTTGAAGGCTCACCTCAAGCGTTGCAAATGGATCAAGTGATCAGTGAAACCGACACGTTGATGGCGCGCTTTCGTGGGCTGTTGCGTATTTCTGAACTGGAAGACCATCAACGACGCTCTGGCTTTTTACAACTTGATCCGCTGCCTTTGCTGCAAGAGCTGTACGACTTTTACCTGCCATTGGCCGAAGAAGGCCAGGTCATGCTGGTACTCGACGTCCCGCATGCTCTGCCCAGCCTCAATGGTGATCGGGCCTTGTTGTTTGAGGCACTGGCCAACTTGCTGAGCAACTCGATCAAGTTCACACCTCCTGAAGGTCAGGTGACCTTGCGGGCATTTGATGACGCGGGCAGTGCGTGTATTGAAGTGCTCGACACAGGGCCGGGCATCCCGATAGCTGAGCGCAAGGTGGTGTTTCAGCGCTTCTATCGCAGCGACGATAAACAGGGCGGTTTTGGCTTGGGCCTGTCGATTGTGGCGGCCATCGTTAACCTGCACGGCTTCTCCCTCGACGTGGGCAGCCATGAAGGCGGTGGCGCACGATTGACCCTGCTCTGTCGACAGCGAGTGATCGGTGCGCTCTAAACCTGTTATGCACTAAAGGAATATACAAATCGTTTTATATTCTTTTTTAAAGCCTAAATTTCCTGCAAAACTCTCGTCATAAGTCTTCCAACTCATGATGAGAACGAAATGAAGAAAATCACTGCCCTCACCGCTCTGACCTTGGCCGTACTGTCTGGCTTAGCCCATGCTGATCGTCTGGATGACATCAAAAAATCGGGTGTACTGCGTGTGGCGTCGTTCGACAGCAACCCGCCGTTCGGTTTTGTGGATGCCAAGAGCAAGCAAATTGAAGGTTTGGATGTGGATTACGCCAAGGCTATTGCTGAAAAGTTGGGCGTGAAGTTGCAATTACAGCCCACCAACCCGGCCAACCGTGTGCCGCTGCTGGTGGCTAACAAGGTGGATCTGGTACTGGCTAACTTCACCATCACCCCGGAGCGGGCCGAGCAGGTGAATTTCAGCATTCCGTACTTCGCGTCGGGCCAGCAATTTATTGTGAAAAAAGGCACCCTCACCTCGCCTGAAGAATTGAACAAATGGCGGGTCGGTGTAGATAAGGGCACGGTCAACGAAGGGGTACTGCGCGCCAAATACCCGGGGGCCAAAGTAGTGGCCTACGATGACACCCCATTCGCCTTTACCGCACTGCGCAACGGCAACGTGCAGGCCATCACTCAAGACGGCCCTAAGCTGATCGGCTTGCTGGCCAACGTGCCCGACAAAGACAAGTACGAAGTGCCGCCCTTCACCATTTCCAATGACCTGATTGGGGTGGGTATTCCCAAAGGCGAAACCGCACTGACTAACGTGGTCAACCAAACCCTCAGCGAGCTGGAAGCCAAAGGTCAGGCACAAACCATCTATGACACTTGGTTCGGCCCGAACACCAAGACGCCACTGACCCGCCTGTACAAGATCGGCGACAAAAGCTAACACCCCTTAGCAAGCCTCTATAACCCGTCACGGCCAACCGGACGGGTTTGTGTGTTTCTGGATGGACGCTGTTTTATGTTCGGTGAACTGCTTGCCCCGCACTACTTGCACTGGCTGCTCGATGGTTTTGTCCTCACGCTAATCCTCTCACTTCTAACCTGCGTAATCGCCACCGGGCTTGGGTTCTTCCTGTGTTTGGCGCGCATATCGCCTTCGCGGCTCTGGTCGTGGCCGGCCCGCGCTTATCTGGCTGTGTTTCGCAATACGCCGCTGCTGGTGCAGCTGTTTTTCTGGTACTTCGGCGTGACAGCAATGCTGCCCGAAGGCTGGGTGATGTGGCTCAATCAGCCGCGCAGCCTGTCGCTCGGGTTGTTTGATGTTGAATGGCCGTCCTTTGAGTTTATTGCCGGGTTCTGGGGCTTGATGCTCTACACCGCCGCATTTATCTGTGAAGAATTCAGGGCCGGCGTCAGCTCAGTTCGCCTTGAACAGCGAGCCGCCGGCTTGGCACTGGGGTTCACGCCCGCTCAGGTGTGGCGTTACATCGTGTTTCCACAAGCGGTGCGAACCGCGCTAGGGCCGCTATTGGGCCAATACATGAACGCCCTGAAAAACTCCTCACTGACAATGGCCATCGGTTTAGCCGAACTGTCATACGCCTCACGTCAGGTCGAAACCGAAACCTTCAAAACGTTTCAGGCCTTTGGTTTTGCAACGCTGTTGTATGTGGCGAGTATTGCGCTGATTGAAGTGATCGGCCAAATGGTTGCACGCAGCAAGTGGTATCGACAGGGAGTGATTTGATTCATGGACTTTTCAGTGATTAGCGACAACCTGTCGTATTTTTTGCTTGGGGCTTACCCCGACGGCCCACTGGGCGGCGCAGCGCTGACGCTATGGCTGAGCTTGCTGTCTGGTGTGACTTCGGCGCTTCTGGGGCTGATTCTTGGCATTGCTCTGGTGATGATTCGCGGCAAAATGCGTTGGCTTTTGCTGGGTGTATTAGGTTTTTTGCGGGCGATCCCCGTGGTGATGCTGATCTTCTGGAGCTACTTCTTACTGCCCATCGTGTTCAAGGTGGACGTGCCCGCACTGGCCACCGTGGTGTGCGCCCTGTCGTTAATCGGGGGCGCGTATCTGGCGCACTCGGTGTATGCCGGCATCAGCAGCTTGCCGCCGGGCCAGTGGGCGGCTGGCAAAGCGCTGGGGTTGAGCCGTTGGCAAGTGCTGCGCTTGATCATCTTGCCGCAAGCCCTGCCGATGATGCTGCCCTCCTTTCTCAACCAATGGATCTCGTTGATTAAAGACACTTCGCTGGCGTATGTCATCGGCGTGGGCGAGCTGTCATTTGTCGCCACTCAAGTCAGCAATCGGGTGATGGTGCACCCGACCGAGATCTTCCTGTTTGTGGCGTTGGTGTATTTCGTGTTTTGCACCAGCCTGGATCTGATCGCCAATCGCTGGGTCAAGCCCAAGGTTTCAGGCGCAGCAAGAATCCCGTAGTTTCTGCCGCAGGTTGGCGGCTAAATCACGGTTTCTATCACCGCCCACACAGGTGCAAAAAACAGGGCCAGCCACACCGCCAACCGTGGCCGGTAAGGCAGTAACATCAGCAGGGTAAAACCACTGAGCGACATCAGACCAAACCAGCCGACGGGCCCCATCGCCCAACCCCAGGCCTGACCACAGAAGTAAAAGCTCAGCCCAAGACTAAGCCAGCCCACGCCGCGCAATGTGCGGCGCAGGGCCAGTGACGGGGCTTTGTGCCAAACCTGTTTGTAATGCCGTTCGAGCCCCTGACACAGGGCGAGCATGCCGATGTAGGCGAACGCCAACGCTGCAAAAAAATGAGCCAGCATCTTAGTTCACCTCTGCCACAGCGACGGTCTTTTTGCGGGAAACTCGCTCAGCCACTGGCTGCGACACCTTCCAGCAAGCCCACAACAACAAGCCTCCCAGAGCAATCGCTGTCAGCTCCAGCCCCATACGCGATGGCAATGCCCAAGGGTGATCAAGGGTCAAGACGCTCAACAATGGCAGCGTCAGGCACATCACCCCGGCCAGTCCCAATTGCTCGCGCCAGGCCTGCATTCTTGGTCTGATCAAGGCATGCACCAGGCTCAAGGCCCACACGCAAAAGAACACGTTCAATTCAGCATCTGCACGTTCGCTCAAACGGGTAGGCAACAACCGATTGCCCCACAGCAAGCTGATGCAGGCCAGACTCAACCCCGCCATCACCGTCACGTTAATCGCCTCAACTAAGCGGTACAGCACTTGCCCAACTCGGCCTTCGCTGGCGTATTTGCGTCGGCGTTTGACGGTGAACAGCACCAGCCCGCTGCCGATCATGGCAGTGCTGATCAAGCCACACACAAAGTACAACCAACGCATCGGGTAGCCGCCAAATTGTGCGAAATGCAAGCCAGTAACCACCCGCTGGGTCAGCACGCTGGGGCGCATTTCGGTTGGCCCGGACAGTTGCTCACCCGTTACGCCGTTAAACCGCATGCCTTGACCTTTGGTCAGGGCAATTCGATTACCCAAAATCGGACGAACCATAATCTCAGCGGTGCTCAACCCGGGGTTAGTGATATTGACCCCACTCAGCGGCCCCATGACGTCACGGGCCTTGGCCAAAAGCGGCCCCAAGGCCACCAATTGCGCGGGTTCTGGCGCCTCACGCGGCTTAACTTCCATCGCTTGCGGCGCGTTGTCTTGAGCGTTGAAAAACGCTTCTCGGTTGCCGTCAAATAACGCATCCATTGCGGCTGGCATATAGATCACCATAAAAATCGCCAACCCGCTGTAGGTGATCATAAAGTGAAATGGCAACAACAGCACGGCGCTGGCGTTGTGGGCATCCAGCCAGGAGCGCTGGCCTTTGGCGGGCCGGAAGGTGAAGAATTCCTTGAAGAACTTTTTGTGAATCACGATGCCGCTGACCAGCGCCGCGAGCATGCCCATCGCCATCGCACCGACCAGATAAATCCCAATCATGCGCGGCATGTGCAAGGTGAAGTGAAAGAAGAAAAAGAACATCCCGCCTGCGGTTTCTCGTACCTGCAGTTCATCGCCAGTGTCGGGATCAAGTGTGACCGAAACACCGCCCCGGCGCCCACCCGTGGAGGCCTGCAAACCCGGTGACCGTTCACTGGGCAAGCTGATGCCCCACTGTTTTTCACTTGCTTTGTGTTCTGTCAGGTAGTCCAGCGCACGCTGCGCAGCCTGTTCGTCCGTGAGGTGATGCGCAGGCAGTTCAGGCTGCATCCAGTTGTCGATTTCTTGATCGAACACCGCCAGGCTGCCGGTCAAAAAAATCACGAACAGTAACCAGCCCACAATCAGGCCGCCCCACGTGTGCAACCACGCCATGGATTGAGTCAGGGTCTGTTTCATCCGAGACGCTCCCACAGCTGTGGCCAAAATCCGATCGCAGCTAACGGCACCGCCAGCCATGCGCCCATCCAGGCAGACCACTGATGCCGCGCAGCAAACGCCCATAAAATGGCGAAGGTGTAGATCACAAACGACAGCAAACTGGCGACGATCAGCGAGTCCACTTTATCCAGTGGCAATAGCCGGGCCAGCGCCGCAGTAAAAGCGTAGGTGAACAAGTAGCCGCCCACCCAGGCCGCCAATGTGCGAGACACAATCGGCACCCAGGCCGAGGTTACGAGTTTCATTGTTTAATCCTTCATCGACTGCTCTGCCCCAGTGCCAGCCACGGTTTTGCCAGCACCCGATGCGACAACGGCGCGACACCCTTTGCTCAAGGATGTCGCGCCTGTGTAAGCCTTAGCTGCCCAGCACGCTCAGTCATAAGGCCGATGGGCCATCAGAACGAAGTGGTCACCGATGCAAAGTAGGCTCGGCCTGCTTCGTTGTAAGTTTGAGCGCCCGCCTCGTCCGAGTTGCCCTTGCGGTACAAGCGTTTGTCGAACAGGTTGTTGACGCCTAAACGCACGCTGAAGTTTTTGTTGAACTCATACCCTCCGCTCAGGCCCACCAAGCCATAAGGGTCAACCGGTTGCTGAACGCTTTTATCCAGCGCTTCGTTGGCCCGCATGTTGCGCTTAGGCGCTTCTTGCTTGCCGTAATAGGTGCCGCTGACCTGAAGCGAGAGCTTCTCGGTGGCGTACCAGTCCAGCGTGGTGTTAAGCGTGTACTTGGGGATGATGCTCAACGGTTCGCCCGTTTCTTTGTCTTTACTCTCGATCATGTAGGTCAGGTTAGTGTTCCAGTCCAAATCCTTGTGCAGGTTAACAAACAGGTTGCCCTCGACCCCTTGCACAATGGCCTTGCCGGAGTTTTCCCATTGCAGCACGCGACGACCGTTTGGCAGGCGGAAGGAGGACTCGTTACTGGCATTGATCTTGTTCTGGTAATCGTTGCGAAAGTACGTACCGCTGGTGCGCCAAGTGCCTTTATCAAATGCCAGACCAATCTCTTTGTTGACGCTGATTTCGGGTTTCAAATCCGGGTTACCCATCAGGTAACAACCACCGATATTGACCTCTACCGAGCTGCAGCCCGCCCCACGGCTGTACAGCAAATAGTTGGGGTTGGACTGGTAGATGTTGGGCGTTTTGTACGCCCGTGCAATACCGCCTTTGATGCTCAGTTCATCAGTGATCTGGTGCGAGGCGTTCAGGCTCGGGCTCCAGTTGCCACCAAACTCGTTGTGATGATCAAAACGCACACCTGGCGTGACGATGGTTTTAGCGCCCGCTTCAATGTTGTCTTCAACGTAGAAGGCGTAGCTATTGGCCGTGCTTTTGGTCTGGGTGCGATCCTGACCGGGAATAGCCGGTGTGCCATCGGTGCCTGGGTCCCAGCTTTGTGGGCGCAACGAGCCCGGATCATTCAGCGACTCATACAAGTATTCACCGCCCAGCGTCAGCACCTGCTCGGCCCCCCAACTCAACGGCAGGTTGACCTCGCCCGTCGCGCGGGTATTGCGCAAACGCGATTCAAACGAACCGGCCGTTTCAGAAGGAGCCCCTTCGCCATAACCGGCCAGCCCTTCATTCAAACGCGCATTACGCGTCAGATCATGGGTCAGCGAAGCTTTGGTCGAGCCCCAGTCGAACGAACCATTGTGGGTCGCCGAGAAAGTACTGCGCTGCAGTACGCTGGTTTCTTTGCCGGTCAAGCTATTTACATAATCACCACCGCTGTTGAGCATGGTGTCGCCTGCAAAAATGTTGCCTTGGCGGCTGTAGCTGGCTTCCAGATCCAAGGACTGTTCTGGGGTGAACTGCCAGCTCAACAGGCCATTGATGTCTTTGTTGCGCACGCCTTCACGGCCAGCCACCACGCTGTCCGGGGAGGCTTGCTCAGCGGTGTTGATACCTGCATCGTCAGCGTCGGTTTTGTTCAGGCCGCCATACACGCGAAACACCAGATCGTCTGTGATCGGGCCACTGAGATTGAAGTTGGTGCGCTTGCTGACGCCTTCAGAATCATCTTCGGGCGTCATGTAGTACGCGGTCATCGAACCGCTCAGCTTGTCGCTCGGCCGCTTGGTGATGATGTTGACCACACCCCCCATCGCGCCTGAGCCGTAACGGGCCGCCGCCGGGCCACGCAAAATTTCGATGCGCTCGACTTCTTCGGCAGGCACCCAGTTGGTTTCACCACGGGTGTCCCGGTCGCCACTCCAACCATAACGTACTGCGTTACGTGAAGCCGATGGCTTGCCGTCGATAAGGATCAAGGTGTTTTCCGGGCCCATGCCCCGCAAGTCAATTTGGCGGTTATTGCCGCGACTGCCGCTCGAACTGTTGCCGGTGAGGTTAACCCCCGGCTCGCGACGAATAATGTCGGAGAGGTCATTGACCGGCGGACGTTTTTTGATGTCTTGCGCGGTAATGATCGAGACGCCGGGCGCCTGCTTGAGCTCTTGAGCGGCGGTGCCTAGCACGCGGGTTTCTTCGAGCTGTAACGCTTGCGGGGTGCCATCGACCGGCAAGTCCGTCGCCTCAACGGGGACTTCATCACGCTCACGCTCCAGCGCGTCGGCAAGTAAGGTAGGCGACGCTAGCGCAGCAACAAAAGCCAGCGAAAATTGACTGCGTTTAAATCGAGACGACATGTCCAGTTGATCCCTTAACAATGGAAAGTGCTCAGCAGGCGTAAGACTGGAATCGCTTGCGCACAGACCCAAAAAGGACCCGATGGTTTAGCTTTCCCCGGCACTGCCAGGGCGACAATAGTAACCATTCGCAAATGAGAGTAAAGCGCAAATGACAATATTGCGCATCTTTAAGTTCCACAACCTCCGCGTTTTAGAGCCTTTTCGTACATAAAAAAGATCAAATTCATTGCTAAATACTCGCCAACTTGAGAAAAACACCGCCCCAATTCATTGTTCCAACTTTCCCCTTTTAGAGCCCTCACCATGACAAACGAACTCCACATCACTGACCTTGTGCTGGGCGAAGGCAAAGCCGCCGTCAAAGGGGCTTTGATCACCACCCAGTACACTGGCTGGCTCGAAGACGGCACGGTATTCGACTCCTCCTTTGAGCGCGGCAAACCCTTCCAGTGCGTGATTGGCACAGGTCGTGTGATCAAGGGTTGGGACATGGGCTTGATGGGGATGAAGGTCGGTGGCAAACGCAAGCTGCAGGTTCCCGCACACTTGGCCTATGGTGAAAGAAGCATGGGGGCGCACATCACACCGAACTCAGACCTGACATTTGAGATCGAACTGCTGCAAGTGCTGACACGCGATGATTGATCGCGATACGCGTTGAGCTGTTTTTCTGGGAGTTAGGTGCACGTGAATCGATTCTTCATGCAGGTATTAACGCTCTGCCCGTTTGTGGTCATAGCGGGTTGTAGCAGTCAGAACACCCAGACGTTGCCCAACCTCACCCCCGAGCAGGCTCGAAGCCGGATCGTGCAGTTGATGCCCGCCAAAACACCGGATCGCCAAGGCTGGGCCACAGATATCTATGTCGCCTTTGCGGCCCAAGGGCTTGCTCCCAACGACGAGAACCTGTGTTCGGTGCTGGCCGTGACCGAGCAGGAATCCACCTTCCAGGCCGACCCGCCGGTTCCTGGGTTGGCTAAAATTGCCCGCACTGAAATCAACCAGCGCGCCAGCAAACTGCATATCCCTGAGTTTTTAGTGCGCAGCGCGTTGAATATCACTTCGCCTAACGGCAAAACCTACAACCAGCGCCTGGATGCTGCGCGCACAGAGGGCCAATTGAGCGCCATCTTTGATGACTTTATTGGCATGGTGCCGTTGGGCAAAAACCTGTTTGGCAGCTTGAACCCGGTGCATACCGGCGGCCCGATGCAGGTCAGCATCGCATTTGCTGAGCAACACGCTCACGACTATCCCTACCTGTAAGTGCTTGCAATCGGAAACGGCCATGCTTGCAATCAACGCACTTTCAGGCTCGGATTAATTGCGACTGAGGCCGCTGCCGTGCTCGCATTACCTGCGACTGTGCTTGCATTCAGCGCGGCGTGCTTGCAATCGATCTTCGCGTGCTCACTTTATATGCGACTGACGGAACGTCCATCAAACGTTGGTTTGGTGGACGTTAGCTTGGATGAACCCCATTCACCCGGAAAGCCGCATTGTTCACGTCCAATAACTCAGGTGCTACGAACGGTCTGGATTACTTTGGAAATCGGTGATGATGTGATGGCCCCATTTCGAGTAATAGTCCGATAAGGTTTTATTGTTATGTCTGAATACGTTGACGGATAAAAAACAACCATCCCCTCGTCGACACCGCTGCCAATGTAATAGTCCTGATCCGGCACTTTTTTCTGAATGTTTTTTATATGAACCTCGACAACAGAAGCCTCAGATGTAGCTTTAAATCGGTTGGTTAAATGACTTTTGGCATACACTTCGGCATCTTCGTACCGTTGAGAAATGTAGAACCCTTCTCCATGTTTCAACCTGACAAGGCTACTATTTTGACCTGCATAACCTTCTTTAGGCCCGAGTGCAATAAGTTGGCGTTCACCCGCAGATGTAGTGCCATGATAACCCACTTTAGACACTGCTCCTTCAGGTAATCTTGGCTTCGCTTTTTTCATCAAGCCTACCATGCGTAAAAGCGATTTTAATGGAGCCCATGTGTGCCCAGTAGAATCCTTTCGATTCAGAGGGTCGCCTCCGCAATATGCGTACGAATTTATCCCGCCCTTGTCAAAAGGACTTAACTTATCCGGGCTGTTAAAGCGCATTAGAACAGGATTAAATGCCCGATAACCCTGACCCAATAAATAATGCCCTGTTGCTGAGTCAGGCCGTTCGCCGTTAAATCCCAGTAAATTAAGTAACCCGTTCGTCGTTGGACGATACCCATAAGGGCCGTAGCTCTGTGGTTGGCTAAGTACAGGGCTAACGCCGTACAACACCGATCTTTGCTGATCCGTGGCCAGTAATGTGACAGCTTCTGCTGGGTGTAACTCAGCCAGAGGCATGCCCTCGTGTTCAAAAAAACAGGTTTTTCTATTGTTCTGAATCTCGGTCGCGATACGGGTGCCGTTATAAAAACGTTGGGCCGAATGAGCGCCTGTCAAACGGTCCAACGGGTCGTACAGATAGAGGTCAGTGATGGATTTACGTGGCGCGTTCATGTGCCTTGCTCAAAGGAAATAGTTATCGACACTTAAGAATCTGTTCATTAGCCAGATCTGTATAGCTAGCAGATCTATTAGGTGCTTGCATGGGCTGACGTCCACCAAACCAACGTTTGATGGACGTTCCGTCAGTCGCATATAAAGTGAGCACGCGAAGATCGATTGCAAGCACGCCGCGCTGAATGCAAGCACAGTCGCAGGTAATGCGAGCACGGCAGCGGCCACAGTCGCAATTAATTCGAGCCAGAAAGTGCGTTGATTGCAAGCATGGTCGTTTTCGATTGCAAGCACTTACAATTACCCTGCAAAGCCCAAAAATCACTCGCCCCCTGACGACCGCCTGGTTTGCTAAACGGGTCGATGAGCGTCGGCAGCGGTGCATGACCCGCGCCAAAACATTACCGACCACCTGATCGGCTGTACCTGCAACGCGGCGGGACTCACCCCATGAGCCCGCCCTAGGCTTACAAACCATCGTTGGGTTTGAGCGCATGCTCAGCAATTGCTTGTGCGCTTTTCCCTGCCAGACAGGCCAGTACTCCGCGCGTTTTTTTTCAACACTGCTTTAACGCGCTCGTACCAAGCCAATGATTTTGGCGAGTGGGTCACAAGGTCTGTGTCTTCGCCCATTCATTGAAGTCTTTGGGCTGCAAGGGGTGGCCGCGCCGGGCTCGTTGTTGATAGGCCAGAGCAAGAGGCGCGCCTTCCAAAGCGCTCCCCTTACAGGGTGTACTGCTTAAACAGCTCCTCTTTGATGATCAGCAACGCATCTTCGTAGTAGCGCTCACCCCGGGCTTCGCTCAGTAACACTGAACGCACACTGCCCTCGCCTTCGCAGGGTTTGTGCTCGCACGTCAGGTAGAACTCGGCACTGTCGGGTTTGAATTCCAGGTAGTAAAACAACTCTCGGCCTTCACGGTGCCAGTAGCCAATTTCTCTGCGCATGAATGGTTTGCCTTAAGTCAGGGAGTGGTTGCGTGGTCGAAATGACCCAGCGTATCAGCGATGCGCTGCAGTGCCACGCTCAAGGTTTGAGCGCTGTCGGCGGCCGTCAGGCTGATCCGCACGGCGTTGATGGTCGTGTTTTTGGTAGCAAAGACGTCAGCGGGAACCACATCAACACCGGCTGCTCGGCACTGCTGCACGAGCGTTATATTGCTGTGTGCAGCCGTCAGCCAGATATGCGGCGAAGGTATTTGAGTTTGATACATCCACGGGCCCAGCACTTTTTTGGCCAGCCGCCAGCGTTGCGTGACTTCACGTATTTGCCAGTCAGCACGGCGCCGCGCAGTGCCGTCACTGAGCCACCGACACCCAATCGCTGAGCACAAGGGCGAAACGGCCCAGTGCGCTGACTGTGCGTGAGGATCAATGCGCGACAGCAGCTCTGGACTGGCCGCAATCCAGCCCAAACGCAGGCCTGCGGCAACGGTTTTGGAAAGACTGGTGATCAGCACGCCGCAATCAGGCAGCAAATGGCACAGCGGCGCGCTGTCGGTGAGTGCGCCGTACACATCATCTTCAATCACCCGAACCCCATGACGCCGTGCGATCTGCGCAATTGCGTGCTTGCGCTCAAGGCTCATGACCGCCGAAGTCGGGTTTTGCAGGGTGGGCGTCAATACCGCAATCCGTGCGCCGGTGGCCCGGATCATTCGATCAAAAGCCTCTGGCACGATGCCTTGGCGATCTAGCGCGACACCGTGCATGGGTAAACGTAACTGGGCGCAAGCGGCTTTTATTCCCGGCGCAGTGAACGCCTCGACCAGCACCGGATCACCCGCCTGACACAGCGACAACAACACGGTAAACAACCCTTGTTGCGCCCCCGCACACAGCATGATGTGTTCCACCGGCAGCTCCAGCCCACGGCCCTTGAACCACGCAGCACCCTGCACTCTGGCGCGCAAAACGTCCGCTGCGCTCAGGTAGCCTTGCAAACGTGTCGCCTGCCGGGTTTCGACTAACCAGCTCAGTGCTTGCGCATCATCGTCTTGGGCGTGATCAACCGCAGGCACGTTGGTGCGCAGATCAATCACAAACGTGTGCTCATCGCGGTGTTTTAGCTGAAACAACGTGGCCTCTTTACTGCCCGCCAGCACATAAGTGCCGCGTCCCACTTCACCCGACACCAAATGCCTGCGGGCAGCTTCGCGATAGGCCTGCATGGCTGTGCTGGGGTTCCAGCCCAACGCCCAAGCCAAGCGTCGTTGCGGTGGCAATCGCTCGCCGGGTTGCAACTCGCCGCAAGCAATCGCGTGGGCAATCGCCTCGACCAGCGCCAGATAGCGGGGCTGGGAGGTATCACTGAGGGTGGGCATCCACATTTATTGTTGGCCATGCAATATAAGAGTCGGCCCATACAATGCGTCGCGCCTAGAATCGAGTCAAACCCCTTGACGACGGTGTGCCATGTTTGACCTGACTGCTCTTCGCCTCGCCGCTAAAACCGTTCACGCAACGATGGCACCCACACCACAACTGGCTTGGCCATTACTGGCCGAGCGGTTGGATTGCAGCGTGTGGGTCAAACATGAAAATCACACACCGACAGGGGCATTCAAGGTGCGCGGAGGGCTGACTTACGTGCAAAGTTTGCTGGCCCGCGCCCCTCAAACCACAGGTTTAATCACCGCCACCCGCGGTAATCACGGGCAAAGCTTGGCGCTAGCCGCTAAGCGCACGGGGCTGGCGCTGAGCATTGTCGTGCCCGAAGGCAATTCCCGGGAAAAGAACGCGGCTATGCGCGCACTGGGCGCTACGGTCATTGAATACGGCAAGGACTTCGACGAAGCTCGCGCCAAGGCAGCAGCGATGGCCCAAGCCCAGCAACTTCATCTGGTGCCCGCCTTCCATCCCGATTTGATTCGCGGGGTTGCCACATACGCGCTAGAGCTGTTTGAAGCGGTGAGTGATTTGGACACTGTGTATGTGCCCATCGGCATGGGTTCGGGGATTTGCGGCCTGATTCAGACCCGCGACCTGCTGGGCCTGAAAACCGAGATCGTGGGCGTGGTGTCCAGTCATGCCGATGCCTTTGCGCAAAGCATCGAGCAAGGCCAGGTGGTGTGCACTGAGAGCGCCAATACCTTCGCCGACGGCCTTGCATGTCGCCAACCCTTGCCCGAAGCGCTGGCAATGATCGCCCAAGGCGCTGCACGGGTCATTCGCGTGACTGACCGCCAAATCGCTCAAGCCATTGGCGTTTACCATGAAACCACTCATAACACGGCCGAAGGTGCTGGCGCTGCGGCATTGGCCGGGCTGATTAAAGAGCAGCCTGAGCAGCAAGGTCGGCGTGTGGCGGTCATTTTGAGCGGAGCTAATATTGATCGTCAGTTGTACGCTGAGATCTTGGCCCAAGGTGCAGCCCCTGATTCACACGCTCTAGCTCACTAATAAGGAGACCTCATGCTGTGTCAGATCCAACTAGCCATTCCAGCCGACGCCCACGCCATCAGTGAGGTCGTGATCGGCGCTTTGCGCGAATCCAATGCCCGCGACTACTCGCCTGAGGTTATCGCGCGGGTTGAGCAGAGTTTTTGCCCAACCTCAGTGCTCAAGTTAATGGGCCAGCGACGGATGTATGTGGCATTGATTGAGGGTCAGGTGGTGGGAACGGCCAGCCTGGATCAAGCGGTGGTGCGCACTGTGTTTGTCAGCCCGCACTATCAAGGTCAGGGCATTGGCCAGCAATTGATGGCGCATGTAAAAACAGTTGCGATACTAAATCAGGTCGACGCGCTGCTCGTACCCTCTTCGGTCACTGCACAATCGTTTTACGCCAAATTAGGGTTTTGCAAGGTGCGTGATGAGTGCCACGGCGACGAGCGCACCATCATCATGGCGCTGCGTTTGTAAGGGGTTAACAGCAAAAGCCGTTGGATGTGGCTATGCTCAGTCCAATGACTCCTTCCATGACCCTGCGCTCACCCTGCCCACCCGGCGCCTGCATTTGCGAGCGAGATCAGCTGTTGGCTTTGCCCAACCCTGATACGCGAATTCTCAGCCTCAATCGCAAGGCCGAAACGGTGCTGGTTGAGCGCTTGGAGAACATCCAAAGCCTCAGTGATCTTGAACATATGCAGCGCAAAATGTACGAACAACTGGGTATTCGGGTGCAGATTGTGCCCAGCTTCAATGAGGTCAGGAGTATGCGCGGGATCAATATTCGCATCGATGATCAACGTGGGTTATGCCGCAAAACGCGACAGGCAATCCCCGCAGCCATCCGTCGCGCGCTGGAAAAACGTCCCGAAATTGCTTACCGACTGCTGGATGGCCATGACTTGTTACGCGATACATAACCCAACCCGACACGTCTTACACGGCACCCAGAAAAGCCTTATTTTGCGACAGCTCAATGAATTCACTTGCCTAAGCCTTCTCCCTGACTTATAAGCGCGTTTTTAAATGACGTAGAGCATAAACATGAGCACCGGATTCACCGAGGACGAAATGCGCAAAGCGCTCGGCCTTGATACACCCGCACCAACGACACCGACTGCACCTGCCATCGCGCCCGAACAACCAGCCCCAGTCAAAACCATTGCGCCGCCTCCCAAGGCGGCTCCTCGTGCACCTGCAAAACGTAGAGGCCCAGTGCTGCGCGTGACGCTGCACGTGAGCAAAGTGTATGACGGCGAAGAAACCCTATTTGTGCATGACGCCAAAACCCTGAGCCGGTTCGATGCTGAACAAGAGGCGAAAAAAGCGTTGGCCAAAGCCGGATTTAAGTACTTTGTGGTCGACTCAATCGTTCAGGTGGACTGACTCGACAGGGGCAGACCGGTAATTGGCGCTGGATAAAAGTGGCCGTAAAAGGCATTCTCCGCAGCTTTTTAAAGCTCAGCTCTGCGTCTGTGCCGCGCGCGCCTCGCCAAGGAACCTGCCCATGCAAAATCAACCCCTGAACGCCGCCGACTTCGAGTTCATCGAAGACGCTCTGCTCAAATTCGGCGATGACCATAGCGTCCTCAACACCTGCGAGTTAGACGGTTACTTCACAGCCCTGGTGTCCAGCTCGGCACAAGTGGATATTGCTGAGTGGTTCCCAGCCATCTGGGGCGGCGAAAACCCTGCATGGGAAGCTCCTGAGCAAGCCAAGCGGTTCATCGAGCTGTGTGTGCGCCATATCAACACGCTGGCTCGTCAGTTGGCCGAAGACTCAAAAGCCTTTGCCCCCCGTTTTGAACAAACCGAACATTTGGGGCAACCCGTCACACTGGCTGAAGAGTGGTGCTTTGGCTACTTGCGTGGCGTGGCGATTGCCCAGTGGTCGCCACTGCCGGCCATTCAAGCTGACCTGCTCAACGCCATTGCTGAATGTGCCGAGCAGGACAACTTCGAATTGCCGCAAGATCTGAACGTGGCCGCTCACCAACAGCGGGTCGCTGAGCTACAACCCGCGGCCCTGGCGCTGCATAACTTCTGGTCAAGCCAGCGCTAATCGCCCCTCGGAGACACTTGATGACCATCCTCACGCATTTTGATACCCCGTGCTCCGAGCCGATCAACAGCCAGATCCTGCAAATTGTTGTCGACCATCTCACCGACATCAGCGCTATGGAGATTGCGCCCAGCAATTTGCTGTACAGCATTTATCAGTATGCGATTGGCTATGAAGTGCATTTGTACCTGCAAGCCTTAGACGGCAGTAAAGGCATTGCGGTTGAGCTGATTGTCGCCACCGCCCCTCAAGCCCCGGACACCGTGACCGGGTTTGTCGTCTACCTGCCGGTCAAGGATGATCCGCAGGCGTGTGGCATCGCTTACATGGCCGAACTCGCCAGCCACCGCCATGCGGGCGTGACCCGCGCAATGGTCGAGGAAGTCGTGCGCCGCTACCCTCACACAGAACTGACGTGCAGCGTGTCCAAGGTTGCGGCATTTGAAAGCTTGGGTTTTCAAGTCATCGGCAACCGTGGCCCGCAAATCCTGATGAACACCCGCGACCACAGCACAGACGGGTTGATGGGCGTACTTGATCTGGCACCGATCTATAGCTCTACCGAAGTACGGCAAATTCACACCTACCTGCTGCAACGCAATGGCAAAAAAGCCATGCTCGATGCCGAAAAAAAGCGCGATCGGCAAATTGATCAACTGACGGCCAAAGCCAAGGCGTTTGTGGCACACCTGAACAACTAAAAAGGCATGCCACTGCCCACCTGAATAACGCATCATGTGCGCATTCCGTTCAGAGGAAACGTTATGCGTACGCCATTCACCCTTACCCGTCTTCTCGCTTTAGCCGTGGGGCTGATGAGCGGCACCGCTGCTCTGGCCAGCGAAGAGTCGCAACTGATCAGCTCGATCAACGCCTATCGCAGCCAAATTCAGCTGTGCGCAGGCCAAGCCTCGCAAGAACTCCCGCCGCTGTCAGCGGACACACGCTTGATACTGCCCTCCAATGGTTTTGGTGATTTGCAGCAAGCGCTGGCGCGTGCCGCCTACCCAATGGTCAACGTGCAAGCCATCACACTGTCCGGCCCCCGCGATGCGCATGCGGCAATGAAAGCCGTGCAAGAAAGCTTTTGCCGCGTCGTGCTCGACCCGCAGTTTGTCGATATTGGCGTAAGCCGCGACCAACGCGAATGGCGCATCGTTTTAGCCCGCCCTCTGCTAACGGGTGGTTTGGGTGACTGGCAAGCCGAAGGGCAAAAACTGCTCGATTTGATCAACAGCGCTCGCACTCAGCCCCGCCAATGTGGCGCACAAGCCTTTAACCCCACCACTGCACTGACATGGAACGCCACGCTGGGGGATGCCGCCCACACGCACACTCGGGACATGGCCAACAACAATTACTTCGACCATAAAGACCGTACTGGCGGTACGCCGGGGGATCGCGCGGAGTTATCGGGGTATATCGCCCAGCAAATCGGCGAAAACATCGCAGCCGGCCTGGACACGCCACGCAAGGTGGTGGACGGTTGGCTCGCAAGCCCTGGGCACTGCGCCAATATCATGAACCCGGCGTTTCGCGAACTCGGCGCAGCCTATGCCGTAGACCCAAAAAGTGACGCGGGTATTTACTGGACAGCACTGTTCGGCACGCAGTAAGGCGCGAATGCAGGTTAGAGGAAAGTAGCGGGAGTCATACTCAAGCGCATTGCACGCACGTGTAGTGTGGCCATAAAGAAGCCTCACCCAACAACGTTGAGTGAGGCTTCTTTTTTACAGCTTTACAGCGCCATGTCGGCCGCTGGGTTGCTTGGCTGTGGCTTGGCCGCAGCGTCAGCAGGTGCTGCTGGCTGAGCCACAACGGCAGGGATAGACGGTGGCGCAGTCAGTTGCAGAACCTCGGCGGTGTACGCCCATTCCTGCGCAACACGCTCAGGCGAACCATTGAGCTTGGTGCCATAGCTCGGCACGATCTGGTGCAGTTTGGCTTGCCACTCAGGGGTCGCAACCTTGTCCTTGAACACGGTTTCAAGCACGGTCAGCATGATAGGTGCTGCGGTCGATGCACCTGGCGAAGCACCCAACAGACCGGCAATGCTGCCGTCTTTGGCGCTAACGATCTCAGTGCCCAACTTCAGCACGCCGCCCTTCTCTTCGTCACGTTTGATGATCTGAACGCGCTGGCCAGCTTGCCACAGACGCCAGTCTTGCGATTTGGCGTTCGGGAAGTACTCTTTCAAAGCGTTGAAACGGTCTTCGTCCGACAGCATCAACTGACCGGCCAAGTACTCAACCAGCGGGTATTGTTCGATACCGACTTTGGTCATTGGCCAGAAGTTATGGGTGGTGGTGCTGGTCAGCAGGTCGAAGTACGAGCCTTCTTTCAGGAACTTGGTCGAGAAGGTCGCGAACGGGCCAAACAGAATCACGCGCTTGCCATCCAGCACGCGGGTGTCCAGGTGAGGAACCGACATGGGCGGAGCGCCAACCGATGCCTTGCCGTAGGCCTTGGCCAAGTGCAGTTGAGCAACAGTCGGGTTTTCAGTCACCAGGAACGAGCCGCCAACCGGGAAGCCTGCGTATTCCTGAGCTTCAGGAATGCCGGACTTCTGCAGCAGGTGCAATGCACCGCCACCGGCGCCGATGAACACAAACTTGGCGTCGGTCTGGGTTTCAGTACCGTCTTTCAAGTTTTTGTAAACCACACGCCACGAACCGTCTTCGTTACGCGTGATGTCTTTAACTTCACTCGACAACTTGAGCGAGAAGTTAGGCAGGGTTTGCAGGTGAGCCGCAAACTGACGAGTGATCTCACCGAAGTTTACGTCAGTACCCAGCGGGGACCAGGTGGCCGCGATTTTCTGGTTCGGGTCACGCCCTTCCATCATCAGCGGTACCCACTTCTTGATCTGAGCGGGGTCTTCGGAGTACTGCATGCCGGCGAACAAAGGGCTCGCTTGCAGGGCTTCATAGCGCTTTTTCAAGAACTTGATGTTGTCATCGCCCCACACAAAGCTCATGTGCGGTGTGGAGTTGATGAACGAACGCGGATCTTTCAGAACGCCGTTTTTAACCTGCCACGACCAGAACTGACGAGAAACCTGAAAGGCTTCATTGATTTCAACGGCCTTGGGGATTTCAACGTTGCCGTTTTTGTCTTCAGGCGTGTAGTTCAATTCAGCCAGGGCCGAGTGACCTGTACCTGCGTTGTTCCAGCCGTTGGAGCTTTCAAGCGCCACACCATCGAGACGTTCAACCATCTCCATAGACATGCCAGGTTCGAGCTCATTAAGCCAGACGCCCAGTGTTGCACTCATGATCCCGCCGCCGATCAGTAGCACATCGACCTGCTTGGTTTCAGCAGCTTGCACGGACGTCAGGCCCATGGTCAGCGCAAGGCCCATTAGCCCCTTGTTCATTTTTTTAAACATGTTGTCGTACCTAAGATAAAACGCCATCTACCCGACACGTCGTTCAAAAGAAGCTTCAATTGGTCACAAACAGGTCGCTTGCAATCAATTCAGTTCTTTGGCCTCGAACGGGTAGATATATAAGGCCTATGCACACTATAGACCTCACTTTTATGTACCTTGGGCGCTGATCTCTTATTAGTTATTGGCTTCAGCTACTTGGGTGACATTTATGTTGTGTGTGTCAGCTAACGGCCGTGGCCTAAACAGATTAAATCCGCTCAGCTCCTTCACGCCCCTTAACCTGTTTGCGGCTTCTTGAACATCTGCCTCACTCGCAGTGCCCTACTGAGCACTTGCGCGAACAAAAATCCAAGGCGGTCAGCCGCAAAACCGCGACATTCTACCTCAGGTAGCCCTTTGGGCGAAAACGCATCTGCTTGGCGCACGTTTTGTTGGCTGAATCGATTTATTTCTACCCATAGCCAGACGTTAAACAGGCCAAAAGTTGTTAGGCAAAGCGCTCATAAAACCCCGTAAAATTCTGCCCGATCTCCTCTCGCTCAAAGGATTGAACAATGCGTTTAAAGCTCGCTATGGCTGCAATACCCCTATTAATCGCAGCCAGCGGTGCGTTCGCCGCGGAAAAGGACAGGATCTTCGTAGAGTCGCGCTGGTATGAGTTGGGCGACATCAAAGGGCTTATGAAGCATTACGACCCTAAAGAATTTAACTGGGTGTTCCCGTCTAACCGCCTCTATATCTTGGGCAATCAAAGCGCCCACACTTCAAAATTGCCGCCCGTCACATTAGATGAGCGCAACAAACGGATTGGCGTAATCAAAACGTATAGTCAAAAACCGGGCGATGGGAAAAACCTCAGTGCCGAACTTGATAAAAGCTGCCTTATGGCTTTCAAGGTCGCACTAGTGAACATCGGCGGCAGGAGTGCAGGCTTAGGCCCAGCAAAAAGTCAGCCTTATGAAGTCGTCGGCATTCAGAGCCAGGTGATGGCAAAAGCGCCCAGTGATATTTATCACAGCCAAAAACGAGAGATCATCACCCAGAAGCCGCCGACGTCTGATGCCCTGCTGTGTTCGGTTTATCGAACACCTAAAAAGGATGGCCGCATCGTTTACAACACCATGGTGGTGCTCACAGCAAAAGCCGCCTATGGCGCGGGCAAGTGGTAAAACCAAAGACCCGCCCACGGCAATAATGCTGCTTACTTAAACCCAGAAAATTATTGTAGGAGCGAGATTGCTCGCGCCTACAGTTGGCCCAAAGTGAACCCATTACACTCCTCGCAACGGCTTACATCAGGTTTCGGGTAAACCAATCAAGGGTTCGACTCCAAGCCAATTGTGCTGCGCCTTCATCGTAGCGAGGTGTGGAGTCGTTATGAAAACCATGATTTGCACCAGGGTAGATGTACGCCTGGTAATTTTTGCCTGCGGCTTGCAAAGCCTCCTCATAAGCGGGCCAACCTTCATTGATACCGGTGTCCAACTCGGCGTAATGGAGCAAAACGGGGGCCTGAATTTTGCTGACATCTCTGGTTGGCTGACGACCATAAAATGACACCGCAGCGCCCAATTGCGGGTTAGCAACAGCGGCAGCATTGGCCACACCACCGCCATAACAAAAACCGACGATGCCTACCTTCCCCGTGGTTTCATCGTGGTCTTGCAACCATTCAATCGCCGCAAAAAAATCGTTCATGAGCTTTTCAGGATCTACGGTGCTCTGTAACTCTCGCCCCTTATCATCATTGCCCGGGTAACCACCCACAGAGGTCAGGCCATCAGGGGCCAGCGCAATAAATCCGGCCTTGGCCAAACGTCTGGCAACGTCTTCGATGTAAGGGTTAAGCCCGCGATTTTCATGGACCACCACCACAGCAGGCACTTTGCCTGCAGGCTCCGCAGGGCGAACCATATACCCACGCACCTCCCCATTACCGTCCGGTGAGGGGTACACAACGTACTCGGCAATGATGTCCGGGTCGGTAAACACAACTTGCTCAGCAAGAGCGTAATCAGGGCTGAGCGCGGTCAACACCGACAGCGCCGACACCCCTAACGTGAATGCTGTCGCACGCTCCAGAAACTCGCGTCTGTTGATCTTGCCATGAGCGTAATAGTCATAAAGTTCGAGTAACTCAGGGGCAAAGTCTTTTGCAGTAAGACGCGGCATCTGTGCATTTCCTCTAGGGCAATTGAAGGCGTGTCCTTAACCATAGAGCAATATGCAGATCAATGAGTCGAGCGTGCTCAACGCTTCATAATCGTTTTGGCCAACAATCGAGAAACTTGCTCGGCTGAATAGGGCTTAGGCAAAAACTCAAACCCCTCATAGCCACTGCACGCAAGCTCTTCGCTGTAACCCGAGACCAGAATCACAGGCAAATCACTGCGCAGGCAACGCAGCGCCTTGGCCAAGGCAACGCCGCTCATGCCAGGCATCACAACATCGGAAAAAATGGCATCAAACGCCATTGCATCTGGCCCAACCATTTGCAGCGCCTGCTGCGCATTAGTCGCCCAAGCGCTTTCATAACCTAGATCGTTCAAAATTTGACTGGCAAAACGACCAATTTCAAGGTTGTCCTCAACCACCAACACTCGGTATTTAGATATCTCGGCTTGCAAACCGGGCATTTGCTCAGGCACAACGTGGCTCTCGCTAAACTCATGGGGCTCAACCTGCGGCAGGTATAACGTGAACACCGCGCCGCGCCCCTTATCACTCGCCACATCAACGTTGCCACCGGACTGTTTGGCAAAACCAAACACCTGAGACAACCCTAAACCTGTGCCCCTGCCCACCTCTTTGGTGGTGTAGAACGGCTCAAAGATGTGTTCCAGAACGTGCGCAGCAATGCCCGCGCCACTGTCCTCCAGCGAAACAGCAATAAATGATTGCGTTGACCCCGCATGCCCCCGGATTGGAGGCATGGGGCTACCACTGTGCAGCCTGAGCAACAACGTGCCCTGACCCTCCATCGCATCGCGCGCATTTAACGCCATGTTGATCAGAGCCGTTTCAAATTGGCTCGCGTCCGCCCGGATATAGCACGCCAGCTCTGGCAACTCGACGTGCACTTGAATACGCGCCCCGGTCAACGGATCAAGCATGTCAGCGATATTCAGGATGTGCTGCCCAACATTGAAGACTTGCGGATTGAGCGGCTGGCGTCGAGCAAAAGCAAGTAACTGGCTGGTCAGTTTGCTTGCGCGCTCTACCGTATCGGACACCGCACTCATGTAGCGGTCACGTCGCTCAGCCGACAGGTTGGGTGTACGTAAAAAGTCCACCGAAGCACGGATAATCGTCAGCAAGTTGTTGAAGTCATGAGCCACGCCACCTGTGAGCTGGCCAATGGCTTCAAGTTTTTGTGACTGCCGTAACGCCGCCTCAATTTGAAGCAGGCGCGCAGTTCGCTCTTCAACCCGCTCTTCCAGTGTGGTGTTCAACATCGCCAGGGCCGCCAGCCCTTCTCGCACAGCTGTATCAGCACGCACACGCTGGATGTGAGCCCAAGAGCGCTCCGTCACCTCTGCGAGCAATGCCTGTTCATGAGACGACCACACTCGGGGGGATTTGTCATGAATGGCCATTAATGCCGTTAGGCGCCCCGCCTTAACCAGTGGCAAACACATAGTGGCGGCAATGCCTAATTCACTGAAATGAGCAGCTTCAAGCGGCGCCAGATCAGCCAACGCGTCGTGGATCACCAGCGCTCGCCCCGAGCGAAGTCGCGTGACAGCCTGCTCACCGAAATCTTGAAGTCGGTACTGGCCAACAAGGCTCGACACGCCCGCTTCGACCCAACTGTCACGAATGAAAAAAGTGTCTTGATCAGCTTCCATGTCGGCATAAGCACAATGGCTGACCTTCATGTGTGCTGCCAACATGCGCATCGTTGTTGCCATGATTTCTTGCGGGTCAGTGGCATTGGCCACCGCACTGCCAATTACATCCAACACGGCCAGCCGCTGAGTCATGTACACCGTCGCCGTGGTTTCGGTAACGGTGTCGAGCATTCCCACCACATTGCCGTGCTGGTCGCGGATCGGGCTGTAACAAAACGTGAAATAGGCCAGTTCGGGCAACTGGCTGCGTTTGACCACCAACGCAAAGTTTTCGATATAGGTGGCTTTGCCCGCAAACGCAGCCTCAGCGATCTGACTAATCTCGCTCCAGGCTTCTTGCCAGATTTCACTGAAGGGACGCCCAAGCGCGTGAGGCTTATCCCCGAGAATCGGCAGGAATGCATCGTTATACAGGGTGATCAAATCCTCACCCCAAACGATCGATTGCGGAAAATGCGACGCAAGGCTGAGCGCTACTGTGGTTTTGAGCACATCCGGCCAGTGCGCGAGCGGCCCGAGCTTGGTACTGGCCCAGTCATGGCTTCTAATGCGTTCAGCCATTACACCGTCGTGCTGGAGCCAGTCTGTCATTACGCGGTTACCTTGATTACTGCCATTGATCGACCAATGAAACGTTGCTGATGATAAGTCAGGTAAAAATATTGTGCCCGCAGAAGCGCCCTACAAGGCTCTAACCCTTTGTCACACATTAAAGACAGTACCGGCGCTTCATTGGTTCTGTTGAAAAGGGTTGAGGGATAACATGCCGCGCAGTGCGCTGATGGCAATCAGTCGCGAGGGATCTGACCTAACACTCATTAACGAGAGGGATTGAACGGTGAAAATTGTAATTGCGCTGCTCCTGAGCACGCTTTCCATGCTGGCCCAAGCGGCCAACGTCGGTGACAGCCTGAAACCTTGGACCTTGTCCGACCAATACGATCAGCCCTACACCCTGAACGACAAAACCCAAATTCTGCTGGTAGCCCGCAACATGGACGGTGCCAAAGTAGTCAAGGAAGCGTTAAAAGACCAAGCAAAAGGCTACTTGGAAGCACGCAATGCTGTATTTGTCGCGGATATTCAAGGGATGCCGTCACTGATCGGCAAACTTTTCGCCATTCCAGCCATGCGTGACTACAGCTACAGCGTACTGCTTGATCGTGACGGCAGCGTCGCCGCGAATTACCCCGGCGCGCAAGACAAAGTGCTGTGGCTGCAACTGGACAATGGCAAGTTAGTGTCGCAGCAAGAATTTGCCAACGCTGACGCGTTGCGCCAAGCACTGGAAAAGGTCACTTCCCCGTAACCACCCAGGCGTAATCTGCTGTGGGAGCATGCTTGCTCAAATACGCGTGTATTGCGGTTCAAGGCGCTGGCTTTTAACGCTTCGCGAGCAAGCTCGCTCCCACCGATGCCTGCCAAAAACAGTATTTGCTTTGACCTGCAGGGCATCGCGGCGTTGTCTGACCTGCCAAACCGCAGGCAAAAAAAAGCCGCTATTGCTAGCGGCTTTTTCTTTATCTGGCTCCACGACCTGGACTCGAACCAGGGACCCAATGATTAACAGTCATTTGCTCTACCAACTGAGCTATCGCGGAATGGCGTCTATCTTACTGATCTAAAAAGAGAAGTCAACACTTTCGATGACTTCTCTTTGCATTTTTCAGATGACCTGAACAATGGCGTCAGTAACCACCTCAATGTTGTTCTGATTCAAAGAGGCAACGCAGATGCGGCCTGTGTCCAGCGCGTAAATACCGAACTCGCTGCGCAGGCGCGCAACCTGTTCAACGGTCAGCCCCGAGTACGAAAACATGCCGCGCTGACGCGCTACAAAGCTGAAATCGCGCGCAGGCGCTTTTTTCGCCAGCAGCTCGACCATTTGCAGACGCATGCCGCGAATACGCAGACGCATTTCTGCCAGTTCGGCTTCCCACATGGCGCGCAATTCAGGGTTGTTGAGCACAGCCGCCACGATGCTTGCACCGTGGGTAGGCGGGTTCGAGTAGTTGGTGCGGATCACGCGCTTGACCTGCGACAGCACGCGCGCGCTCTCTTCCTTGGACTCAGTGATGATCGACAGCGCGCCCACACGCTCGCCATACAACGAGAACGACTTGGAGAACGAGCTGGAAACAAAGAAGTTCAACCCTGATTCGGCAAACAGGCGTACAGCTGCCGCGTCTTCTTCGATGCCATCGCCAAAGCCTTGGTAGGCCATGTCGAGGAACGGAATCAGACCTTTGGCCTTGACCACGTCCAGCACGTTTTGCCAGTCGGCCGGGGTCAAGTCGACGCCGGTCGGGTTGTGGCAGCACGCGTGCAACACAACGATGGAGCCTGCTGGCAAGGCGTTAAGGTCTTCAAGCATGCCTGCACGGTTTACGTCATGGCTGGCTGCGTCGTAGTAACGGTAGTTCTGAACCGGAAAACCGGCAGCTTCAAACAGCGCACGGTGGTTTTCCCAGCTCGGATCGCTGATTGCGACTACAGCGTTAGGTTGCAGTTGCTTAAGGAAGTCAGCACCCGTCTTCAGCGCCCCAGTGCCACCTACTGCTTGAGTGGTAATGACACGGCCGGTGGCCAGCAGCGGCGACTCAGCGCCAAACAGCAGCTTTTGAACGGCTTGGTCGTAGGCGGCAATGCCATCAATTGGCAAGTAGCCACGGGAGGCATGCTGAGCAACCCGGATCGTTTCGGCTTCGACAACGGCACGCAAGAGTGGAATTCGTCCCTCCTCGTTGCAGTAAACACCGACCCCCAGATTCACTTTGTGGGTACGAGTATCGGCGTTAAATGCTTCGTTGAGGCCCAGGATAGGATCGCGTGGTGCCATTTCGACAGCGGAGAACAGGCTCATTATTACGGCAGCTCTGAATGGGGAATGGAGGGGGTACAACGCTCCAGCCGATTGCACTAGAGCGGTGCACAAACGGGGAGCTAGTATAGAGGCGATCACTGCTGCGGGCGACAGGCTATTCTCGGTTTTGAGCAACTATTTCAGTTTATTTTCAAGCCGGTGGTCTAATTGCAATCTTCGTTCAAACACCCTTGTCAGACCTGCGCCTTGAAACAGTCAGTAACGGCCACCATATTTAGCCGTATCCTGTTTTCCCCTGCGGCATGCGTCGCATGCAGTTTTTCTCGTTTCTGAAAGGTTTATGCCTTTTATAGAGGCGATTTCAGAGGTCAGTTATGTCCGATTTCCAACTCGTTACCCGCTTTAAGCCCGCAGGCGACCAACCCGAAGCCATTCGCCAAATGATCGAAGGTATCGAGGCAGGCCTGTCTCACCAGACCCTGCTCGGGGTAACAGGCTCGGGCAAGACGTTCAGCATTGCTAACGTCATTGCCCACGTAAACCGTCCAACCTTGGTGCTTGCGCCCAACAAAACCCTGGCTGCGCAGTTGTACGGCGAGTTCAAATCGTTTTTCCCGAATAACGCCGTGGAATACTTTGTCTCGTACTACGACTACTACCAGCCCGAAGCTTACGTCCCCTCCTCCGATACCTTTATCGAGAAAGACGCCTCGATCAACGACCATATCGAGCAGATGCGGCTGTCGGCAACCAAAGCGTTGCTGGAGCGCAAGGACGCGATCATCGTTACCACGGTGTCGTGCATTTATGGGTTGGGCAGCCCCGAAACCTACTTGAAAATGGTGCTGCACATTGATCGCGGCGACAAACTCGATCAGCGAGAGCTGCTGCGCCGTCTGGCAGACCTGCAATACACCCGCAACGACATGGACTTTGCCCGTTCAACCTTCCGTGTGCGTGGCGACGTCATTGACGTCTACCCGGCCGAATCTGACCTGGAAGCCATTCGCATCGAACTGTTCGACGATGAAGTCGAGAGCATCAGTGCCTTTGACCCTTTGACGGGCGAAGTCATTCGCAAAATGCCGCGGTTTACCTTCTACCCCAAGAGCCACTACGTAACGCCACGCGAAACCTTGCTCGACGCTGTCGAAGGCATCAAGGAGGAGCTCAAGGAGCGCCTTGATTACCTGCGTGCCAGCAACAAACTGGTAGAAGCCCAGCGATTGGAACAACGCACCCGCTTCGATCTGGAAATGATCATGGAGCTGGGGTACTGCAACGGCATCGAAAACTATTCGCGCTACCTCTCCGGGCGCGAATCCGGGGCGCCGCCGCCAACGTTGTTTGATTACCTGCCCGCTGACGCGTTGCTGGTGATCGACGAGTCCCACGTCAGCGTGCCGCAAGTCGGCGCTATGTATAAAGGCGACCGTTCACGCAAAGAAACACTGGTTGAATATGGCTTTCGTCTGCCTTCGGCACTCGACAACCGGCCCATGCGTTTCGATGAATGGGAGCGTATCAGCCCGCAAACCATCTTCGTTTCGGCCACCCCGGGCAATTACGAAGCCGAGCATGCGGGCCGCGTGGTCGAGCAGGTGGTGCGCCCTACCGGGCTGGTCGACCCACAAATCGAAATCCGCCCGGCGCTCACTCAGGTCGACGACTTGCTGTCTGAGATTGCCAAACGCGTGGCGCTAGAAGAACGGGTGCTGGTCACCACGCTCACCAAACGCATGTCTGAAGACCTCACCGACTACTTGGCCGATCACGGGGTACGCGTGCGTTATTTGCACTCGGACATCGACACCGTGGAGCGCGTCGAGATCATCCGCGACTTGCGCCTTGGGGTGTTTGACGTGCTGGTGGGCATCAACTTGCTGCGCGAGGGGCTGGACATGCCCGAGGTGTCGCTGGTGGCGATTCTGGATGCTGACAAGGAAGGCTTCCTACGCTCTGAGCGCTCATTGATCCAGACCATCGGCCGCGCCGCCCGAAACCTCAACGGGCGAGCCATTCTTTACGCTGACCGCATTACTGGCTCAATGGAACGGGCAATTGGCGAAACCGAACGTCGCCGTGAAAAACAGATCGCCTTCAACCTGGCCAACGGCATCACCCCCAAAGGCGTATTCAAAGACGTTGCTGACATTATGGAAGGCGCTGTCGTACCGGGCTCGCGCAGCAAAAAACGTAAAGGGATGGCCAAAGCCGCAGAAGAAAACGCCAAGTACGAGAACGAACTGCGTTCGCCGAGCGAAATCAGCAAGCGTATTCGTCAACTCGAAGAAAAAATGTACGCCTTGGCCCGGGATCTGGAGTTCGAAGCCGCCGCCCAAATGCGCGACGAAATTGGCAAACTCAGGGAGCGCTTGTTGCAGGTGTGAGCAACACTCGATCACGGCACAAGCACGCTTGCTCGCGATGCGCTTAACACTTGCGTCGTAAGGATGCTGCGCTGCATCGCGTCAACGCCCCCGCTTTTCAAGGAAGACCATGACTGCCATCAACACCCAAAAGCCCTGTGTTCCAGGGCGTCTTGAACAAATGTCGACGCGTATTGCCTTCTTTATTGCCGGTTTCGGTGTTGCTGCCTGGGCGCCCTTGGTGCCTTACGCCAAAGCCCGCGCCGGGCTGGACGAGGCCACGCTGGGCCTTTTGCTGTTGTGTCTGGGGGTTGGCTCGATTCTGGCGATGCCGATTGCAGGCATTCTGGCCTCTCGTTTCGGCTGTCGCCGGGTCTTGAGCGTTGGCACCCTTTTGATTTGCTTGGCTTTGCCGCTGTTGGCCACTGCCAGCTCAGTGCCTTTGCTGATCGCCGCTTTATTCATATTTGGTGCAGGCCTTGGGGCCGTTGACTCCACGGTTAACTTGCAAGCTGTCATCGTAGAGCGCGCCAGCGGGCGCAACATGATGTCCGGGTTTCACGGCTTATTCAGTGTCGGCGCACTGGTGGGGGCAGCAGGCGTCAGCGCCCTGCTAGCCTTGGGCATGTCACCGTTGTGGGCGATGTGTGTGGTGGTGGCTTTGATTCTGTTGGCTTTGGTAAAAGCGGCCCCGCACCTGCTGCCCTACGCCAGCGAAAGCGCTGGCCCCGCGTTTGCAATACCTCATGGCGTGGTGCTGTTTATCGGAGCGCTGTGCTTTATCGTGTTTCTCGCTGAAGGCGCGATGCTCGACTGGAGCGCTGTGTTTTTGACCACCGAAAAGCAGATAGGCGAGGCTTATGCCGGTCTGGGTTATGCCGCATTCGCGCTAACCATGACCGCTGGCAGACTGATGGGCGATACGGTCGTCAGCCGTTTGGGGGCACGCCGGGTAATTGTTTTAGGTGGATTGTTCGCCGCAGCCGGTTTGGCCCTGGCCACCTTCGGCCCCAACTGGGAAGTAGCACTCATTGGCTACGCGCTGGTGGGGGTTGGCTGCTCCAACATCGTGCCAGTGCTGTACACCGCAGTCGGCAAGCAAACCGTGATGCCAGAAAGCATTGCCGTGCCGGCCATCACCACGCTGGGTTACGCCGGAATTCTGGCTGGCCCCGCTGCCATAGGTTTTGTGGCCCACGCCAGCAGTTTGAGCCTGGCCTTCTTGTTGATCAGCGTGTTGTTGGTGAGCGTGGCCGTCAGCGGGCGAATTTTACGGGTTTAGATCACGCCCTGTAGGTGCGAGCTTGCTCGCGCCTACAGGTGGTTGATGGTAGCCGTGGTATTAAAACCCTACGCTGGCCTGCACAAAAAACGTACGCGGTTCACCCAGATAAATCCCTGAGTTGTTATCGCTGGAGCGGGTGAAGTATTGCTGGTTAAACAGGTTTTTGATTCCGCCACCCAACTTGAGGTTTGAGGCCTGCGGGCCAAAATCGTAGCCCACGCGTGTGCTCCAGCTCGCGTAACCCGGTATGTCACCATAACGGCCATCCGCTGTCGGATCGGTGATGTAAGTTCCGCCCGAGCCGGGTGCCCGTTGTTTGGACTGGGCAAACATGTCCACGTTGTAGGTCCAACGGTTGACGGCATAACGCACGCCAAGGTTGGCCACTTGGCGTGAGTACAGCGGCAGATCTCGACCCTTGAAGTTCTCGATGTCGCCCTCGGACGTAGCCTTGGTATAGGTGAGCCCCGCATTGACTGTCAGGCCTTCCAGGCGTGAGTCCAGCGCTGCCATGTCGTAATGCACTGATGTTTCCAACCCTTGGTGCTTGGTTGCTCCCAGATTAGTCCAGCCCACATCCTTACTGATGTATTGCAGCTCATCGGCAAAGTCGATGTAAAACAGCGTCACTTCCCCGCCCCATGAACCGTTGTCATAACGGGTACCCACTTCATAGGTTTTGGCTTTTTCAGGCTTCAACCCGGCTGCTGGCTCATTGCCGATGCCCCCTTGACCCAACTGGAAATACTGCAAGCTGCCAAATGAGGTTTCGTAGTTGGCGAACAGCTTCCACGCGTCCGATAGGTGGTACATCACGCTCAATGCCGGCAACGCTTCGTTGCTGTCAATGCTGCGACGTTTTTCTTCAACGGGCTTGCCGTTGAGCCCCACTACCGGGCGCTCATGCCAGTTGGTGCTAATGCGCTCAAAACGAATACCCGGTGTGACCGTCCAGTTGCCCACATCAATCTTGTCGTCGATGTAAAACGCGCTGGCTTCTGTCCCGCCGGTGCGGTCCTGATACACATGCCCGTCGCCTTTTGGGGTGCTCACCGGTCTGTTATCAACCAGCTCAAGCTGACTGGCCTGTTCGTGCATTGCCTCTTTTAAATAGCGATAACCCACCCCGACTTCCTGCGTGACAGGCCCAAGCGTGAACACATGGGACAACCGTGGTTCGATGCCGTACGTGTGGTAATTGCGCGGGTACGAAACCAGCACGTCCTGAGTGCGCGAGGCGATGTTGCTGCCACGAAAGCTGTCGGTGTAATAGGTCAAAACTTCAAATTGAGTCTGATCGTCGATCTGGCGTAGGTACTTGAACGACACATCCTTGCGCCGGCCACTGAAGTTGTCCCAGTCGCGGACGGATTGATAAGGGTCTGCGTCATATTGCGCTTGGGTCAGGCCGCCGGGCATGTCAGCCGTGGCGTCGTAATAATGGAAGTTAAGGCTGAAATCGTCCTGATCGGTGGGTGCCCAGTGGGTTTTGAGCAACACGTCATCAATGTCGTTGCCATTGTTGTTTGCACGATAGCCATTGCCATTAACGCCGGAATACAACAGCGCGGCGCCGATGCCATTCTCGGCCGTGCCGCCCAAAAAGGCCGATTCAATGTGCTTCCAGCCACCGCGCTCCGAGGTTTCTAATGTCGTACCAACTTCACCCTCAAAGGTTTCGGGAATGGCGCGAGTTACAAAGTTGATCACGCCCCCTACGTTTTGTGGCCCATAACGTACCGAGCCCGCCCCTCGCACCACGTCGATGCTGTCCAGGTTGCCGGACGAAATGGGCGCCATCGCCAATTGCGGCTGACCATAGGGCGCAAAGGCTGCCGGAATGCCGTCAATCAGTACCGTCGAACGGGGCGACAAACGCGAAGTGAGCCCCCGCACCCCAACGTTCAGCGAAATATCACTGCCGCCAGTGCCGTTTGGGGCTTGTACCTGTACACCCGGAATACGCTTGAGCACGTCACTGACGTTCATTGCGCCCTGTTCAACCATCGCTTCGCGACGCACCACCGTGCGCGCCCCGGGATGGTTTTGCACCACAGCTTCGTTAGCATCACCCAGCCAGTCGCCCACCACTTTGACATCCACCGGGCCAAGCTCCAGCGCGCCTGACGGTGCCGCCGCACTCAGCGGTGTTGCCTCAACCAAAGTCACAGCGTCGCCATTCATTTCGTAGTTCAAACCACTGCCTTGCAGCAACGCGCCCAATGCCTGTTCGGCAGTGAGGTTGCCTTCAACCGCAGGCGCTTGTTTACCGGCCACCATTTGCGGGCTGAAAAACATCTGCAATGACGCTTGCTGAGCCAATTGACTCAAGGCTGATCCTAAAGGTTGGGCCTGGATATGAATCGCGCTTGAGGCAAGGTCGCTAGCCAATGCGCATGGCATCGCGGCGCTAACCGCCAAGGCCAGCGCCAAAGGCAACCAACGTGCCCCACGAGGGTGGTTGTGAGTCGTTTTTATGGAGGTCTTGAGCCCAAAAGCCCGTGCGCCAGCCGTCTTGTTTTTCACGTCGAGTCTTGCCCTGTTGATCGCATGAGAGTGCGACTGTTAATGCAAACCAGTTGCAGTTGATCAAGAAGACGAAGAACTCAAAAAAAACCTGAATTTATCGTGAAATTATTTCTTGGCTACCATCGGCTCGGGTTTTGATCGCTACCGGCAAAATCTTCGGCAAAGCATTGAGCAAGGCGTCGGTGTCATTGGTTTTAAACACACTGGACAAACGCAACTGCGCCAGCGCAGGCGTGCTTACGTGCAGTGGCCGAGCGCGATAGCGCGACACTTCTTCAGCCACCTCACCCAAGGTTGCGTCGTTAAACACCAATTGCCCCTTACGCCACGCTGTGAGGGCTTGAGTGTTGACCGCATAGGCCGGCGCTACTTGCCCTTGCGCGCTCACCTGGGTGCCCAAGCCTGCTGTCAGCCTAACCAAGTCACGGGGATCTCGGCCTTCCACCTGCACATGGCCAGACTCCACGGCCACCCGCGCTTGCCCGCCATCACGGCGCACATCAAAGCGGGTGCCTGTCACCGTTACTTGCGCAGCCCCGGCTTGCACAACAAAGGGTCGGTTATTGTCGTGGGCCACACTGAACATGGCCTCGCCCTGCTCCAGCTCAACCTTGCGCAACTGACGCTCAAAGTGAACGCGCAAGTGAGTGCGGCCATTGAGTTCCAGGGTTGAACCATCGGGCAATTGAATGTCGCGCCGCTCACCTAATGCCGTCGTAAACTCGGCCTCGTAAACGGCGGGCTGCTGCAACCACAGTCCCGCGCCAGCGGCAACGATCAGCACACTCGCCGCGAGCCCATAACGCAGCAATGAACGTCGTTTTACAGGCGCCGCGGGTGATTGGCAGAGCGCTTGCCAGCGTGAGTCCGGCAGCGTATCGGCAGCTGACCACAGGCTGGCCAGCCACTGATATTCGGCTGCGTGAGAAGTGTGCTGGGTGCGCCACGCCTCAAATTCAGCCTGCTGCTGCGCATCCAGCGTTTGCGCTTGCACCCTCGCGAACCAAGTCGCCGCTGTGTCACGAACGCTTGCGCGATCACAGGTACAGTCTTGCGTTTCCATCATGGAATCCTTATGCCTGCCAACGCATCAATGGCCTGCAACGTCGTCAACATTACCTCTGGGGCTGTGCTCATCACGGGGCCTCCACACGTTCACGCAAGTGACGCAGGGTGCGGATCATATACTTTTCCACCATGTTCTTGGACAACCCCAACCGCTCGGCAATCTCGGCTTGGGTCAAGCCTTCGATCTTCTGCCAGACAAATACTTTGCGGCAGTTGAGAGGGAGTTCAAGCAAGGCTTTTTCGACTGCCTCGGCCAATTGAACAGCGCGCATGTACTGCTCCGGGTCGCCCGTCTCGGATGAACTTGGCGGCACGGCAGCCAGCTCCTTAGCGTCACGCCGCTCTTCACGGCGAAACCCGTCCACCGCGATATTGCGCGCAGTCTGATGCAAGTACGCACGCGGTTGCTCCACGGCATCCGAGTCGGATTCGAGCACGCGCACAAAGGTGTCGTGGGCCAGGTCCTGCGCCTGCTGACGATTGCGCAAGCGGCGGGTCCAAGTCCCGATCAACTCTTCGTAATGTTCAAAAAAGCCCGTTCTGCGAGGCGGTTTATGAGTCATTGCAATGGGCTATGAAGGCGGGGGCGCGAATAGTAATGCTTCCTATTAATGACGGCAATCAAGGCTTGACTGGCCGCCCCCGCAGATCAATGAATCAGATCCCAAAACAGGCCTTCTATATCGCTTTTAATCATGCTGATGGCTTCCGTCAGTGCGGGCGTCTCAAAACTGTATTGGTGCCCCTGAAACAACTGATCAGGTGCCGGAAAAGCCCCTCCGCCACCTGACTGATACATCGCACTGACTGATCGCTGCAACCTGATCAATTCAGACGCCACATGGCTTCGCTTGGCGGCGTTGTTAAACATCCCATCTGCGACCTCATGCTCAAACCAACAAACCGTGGTGGTTTGCGTCGCATGCTCTACCGGCACCCAGTACCAGTTAATGCTGCGTTCATGAGGCTCGCCGAAAACAATCGCCTCTCTGCGAAACGGCATCAGGTTGAAATACGAAAACTCCTTGGCTATACCGCCAAAGCTGGTGTTTACGATGTCCAGGTACAGAGCGGCCGCCCGGGCAAAATGGGCATCAAGATAAGTCTTCACGCGTTCTGGCTGCTCGAACATTGCCTCTTCGTCGCCCCACAAAGGCAGCCACCACCAATCCAGTTGCTGCCAGCCCGAGCGTTGCAGCAGTTCCAAATCGTCAATTAATGACCTGATGCTAAAGGCTGCTTGAGAGTGCCCGCGGGCAGGGACTGCTCTATCGAAAAACGGCCGCAGACACGCGAGGTTTTCAGACAGCGAGTGATCCGGCGTCACCCTCACAGCCTTGATCGAATCCAAGTACCTCAACCTCGACAGTGAGCGCTCATTCGCCAAAAGCGCACCGCCTCGTAAAGCTTGTTTGCGAACCAGGTCGTTAACTGCGCTTTTTACTGCTTGTGCGGCGGCATATTGGCCGCCATTGAGATTCAATCGTGTGCTTTTAAGGTCTAGGTGACGCACCCATGATTTATCAGCGGGCGGCTGTTGCACCACACGCGGCGCTTGAATACTTGAGGGGTTTAAACGGTACAAAAAACTCAAGGGCTGTGCAGGATTAATACCGCCTTGTATTGCCAGGTTTTCAACCGGCAACTCTGAGTAAACCAAGGCCTGCTTAAGTAACGCTTTAACACCCGGAAAATACCGGTTCAGCATGGCCTCAATGGTGTTTAACGTCCCACTCAAAAAAACGTGGCCGTTATCGTGTGCCGGGGCACCTGCGCCCTTGCACATACGCGCTATTTCTACATAGCGCCGTAACGGTAAGGCCTCAAGCTTTTGCCAAACCAACGCACACGCTTCAGGTGTCTGCGCCAGCAAAATCATCATCACGGGCAAGAGGGAGTCGGGCTGGATACTGACGGCACCAATAGCGCGCTGAACGTCTGAATCCGGTAAATCCATCAACGCTCGCGCATGCAGGTAGTCGGCCAAGGCATCGTGCACAAACCCTACGCTGGTGCCGCTGTACAACAGCGCTCCAGCGCTAACGAGTTTGTCAAAGATGCCTGCGTTTAAACCCGACGCCTCAATGGCGTTGAGTACTTGGTGAGCAGGCATTCGACGTTGCAAGCCCATGCTCGCAATCAAGCGCAACGCACTGTCGAAGTGAACGCTGTCCGTCGGGGTACTCACCACGGCGTCACGCAGTTGTAACAGCCAATGTTCAAACAATTCGTTCAGGCGGCTTGGGAACGTATTGTTCTCAACAAAAAAATCAATAATGAGCCGCAACAACAGCGGCACTTCACTGAGTTCAGTCAGAACGTACGGCATGCCCGTAAATGGGAACGCCTTGCCCATCACACTGATCGTCATCTCCCGCTGCTCAGTGTTGTTGAGCTTATCCAGCTTCAGGCATGGCAACCCCGAACGCAGCACAACCGATGAGCGTGAAAAGATAAATGCCTGGGCCTTTGGGTAATCGCGTCTAAACACACCTATCTGGGACTCAACGTTTTTACGAGCGTGTTCCGGCACATATTCAAAGCCGTCACACACCAAGGTAATGCCGTGCGCCTGTATGGACTGTTTTACCCCCGCCAGCGTTATCTCATGCTGATGAGCCTTGATGCGCTGATAAATGAAATCCAGTAAATCGCACCCCAGCGAAGAGAAATCAAACAACGGCACTTCAACGGCATTAATCGCCTGCGGGTTAGAACACCCGGTATTGAGGGCGTCCATGACCAGTTGTTTGGATAGCACTGTTTTGCCATATCCGGACGGCGCAACAATCAACGCACCTTGGTCATAAACCTCCAGTAGCGCGGTTGATAACACCTCACCGCCAAGCTCTGCCAACAACCGACGAGGCACAGCACGCTGCTGAAGCCGGGTTAATTCTGCGGACTTGTACTCGGTAAAATCAGCCGCCCCTGTTAGGGTCGTTTGCTTTAAACCTTGTACAAATTTCACTAACGCCTGCTTGCAAAGCAGGCGTTCAAGCGCTGGCCTGTGTTTAAGCAAGTCGGTTATTTTCGATTCAAAAATCAGCTCACTATCAGCCGCTTGCCAGGTTTGCCACACCTGTAACGAACACCCATTGGTGATCAGCAACACAGGCGCACGCAGACCAAACGCGTAGAACTCCGCTTGCTCTTTGGCGCCCTCAAGAGACGCCTTAAACGCTTTAACCTCCACGACCATCAGCGAGGTCGTGCGGTTATGTTCTGCCCCGGCGTAAGCCACAAAATCGGCCTGGTAGGGCCTGCCCGGCTTGGCACCCTGGTAGAACTTCACAGACACCTGCGATGCGATGTCGTGGGGTTCATAGCCCAATGCTTGCAACAAAGGGCAGACGAATAGGCGCTCGACTTCGGCCTCATTGTTAAAGGCCAACTGAGTTGCCAGAGCACTCCAGCGTTGGTCGCCGCTATTGGCTGTTGTTTCACCAAACATGAAAAAACCCGAAAAATAGCCGCTACACGTGCGCCTTGGCCAACAAGCGCTGCTCAACCTCATTGGCACGGCCAAAGCCGAACCAACGCGCAGTCAGCAAACCGACCACGCCCATCACCACGCAAAACACCACGCACACCCACGGGCTCCACGGCATCAATGCAATCAGCAACAACGGCGTAGTACTGGCCCACAAGGCATAGGCGATGTTGTAGGTGAACGAGATACCCGAAACCCGGATTGGCGCAGGGAATAATCCCACCATCACCGATGGCACCACCCCGACAATTCCGCAGGTCAAACCGGCAAACGCATAAGCCAGGCCGGGCAACGCCCACTGCCCGACCAGGCTTGCGTAAAGCAGGCCAATGCCCAGCGGCAACAGCACGCTGTACAGCACAATGCTGCGCCACACGCCAATACGATCGACAATCAGGCCAGCCAGCACGCAGCCAATATTCAAGAACACAATCCCAAGACTGCTGAGGGCAAAAGTGTGGCTGGCAGTCATGCCGAAGCGCTGTTGCATCACTGTCGGGGTGATGACCACAAACACCACCACCGCACTGGTCAGCACACACGTGAGCAGTGCCGCTGGCAGCAATGATGGACGATGATCACGCAGCACCGTGCGCAACGGAAACTCAGCCCGGCCTTCACGCTGGTCACGCAAGGCCAGAAACACGGGGGTTTCGCTCAACCAGCGACGCAACCACACACCAATCACACCAAATACGCCGCCCAATAAAAACGGGAAGCGCCACGCGTAATCGAGGATTTCGGCAGCCGTGAACAACTGCGCCAGCAAGGTGGCGGTGAGTGCGCCCAATAGATAGCCAAAGGTCAGCCCGGCCTGCAAAAAGCCCAACGCGTAACCTCTGCGCCCAGCCGGAGCATGCTCGGCAACAAACACCCACGCGCTGGGCACCTCGCCCCCGACAGCGGCGCCTTGCAGGATGCGCAATGCCAACAGGATCAGAGGAGCGAAATAACCGATGTCTTCGTAGGTTGGCATAACCCCGATCAGCAGACACGGGAGCGCCATCATCAAAATGCTGAGACTGAACACCCGTTTACGCCCCAGATGGTCAGCAAAGTGCGCCATCAGAATCCCGCCCAACGGCCGTGCCAGATAGCCGGTCACGAAAATCCCGAAACTTTGCAACAAGCGCAACCACTCGGGCATGTCCGGCGGGAAAAACAGCTGACTGAGGGTCAGGGCAAAGAACACGAAAATGATGAAATCGTAAATTTCCAGCGCCCCGCCCAAGGCTGCCAGCCCAAGGGTTCTGTAGTCGGAACGCGAAAAACGTACCGTTGTGTCACGGGTTTCAGCAGACATAAATACGCTCAATGTGAACTGGACACGCCTATCCTGGCGTTTACGGTCAAGGCGGCGAGCATAGCAAATCTGCTGTGAAGCTCACCCCTTTGTCACGTTGACGGGCAATGCTTGCCACCCACCTCCCAGCGCCGCATACAAATCAACCAGCGACAACGAGACCGCCGCCGTGCTGTCTACCAATGCCGCTTCGTTGGCCAGCAACGCATTTTGCACAGTCAGTACGTTGAGAAAATCCACTGTGCCTTGGGCATATTGCTGATGAACGCTGTCCAGCGCCCGCTGATTGTGCGCAACAGCCTGCGCAAGGCTGTCCCGCCGACGCTGGCTGGCCTGATACGCCACCATTGCATCGTCCACTTCATGCCAAGCCCGCAAGACGGTTTTTTGGTACCCGATAGCGGCTTCTTGCTGACGTCCTTCTTGCAGCTGCAATGCCCCCTGCAAGCGCCCACCCTCAAACAACGGCACGCTCAAACCTGGCCCAAACGCAAAATTGCGCGAGCCCCAACTGCCCAAGTCCGATAACTGCATGGCCTGAAACCCGAGATTGCCGGACAGCGTGATACGCGGATAAAAGTCCGCCTTGGCCACTCCAATTGAAGCGGTAGCCCCGTGCAGTTGTGCTTCGGCACGACGAATATCAGGGCGACGCTGGGCCAACTCACTGGGCAATCCAACCGGTACATTCGACGCGTAAGCGGGTACTGATGCTGGCAGGCTTAATTGCTGTTGCAACGCTCTGGGCTCTCGGGCCAGTAACAAGCTCAATGAGTTGATCAACTGCGCACTGCGCTGCTGCAAAGGCGCCATGCGCGCTTCAATTTCTGCGACTTGAGCACCGGCTTCTGATACTTCCAGATCCGTCGCCACCCCTTCCTGTAATTGCAACTGCGTGAGCTGCAGGCTGCGCTGGGCGATTTTCAGGTTTTGTTGCACCACCAACAGTGCTTGCTGAGTACCCCGCAGTTGAATGTAGTGCTGGGCCGTTTGCACAATCACCCACAGTTGTATGGCATGACGATCTTCTTGCGCCATTTGCACCGAAGCATCTGCGACCTCCACTGAGCGCTTCACCCGCCCCCAAAGATCAGCCTCCCAACTGATGCCAATCCCGCCATTCCACACATTGAACGCCTGCTTGCCATTGTGCCCCGACGGATCATTAAGACCTCGTTGGCTATTACGACTGCGGCTGTAATCTGCCGCTGCCCCCACTGAGGGCAGCGTATCGGCGGCAATTTGTCGGCGCAGGGCGAGGCTTTGCTCAAGCCGGCTGGCCGCCAATTGAAGGTCAAAGTTGCTCTGTTGGGCCTCAAGCACCAGCGCCGACAACTGTTTATCGCCAAAACTGTCCCACCATCGCGGGTCAACTGCCGACTCGACGGCACGGCTATGCCCCGCTTCGCTCTCGGTTTCAGCCCAACGGCCGGCCAATTGCGGCGTAGGGGGATGAAAATCCGGGCCCATGACGCAACCACTCAAGCTCAACGCGCTGTAACAGACCACAGCGCAGGTCAAAAAGGGGGACTTCATCGTGCGCTGACCTGCTGCTCTGATGTTGCGCTGGTATCGACCGAAGTTTGAACCGACATACCCAAGCGCAGTTGATTGGCCAAAACCTGGCCCTGATCGAGGACGATTTTGACGGGAATGCGTTGAACAACTTTGGTGAAGTTACCCGTCGCGTTGTCCGGGGCAATCGGTGAAAAGGTAACGCCGGTTGCCGGGGCAATGCTGTCGAGCGTGCCATGCAGGGTTTCGCCGGGGAAGGTATCCACCTCAATACTTACCCGCTGGCCCGGGGCCATATGCGTCAGTTGATGCTCCAGAAAGTTAGCCACCACATAAGCCTGAGCCAAAGGCACGACCGCCAGCACAGGGTCGCCGGGTTTCACATAAGCACCCAAACGAACACTGCGTCGCCCTACAACTCCGTCAAACGGAGCCAGCAATTGGGTGTGCGACAAATCCAGCTCGGCCCTCGCCAACAATGCCTGAGCATGTTGCACCGAAGCCTGGGCTGCACTGCTTTGTGCGGTCAGCACCTGAGTTTGCTGACGGGCCGCTTCAAGCGCTGCCTTGTGCTGCGCCAACTCGGCACGTGCGGTCTGTGAACGGTTCTTGGCTTGCTGTGAGTTTTGCAAAGTGCCCGCACCCTGCCCGGCCAAATGCTGATAGCGCTGCAACTCATGCTCAGCAAATTCGACCTGCGCATAATCCGCATCGACAGTGGCCTTGGCTTGTTCGATCAGCGAGCGCTGGCGCTCCAGCATCGCCCACGCATTGGCCTGTTGCGCCTGGGCCGTGGCCACGCCCGCCTTGGCGGCTTGCACATCGGCCTGATAGTCCTTTGGGTCTATGCGTGCCAGCAATTGACCCGCCTTGACCGACTGGTTGTCTTGCACCAACACCTCGTCGATAAAACCCGCCACTTTGGGCGCAATCAAGGTGTAGTCGGCGCTGACAAACGCATCATTGGTGCTCTGCACCGGCCCGGCACTGAAAACCACATGCCACAACCCGTACACCACAGCTGCCGCCAGCAAACCCGCACCCGCCATTACCAAAGGCTTGCGCCCGCTCGTCGTACTCATTTCACTGCTCCAACAGTGCCCGGCGGATAGATACGCGTCGGGCCAAAAGGAATAAACACCACCAACAACAGCGCCAACGCCGCCACAAACAGGTAAAGGTCGGACGAAGTCAGCACCATCGCCTGCTGGTGAACCCGGCGCGCCAAATCGGCTCCCGCGCTCACCAACGGCGAGTTACCCAAACGATCCACCAGCATCATTGAGTGAAAGTGCTCACGATTGACGGTTAGCACTTGCAGCAGGCTACTCGCCGCCACCGCTGAAAAGCCCTTCACGGTGTTGAACCATGCCGAAGCAAACGGCCCATCTGCCGGGTTCAATCCCCCCGTGGCGAGCATCAACAACGGGATCACCGCCATCGGCTGGGCGATGATCTGTATGCCTTGCAGCACGTAGAAATTTTCTCGGCTCCAGGTCGAGGTCACTTGTGAACCCAAGCCACAGGCCAAGGCCAACAGCCCTAACCCGATAGCCAGCACCCAGCGACAATCGACCCAACGCAGGTTGCACAACGCAACCACCAAGGGCAGTGCGATCAGTTGAGGCAGCGCCACCATCAGCATGACGGGCGCCGTTTCGAGCGGGCGATAACCTTGAATCTGTGCCAAATAGCTGGACGGAATCTTGATCACCGCCAGCAACACAAACAGCACCCCAGCAAGCGTGATAAGGGCATGGCTCAGGTTGCGGATTTTGAGTAACTGCAATTTGAAAAACGGCAGTGGGTGTGACCACTCATTGATGAAGAACAGCACCAGCAGGCCCAGTCCGCCGACGATGAAAATCCGGATCATTTGTGATTCAAACCAGTTTTGCCACTGGCCCAACTCCAACCCCAACACCAGCATGATCAAGCCCGGCAAACCCAACAGCAGGCCACGCCAGTCAAATTGCTTGAAGCGCTCCAGCCGCAACGGGTCTTGCGGCAAGCCCCAAGCCACACACACCATTGCCAGCAAACCCAGCGGGATGATTTGCCAAAACGCCCACTGCCAACCGGCGTACTCCACCCACCAAGCAGACAATGGCGTACCAAAGCTGGGGCCAAAGGTGGCGGTTAGCGCATAACCGCCCAAGCCATATAAACGAATGCTCGGCGGCAAAAAACGCAACGCTGCCGACATCAACATGGGCGGCAATGCCCCCCCTGCAAACCCTTGCAAGGTTCTGAGCAGCATCAGCACATGGGTATTGGGTGCAAGCGGGCAAAGGATGCCCAGCAGCAAAAAAGCGCCAATGGCAGACAGTGTGAAACGACGCAGCGATAAGGTCCCCGCAAACCAGGGGGCAAACGCCATCGCACTGATGGACGTGGCTGAATACACCGCCAGCAACCAAGCACTTTCGTCATAGCTGATGCCCATAGCGCCGCGAATATCTGGCATTGCCACTTTGGTGACGTTCTCGTTAAACCCCGACACCAGCACGGCCAGCAGCACCCCCACCAAACCGGTAAATATCCGCAGCCCTAACGCGGCGCTGTTCGCAGGGGCTGGCGCGGGCGTCGCCACCGACCCGGCAACCAATGACGTCATCGCCGGGCTCCCGTCGGTGATTGGTGCGCGCGTTTAAAACGCCAATACATGGCTAACTCCGTCGTCTAATCGATGACAGAAAGTTTAATCAGCCTTGATAGCTATAAAAATTGATAAATAGCTAACTGTGAAGTGCGTTTAACGCAATCCACAACGCATCAATATCTCGTTTGAGCTGTCGAGGGCAGTGACCTTTTGCTGTTTAAAAAGATCGCAGCCTTCGCCAGCGCAGAGGGGCAAGCCAATTGGACGTTAGAACACCGAGTGTTCACAGAAGGTCTTGAGGGTACGGCGCAGCCAGCGATGGGCGTGGTCATTATCCAGACGCGGGTGCCATGCTTGAACGATGTCTACGGGTTGCAGCGTGATAGGCAACTCAAATGCCCGTAACTTCAATCCCATAGGTTCCAGCGTGTTGAGTAACACCTGAGGCATAAGCGGCAAGATCAAATTGGCGCCTGCCAAAGCAAAAATGGCCGAGTAAAAGGTGGGCGTGGTGAAGGACACTCGACGCTCAAGGCCCTGCTGCGCCAACACCGTATCAATGGGCCCTCGGGCGTGCCCCCGGCGAGACACACTGATGTGGTCATATTCGACAAACCGCTGGGCGGTAATCGGCTGCTCAAATATTGGATGGTCTTCACGCGCCAGCCCCACAAAGGGACAACTGAACAACCTTTGCACTTTGATATCAGCGCTGAACTTGTTCGTGGCGCAGATCGCGAGGTCAATGCGCCCTTCGCTCAGCGCCTCATCATCAGTGAACCCTTCGGGCACGACTCGCAGAGTAGCTTTGGGCATTTCCAACGCCATTTTTTGGCGTAACGCCCCGCCATACACGCCAAAGAACACGTCATTGGCGCGAATACTGAAGGTTCGCTCCAACTGGCTTAAATCGCTGACCTGACTTTGTGTGAACACCCCGTGAGCCAGCTCAACCACGCCACGCACTTGCTCACGCAACTCAAGCGCTCTGGGCGTGGGCACCAACCCACGCCCTGAACGCACCAAAATGGGGTCATTGAGGGTTTCACGGATGCGGGTCAAGGTTCGGCTCATGGCGGGAGCACTGAGGTTCATACGCCGCGCCGCGCCCACCACTGAGCCTTCTTCAAGCAAGATGTTCAGGGCAACCAATAAGTTCAAGTCAGGTAATTGCATGGCGCAAAGGGTAGCGCCTCTGTCAGTGCGTGCCTAGGCTTAAGACATGTTAATGAGGCTGGGTGACGTGAATAACATCACCCCAGCAGCCAATAAATATAATCATGATGCCCAAGGAGAATATCGCCATTTTTATGCAATGTCATAGTCGAAGCACCTGACCACCTTGAATACTGTGTTTCAATGGTCTGGAGGCCGTTACTGGCGAACGAATCATCAAACTTCCCCGTCTGTAAGATCCGACCAGAGTACATCAGTAACTCACCCATGTTTATGGCACAGGTTATGAGCTGATATTTTTCATCTCGCCCCCGTGATGCACCATCCACCCATATTCCCCAACCAGGAGCCAAATCACGCTCAAGCGGTACGCCCTCATTAAAATCAATATCTATAGACCCATCTTGGTCATAGGCTTGAATAACCGATGTTGAATTGGGTGCTGTTTCACCCATGCCATGTCCCAGCACTTTTAACTGACCCGTCTCATCAACAACCAGTTTCCAAGGGAACTCAAAGTCATCGTACTTTATCCGTATCCCATTGTTTTTAGAGCTTAAACCTCCAAACGCATAATCCTGAGTACCATCATGGTTGAACCGCAAAACTAAATGATCACCTTGAGGTTGCGGCTCATGCAAGTTAGAGATTGGTTTTACCAGTACCAATATAGCTTTATGGCCACTGTTAACTTGGAGAGCCGCATCTTTCAACACACTGTAACCTTTATCTCCATCGGAGTGTTTAACCACAACATAGCCACTGCCGTTGAACGTAAGATCCAGTGCGCCTCGAACATCAAATCGGATTACCACCGGAGTGACATCATTGTCGCCACCCCACAAAAGGGATAACACGATATATATATGCTCATCATCCATAACGCTTAATACTTTACCCACCGGCTCAGGCAGCGCGTCATCACTTAAAGTCGAAGGCAATATTTTCGAGGTGTTTTCAAGTGTGCCCACCCCAATATATTTCCCGACCTGCCCCGACAGGGTAATGTTTAAATTTTCAACTGGAAACCTGACACGCCCTCCTTCACCATAGCTTGTATCCAACTCACCATCCGCCAGATACTTCGTAAAGACCAAAGTTGTGTCTACACCATCAACCACCAAAAACTCGCCATCATTTAGAACATGAAGATTACGACCGATTGAATCGTTGGAATGAAAAAACCCTTGATTTCCAAAGCGCTTATCAAGCTCACCTCTAAGAGTAAATTTTGTTAGCCAATAACCAAAAACACCAGGACTCGCCGAAAGTACCAACACCCCATCATCAGTGCTAGCAATCGCTCTTAACAAGGATTCCTGACCGGTGTGTTTTAAATTAACGCCCCCCTGATCGCCAAACCCAGGGTTCAAACCACCTGCGCGGATTAAATGGGTCATAGCTGCAACTCCCAATTCGTTATCTAGAAATCTCGCCCAAAATAAGTCACACCCACACCTATCGCAAAAAGCCCATAGCCATTCACTACAAACCGACAGTCAGGCATCACTTTTCAGAGACACCAGACTAATCCAGCAAAAGAGCACATGACACTATCAAATCTAACAGTATGACTAAGCGCACCCCATGACTAAATTTATAAAATACTCGAGCAAAATCAAAAGACTTACTTCATTAGCTGTTGCACTTTCATCAAAAAATCTAAATAGACCTGTTCGAAATAACCGATCCTGCTGTCATTAAAATAACAAAACGGCCTCCCCAGCCCCGGTTTTTCTGAGGATTTCCTACAGCTACAAGCCAAAAATGCACCATTATTGCGCATGAGGTAAAACTGTTTCGCACGTACTTAGCTAGCTAACTAAATGCCCTGTTGGTACATTCTCGTCCGTCAGGTTTGCCCTGACGCTCTCTTTGGTTGAGAACTTTGGCCATTACTGGATCCCCATGAAGGTAATGGCCTTTTTTACAGCTCAGGCTCCCCTCCCTCAACCCAGCTACCCAAGCCGCTCAAAAGCCACCTCAGATACCTACTTGTCGGCCAGTCCATCTTTGGTTTACACAAGTAATTATCGCCGCTGAAGGACTTACCTGCGCAGAATCAGACATTCAGGTCGCACAGTGGTGGACGCTCTCAGCCTGAACTAAGCTGGCAGCCCAATCCATTACAGCGGTTGGGACAGACATGCAGCTGGGAAAGAAAATCTCGTACCTGGAGCAGTTGGCCTGTCGGTACTACCGCTGGATTCATGCGATCCGGATCAGCTTGGCCTTTCTCATCACTTTCAGTGCCATTCGCTTTGTAAACAGCGCCGATGCGTCTTGGGCACTGATTACCATGTTGATTGTGATGGGGCCTCAGCCTTATTGGGGCAATGTGTTTTCACGGGCTGTGCAGCGAACGGGCGGCACCGTCATTGGCGCCCTGTCTGGGCTGGTTGCGCTGTATCTGGAGATTTATTCGTTCCCGCTTATGTTGTTGTGGTGTGCAGTTGTGATGTTGGTGTGTGGCTACCTGACACTCGGCAAACACCCCTATATGGCGCTGTTGATTGGCTCAACGCTCGCAGTGGTCAGTTGTTCCTCTCCACACGATATGGAAACCGCCGTATGGCGCAGTGTGTATGTGTTGGCAGGCTCCATTTTGGCAATGATCTATACCAGCATTTACCCTCAAAGAGCCTATACCGACCTGCGCATCAAGTTCAGCAATAGCTTGGGCACATTGAGCACTCTGTATGCCGCCTACTTTGCCAGCAACACCCGTGAGCGCCCGGTATTAGAAGAGCAGTTAAAAGACGAGCTGGACGCGATCGTCAAACTTCGCAACTACATAGCCCCTGCCAGTAACGAAAGCCATATCAAGCCTGAAGTATTTAATTCACTGCAAAATTTACACCGCAATGTGTTGGCCACTTTGAGTTTGATGATTGATGCTTACTGGTCGTCCCCCGAAAGCCACTTACTGATTGAAAACGAACCGGTTTTACGCCAGGCACATCGTTTAATTCCTCAAGCGATACAGTCACTGCAAGATAAGTTATGCAACGGCGACTCAAATAACGAAATCAGCAGCGCGCTGCGTGATGCAACTCATGATTTACATGATCTGGTTGTTAAAGGCATTGAAGGCAAACATGTTGAAACGCCCTTCTATGCTTATCTTTGGCTAAGCATGGACATGCTCAAGCAACTCACCAAATTAAATGACCAAGTGCATGATGCTCTCTACTCGCATCACGGCCACCAGCACCTGTTAAGAAAAACCTCAAAAAAAACCCATGAAGGCTGATGTAAAGGCCTGCTGCTTGAGCCCCCCCAAACAGAGGTTTGATCCAGAGAATTTTCAGAAATAAACCACTCATTTAGGTGATCTGAAGCACTTAAACGTAAGCATTTTCCGACTAAAAAAATGAATTTTTAGTCATTAACGAGCCATAAGTACTTAACGTCCTTACTCGAAAACAAACAACAAAACTGGCTATATCATTGATTAATCTAACAATTTTATAGCCACCACCCCACGCAACCTTTCGTCAACTCCCGTCTCTGGGTTGCACCCGGCACCAAGGCCGTCATTCGTAAGCTAAAAATTATGGTCTAGGCTCTGATCGCGCCCATCCAAGGGATATGAATGATCAACGCAATGAAATACCCAAACGCCTGCTCAATCACTCGCAAGGCGTCTGCACACCCACCGGGGAACTTGCCTTGCGCCTGTGAACCTGAGGCGCTATTGGGTGAGTGGGTAGTTCTTGGCAGCACTCTAAAACGTTAGTTTTTTACCGCATTGTTGATAGGAGGGCTTATGCAGCTCACCCCCAGAGAAGTCGAAAAACTGATGATTTACACGTTATCCGACGTGGCATTCAAACGTAAGGCTCGCGGCTTAAAGTTGAACTATCCAGAGGCCGTTTCAATCATCACAGTGACCGCTCTTGAAGGTGCCCGAGATGGCAAGTCGGTAGAAGACGTGATGACGGAGGCCAGCAAAGTGCTGACCAAAAATGATGTCATGGAAGGCGTCAGCGACCTTATTCCAAACGTACAAGTTGAAGCGATCTTCACCGATGGCAGCCGTCTGGTCACCGTACATGACCCGATCAAATAACGGCCTGCATTACATCCGGTTAACGCTAAACAGAACCGTTTTGAGGATCACGTCATGAGCACTAAAAAAACCACCAGCCCTCACCAAGATACTCACCCCGACCACCAAATCCCCCACGCCAAAAACCCTGGCGGCGTTCACAAGGGCGATGAAGCCAATGTGCCATTGGGCGGCTGCATCTATGCCAACACCCCGATCACCTTCAACGAAGACCGGCCCGTCACTAAAGTTAAAGTACGTAACACTGGCGACCGCCCCATTCAAATCGGCTCACATTTTCACTTTTTCGAAGTTAACCGTGCCCTGGAATTCGATCGAGCTGCCGCCTATGGCAAGCGCTTGAACATCTCGGCCACAACGGCTATCCGGTTCGAGCCGGGCGACGAAATTGAAGTGCCGCTGGTGCCTTTCGGGGGCAAGCAAACCCTGTACGGCTTCAACAATCTGGTCGATGGCTGGGCTCCAGACAAACTGACCAGCAACCATGAGCGCCCGGAAAAACTCCAGGCTATTCAGCGTGCAGTCGATCACGGCTTCAAGTTTTCCAAGCCCGCCCAGTAATCACCTCATTCTCATACTTTGCACTCGCGCCGCTGAGTCATTGACGCCCGCGCGATCTTAGAAAGGAGCCACCGATGCCAACTATTTCACGCAAAGAGTACGCAGGCCTGTTCGGCCCAACCACAGGTGACAAAATCCGTCTGGGCGACACCAACCTGTTTGTCGAAATTGAGAAGGACTTGCGCGGTTACGGCGACGAATCTGTGTATGGCGGCGGCAAGTCACTGCGCGACGGCATGGGGGCCGATAACACCCTGACCCGAGACAACGGCGTACTGGATCTGGTGATCACAAACGTCACCATCATCGACCCGATTCAAGGCGTGATCAAAGCCGACGTCGGTATCCGAGACGGCAAAATTGCCGGTATTGGCAAGAGCGGTAACCCAGGCACCATGAACGGTGTGACCCAAGGCTTGGTGGTGGGGGTAAGCACCGACGCCATCTCCGGTGAGCACTTGATCCTGACCGCTGCCGGGATCGACACTCACGTTCACTTGATCTCACCGCAACAGGCTTACCACGCACTGTCCAACGGTGTGACCACCTTTTTTGGTGGGGGTATCGGCCCAACTGATGGCACTAACGGTACAACCGTAACCCCCGGGCCGTGGAACATTCGCCAGATGCTGCGCTCACTGGAAGGGTTGCCGATTAACGTCGGCATGCTCGGCAAGGGCAACTCCTTTGGCCGCGACCCGCTGGTGGAGCAGGTCATTGCGGGTGTTGCCGGCTTTAAGGTTCACGAAGACTGGGGCGCAACCTCCAACGCACTGCGCCATGCGCTGCGTACTGCCGATGAATTTGACGTTCAGGTGTCGGTACACACCGACAGCTTGAACGAATGCGGCTATGTTGAAGACACCATCGATGCCTTCGAAGGCCGCACCATTCACACCTTCCACACTGAAGGCGCCGGTGGTGGTCACGCCCCTGACATCATCAAGGTGGCAAGCCAAAACAACGTACTGCCCAGCTCGACCAACCCGACCCTGCCCTACGGCATCAACAGCCAGGCCGAGTTGTTCGACATGATCATGGTGTGTCACAACCTCAACCCGAACGTGCCAGCCGACGTCTCGTTTGCTGAAAGCCGGGTTCGCCCCGAGACCATCGCCGCCGAAAACGTGTTGCAAGACATGGGCGTGATTTCGATGTTTTCCAGCGACTCTCAGGCAATGGGCCGTGTTGGCGAAAACTGGCTACGCGTGATGCAAACAGCCCACGCGATGAAAGCCTCGCGCGGAAAACTGCCTGAAGACAGCCCCGACAATGACAACTTCCGGGTACTTCGTTACGTGGCCAAAATCACCATCAACCCCGCCCTTGCCCAAGGCATCAGCCACGTACTGGGCTCGGTCGAAGTGGGCAAGATGGCCGACCTGGTGCTGTGGGACCCACGCTTCTTCGGAGCCAAGCCCAAAATGGTGATCAAGGGCGGCATGATCAATTGGGCCGCAATGGGTGACCCCAACGCCTCGCTGCCAACCCCGCAGCCGGTGTTCTACCGCCCAATGTTTGGAGCCTTCGGTAAAACCCTGCAAGACACCTGCGTGACCTTTGTGTCCCAAGCGGCCTTTGACGACGGGGTGAAAGAAAAAGCCGGGCTGGAACGTCAGGTCATGGCTGTTCGGGGCTGTCGCACCGTTTCCAAAAAGAACTTGGTGCGCAACGACCAAACACCGCACATCGAAGTCGATCCTGAGACGTTCGCCGTGAAAGTCGATGGCGTGCATGCCACCTGCAAACCCATTGATACCGCCGCCATGAACCAGCGCTATTTCTTTGGCTAAAGTCTGAACGGGCGCCTGCCGGGCAAGCATCTGCCTGAGCAGGCAGCCTTGGCAAATGAATCAAGGAAGGAGTTTGCGACGTGATTTTGATTGAACACATTCTGGGCAACGCCAAGAAAGACCCGGCATGGAAGCAAAAACTGGAAGGTGCAGCCATTGACCTGTTGATTCTGGATCAGCGTGAAGCGCAAAAAAGCCGCTGCCGCCGCACCAGTGTCGGCGGCCTTGACCTGGGGATTTCACTGGACCGCAACGTGGTGCTGGCAGACGGCGACGTGTTGTTGTGGGATGAAAAAAATCACAGTGCGGTGGTTGTGCAACTGAACCTGCGCGACGTGATGGTGATTGACCTCAAAGAGCTTAAAAAACAGCCCTTGGACGTGCTGATCAAAACCAGCTTTGAGTTGGGCCATGCCTTGGGCAACCAACACTGGAAGGCCGTGACAAAAAACAACGAGGTGTACATCCCGTTGACCGTCGAAACCAAAATGATGGACTCGGTAATGCGCACCCACGGCTTTCAGCACCTGCCGTATGCCTTTATTGGCGGCGCGCAAATCTTGCCTAACCTCACCAGTTCAGAAGCCCGATTGCTGTTTGGCGGCGCCGAAGAAACCGACACTCACGTTCATGTGGCCAGCCCCCAAGACAAACTCGATGCAGCCGCCTTGAAGATTCACGGCGTACACAGTCATGGAGACGGTATCAGCCATAGCCACAGTCATGACCACGGGCACACCCACCATGATCACGACCACAAGCATTAACCCGAGCTAGAAGGCGCAGTGATGAACGCATCAGATCTAATTCGCATCATGCAGTTTGGTGACTCGGTATTGCCGGTGGGTGCCTTCACGTTCTCCAACGGTGTGGAGTCGGCCGTTCACACCGGCATTGTTCATGATGTGGCGTCACTAAAGGGCTTTGTTCTGACTGCACTCAAACAGGCGGCCAGCTGCGACGGCATGGGCGTGGTCGCTGCCCATCGTGCGGCGATGGCCGACGACCGCGAAGGTATTCTGCGTGCTGACTGGGCGGTTCATAACCGCAAACTCAACGAAGAAAGCCGATTGATGGCTACCCGCATGGGCAAAAAGCTCGCTGAAATGTCGATTCATGTGGTTGAAACGCCACTGGTTCGCTGGTGGCTGGAGCAAATCAAATCTGGCAACGCTGCAGGCACCTACCCGGTCACACAAGCCGTAGTGATGGCCACCCAAGGCATTGGCGCGCGTGAAGTGGTGGTGATGCACCAATATGGTGTGGCGATGACCATTCTCAGTGCTGCCATGCGCCTGATGCGGGTCACTCACTTGGACACCCAACACATTCTGTTTGAGCTAAACCACGACATTGAAGCCTTTTGCGATATTGCTGAAATCGGTGACATCAACCAAATGTCTTCCTATGTCCCGATTGTCGATGTGCTCGCAGCAGTGCACGTAAAGGCGCACGTACGCTTGTTTATGAACTGATCACGATTTGCCGCATTGACCACTCTGCATGCTCAATTTGCTGCATGTTTGTTACGCACTTTTTAAGGAAGATCACGTGAAGAAAATTACCCGTATTGGCATTGGCGGCCCGGTCGGCTCAGGCAAAACGGCCATCATTGAAGTGATCACACCCATCCTGATCAATCGTGGTTACAAGCCGTTAATCATCACCAACGACATCGTGACTACCGAAGACGCCAAGCAGGTGAAACGGACGCTCAAGGGGATTTTGGACGAAGACAAGATCCTTGGCGTTGAGACCGGCGCTTGCCCGCACACCGCCGTGCGCGAAGACCCGAGCATGAATATTGCAGCCGTCGAGGAAATGGAAGAAAAATTCCCGGACAGCGACCTGATCATGATCGAAAGCGGCGGCGACAACTTGACCCTGACCTTCAGCCCGGCGCTGGCCGATTTTTACATCTATGTGATCGACGTGGCCGAAGGCGAGAAAATCCCGCGCAAAAATGGCCCGGGATTAGTGCAGGCAGACATTCTGGTGATCAACAAAATCGACTTGGCCCCTTACGTGGGCGCCAGCCTCGATGTGATGGAAAGCGACACCAAAGTGGTACGCGGCACTCGCCCTTATATCCTCACCAACTGCAAGACGGGTCAGGGTATTGAAGAGTTGGTGGACATGATTGAGCACATGTTCCTGTTCGCCCACAAAAAAACTGACGCTGAGGTTACTGCATGACCTCACAGAGCCTGAACATCGTGAACACCCCTTCACGGCTTCGCGCTCACGCATTAGGCAGTGATGCGCCGGAGCTGCTGGACTATCAGGATGAACCGCCGCAAATGCACAGCGGCGCCGTTGGCAAAAGTGGCTACCTCAGGCTTGGCTTTGAAAAGCGCGGCGATAAAAGTGTACTGGCCGACATGGAGCGGCGCGTGCCTTCGCTGGTGCAGCGGGCGTTGTATTGGGACGAAGAAATGCCCCAATTGCCTTGCGTCACCATGATCTCGACATCGGGGTGCGTGTTGCAGGGTGACCGACTGGCCACCGATGTGAGCGTTGGCGCGGGCGCATGCGGGCATGTCACGACTCAGTCAGCCACCAAAGTGCATTCGATGAATGCCAACTACGCCTCGCAGATTCAGACCTTGCGCATCGAAGAAGGTGGCTATCTGGAGTTTATGCCCGACCCGCTGATCCCTCATCGCAATGCGCGCTTTATCACTGAAACCAACATCAGCATCCACCCCACCGCCACGGCCATCTACTGCGAAATACTGATGTCGGGGCGCAAATACCATCACGCGGATGAGCGGTTTGGCTTTGACGTTTACTCATCAAAAGTCACCGCTCACAACCTTGAAGGGCGCGAGTTGTTTGTCGAGAAGTACATTCTGGAGCCGAAAAAGGAGAGCCTTGACGCCATTGGTGTCATGCAAACCTTCGACATCTTCGGCAACGTCGTGCTGCTCACGCCCAAAGCGCATCACGACCAGATTGTCGAACGCGTGCCTGCGCTGTTCGACATGAAGGCAGGACTGGCCAGTGGTGTGACTCGATTACCGAACAACTGTGGGCTGATTTTCAAAGTGCTGGGCAACGACAGTGGCGCAGTCAAAGCGCAAATCCGAGAGTTCTGGAAAGTCGCCCGAGAAGAAATTCTGGGCGTGACACTGCAACCGCAGTTTTTGTGGCGCTAAATCAATCCACCTCACCCATAGGCGCTGCCCAAGGCTGCGATCTTCTGATCCGTAAACGATCGCAGCCTTGGGTAACGCCTACGGGATTAAGGCTAGCGTTGGGGGAGTCAATATGGGTGCTGCATCCAAGTGGTCACAACTGACTGATGGCAACGTCTTCCTTGAGTTTATCGACGTCACCTTGCGCGGCTGCGCGCAGGTCATGTTTCAAAACAACCCGCTCACCGGCCTGCTATTTTTTGCCGCGATTTTTGTCGGCGCCTATGGCGAAGGCAACCCGGCTGTCGCCTATGGCGCGGTATTGGGCACTGGCGTAGCGACCTTTACCGGCTCGCACCTTAAAGACCGTACATCTTGGAAAGCCGGGTTATACGGCTATAACGGTTGCCTGGTCGGTGCTGCCCTGCCGACCTTTTTGGATGTCACGCCCATTGTGTGGCTGTGCATCATCCTGGGCAGCGTGGTTTCTGTGATCGTCATGATTTGCATCGCCGACATCCTTAAAACCTGGAAGGTAGCGGCCCTCACCGCGCCCTTCGTACTGGTGACCTGGACGATGCTTCTGGCCAGCTATGCCTTTGGCGGCCTGAGTACCAGCGCCCTGCCCGTGCCAAACCTGCCCCATGATCTGGTCGCGCTGAACAGTAATGTGTTCGACGGCATTGATTTTTTCAAAGGCACCTTTTACGGCATTTCTGAAGTGTTCCTGCTCAGCACAGTGATCGGTAGCGTGTTGCTGCTGGCGGGGCTGGCCGTGTCGTCGTTATGGGCGGCAGCCTTTGGTTTTTTGGGTTCTGTACTGGCGGTTCTAACCGCCACGGTGTTGCAAGCCGAGCACGCCAACATCAACAACGGGCTCTACGCGTTTAGCGCCGTATTGACGGCAATCGCCTTGGGTTCAACCTTCAACAAACCCAGTTGGCGTGTGCTGACCTATACCCTGATCGGCGTGGTCTTCACTGTATTTGTACAGGGCGCTTTAAATACGGTATTGGCGCCTGCGGGCATCCCGACCCTGACCATGCCTTTTGTGTTGGCTTCATGGCTATTTTTGGTACCCAACAAAGACGTGATGCCTGCTCATCGCCAATAGCCACTCAATACGTTTGCCGGAGCCTTAAATGACAGCAATTGCCCAACCCTTGGCAAAAGCCGAGCCGTCGAATACTGCACGTCGTGCTATCTACCTGTTGGCCGGGCTGATCGTGGCTAACCTGCTCGCTTGGGCATGGGCTTTTGCGGAATTTGGCAATAACCCGGTGTTAATGGGCACCGCCCTGCTGGCCTACAGTTTCGGCCTGCGGCACGCGGTAGATGCCGACCACATCGCGGCCATCGACAACGTGACCCGCAAGCTCATGCAGCAAGGCAAAAGGCCCATCGCGGTAGGCACCTACTTCTCACTGGGGCACTCCACCATTGTGGTGTTGGCATCGTTGGCAATTGCTGCCACAGCCATGGCGTTCAAAGACGATATGGAGTGGTTTCACGAAACCGGTGGCTTGATAGGGACCTTGGTCTCGTCCGTTTTTTTGCTGCTGTTCGGCTTGCTCAATCTGGCGATCCTGATCTCGGTGTACAAAAAATTCAAACAGGTCAAAGCAGGTAAAACCCTGCCCCCTGAAGAACTCGACCTGCTGGTCGCCAACAAGGGCGGTTTAATGGCCCGTCTGTTCGGCAGAATGTTCAACCTGGTCAACAAGAGCTGGCACATGTACCCGGTGGGTTTTCTGTTCGGGCTGGGCTTTGACACTGCGACCGAAATTGGCCTGTTGGGCATTAGCGCCAGCAGCGCCTCACATGGCATCAGCCTGTGGTCAATCATGGTGTTCCCAGTGCTGTTTGCGGTGGGCATGGCACTGATCGACTCTCTGGACAACTTTGTGATGATTGGCGCCTATGGCTGGGCCTTCTCAAAACCCATTCGCAAGCTGTACTACAACATCACTATCACTGCTGCCTCGGTGGTGGTTGCGCTGTTTATTGGCGGGATTGAAGCGCTCGGACTTATTGCCGATAAATTGCAACTAACCGGCGGCATTTGGACCCCCATCAATGCCATCAGCGAAAACTTCGGCGAAATTGGTTACTGGATCATCGGCATGTTTGTACTGTGCTGGCTGATCTCGGCGCTCAACTACTACCTTCGCGGTTACGACCAACTGGGAGCCAATGCGGCATGAAAAATGTTCTCACTTGCAGCCTGTTCAAGCAGCCTGAAAAACCCGACCTACACTCACTCAACCGCTCATCAGACATGTTGTGGGGACTATGAATCTATTACAGGACGTAAAAGCTCGATTATCGTTTGCCTATGGGGTCGCCTTCTTAGTGGCAGTCAATGGGTTCCTATTATCTATGCCGGTGCTGCAACGCGCAGTTGCACACGCCGATGCTGCTTCAGGCAGTTTTGACACTTGGAAAGAAGCCTTAAGCTTTTTAGCCTTGCTGGAAATTCCGGGCTTCGTGGTAGGCCTGGTGCTGGTGCTGATGTCGCTGGGGCTTTTAATAAAATCGCGCATCAGCTGGTTCTTCGCGCTGCTGCTACTGGTGGCGACAGTTTGCGTTGATTTCTTCATCCTGAAAAAAACCGGTTTCAGCACTTTTTTCTCACTCTTCACCGCGGCCGTGTTGGTGTTCTATTGGCGCCGGTTTGATCACTACAGCTTGGCCACTGGCAGTTTCTTTGCCGTGGTCAGCATCGCCTCGCTGATTGTTTACAGCATGTTGGGCACGCTCTACATGGGTGACCAGTTCGCGCCTGAGGTCACCGACCTGCCCACCGCGTTCTATTTCGCCATTGTGGTCATGTCCACTGTCGGCTTTGGCGACATTGTTCCGCACACCACCGACGCCCGGTTTTTTACCCTGACCGTCATCGTGCTGGGCATCACCATCTTCGCGATCTCGGTAGCCTCTATCGCTGGCCCGCTGATCAGCAACAACATCCAACGAATCGTTAAAGGCAGGATTACCCACATGTCCCGTAGAAATCATTACATCATTGTTGGCGTTGGCTCCTTGGCACAGAACGTCTACAAAGGCCTGAGCGAGCGCGGTGAGCATGTCACTGTGGTGTGCGCGCCCGGCAGCCAGCATGACCTGCCAGAAAAAGCCGACATCATCGAAGGCGACCCTTCCTCAGTTTCGACCCTTAAACTGGCGGGTGCCGAGTACGCCAGCAACATCGTGACACTGTGTGACAGCGATGCTGAAAACGTATTCACGATCCTGGCAGCCAAGGAAGTCGCTGGCGCTGAAACCAACATCATCGCGCTGGTCAACGAAACCCAGAACATGCCCAAGGTCAAACGCGTCAACCCGACCATGGTGCTGTCACTGCCATTGCTGGGCAGCGAACTGCTGGTACGCACGCTCAAGGGCGACCCGATCAACAACGACCTGATCACCGAGATGTTCTTCGGCAAACGGACATCGCTGGGCTAAGCGTCGTTGCTCACCAAAGCACAACTGTAGAAGCTGGCTTGCTCGTCCATCACTCTTCACGAGCAAGCCCGCTACAGTGGGTTGAGCGCAATCGGGTTTAATGGCTTGTGTTGGTAGACGGTTGCGCAGGCACTTTCGACCCGGCAAACAAGCCTAACTCCACGGCAGCAAACCCAACCACCAGGCTGGCAACCAGATAGCAGATCGAAACCAGTACACCCGATGGGTCCTTCATCATTTCAACCGCGCCAAAGACGAAACTGGAAAAGGTAGAAAGCCCCCCCATGATCCCGGTGCCGACCATGACATGAACGTATTGGTTGATTCGGTTGCTCTTAAACAACGATGTGGCCAGCCCTAACAAAAACGCGGCCACGATATTGGCGACAAAAATATCCATCGGAAAACCATCTGCCAGACGCGGCACTGACAGCATGACAAACTCTCGGCACATGGCGCCAAATGCACCACCGACAAACACCAGAACAATCAAATTCAGCATGGGTCTTGCTCCCTGTCAGCGCGCCAGCCAGGCGCCTAGTGCGGCGGCGGCCAAACCGATCAGCACCGAAATAATCAAATAACCGATGGCCAATGCTCGGTCCTTGGCGTTAGCCAACTTGGCCGCGTCAAGTTGCATGCTGCTAAACGTGGTGTAGCCGCCGAGAATACCGGTCAACACGGCGGCATTCATGACATCGCCATACCGATCGCGCCAGTCCACGCTAAACAAAATGCTCAGATAGCCGATGACAAAGGCCCCGCTGACGTTGATCAGAAATGTGCCTAGCGGGAACTTGCCTTTGTACCACTGCCCCACGCGAAGCCCGACCCACCAGCGCAGTAACGAACCTAGCCCGCCTCCTAGCCCTACCCAAAAAACATCCAGTGCAGTCATGAAAATCCCTCTCGTGTCTGTTGGTGAGTGGCGTGAACTTTAGTTCATAAAACAGAGAGGCACTGAGATGAGGAACGTGCTGGCAAATACACGGAATTTTGCTTTTGATCTACAGACCCTTGGCAAGGCCATGACCAATGGATATCTAAAGATCGCAGCCAGCGGCAGCTCCAACGCGGTTTAAATACGTCAAAGCTGCGGGCTGCGGTCTTCTGATCGGGTTTAAGCCTTACACCAACCGCTGGATCTGCTTGTGTCGCCACACCAGTCGGTAATACGCCGTTTGCAAGACGAGCATCGTCAGGTACGTCACCGGAAACGCCATCCAGACACCTTCCAAACCAAAGTGCGCATCCAGCGCATACGCCACTGGCAATTCAATACACAGCACACAAAAAACCGTAATTGCCATTGGCATCAGTACCACACCACTGGCGCGCATGATCCCGCCGACTACCGCCTGAAAACCAAACACCAAAATGCTCCACAACATGATGTGCAGCAGGTGCTCGGCCCTGACTCGCGCGTCTACGTCGGTAATAAACAACCCCAACAACCAATGCGACATGGCATAACCCAGCACAATCAAGGCCCCGGTCAAACACAGGTTAATCAGCAGCCCTGTGCGCAGGATCGGGCCAATGCGTTCGTTATGCCCGGCACCAATGGCTTGGGCGCCCAAGATTGAGGCCGTAATCGCAATCGACAACGCCGGGAACTGGACATAATTGACGATTTGCGTAACCGCGCCGTACGCCGCCGTGGCTTGCGAGCCGTGGCTGTTGACCAGCGCCAGAATCACCAGTTCCGATAAGGACAGCACCACCATCTGCAAACCAGTCGGTAAACCAATGCGCAGCACTTTGCCGAGGATCACCCGGTTCAGGCGCAACGCAGCCCACAGCTCTCGATCAGGTGCCATCACATGCTGTCGGTGGCGCAGGCGCAGCACTAAAAACAGCATCGCCAATGCGTTGCCCACAAGCCCCGCCAACGCAGCGCTTTGGATACCCATAGTTGGCAATCCAAACCAACCGAGAATCAGCGCTGGGGTTAGCAGCAGGCCCACTGCGGTCGATACCATCAGCGCCAGCAAAGGCGACACGGTATCGCTCACCCCGCGCAACAGCTGGGTAAACAAGATAAACACCAGCAACAACGGCATGATCAGCATCATGACTTGGGCATACGCGACCGCTTCCTCCAGCACATCAAGCGGCGTGCCTAACGCCAACATGGCGGGCCGGGCGAATACACTGCCGAGCACGGCCGCGATCAGGCCGATCACAGCACCCAAGGTCAGGGTTGAACCGGTAATGACCTTGACCAGCGCTGTTTCACCGGCCCCCCAGGCTTGGCCAATCAACACCGACGCCCCCGCCCCCAGCCCGATGACCAGTGCAATAAAAAAGAACACGATGGGAAACATCCCCGATACCGCTGCCAGTGCTTGGGTGCCCAATAACTGGCCAACATAAATACCGTTGAGGGTGCCGGAAAAGCTCTGAAGGAAGTTGGAAAGCACCATCGGCGCCAGAAAGATCAAGTAGATCTGCCACAGCGGCCGTTGTGAAGGGTTTGGCATTACGGGGTGTCCTCAAATCAAAACCGTGAGGCGTTATACCCCAAGTCTCGGTCACGAACACTCTGTAGGCACGAGCTTGCTCGCAATGGCTTCAGCTGAGTTCTTCAGAAAAAACCCAGTGCTACCTTCGCGAGCAAGCTCGGCCCAGCACAGATTGTTATGCCAGTTCGAACAACCCTGCGGCTCCCATGCCGCCGCCAATACACATGGCGACCACCACAAAACGTGCGCCGCGGCGGCGGCCTTCAAGCAAGCTGTGGCCCACCATTCGCGCACCCGACATACCGAACGGATGACCAATAGAAATAGCCCCGCCGTTAACGTTCAGCCGGTCGTTGGGGATCTCCAAAAAGTCACGGCAGTAGACCACTTGGCAGGCAAAGGCTTCGTTGATCTCCCACAGATCAATGTCTGACACCGTTAAACCAAAACGCTTGAGCAATTTTGGAATGGCAAACACCGGGCCAATGCCCATTTCTTCAGGCGCACAGCCGCTGACAGCGATGCCGCGATACACACCCAGCGCTTCAATGCCGCGTTGCTTGGCTTCGGCGCGACTCATCAACAACACCGCAGCGGCACCGTCGGAGAACTGCGAAGCGTTGCCCGCCGTAATGAACTCGCCTTGCTCCACCCATTTGCCGTCTTTCCACACCGGTTTAAGTGCTGCCAGGTCTTCGAGGGTGGTTGAAGGGCGATTGCACTCGTCGCGGTCAGCAATCACGTCTTGATGGCCGCTAGGTTTGCCTTCTTTGTCAAAGCACAACTTGCGTGCCGCCAATGGCACGATTTCATCGGCAAATAACCCGCTAGCCTGTGCCACTGCTGTACGTTGCTGGCTTTGCAGCGAATATTGATCCTGCACTTCACGGCTGATGCCGTAGCGACGCGAGACAATTTCTGCGGTTTCGAGCATTGGAATGTAGGCCGTCGGCATGCACGCCAACACAGCCTCGGACTGGGCGCGGTAGGTGTTTTTGTATTTGTTCTGGGTCAACGACAGCGACTCGACGCCACCCGCCACAGCAATCGACATTTCGCCAGTCATGATGCCCTTGGCTGCCACACCAATGCTCATCAAGCCCGAGGCGCACATGCGATCAATCGCCATGCCCGGCACGGTGTTGGGCAGTCCAGCGGTGTTGGCGCACAGGCGCCCAATGTTGTAGCCCTGCGTGCCCTGCTGCGCAGCGGCGCCCATGATCACGTCTTCCACCGAACCCGGTTCGATACCCGCACGTTCAACCACAGCGCGCACTACATGACCGCCAAGCACTGGGGCTTCGGTGTCGTTGAAGGAGCCACGAAAGGACTTGGTCAGCGCCGTTCGGGCGGTAGAGACAATCACAACGTCATTCAAATTCATGTTCAGGCTCACTCCGTCAGTGGGTTGAAGGTGTAACGGCTGATGGTGTCCACCACGCAACCCGGGCGTTCACTGCCCTCGATCTCGACACTTATTCGCACCACGGCCTCCACGGCCTGGCCCAATACCTGAACCCGTAAAATCTGGCCATGCCCACGCACCTTCGATCCGACTTTGACCGGCGCCGGGAAACGCAGGCGGTCGCTGCCGTAATTGACGCCCATGGCCAAATTGTCGAACTGCATCAACTGCGGCATGAATAAATTGGCCAGCGCCAGCGTCAGGTAGCCGTGGGCAATGCAGGCACCAAACGGGCCGTTTGCTGCCCGCTCAGGGTCAACATGAATCCACTGATGATCGCCCGTGGCTTCAGCAAACAGATTGATTCGCTCTTGGGTGAGAGGCAGCCAATCGGTGCGACCCAAGTCCATGTCTTGGGCTGCCAGCAACTGCTGGGCGCTGCTAAATAAGGTAGTCATGAGCTGTCCTCAGGCCTGCTGCGAGCTGACGGGCAGCACTTCGCCAACCATGTACGAGGCGTAATCGCTGGCCAAAAACACCATCACGTTGGCCACTTCCCACACTTCAGCGGCGCGGCCAAAGGCTTCACGGCTGGTCAACTGTTCCAGCAGTTCGCTGCTGGAGGCCTTTTTCAGAAAGTCGTGCAGGGCAATCGACGGCGCCACGGCATTGATCCGCACGCCGCTTTCGGCAGCCTCCAATGCACTGCATCGGGTCAGCGCCATCACACCCGCCTTGGCGGCGGCGTAGTGGGCTTGCTCTTTTTGCGCACGCCAGCCCAACACTGAGGCGTTGTTGACAATAGCCCCGGCACCGCGCCGTTCCATGTGCGGCAGCATGGCGCGGGTCATGCGCATGGTGCCGGTCAAGGTAATGTCGAGCACCGACGACCATTGCTGATCGGTCATGTCGGTGAGCCGTACTTGACCGCCCAAGCCTGCGTTGTTGATCAACACGTCCACACCGCCCAGTGCATCCTCGGCAGCCGCAACCAACGCCTGCACATCCGCTTCAACCGTGACGTTGCACAGCTGACCGTAGACCGCCTGCAACCCGGTTTCGGCCTTTAGCCGCTCCACGGCTTCTTCAAGGCGACGCGGGTGGATATCGGAAATCATCAGGGCACGGCAGCCCTCTTCAGCGCAGCGTTTAGCCGCTGCGTAACCGATACCGGCCCCGGCGGCAGCAGTGATCAAAATCGATTTACCCGCCAACAATTGGTGGCCCGGCACGTAAGGAGGAGCTTGTCTCATGATCGAATTCTCTATTCAAAACCAAACGCATGTCGGTAGCAGCTGACGCAGGCTGCGCCAGTTCCTACAGGGGTTTTATGCTGTTTTAAGTGCCCCACACCCGTTGCGGTTTCGGGGCTTCGGCGAGGATCTGGCTCATGGCGACGCCCACTTCTTCCGGCTGCCATTGCGCACCCTTGTCGCGTGTTACACCGGTACGCCAGCCATCGCCCAACGACAAGCGCCCACCTTGGCTCTCGATGATTTGCCCAGTGACATCCCGTGACAGGCTGCTGCCCAGCCATACCACCAATGGCGCAACGTTCTCCGGTGCCCATGCGTCAAAGCCACCGTCTTCAGGCTTTTTCACCACATCCGGCATTGCACTCTCGGTCATGGAGGTTCGAGCCGCCGGAGCCAAGGCGTTGACGGTCACGCCATAACGCGCAAGCTCAGCCGCTTGCACCAGCGTCAATGCGGCAATCCCGCCTTTGGCCGCGCTGTAGTTGGACTGCCCCACCGAACCCTGCAAGCCTGCGCCGGAGCTGGTGTTGATAATTCGCGCATCCACCGGCTGACCCGCTTTGGCCTGATCGCGCCAGCGCTTGCCGAGGAGGTTGGCCAAGCAAAAGTGGCCCTTGAGGTGGACTCGCATGACCGCGTCCCACTCTTCTTCGCTGAGGCTGATGAACATCCGGTCACGCAAAATGCCTGCGTTGTTGACCAGTACATGTACTTCACCAAATGCAGCCAACGCGGCATCAACAATGTGCTGCGCCGTGGCAACGGTGGTGATGTCATCGGCGTTGGCGATGGCTTGACCACCCGCCTCAAGAATTTCACCCACCACCTGTTCAGCCGCTTGGCGACGAATGTCGTTGACCACCACGTTGGCCCCTTGCTCGGCAAAGGCCAGCGCATACGCCCGGCCCAAACCGCCGCCTGCGCCGGTGATGATCACGGTGCGTCCTTCACAAATAGCCATGTGCTTGCTCCTGTTGGTTGGCGACTCAGAGGCGCTCAATAATGGTCACGTTGGCTTGCCCGCCGCCTTCGCACATGGTTTGCAAGCCATAACGGCCCCCCGTGTACTCAAGCTGATTGAGCAAGCTGGTCATCAAACGCGCGCCACTGGCACCCAGCGGGTGACCCAGTGCAATCGCACCGCCGTTGACGTTGGTTTTGGCAGGGTCGTAATCCAGCTCCTTGGCCCACGCCATGACCACCGAGGCAAAGGCTTCGTTGATCTCAACCAAATCAATGTCGTTGATCGTCATGCCGGCTTTTTTCAATGCCGCACGCGTCGCGGCAATGGGTGCCGTGAGGTGCCAGATGGGATCGTCGCCCAACACCGACAAGTGATGAATCCGCGCCCGTGGCGTGAGGCCGTAGCGTTTTAGAGCCGCCTCGGACACCACCAATAACGCAGCAGAGGCATCGCAGGTCTGGCTGGACACCGCAGCAGTGATCGAGGGGAATTCTGCCGACACTGGCTCCAACTCAGCCATTTTTGCGAGGCTGGTGTGACGCGGAGTTTCGTCGTCCCACACGCCTTCGCATGGCACGATTTCGTTTACAAAACGTCGTCCGGCAATCGCATCCAAGGCCCGGCGATGGCTTTCTAGCGCGTAGGCTTCCATCTGTTGGCGGCTGATGTGCCAATGATCGGCAATGCGCTGGGCGGCGTAGAACTGGTTGACCGGCTGATTACCAAATCGCGCTTGCCACCCTTTGCTGCCCGAAAACGGGTCACTAAAACCCAGCGGCTGCCCCGCCAGCATCGCGGATGAAATCGGGATTTGGGTCATGGTTTGCACCCCGCCCACCGCGATCACATCCTGGGTGCCACTCATCACCGCTTGTGCAGCAAAATGCAGCGCCTGCTGTGACGAACCACATTGGCGGTCAATGGTGGTGCCCGGCACGTTGAGCGGTAAACCGGCGGCCAGCCAACTGGTGCGAGCAATGTCCCCGGCTTGCGAACCAATGGTGTCCACGCAACCGAATATCACGTCGTCGTATTCATTGGCCGGGATCGGGTTGCGTTGCACCAACGCCTTGAGCACATGGGCGCCCAAATCAATGGCGTGAACATGGGCCAGCCCGCCCTTGCGCTTACCGGTCGGGCTGCGCAGTGCATCAACAATATAAGCTTGGGCCATCGATCAATCCTCGAACGTGTGGCCGGGGCCCAAGGGCACCGCGCCGCTCAATACATGTTCAGCCACACGGGTTTTGTGCAGCGCACGGTCGCCCCAAGCGTTGTCCAACGCCCAGGCGCGCTTCATAAACATTTGCAAGTCCACTTCCCAGGTGTAACCCATCGCCCCATGCACCTGAATGCCGTGCCGCGCAGCCAGCCAACTGGCGTCGCAACAGGCCAATCGCGCCTGGGACACCCACACTGAGGCATCTTTTTCGCTATGAGCCAGGGCGTAAGCGGCGCGATAGAGCACCGGTTTGGCGAACTCAAGTTGGGTGGCAACGTCTGCCAAGTGATGTTTGACGGCCTGAAAGCTGCCAATCGGCTTACCGAACTGTTTGCGCTGCGCCACGTAGTCCACGGACAAATCCAGCATGCGCTGGGCCAACCCGAGCAGTTGCCCGGCCACTGACAACGCACCACGGTTCAGCGCTTGTGCCCACAACTCGCGGCCCAACTCGCCTTCGGCCACACGAGTAGCAGCACTCGGCTGCCAACTGACGTGCCCCAGCCTGCGCGACGCATCAAGGCTGGTATGGGCTTGCACATCTACTTGAGCCCGGGGCACGGCGTGAACTTCATCGCCATGTGCCAACAGCAATAATTCGGCATGGGCGGCATCGGCCACCAGCGGGTTGGTGGGGTGCCCAATGGCCAATCGCAGGCTGCCATCGACGATGCGCGCCAACCACTCGGCGCGCTGGGCGGTGGCCGGTGGTAACCCCGTAATCAAAGCACTGGCCACATAAGCGGTGTCGGCGAGGGAGTCGGGGATGGCGTAATAACCCAGCTCTTGGGTCATCAGCGCCCACGCCACGTCATCCATGCCCAACCCGCCAAAATCCTCGGGCACTGACAGGGCCGTGAGCCCTTGTTCGGCAATTTTGTTGCGCAGGTCGGGTGAGCGGCCCACGTCGGTTTCCCAGATTTCACGGAGCATTTCCGGGGCGGCTTCGGTCATCAAAAAGCGGCTGATGGCCTCGCGGAACGTTTGCTGATCATCGCTAAAGGTAAAGTCCATACCCGCCCTCACTTCGGCAGGCCGAGCATGCGCTCGGCAATGATGTTGCGCTGAATCTCGTTGGTTCCGGCGTAGATCGGCCCCGCCTGAGCAAACAGGAAGCCTTCTAGCCAGTCGTGGCCGTCTGCGGCTGTGCCTGTCAGCTCACCACTGGCGCCGAGAATGCGCATGGCTGTGTCGTGCATGCGCAGATCCAGTTCAGACCAGATGATTTTATTGGTGCTCGACTCGGCCCCAATCTGTGCGCCCCGGCTTAAGCGGCCCACGGTGTGATAGGCAGACAAGGCATACGCTTGCGCGTCCATCCAGGCCTTGCACACGGCATCGCCCATGCTTGGGTCACGGTCTGCGCTGGCACGGTTGGCTTGGTACAACTCAACCAGCTTGCGGGCGGTGTACTGAAAGCGCGCGGGTGAGCGCAGCAGCAAACCTCGTTCAAAACCTGCGGTGGCCATCGCCACATGCCAGCCCTGCCCTTCATCGCCGATGCGGTTTTCAAGCGGGATGCGTACGTCATCAAAGAACACTTCGGCAAACGCATCCTTGCCGTTGAGCGCCTTGATCGGTCGCACAGTCACGCCCGGTGCGTTGAGCGGCACCATCACAAATGACAAACCGTGATGGCGGCTGGACGTCGGATCACTGCGGAACAAGCCAAACAACCAATCGGCATAAATTGCACGGGTCGACCAAGTCTTCTGGCCGTTGAGCACATAGCTGTCGCCATCGCGAGTGGCTTTGCTGGTGATGGCGGCCATATCAGAACCCGCATTGGGTTCAGACCAACCTTGAGCCCACATGTCAGCACTGGCGGCCATGCGCGGCAAAAAGCGTTCTTTCTGAGCTTGGGTGCCGAATTCCATCAACGTCGGCCCGAGCAACAACTGGCCATTTTGGTTGACCCGCATCGGCGCCCCAGCACCGTAATACTCTTCTTCAAAAATCAGCCACTCGATCAGGTCGCAGCCGCGCCCTCCCAGCTCGGTGGGCCACATGACCATCGACAAACGGCTTTCAAACAGCTTGGCTTCCCACTGCCGATGCTGCTCAAACCCTTCACGGGTGTCATAACTGGCCAGTGGTTTGGCCGGCAAGTTAGCCGCTAACCACTGTCGGACTTCCAAGCGAAAGGCCTTTTGTTTGGGGGAGTAAGTCAGATCCATCGTCAGCTCCTCAGAACGTAGCGTCGCGTTTTTCAACGAAGGCTCGACGGGTCTCGGCGGAGTCCGCGCTGTTGTAAGCCTGCAGCGTAAAACCCTGTTCCCAGCGGTACTTGTCTTCCAGATTGCCGTCTTCAATGCCGTTCAAGGCTTCTTTGGCGATGCGGATCATGGCCGGGCTTTTACGGGCAATTTTGTGAGCGATTTGCAGCGCGGTTTCGCGCAACTGTTCGCGCGGCACTACACGCTCGATAAAGCCGTATTGTTGGGCCTCGACAGCACCAATCTTGTCGCCGGTAAAAAATAGGTAACGCACCTTTTGCACCGGAAACAAACGCTGTAAATGCGCGCCACCCCCCATCGCGCCACGATCAACCTCAGGCAGAGCAAAAGTCGCGCAGTCGGATGCCACAACAATGTCGGCGGCCCCGGTGATGCCAATCCCGCCGCCAAGCACAAAACCATGCACAGCCACGATCACCGGCACCGGGTTGCGGTGCACCGCTTTAAAGGTGGCGTAGTTACCGGCGTTAACGGTCACGATGCGCTCGGGATGAGCGTCCAGTTCTTTGATATCTACCCCGGCACAAAAACCTCGGCCTTCGGCACGGATAACAATCACCCGCACCTCAGGGTTAAGGCCCAGCACTTCAATGGTGTGCGCCAGATCAAGCCATTCCTGACTGTCGAGGGCGTTGACGGGCGGGCGGTCGATCACCAGCTCCGCGACGCCTGCGTCGATGCTGGTGTGAAATGCGGTATGGGTTGCGCTGTTCACGTGTGCTCCTGGGTTGGCAATGGCTGGGGAGCAGTATGGGAAGCGCACGCAGGTTGATCATCGTCCGTTGAGACTAAACAAACAGCCCGCCAAGCGCCCGCATTCAGGGCTTCACGGGGTCGTGCAGCGCCCCGGCCGAGCACCCTGACGAGCACGCCCAAACGGACTAGTCCGGCTCAAGGTTTGCAGGCCGGTGACTGGATTTCATGCTCACGCCTTTATCCGTACGTTTACGACGAGGCGCTTTATGGAGCTTGCCCTGACTGAAGAGCAGCGAATGATTCAGCAGTCTGCCGAACGCTTTTTGGCGCAGACCGCCAGTTCCGGTGCCGTGCGCGCGGCGATGGCCAGTGAGCTGGGGCACAACCCCGATACGTGGGCGCGCATTGCCCGCGAACTGTATTGGCCCGCGCTGGCGATACCCGAGCAATACGGCGGGCTGGGCCTGGGCTTTGTCGAAGTGTGCTTGCTACAAGAGCAATTGGGCCGCTGCCTGCTACCTTCACCGTTCTACGCCACCTGTTGCGTCGCAACACCTGCACTGCTGCTGAGCCACAACCAAGCGCTCAAGGATCACTGGTTGCCATTGATTGCTGCGGGCGAAGTCAGCGCCAGTCTGGCCTACACCAGCGCCCAGCGCTGGGACGACAGTGGCGTTCAGGTTTACGCACAGAGCGACGCCAAGGGTTACCGGCTCAATGGTCAGTACCTGCATGTGATTGATGGTGCCGACTGCGACCTGCTGATCATCGCGGCACGCACGCCGGGCAGCGTGGGCGAAGCGGGTATTCGCTTGTTCGCCCTTCCCGCCGATACCCGCGGGGTCACGCGCCAACGCGTCCCGACACTGGACCAAACGCGACGACTGGCCACGATTGAGCTGACCAATGTTGAACTCAATGATGAGCACCTGCTCAGTGAGCCCGGTCTTGGCTGGCCAATGCTGCGTGACGTGCTCAACATCGCCTGCATTGGCCTCGCCGCCGAGCAAACCGGCGGCGCTCAACAAGCACTGGACATGACCCTTACCTACATCAGTGGTCGCGAGCAGTTTGGCCGCAGCATTGCTAGTTTTCAGGCCATCAAACACCGCTGTGCCGACCTGATGCTGGCGATCGAATGCGCCCGCTCCGCCAGTTATTACGCCGCCTGCATTGCCGATGAATGCCTGAATATCGACGGCGACCCAAGCGCTCAGCGGCAATTAATCGAGGCTGGGTCAACCGCAAAAATTCATGCCAGCGAAGGGTTCTTTCGCTGTGCAAGCGAGTCGATCCAGTTGCATGGCGGTGTCGGTTTTACGTGGGAGTACGACCCGCACCTGTATTTCAAACGGGCGCGGGCCAGCGAACAACTGCTCGGCAGCCCCACTTTTCACCGTGAGCAACTGGCTAAACAGATCTTCGGAGAGTGGTCATGAACATTGGCTTTAGCCCAGCAGATGAGCAGTTTCGCCAACACGTTGCGCAGTGGATGCAGCGCCACCTGTGCGGCGAATTCGCGGCCTTGCGTTTTCGTGGCGGCCCCGGCGATGAAGACTTTGCCCCTGCATTGCGTAAAGCGTGGGAGCAAGAGCTGGCCAAGGGCAATTGGATTGGTGCCGGTTGGGCCACTGAACATGGCGGCCGCGGGCTGAGCATCAACCAACAAGTGATTTTTTTTGAAGAGTACGCCCGCGCCGGAGGGCCGGGGCGAATGGGCCATATCGGCGAAGGTCTGGTGGGGCCCACACTGGCCGCCTTCGGTACACCGCAGCAACAGCAACGCTTCTTGCCCCCGATTTTGGCCGGACAGCATTTTTGGTGTCAGGGCTACTCCGAACCCAGCGCGGGCTCAGACCTGGCCAACATCAAAACGCGTGCACAACTGGACGCAGGCACTGGGCAATGGTTGATCAGCGGGCAAAAGATCTGGACATCCTTGGCCCACGAGTCGGACTGGTGCTTTGTACTCGCCCGCACGGAGCCAGGCAGTGTCGGTCATCGCGGCCTGTCATTTTTACTGGTGCCGATGGATCAGCCGGGTATTCGCGTGCAGCCCATTCAACAACTGACGGGCACCAGTGAATTCAACGAGGTGTTTTTCGACCAAGCACACACCTCGGCCGACAACCTGATTAGCCAACCTGGTGATGGCTGGAAGATTGCCATGGCCTTGCTGGGTTTTGAGCGTGGCGTTTCAACGCTGGGCCAGCAGATGCAGTTTCAAAACGAACTGGATGAAGTGGTGCGTATTGCCAAGGCCAATGGCGCGGCATATGACCCGCTCCTGCGCCAGCGCATTGCTCAGGCCTGGAGCGGGTTACGGGTGTTGCGCTACAACTCGTTGCGCATGTTGTCTGGTACCCAAGATGGCAGCCTGCGACCCGAGGCGACGATCTATAAGCTGGCGTGGTCGACCTGGCACCTTGAATTGGGCAAATTGGCGATGGATGTACTGGGGCCAGAGGCAGAGCTGTTGGCGGGAGCGCCCTATGAACTGACGCGCCTGCAAGCGTTGTTCTTGTTTACCCGCGCGGACACGCTTTACGGGGGGAGCAATGAGATTCAACGCAATATCATTGCCGAGCGAGCGTTGGGCATGCCGCGAGAACCTCGTTAAGTCTCTTTATGTTGTTGGATGTGCCGCCGCTCGGTCTCCACCTTTACGCCAGCCCATGTTTGATGAACGTATCGACCTGTGGGAGCTGCCGTAGGCTGCGATCTTTAGGTGGTTTTGGTTGGGTTTGGGGGCTTATCCAATGGGTGCACCACGGCGCTCTACGGGTTGCGCCCTTACGCCAGCCCATGTTTGATAAACGTATCGACCTGTGGGAGCTGCCGTAGGCTGCGATCTTTTGATGGTTTTGGTTTGGGTTTGGGTACATATCCATTGGGGGCGCCACGGCGCTCTACGGGTTGCGCCCTTACGCCAGCCCATGTTTGATAAACGTATCAACCCGTGGGAGCTGCCGTAGGCTGCGATCTTTCGATGGTTTGGGTTGGTTTGGGTGCATATCCAATCGGTGCGCCACGGCGCTCTACGGGTTGCGCCCTTACGGCGCGTCACTTTTGACAAACGCCTCAAAAGTAACCAAAAAGTCTTGCCCCTCCATTGGCCCTCGCTGCGCTCAGGTTCCCTCATTCCATCGCCGCTCCATGGGTCGCGCCGTACGGGCATCCATGCCCTATAGCGCTAACCCGGCTCCTGCCGGGTTACCCACTGCGCAACGATTCCATTCGGCCGGCTGGAAAGGGGCTTTTGAGTCGGCTGGAATATTGGGTGGCCGCAGTTAATTTTTTAAATCAAATGCACTTCTGCACTTCTGCACTTCTGCTCCTGCTTTTGCTTTTGCTTTTGCTTTTGTTTTTGATCTTCAGGCCCCTTCGGGAGGCCGAGCGTAGGTTCTGCGCAGTGGGTCTCCCGGCAGGAAGCCGGGAGAGCCGTGTTGGGCCAAGGATGGCCCGTCACGGCGTGCCCACGCAGCGGAACTGGAGCGAGGGAACCTGAGCGCAGCGAAGGCCGTACGCTGGGGCAAGGCCTTTTTGGTTCCTTTTGGGGCTGTTTGCCAAAAGGGACCCGCCGTAAGGGCGGAACCCGTAGAGCGCCGTGGCGCCCCCAATGGATATGTACCCAAACCAAAACCAAAACCATCTAAAGATCGCAGCCTACGGCAGCTCCCACGGGTTGATACGTTTATCAAACATAGGCTGCCGTGGCGCCCCTAATGGATAAGCCCCCAAACTCAACCCAAACCATCAAAAACTCGCAGCCCTCAGCAGCCCCCATGCTTTAACCGATCCCAACATCCAATCAAAACGTGTACTTGCCGTTAAACGACACATAATCGCGGTCAGCCATTGTCCGGCCCTCAGCAATGTTGGCCGAACTCAGGTAAGCAACGTAGGTAAGCCCCAACTGAAAGTTACCCAGATACTTGAAATCCCCGCCCAGCGTCAGGCGCTTCTCCGCACGGCCCAAGCCTGAATAAGCACTGCCATCGATGTTTTGTGTCCAGGTGGCTTTGGTGGTCAAGTCCCAGCCATCAAAGACGTTGGGATGGTCAAAGTAAGTGCCGATCCCCAACAGGCTAGAGCCTCGGGTCTGGCCGTCGTAGACAAATTTATTGAAGGTGCCATCCGTTCCGGCGCCCCCTCCGGTGATGGTCAGGTCATCCACCCCTTGAATCCGCTGATGAACCACTTCGGCCATCAGAGTGGTTTGTTGAGCCATGAATGTCGGCCCAATCATGTACACCGCATTCAGGTTGCCTTGCCACACTTGACCTCGGGCCGGAGCGCCATTGCTCAGGTATACGGCGGCACCATCGCGGTAGCTCAGGTCGCCAGCAAACTGCACCGAATCCCCCACTTTGGTGGTGAAACTCGCGCCCGTCAGTTTGATGTCATCGAAGTAACCCAGTTGGTAACTCGGGCCATTGCCGTGGCCGCCCACTTTGTTCAGCGAGGAGTAATGGGTTTGCCCGGTGAAGTCGAAGAACAACGCTGGCACCCGGTCGTGATAGCGATAGTGGAACAGACCAATTTCGGTGTTTTGGGTCAACCGATAACGGGTGCCAATGCCCCACTCTCCACTGTTGCCCGGCTTGACCGAACCACCATAGCCCACGGCGCGAAACTGGGGGTCGGGCAAGGTCTGGATGATGCCCGGCGCTAACCGGTAAAACTCAGCTCCGGGGCCAAAGGTGTCGCTGCCAAAGTAATCACCCACCGGGTTGAGCTGAGTTTCTTCCCATTTGTATTGGTAGAAGCCCAGTAAGGCCAAATCTTCGTTGATCGACCACGAGCCAGAAACCTGGCCCACGGGCAAGTAGGCGTCTTTGGCCTCTGTGCCGGGGACGTTGAATTTGGTCGAGTCAACCGGCGCCTGGCCTTGGCTGATGTTGGGCCAGAACAAGCTCTCGCCCCACGCCACCAAATGCCGTCCGGCTTTGAGCGACAGGTACTGGTCGTCGTTCACAGTGAAATCACCATAGACGTAGGCATCCAACAAGCGCGCCTTACTGCCGCTGAGTTTTCGCGTGTCTTGGCTGAAGTCGTTGTAACGCCCGGTTTTGTTGACGGTGTCGGGCGAGTCGTTGTCGTTGCGCTGGTGGTAGACCTCGTCGTAGAAGTGACTGCCGCGAAGGACAGCACCAAGGTTTTCGTGTTTGAGCATCAACTCGCCAAACACACTGACACGGTTATTGATCAACGCACCGCGCTTAAAGTTACGCGTGGCGTCGTCGTAGTTGATGTCATTGAGGTACTCATGGTCGGGCTTGGCCGTACGCATCGAAGCGGTGTAGTTGACCGTCAGTGATGAGTCCAGCGTGGTATTTTCACCCAGCTCAATGGTCGGCGCCGCTTGTACCCAGCCGCCACTGACACCTGCCAACAACCCGCAACCCACCACGTGCCAAGCGCCGCGCTTTACGCACCAATCGTGCTTAAACATGCCCTGCTCCTCTTGTTTTTGTTGTGCTCATGTCCAGCGTGCTTCAACCACCGCCCAGCCGACTGCGCGCAGGCAGGCCTGCGGCAGGTTCGACAGATGACGGTGTGAAGTCGTTACAGGTTTATTTGCCAGCCCGCCGCGCAGCTTCTGGGCCGAAGTCTCCCGGCGCAAAGCCGCTTTTGTTCAGGCTGTAGCCGTTGCGTTGCTCATTGATCAAGTTGAAGGCCAGGTAAGTGCCGGCGTTCAAGTCGTGATACAGGCCCACTCCGGCTTGCCACGATTGGGTTTCAGGGGCGTAGAAGTAGTTGACCATCGAGGTACGCCACAGCTCACCCCGGTTGTCGTAGTTGTCACCCATGATCGGAAACCAGCTGTCCTCATCGATGTACATCGTGCGCTTGGCATACAGGTGACGGTTGCCGGGCTTGAGCACGCCTTCAAGCACCCACACCCGGTGCAGTTCGTAACGCATGTTGTCGGGGTTGATGTGCCCCGGTGGCAGCAAATCGGCATATTTGAGGGTGTTGGCGTGCAAACGGGCCGTGTTGTAGGGGATGTACAGCTCTTTTTTGCCGACGATGTTCCAGTTATAACGCTGAGCCGAGCCGTTGAAGATGCGCACTTCATCGACGGTAATCGACCCACCAGAGCCCGGGAACGCCATGTCAAAACCGTAGCCTGGTGATTGTCTGACGCGACGGGTGCCAGGGTCATAGCGCCAGCTTTGGCGAGGCTCGGTCTTGTCGTTCCAGTATTCGGTACCGGTGTTGATTTCGCCCTTGTCACGCTGCGGCAGCAAGGTCTCGTTGAGGTAGAACGATGAGTTGCCTGTGGTATCGCCAATTTTCCCGGGTTCCAGGCCGGGTGCCAGGTTGCGCGAATGCACGCGGCCCCAGTTTATTTTTCCGTCCTTGAGCACGTAGGCGTTGTCTGAGGTGTACTCCTCAGTCCAGGCACGCACGGTAAACAGCGAAGCGTTTTTTAGCAGTTCGATACCATTTTGCGGGATCGGAAACGCCACACCGCCGGTGCGCGCAACCACGCCCTCGCCTTCGTCTACCAACTTGGCCACTGAGGCGTTTTCAAGCGTGGCCTTGCACACTGTGTCCGAGAATCGGAAGTCTCGGTGTGAGGTGTAAATCGGCATGCGAAAGCTTTGTGGATAGAGCTTGAACAACGCTTTTTGCCCTTCAGACAGATGCGCCGCGTACTGGTCAAGGTTTTGCGCAGTAATCACAAACAGTGGTTTTTCAGTCGGGTAAGGGTCAATCGGGTGCTTACCCGTGCCTTCAAACTTCATGCCCGGCGCCGCACCGAGCCACTGGCCGCCAAACGCTGGAATGGTGCCCTCGGCATTCCCCGCCTGTTGCGCGCCCACGCACGTCAAGTCCTTGCCCAGTCGGGCGATTTGGTCGGCGGGCGCCTGGGCTTGGGTCAGCCCGCTGTAACTGTGCAAAGCCAGAGCGACTGACAGCCAGCCGCCCATGTGAGTGATGCGTCGCATGGGGGGTTCTCCTTGTTGTTATTAATCCAGAATCGCGCAACTGCGCCGCTGAAGATGGCTTTGAACCGCGGCCGCAGGGGGGCGCGCCACAACCAATGGTTTGCCCTGGTTGAACCACGCCGCTAACGCGGGCAGCAAAAAGATCGCGCCGAGCACGTTGACCATAAACATGAACGCCAACAGCAAGCCCATGTCGGCCTGGAACTTGAGCGGCGCAAACACCCAGGTACACACACCCAGCGACATGGTGACGGCGGTAAACACTGCCGCTGTACCGCGCTGGCACATGGCGCGGTAGAACGCCTCTCGCAGGTTTTGCCCCTCGGCCATTTCGTGCTCGATGCGCTCGTACAGGTAGATCCCGTAATCCACGCCAACACCAACTCCCAGCGCCATCACGGGCAAGGTCGCCACTTTAAGGCCGATACCCAGCAGCGCCATCAGCGCGTTGCACAGCACCGCAACAATCGCCAGCGGCACCAGAATGCACAGCACTGCACGCAATGAGCGGAAGGTCAGCAAACAAAACAACGCCACCGACAAGAACAAAGCTGCCAGCATTACCACTTCAGCCTGCTTGACGGCCTCATTGGACGCCGCCATGACGCCAATATTGCCGCCCGCCAACTTGAACGAGACGCCGGGCACTTGAATATCGGCAATAATCCGCTTTGCCGCCTCCAGCGCCTGAGCGACGGTGCTGCCTTCATGGTCAGTCAAAAACACTAGGATTTGCATTTGCTGGCAGCCGTCGGTGACCAGCCCCGAGTCAGGCGAATAGGCATACGCACCTTGCTGCAAGCCTTGAGCTGACCCCGGAATCGCGGCCCAGCGCGGATTACCTTCGTTGTTGCCGGCAATCACCTGCTTGCTCATGCCCGCCACGCTCTGTACCGACTGCACGCCGGGGACTTCACGCATGTTGAAATCGAAGGTCTCAACAGCGCGCATCACGGCAGGGTCGAGACAGGCTTCGCTACGGTCAGCAACCGTCAGAAACACCGACAGCACGTCCAGCCCGATGGAGTAGCTGCTGATGATCTTTTGGTTGTCCTGGTTGTAGCGCGAGTCGGCTCGCAGCTCGGGGGCCCCAGTGCCAATGTCGCCGATTTGCAGTTGTCGGGCCTTGATCGCGCCGACACCCAGCAACAACAAACTGATTGCAAACACCCACAGCGCCGGGCCGGGTGTGGCCAATGCAGACAGGCGCCACCACAGCGGGTGGCGCTGATGGGGCAGTTGCGCACGTGCCGTGAGCGAGCGAGGCTCAAGGCTCAGGTGAGCAATGATCAACGGCAGCATCATTTTGTTGGTGATGATCATCAACATCACGCCGATGCACGCTGTTACGCCCAACTCATGAACGATGGGAATATCAATCAGCATGATCACGCCAAAGCCCAGCGCGTTCATCAGCAGGGCCAACGCACCGGGAATGAATATCTTGCTAAACGCTGTTTTAGCGGCATTGACTGAATTGCTGCCCGCCAACACTTCCTGCTTCCAGGCATTGGTCATTTGCACGGCGTGGGACACGCCAATCGAGAAGATCAAAAACGGCACCAAAATCGACATCGGGTCGATCCCCAAGCCGAGTAAGGGCAACAAACCCAACAGCCAAATCACGGGCAACAAGGCCACAAACAACGCCACCAGGGTCAAACGTAACGAGCGCGAATACACCCACAGCAGCAGGCCCGTGATCAGAAATGCGACGGCAAAAAAACCGATGACCGTGTTCAGCCCCTCAACCACATCACCCACCAACTTGGCAAAACCGACGATGTTGATGTCGATATCAGCGCTGCTGTATTTGGCGCGAATGTCTTCAAGGCTGCGGGCAACATCGACGTAAGACACGGGCTGCCCGGTTTTGGGATCAACGTCCTGCAAGTCGGCACGAACCATGGCGGATTTCAGGTCATTAGCGAGCAAGCGTCCGATTTGCCCTGAACGCGCGGCGTTACTGCGCACTTGCTGCAAGTCTTGTGCTGTCGCCGCGTATTGCGGCGGTACGACTAAATCACCGACATAACCGTCTTCGGTGATCTCGATATAGCGCACGTTGGGGGTAAACAAAGAGGTAACGCTGGGACGGCTGACGCCAGAGATGAAGAACACGTCGTCTGTAACGTGCTGCAAGGTTTCAAGGAACTGTGGGTTGTAAATATCACCCTCACCTTTCCAGTGCACGCTCACCAGTAGGCGGTTGGCGCCTGTGAAGATCCGACTAAATTCCAAAAAGTTAAGCATGTAGTCATGGCGCACCGGGATCTGCTTGTTAAAGCCCGGATCAAGCCGCACATGGGTCGCGCTGTAACCCAGCCCGAGGGTGATCAGCAGGAAGACGCCAAGCAACACTTTACGCTTGGCCATCAATTGGTCAGCGCAGCGGTCAACAAAACGCTGCATCAACGTAGGCGAGTGATCCATTACGACCTCACGCTGTCGATGACCCTGCACCCACACGCCGCTGTTGGAAAGCCGTTAGCGCCCATGTTTGCGATCCCTCGTATTTATTATTCTTTTTTCGGGCTCGGCCAGATCAGCCGTCCAGACCTTGAGTGGGATCGATAATCAAGGTCACCTGTGACGCAAACATCGTCCAAAAGGCCTAGGCCATTTGAGTGGCGCGCTGCAGCCAACAACGCACACAGGCCGTAAAGCCGAACGAGGCGATCAGCGAGAAGATGATAAAAACCGATGGGAGCGCTCAAGCGCCCGCAATCCTTAGGGCGGCTTGTAACTTAAGCGTGAGTGGCCGATTGCAGGCGTTCCAGTTCGCGGCGCACCATGTTGGCGTATTCGGCTGGCTGTAATCCATACAACTGTCCTGCAACCCAATTGAGCCAAGCTCCTTGCAAAACGGGCTTTTGGGCAAACAACTCAGCGGCCTTGGCATGGGCCTGCTCGTGGTGTTGCTGGTGAAACTCGCTGCGGCTCAGCGTCATTCTTTACTGGCCTTGAAAGTCAGCTCGCCCTTGCGCCACTTCGCAGCCTTGGTAGTCACTGCTTTCAGGGTTTTGCTCAGGCCGCCTTCAAGCTGTTCGTTGGCAGCGAAAACCAGCATCACGGTTTGACCTTCCTTGAACACGATCCCTTCACCTTGAGGGGATGAGACATAGGCATAGTCGCCAATCCCGTAGATGGTCATTTTGATTTCGCGAAACTTTATCTCGAACTTTCCACCTTCGCGACTGGGCAGTACCGCGGCACGAAAATGATCGCCAACCTTGAGTTCCAAACCCGGCTTGTCATCAACGACCAAGGCTGTATCGGTATCGATTTCAGCGATGTAGATACCTTCTGCATTCTGTTCCGTGACATAGACAAAACGCGATTGAAACAACTTCACCAAGCGTGCTCGTAAGTCACCTAACACGAACAACGCATGCATCTCCAGATTGCTGACTGCCAACGAAAATCCCTCGAACCTTGAAGTAGAACCGCCCCGAACAAACGCCAGGCAGCAGAAAAGGGGCTTGAGCCCACACTTGAAAAACTGAATACAGCGAACCCTTGGGCCGCTTGGGTCAAGTCGGCGCGGGCATCAAGATAATGGATCTACGCCTTTGATGCGCCGACGAACAATCGCCAGTCTTTGAAGGAAATTAACCATGACCGCAGAAGTGGAAACCAGCTTAAGCACTTGCAGCATAGACCTTCACGTAAAGACGAAACGACTGACGCTTTCTTTTTTAAAAAAACCTTACAACTAGTACCACTGCATCGGCGGGCAATTCTAATGCACACACCGCCCTTGGGGCCATTCAAAGAATGCGCCGATTATTCAACGTAAGGATAAAAAACATGGACACGCCAAACGCACTGCCAGCCCCTCGTTTTGAAGCTGCAAGCGTATACCAGCACACAACTCGGACGCCATTCTACCGGCTCAGGTCTGATGAAGGGTATACACCCTCACAGCGATACCAAGTGATTCCCGTCAGTGGTGGCTTTTTTCATATCCGCGAAGCAGGCACAGGCCAAGTCAAGGGCTTTCGTTGTACGCACAACACCGCCTGTGCATTGGCCAGGCAACTGGAAACAACCCAACAGTGAGCTTTTACAGCTTGGTTCACTTTGCGATTAACAGGGGTTTCGTCGCCTGAATGACTTAACTGCGCCACTGGAGCCCAACAACTGCCATACTTGCGCAAAAATCGGCCCGGCCCATGCCGCCGGATGCTCCAGTTCCATTACCTCCAAGGAAAAGTGACACGTGACGGAATTTGATATTGGCGAGTTTTTTATCCGCGGTGAACACCGAGAAATTGAGGGTGAGTTTCAAGCAGTGATTGTCATGCGGGCCAAGCCACCGCTTACCACTGTCACTTACCATCAAGTCGAAAAGGATCGCTGGTTCAAAACCGCCGATGTCGCAGAGGCGGCAGCCAAAGAATCTGCAAAAGCCTTGAAGCTCGCGGTCGACGAAGGCGCACTTAAGGTTTAAGCCCTTTGGGGCTAAGGCCTAAAGGATCAGCGCGGTAAGCCGATAGCCAGGTGAGTCCCCGTTTAAGAGCATCAATGATGATTCACTTAAATCTTGCCACTCGCCCAGCCTCACTCCCCGCGCTAATAACAGCTGAGGCCAAGCCTGTCGACGACACCATCTCTGTGCCATCCAGGTCACAGAGCGCGATTCAAAGTGCACTGGCCTCAGGCGACAACTCTGTTGAGGCCCTGCAAAAGCGCATCAAACAGCTGAAAAAAAGAATCGAAAAACTTCAACAGCAACTGCGCCAGGCAAACGCACGCATGGCGGCGGTTAAAGCCGCGCGCTATCGAAGTGAAGAAGCCAAAGTCTCTGCGGTAATGGCCGCCAAAGGTCAGGTGGTGGCCCTCACCAGTGCAGTCTCCATTGCCCTCAGCTCACTGTTTCAGGCCGAAAAGATGCTAATTGGCAGCATCAACCTCTCGGTCTGAATATCGGTCTACAGTGTTATCGCGTGGTATTTCGAACGTTTGACGTTCGCCGGCCTCATATAAGGTGACAAACAGGCTCGCTGAGCCTGGCCACCGATAACTGCCTACCTGCTGAAGGAGATGCACATGGACGAGACACCCAACACGCTGGAAACGCTATTTGAGCAACTTGGACTGTTGTCCGATCAAGCGTCTATTGAGGCCTTTATCGAGAAACACGCGTTGGCTGAAGATGTCAAATTAGCCGATGCGCCCTTCTGGTCTGCCGCACAAGCGCAGTTCCTCAAAGAAAAACTTCTAGCTGATGACAACTGGGCCATTGTTATCGATGAGCTCAACACTCGCCTGCATCAAGCTCGTTGAGCATGGAGGCGCGCTGCTGAAAGGTTGGCGCTTAACTGCGCCAGCCAGGCTGCACGACATTCCTCAGCCTCTAGACGGCTTGAAAAGGCCGTGCCCCGCTGTTCGCCATTAACCAATACGACCCAGCAAGCCTTTTGGCCAACAGCCCGTAAGTTTTTTGGCACGCCACTGCCGATCATAACGGCGACATCAACCTGATTAGGCATGATGGTTTCTCCTGCGACTTAGTTAGCAACCTAACAATGTCGGCCATCTTAGTGACTTAATGCCGCAGGAAAAAGCTATCTAGTGCATAGCTTAATTACATAGACCGCAACAATGGTGCCCACACGCCTACGCAAACACAGGCGCTTGCTGATCAAATACTGCGCGTCCGCCCTCTTGAGGGATGTTGAAAAAAGCCTTGTCCAGCATTCCCGTCCCCTTGCCAATGGCGGCATTCCAATTGGCAGACTGATGAACATATCGCTGACGCAACACAGCCTCTTCTTCATCTGTGAGCGATATGCAGCCCTCACGTACCTGCGTTTGAAGCTTGGCGGCAATGGGGGCCAAGTCGTCAGGGAGGCTCTGTTCCTCAAAAGACAATTGGCCCAACGGCACGCCATGCTCACACGCCAAGCGGTGCATCACGCCTAAGTACACCCGAGACAAATGACCATATATCCGCCGCTGCATAAACACCGCCGCTTGAACGCGCTTGGTAGGGTCTTGGCGATTGCCTTCATGGTGGGAGTCGGTGCGAATTTGCAGCCGGGCGCTTGGATCTTGTGGGTCAAGCAGATCCTTGGCCTGCCATGCCTCAAGCTGTGCGGCTGTGGTTTGCCAGGCCAGCGTCTGCTTGATGGGCGTGGATGCAGCCACTCGGTTAGTCAGCCAGCGGGTCAGAAATACCTGTTCTTGAACTTCAAGAGGGTAACCTCCACCCACGTCGGCGTGGGCGCCGGGCACAGCAACATCCATTGACCACTGCGGGGCAATACGATTCAACGAAAAATTACGACGCTGCTCATCGCGCGCACTCAGTTGCACCACCTGTTTGGCGCAGCCCGGTGCGAGATACAGATTAAGCCCAGAATTGACCAAATCGCTGATGTCTCCCAAATCATCCAGTCCACCCATGGCTGCCACAGTGTCGAACAAGCCAATAAATTCAAGTGAGCACTCAAAATCTGGCGCTAACTCAAACAGAGTTTTAAAGGGAGTGTCTGCAATTAAGTTTACAAAGTGTCGAGCGGCGGCTGCACCGCGACTAAAACCAAACACATCCAACTGCAATCGCCTCAAAGACCGATAGGGAATGGTTTGCATCAATGACTTTAGACATGCGGCCAACTGCGTTTGAGCGCTCTGAGCCTTGCTTAGCACACCTGTGCGGCCACGGCCGTAGGTCTGGCCCGGAAACCGGTTATCTGCTTGACCTGTGCGGGTGCCAATACCGCCCACGTACAGCGAGGTCACCGCAGGGTCGTGAGCATTAAAGGCCGCTTGTTGAGGATAGAGCTGATGCAGCTTGGCAATGTTGCTAGGCTCACCGCCGTAGCTGCTGTCAGGATCAAGCCACAGACCTTGCGCCTGACGCTCCTGCCCCAACTGACTGTTGAACTGATTGTTTGCAGTCCCATCAAAAAAAATACCCACACGCAACACTCGTCCCGTATTGCTTGAATTACTCATGAAGCTGCCCCCAACTTATCCGACCCACGTAAAAACGCCGGGCCAAATATAAGGAGGCTCAGACGAACGGGCTAGCTCAATGTGTGGAGGAAATTTTTAAAAGGCGGGAACAATTCAGATTTGGCTGGCAGACCGAATGGCTGCCGAGCCCGACTTGCTACCGGAGCCACCTGAGGTGGCCCCGGCAAGGTCAAGCGATCAGGCCTGACGCTGGTGCTTGTCGATTTGTTCGTGACGCTCTTGAGCCTCGATGCAGTACTTGGTGGTAGGACTGATCAGCAGACGCTTAAGGCCAATAGCCTCGCCACTGTCATCGCACCAGCCGAAGCTGTCATCTTTGATACGCTCCAGGGCCTGCTCCAATTGAGGCAGCATGCGCTGATCGCGGTCGATCGCGTTGACCAACCAGGTACGCTCTTCTTCGACCGAAGCAGCATCCGCAGGATCAGCTGGGGTGTCCAGGCTCTCGATTGCGATGCGGTTCTGCTCAATACGCTCGTGGGTTTCAACCTTCATGTTTTGCAACAGCTCAGTGAAAAAAGCCAGTTGCTCGGCATTCATGTAGTCATCCGCCGGCATGGCCAGCAACTTATCCTTTGTCATTGATTTCTCTATAAAAAATACGTGCATTAAGGCGAATTAGGGAGCGTCCTGACCGATCTTCATCCCAACCAGTTAGGTGCCATCTATTTCAAGCGCCACCCGGCACTCAATTTACGAGGGGCGGCAGTCTAAGGCCGACTTATCGACTCAGCAACTGAAATGACGCCTATTTGTCCAGCAAAACCTGAAAATCGATCAAAAACATGACTCGCGGGGGCTAATGGAGTGTGTTTGTCGCAAGAAATTCAATTGTGAGGCCGAAAATGCAAAATCAGTGCTTTCAGCGGTGGGCAGCGTTTGGCGTCCCTACGCAGGTGCCGCATAGACCTCAAGACTACCCAGGCCCGATCGTAATAAACGCGCAGCTATCAATACCACGGACGTTTTGATTGACCACGCAATGGCAATGCTTTTTAAGTTTGAAAGTCTGTCTCTGATAGCAATCATCGTCATTTAGAAATAAGGAACGTAACCATAATTGAATTCCTCAGCGCCGCTGTGGTTTGAAATAGCAACCTAACGATTATGTGCTTTAAATAGGCCCCTTGATCCCACCGTTAAACGGATGCCCCTGCGCCCTTTTTTTGCGAATTTTCGCTAGAACGGCTACTGGCTCATTTATAAATTTTTACGTAAGCAAGCCCCCCAAAGGCGTAAAAGGGATCAGTACTCGCCTACAGCCAAACGGGTGCAATTCACTAACAATTTGCAACGATTCGCACCCATTGCCTGCATCTCTAGCAGCAGTCCATGAGTAGGACTTCACCACAGCCTGGGTACGCAGCTTTAACCCAAACCTAGTGAGTTTTCAGACTCATACGTCCCGCCTAGTTTGTTGAACAATCCCACCTATTTCTCCGCAATTCTCGCGATCAACTACGCACAGCCTGACAAGACTGGCGAAGTTGCCCCCCTTACAATCGTTGGCATAGATCCTAAATTAGAGCCCGAGTAAATCCACCTTATGTCACAACTTGTATCTGACCCAGCACGCCAGCACTGCTCTGTTGCACTCCTGACGTCCACACGACTAACACCTCTCATGACGCTATCTGGAGCACAACACCATGAATCACTCCGCACTCGCACCCAATGAGTCTGCGCGCGTACCGGCCATGCCCGAACTCATCAAACTCATGAAGCTGCGAAATGCACTGGTCGCTTTAAAAGGGCCGCTGGCCCATACCCCAGGTTTTCATCACCTCGCCGAACAGCTGTTACAAAACAACGATTTTTATGAGCGGGTTTTGGGTAAGTTGACGTCTGACAAGGCCATTTAGATCAGTTTTTTTGAAGTTAACCAGCATTATTATGAATTTGCAGATTGTTAAGAGGCTGGGCACACTGGACGCGTTCCTCCCCCAAATGAAGGAACTTTTGCAAGGGCTTACGGGGTCACCCGCCGAGCCCTTTTTTTTATCTGCAATCGTCGATTAGCCCGGATTTTCATCATTATGCGTACACGCTGGATCAGCCGTCTTTTACCCGCTGCCATCAACACCCGCCCCACAGAATGGAGCCGCGCCGCTATCGGCGTATCCCTTGGCACTTTGTTCAGCGTTTGGCTGTGCAGCCTCGTCTTTGGGCTTCCTGTTGCCATGCACTTGATTGGCCCACTTGGGGCTTCGGCAATTTTGCTGTTTGCCGTGTCGTCCGGCGCTTTGGCGCAGCCTTGGTCGATTTTAGGGGGGTACTTTTGCGCGACCGTCGTGTCTCTGCTGGTCGTACACTTTTTAGGTCGCGACCTCACCAGCGCCTGTCTGGCTGTTGGCCTGGCCCTGATTGCGATGTGTTTGTTGCGTTGTCTGCACCCACCCGCAGGTGCTTTGGCTTTGTTGGTGGTGCTCGCCGATCCACAAAGTGCGCAGTTAGGTTGGGCCGTGCTCGAACCTGTGATGCTCAGCGCCGCGTGCATGTTGCTGGTGGCCCTGCTCTACAACAATCTGACACGGGTCCGTTACCCAAAAAACCATGTTGACGCTACTCCTGCCGTCATCACTCCCCATGTCATGGGAGACCCCAGCATTACCGCTGAAGATTTGCATAACGCTCTGGCTCAAATGGACGCGTTCATTGACGTGACCCCCGAAGACCTCGAAGAGCTGATTCGAGCCAGTGAGCAACATGCGCGGCGGCGCAGTGTGGGTGAAGTGTTCACCCAACCCAACTGAATAAAGGGCGCTGCAAGCGCTTGATTCTGATCTCTGGAACGATCCCCCTCGATAGCCCTCAAACTCCTGCTAGGGTTATCGGTGTCTCGTACGAGTGAGCATGGCTACGACGCATGTGACCACCCGCTTTCAGTGACTATTAGTGATCAAGGCACGCCATGCTCAAAACCCTCGAAAGTGAAGTGTCCAAACAGGCGGCTCCGCCTGCGCTACAAGCCGAGTTTGCTCAACATGACTTCGAAAAACTGCGTAATTTTTGCCGCATAACCTACTGCGTCAGCATTCTTATCTGGCTGCTGTTCGACCTCATCGTCAGCATCAAGGGCGGCCAGGGCTTCACGCTGTTATCGGTGGTGTTCATTGTTGCAATGGCCGTTATCACCATCGTTTTGGGGTTTGTACGCAAGGCCCAGCACTTCCAATACCTCAACGTGATATTTGTGTTGGTCATTTCGGTGGGTATTCGCTTGATCACGTTCGGGTTGCCAGTAGAAGCGCAACCTATATGGCTGGCTCTGGCCAGCTCAAGCATTCTGTACAGCGCCTCGGTTTTGCCCTTGAGCCGCGGCTCTTTTATCACTGGGATGCTCATCACCGGCGCTGTGCTCAACCCCTTTATGTGGACGGATCTCTCGCTATTTGACCTTCGCGGCAGCCTGATCCTCAGTTACTTCTGTTTTTTAGGCGGACTGACCCTCTACTGCTATTTCACATTGCGTCGGGTCAAACTTTACAACTACACCATGTCTAAGCTGCTGATCGGGCAAGCGTACATCGACGCGCTGACCGAAATCCCCAACAGGCGTTCGTTCATGACCCGGGCCGGGTTGACGCTCAATGCAACCCCGCGCAGCCCCGATCACTACTTGGCAATGATCGACATCGACAACTTTAAGAAGGTGAACGACCTGCACGGTCACGACATAGGCGACGAAGTGCTCAAACGCACGGCCGCCAACATCAAAGCGGTGATGGCAGATTACGAATACGCACGTTTGGGCGGGGAAGAATTTGCGGTGTACTTGTCGGCTGTACAGCGCGAAGACGTGCAAAAACTGATGGCCGGGCTGTGTCGCCGCGTGCGCGAGGACGCGCAAACACACCCGGTGACCATCAGCATCGGGATTACTCTGGTCAGGGAAGGTGAAACCTTGAATCAGGCGCTGGCTAAGGCTGATGTGGCGTTGTATGCGTCCAAGCACAACGGTAAGAATCAGTTCACCTTTTACTCGTGAAACTGATCCTCACCCGCTCTGTCAGCGGCTTGAGCCCTCGCCGCCCGCCTGTTCGTTAGCGCTCAGATCCGTATTGCCATCCCAGCCGCCACCCAACGCGGCAATTAACTGCACGCTGGCAATTAAACGACTTTGCAGCAAATTGAGCACACTGCGCTCAGTGCTCAGTGCAGTTGTTTGTACGCTGACCACATCCAGATAGGCAATTAACCCGGCTTTGTACTGGTTGCTGGTCAAGCGCAACGATTCGCGCGCCGATTCCAGCGCTTGCTCCTGGACTACCGACTCATCGCCCAAAACCTTCAACTGCACCAGGTAGTTTTCCACTTCACGGAAACCATCCAGCACGGTCTGTCGGTATTTAGCGACGGTTTGATCATAAATCGCCTCATTGCGGTCGACTTCCGCCGAACGCTGCCCCCCGTCGAACAAGGTCATGGCCAGTTTGGGGCCCACCGACCAAAAACGGTTGGGCACGCTGATCCAGTCTTCATAGGTACTGCTGCTGTACCCACCCGAGAGGCTCAGGCTCAAGTCCGGGTAGTAAGCGGCCTTAGCCACACCAATGTTGGCGTTGGCTGCGATGATCGAGCGTTCGGCAGAAGCGATGTCCGGGCGTCGTTCTAATAGTTGCGACGGCAAGCTCACCGGAATTTGCGGCAGTGTTGGAATCGCCTTGGTTTCAGCCAGGTTAAACCCTGCGGGGGCTTGCCCTGTGAGCACAGCAATGGCGTTTTCAAATTGTGCGCGCTGCCAGATCAGGTCAATCAGGCTGGCTTGTGTGTTGCGCAGTTGGGTTTGTGCCTGAGCGACAGCGTCCTTGCCGGAAATCCCGGCGCGGTACTGGTTTTCGCTCATTTTCAGTGACCGCTGATAAGCCTCGACGGTGGCCTCCAGCAAACGTTTTTGCTCATCTATCACCCGCAGTTGCAGATAGTTCTGCACCAGCTCTGACTGCTGACTAAGGCGCATGGCTGCCAGATCGGCCAAGCTGGCCTCGGCACTGGCTTCGTCAGCCTCCAGCCCACGGCGTAACTTGCCCCAGATATCAGCCTCCCAGCTCACGCCGAGTTGCGCGTTGTAAGTGTCGCGGATGCCACTGCTGGAACTGCTGAGGCTTGAGCTGCTGCTGCCGGTGCCTTGGCTGGAGCGGGTTTTACCCACATTCAAATCAACACTCGGGTAAAAATCGCCTCGCGCACTGCGCACCAACGCTTGTGCCTGACGGTATTGCGCCTCGGACTGAGCAATGCTCTGGTTGGCGCTGTTAAGTCGCTCAACCAACGCATTGAGCTGTTGATCACCGTACAACTCCCACCATGCACCACGCGCTAATGAGTCACTGGGGTTAGCCTGACTCCAGCCTGCGGCTTGTTTGTACTGCACTTGCGAGGCTGTTTCGGGCCGCTGATAGTCCGGCCCGATGGCACACGCGCTGAGCACCAAGCCTGAAAAAATCAGGCCCAGCAAGCGCGAGCCACGCGCCAGTGCCCAACGTTGGGACGACAGTGCCGGGGCGAGGTTAAGCAAACGAAGGGTCATAGCGGAGTTTCCAGAGCAGCATCAGTGCGTACGCCGCGCCATTTATTGAACCGATGGCGCGCACGATCGAGATAGAGGTAAACCACCGGGGTGGTGTAGAGGGTCAGGATTTGGCTGAAGATCAACCCGCCAATAATGGTCAGGCCCAATGGTTGACGCATTTCTGCGCCCTCGGCATTGCTCAGCATCAATGGCAAGGCCCCTAAAATGGCCGCCAGCGTGGTCATCAGAATCGGCCGCAAACGCTGCAAGCAGGCACTGCGAATCGACTCATCCGGGCTCATGCCCCCGTGTCGCTCGAGCTGCAAGGCAAGGTCGATCATCAAAATTGCGTTCTTTTTCACCACGCCAATCAACAAGAACAAGCCCAGCAGTGAAATCAGACTGAACTCACCCCCCGTCAGGTAAATGCTCAACAAGGCCCCTACACCCGCGGAAGGCAGGGTTGAAAGAATCGTCAGCGGATGAATGTAACTCTCGTAGAGAATCCCCAGCACCAAATACACCGCCACCAGCGCGCCCAAAATCATGAATGGCTGACTCTTTTGCGTTGCAGCAAAGGCGTCACCGGTGCCGGCCATTTTCGCGATGACCTCTTCGGGCAAGCCCAGCTTGGCAATGGCGCGCTCAATCGCAGCCGTACCCTGCTCCGCCGAAACCCCTGGGGCCATGTCGAACGAAATGGTTTCTGAAGCAAACTGACCTTCGTGCTCCACCCGGTCGTCTTGCAGACTGTTCTCATAGTGCGCAATGGACGACAACGGAATGCGCTGGCCGTCTGCTGTAATCACCTGCACCTGATTCAGGGTTTCAGGGTCTTGGGCGTACTTGGGATTGACCTCCATCACGACCTGATATTGGTTCAAGCTGTCGTAGATGGTTGAGATCTGACGCTGACTGTAGGCGTTATTGAGCACCGCTGTGACCATGTCCATATCCACGCCTAAACGCTTGGCCGCATCACGGTCAACCACCAGCGTGACCTGTTGCGCGCCGCGCCCTTCTCGGGCGTCAATGGCGGTCAGTTCAGGCAACGCCTTAAACGCTTCGACGACTTTGGGATACCAGGTGCGCAACTCATTAAGATCGCCACTTTGCAGAATGTACGAGTACTGGGAACTGGTTTGCTCGCGCCCGCCGCCAAACTGCAAATCCTGATCGGCCATCAACATCAGGCGCCCGCCTGGCACTTTTGGCATGTTTTCACGCAAGCGCTCAATGACTTTTTGCGCCGAAATTTTGCGTTCAGTGATGGGTTTGAGCCTTACGATCATCACTGCGTTGTTAGTGCCGCCATTGCCGCCAATAAACCCTGCAACGCTGTCCACTGCGGGGTCAGCCAGCACCGCTTTGCGAAAGATTTCCATCTTGGGCTGCATGACAGTGAACGACAGACCATCGTCGCCGCGCACAAAACCGATCAGTTGCCCGGTGTCCTGCTGCGGCATAAAGGTTTTGGGCACCACGATATACAACGCCACGTTGACCCCAATGGTCACCAACAGGCTGAGCAGCGTCAGGCGCTTGTGGCGTAACACCCAATCCAGACTGCGTGCATAGCCTTTGACCATGCGCTCGTTAAGGCGCTGGCTCCAGCGCTGCATGGCGTTTTCAGTGCCCGGCACATGCGGCTTAAGCCAACGGGCGCAGAGCATCGGGGTGAGCGTTAGCGACACCACCAACGACACCACGATTGAGCCCGCCAACGTAATCGAGAACTCACGAAACAGGCTTTCGATAATCCCGCCCATAAACAGGATCGACAAAAACACAGCTACCAACGAAACGTTCATCGAGAGCAAGGTAAAGCCGACTTCCTTGGCCCCCAGATACGCAGCTTTCATGGGCTCCATGCCATCGTCGATATGCCGTGAAATGTTCTCCAGCACCACGATGGCATCGTCCACCACCAGCCCGGTGGCCAAAATCAAGGCCATCAGCGACAGGTTGTTCAGCGAAAACCCATACAAGTACATGATGGCGAAGGTGCCCACCAACGACACCGGCACTGCGAGCGTGGGAATCAACGAGGCGCGAAAGTTACCCAAAAACAGAAACACCACCAAAATCACCAGTGCCACTGCTATCAGCAAGGTCATTTCTGCTTCGTGCAAGGTGGCCTTGATCACCGGCGAGCGATCCATCGCCAGGTTCAATTTGACGCTAGCGGGCAATACCGCCTGCAACGCCGGCAATTGAGCCTTGATCGCATTGACGGTCTCAATGATGTTGGCCCCGGCCTGGCGGTTGACCACCAGCAAGACCGCCGCATCGTTGTTGAAAAAACCACTGTTGTAGCGGTCTTCAACGCTGTCCTGAACCTTGGCCACATGGCTCAGGCGCAGCGCCGCACCATCCTGATAGCGAATGATCAGGGGCTCGTAATCCTTGGCTTTTTCCAACTGGTCATTGGCCTGAATCTGCCAGTTTCGATCGCCATCTGAAACAGCACCTTTAGGCCGACGCACATTGGCGCTGGCAATGGTGCTGCGTACATCATCCAACGCCACACCGTATTGGTTGAGCAACTGCGGCTCCAACTCAATACGCACCGCAGGCAGCGAACTGCCGCCAATCTGGACTTCACCCACCCCCGGCACCTGCGACAGGCTTTGCGAAAGGATGGTCGACGCCAAGTCATACAGCTCACCCTTGGCCAGCACATCAGAGGTCAGCGATAGCACCATGATCGGTGCTTGCGACGGGTTGACCTTTTTATAGGTCGGCATGCTGCGCATGCCGCTGGGCAGCAAGTTGCGCGAGGCATTGATCGCTGCTTGCACCTCACGGGCAGCGCCATTGATGTCGCGGTCTTGGTCAAATTGCAGGATCACTCGCGTCGAGCCCTGGCTCGACCGGCTGCTCATGGTGTTAACCCCGGCAATCGCACCGAACGAGCGCTCCAGCGGTGTGGCGACTGTGGAGGCCATCACCTCTGGGCTTGCGCCCGGCAAACTGGCCGAGACCACAATTACGGGGAAATCCATCTGTGGCAGAGGCGATACGGGCAATAACCCAAAACTCACTCCGCCCAGCAACATAATTGCCAGACTGAGCAACATGGTGGCTACCGGTCGCCGGATAAAGGGGCCGGACAAGTTCATACCGACGCCTGCTCGGCCTTGGCCGCATCACCACGCCAGCGGCGCCCCAAACGATCGAAGTACAGGTAAATCACCGGGGTGGTGAACAACGTCAGCACTTGGCTCACCAACAAACCACCCACCATCACCAAACCCAACGGCTGGCGCAGTTCCGCACCAGACCCCGTGGCCAGCATCAAAGGCACAGCACCGAACAACGCCGCCAAGGTGGTCATCAAAATGGGACGGAAGCGCAGCAGCGCCGCTTGGTAGATAGCTTGCTCCGGGGCCATGCCTTGGTTGCGCTCAGCATCAAGGGCAAAGTCGATCATCATGATGGCGTTCTTCTTCACGATGCCGATCAACAAGATGATGCCGATGATGGCAATCATGCCCAAGTCATTGCCGCTAAGAATCAACGCCAGCAATGCACCGACCGCCGCTGAGGGCAAGGTCGAGAGGATGGTAATGGGGTGGATGTAACTCTCGTACAGCACACCCAGCACGATGTACATGGTTACAACCGCCGCCAGAATCAGCAGCAAGGTGCTGGACAGCGACGCCTGAAACGCCTGCGCGGCGCCCTGGAACTCAGTGCGCACCCCCACCGGCATACCGATGTCTTTTTGCACTTGGTCAATCAACTCAACCGCTTCGCCCAGCGCCACACCGGGAGCCAGGTTGAACGAGACCATGACCGACGGAAACTGCCCAATGTGAGAAATCGACAACTGCGCCTGACGTTCTTCAACCTTGGCCAGGCTGGACAGGCGAACCTGACCGCCATCGGTGGTTTTGACGTGGATTTGATCCAGCGCTTGCGGGCCGATTTTTTCGCCATCCTTGGCCTGCAATACCACACGGTACTGGCTGGCCTGCGTGTAAATGGTCGAGATTTGGCGCTGACCAAAGGCGTCGTACAGCGCATCGGTAATGTTGGCCACTGACACCCCAAGCCGCGATGCCGCGTCGCGGTCAATCACCAGATACACCTGCAAACCCTTGTCTTGCAGGTCACTGGCTACGTCGGTCAACTCAGGCTGATTGGACAGTGCCGTCACCAGTTTTTGGCTCCAGGTGCTGAGCATCTCGGCGTCAGGTGACGACAAACTGAACTGGTACTGGGTGCGACTCACCCGATCCTCAATGGTCAAGTCCTGCACCGGCTGCATAAACAGACGAATACCCATCAACTGGTCAAGTTGCGGTTGCAGCCGTGCAATCACGTCGGTGGCACTGTCACTGCGTTCGCTATGGGGCTTGAGGTTGATCAGCATGCGTCCGCTGTTCAACGTCGCGTTATCACCGTCTACACCGATATAGGAAGACAGGCTCTCGACATCCGGGTCTTGCAGGATAATTTTGCCCAGCTCCTGCTGACGCTGGCTCATTGCACTGAATGAGATCGACTGCGGGGCCTCGGAAATCCCCTGAATGACCCCGGTGTCCTGCACCGGGAAGAACCCCTTGGGCACCACCATGTACAGAAACACCGTCAGCGCTAACGTGCCAATGGCCACCAACAAGGTCAGCGGCTGGTGCTTGAGCACCCACTGCAACATGCGAGCGTATTGGGCGATCATCCAGTCAATAAAGGCACCGCTGGCCCGGTAGAAACGCCCTTGCTCTGCCTCTTTGGGCTCTGGCTTGAGCAAACGGGCACACATCATTGGCGTCAGAGTCAGAGACACCACCAGCGAAATCAGAATGGCCACAGCCAACGTAATCGCAAACTCGCGGAACAGCCGCCCCACCACATCAGCCATAAACAGCAATGGAATCAGCACCGCAATCAGCGACAACGTCAGCGAAATCAAGGTAAAGCCTATCTGCTTGGCCCCCTTGAGCGCCGCTTGCATCGGGCTATCGCCTTCCTCGATATAACGCGAAATGTTTTCCAGCATCACGATGGCGTCATCGACCACAAAACCAGTGGCAATGGTCAACGCCATCAGCGTCAAGTTGTTGATCGAAAAACCGGCCAAGTACATCACACCAAACGTGCCCACCAGTGACAACGGTACGGCAATGGAGGGAATGAGGGTTGCACTGGCGCGGCGCAAAAACAGAAACGTGACCATGACCACCAAGGCAATGGCGATCAGCAATTCGTGCTGCACATCACGCACCGAAGCGCGGATGGTTTGAGTGCGGTCGGTCAGTACGGTGACATCAATCCCGGCGGGCAAATTGTCGGTAATGCTCGGCAATAGCGCCTTGATCCGGTCAACCACTTCAATCACGTTGGCACCGGGCTGTCGCTGAATGTTCAGCAGCACGGCCTGGTTTTCATTGGCCCAAGCCGCCAAACGCTCGTTCTCAGCGCCATCGACAATTTCAGCCACATCCTTGAGGCGCAACGGCGCGCCGTTGTTGTAGGCGAGAATCAGCTCGGCGTATTCCTGCGGTGTTTTTAGCTGATCGTTGGCGTCGAGCATCGACACTCGGGTCGGGCCGTCAAAGTTACCCTTGGGCTGATTGACGTTGGAGGCACCGATCAGGGTGCGAACATCCGCCAGATTCAGGCCGTTGGCGGCCAACGCCTCCGGGTTGACCTTGATGCGCACCGCCTGACGTTGCCCGCCTGCAATGCTGACCATGCCGACGCCGCTGATCTGGGCAATTTTTTGCGCCATGCGGGTGTCGACCAAATCATTGAGCTTGGGCAGCAGCAATGTCTTGGAGGTGATCGCCAATGTCAGTACAGGCGTGTCCGCCGGGTTGACCTTGTTGTACACCGGCGGCGCAGGCAAATCGTTGGGCAACAGGTTGCTGGCGGCATTGATCGCGGCCTGCACCTGCTGCTCGGCGACATCCATGTTGATGTCCAGGTTAAAGCGCAACGTCAGCACCGATGCCCCGCCTGAGCTGGTCGACGCCATTTGCGTCAGGCCGGGCATTTGCCCGAACTGGCGCTCAAGTGGCGCCGTCACTGCGCTGGTCATAACGTCCGGGCTTGCGCCGGGATACAGCGTCAGCACCCGTATGGTCGGGTAATCAACCTGAGGTAAAGCCGAAACCGGCAACATGCGATAAGCGATGACCCCGGACAACACGATGGCCAGCATGCACAGCGTGGTTGCCACCGGGCGCAGGATGAACAGCCGCGACAGATTCATTCGTGAGCCTTGGTCTTGCGATTAGCAGGAGCAGTTTCGGAAACTTCACCGCCTTGCAACTGCGTAGCCGGGGTTTGCGGTACCTCAACGCTGTCATTAACCACTTCAACTGCGCCGCCATCTCGCAGACGGTCAGTGCCTTCAAGCACCACGCGATCACCGGGCGTCAAACCCTCTTCGATCACACTCACATCACCGTCGGTGGCACCAACCTTGATGCTGCGAATTTTGACTTTGTTATCACCGTCCATTGCATACACGAACGAACCATTGGTACCGAACTGAATGGCCGCTGAAGGGGCAAGAATCACGTCTTTGAGGGTGTCCGCCAGCAAACGCACGTTCACAAACTGGTTGGGAAACAGGCTTTGATCGCGGTTCTCGAACAGCGCCTTGAATTTCAAGGTGCCGGTGGTGATGTCGATCTGGTTATCAATACTGCTTAGCACGCCGACTGCCAGCTCTTTGCGATCGCCACGGTCCCACGCCTGTACGGGCAGTTTCGCACCGCTTCGGTAGCGGGCAATCACCAACGGAAGGTCGTTTTCGGGCAGCGTGAAGCTGACCACAATCGGCTCAGTCTGGGTAATAACCACCAATGCGGTGGTGTCGTTAGCGGCCACAAGATTGCCCACGTCCAGTTGACGCAAGCCAACACGCCCACTGATCGGTGCGCGAATTTTGGTGAATTCAAGGTTCAACTTGGCGTCGTTAACTGCCGCCTGATTGGTTTTGACCGTGCCCTGATATTGGCTGACCAGCGCTTCGGCAGTGTCCAGCGTTTGCTTGGCAATACTGTCTTCGGCGTACAAACCGCGATAACGCTGCACATCAACCTGAGCGTTTTTCAGTTGGGCCTGATTCTGCAACAACGTGCCTTCTGCTTGCAGCAGCGCATTTTGATAGCTGCGCGGGTCGATCTCAGCCAGCAAGTCACCCGCTTTGACCATCTGCCCTTCCTTGAAGTAGACCTTGACCAACTCACCTGCGACTCGGCTGCGCACATTGATCGTATTGAGCGCTGTCACAGTGCCCAATGCTTTGTAATACACCGGAAAATCCCCGCGCGTCACGTCTGACACTCTAACCGGCACAGGCAGCGTGGAGCCGCCAAAGCCCGGGCGCATGGCGCCTGACTTGCTGGTATGCCCGGCAGGCTGGGTATCCGAGGCTTTTTTCGCACTGGACGGCCACAACCACCAGCACAGTGCCAGCACGATCAACAGAACCAATAGGCCAAACAGCCAGCGACGAGATTTGTGTGAAACAGAGGATTGCATGGAGTGATCAACCATTGGGCGCGAGCGCTTATTATCAGGAGGCTGAAAGATAAGCAGTGTCAGCCTGTAAGAAAAGGCTCTTTACTGGCAATTTACGTTAGCAAGCCGTCTAGAGCCTGCTTGATACCGAAAATCCGGTAAGCGATAACTTTTTGTCGCCGCATACAAAAACGGCCTGGACAAGGCCAGACCGTTTTTGAATGGCTGCGCGACTTACTTCAAAACAGCCAAGACTGCTTCGTAGTTAGGCTCTTCAGCGATTTCTTTAACCAGCTCGCTGTGCAGCACGTTGTCGTTTTCATCCAACACGACTACCGCACGCGCCGTCAGACCTGCCAGCGGACCATCCGCAATGGCAACGCCGTAGTTTTCGATGAACTCGCGGCCACGCAAAGTCGACAGGTTCTGAACGTTTTCCAGACCTTCTGCACCGCAGAAGCGAGCTTGAGCAAATGGCAGGTCAGCCGAGATGCACAGTACAACGGTGTTTTCGAGCTGGCTGGCCTGCTCGTTGAACTTACGCACAGAGGTCGCGCAGGTTGGCGTGTCAACGCTTGGGAAGATGTTCAACACTTTGCGCTTGCCGGCAAAGCTGGCCAGCGTTACATCGGACAAATTACCGGCTACCAGCGAAAACGCAGGTGCCTTGGCGCCTGTTTTTGGCAGTTCGCCATTGACTTGAACAGGGTTGCCTTTAAGCGTCACTTGAGCCATGAACAATGTCCTTCTTAACGGTTTTTGAAGAGGCCGAAGTTAAACACGAAACGAGCGGGCGACCTACGCCCCCGAGCCTAAATTCTCAGAGACTACGTAACAAATAGGCTATTCCCGGCAAATATCTAATGGCTGCTCACACACGTGGCAATTGCGCCTTCGGGACTCTGCTTTTACTGCGCGCTCCCTAGAGAGTGTGTGTCCCGAGCAAGCCTGAGATCACTAATGACCAGAAAATGCCGTTGCCGCCTCCCATTAGCGAGTAATGGGCGGCGCTGCAAACGCCCTATTTTTTGAGTTTCAGATACGACTGGTGCATGTCAGACGCCCAGCCATCAATCACATTCTTGACATCGTTTGCTGTCATCACTTGGCTGTCATTCTCCAGCGGCTTGCCAGTGCCTTTGCGCACAACCTGCGCCACCACGTCCTGGCTTTGCCCATCAATGAACACTGCTTCTGTCGCCAAGTCCGTTTCCTGATCGCGAATGCCAGTCGCCGTACTTACCGCTGCGGCCACCAGCGCCACCGGAATAATTTCATACGCCTTCAGGCCTTCGGTCTTGCTGCTGACCGCAGTGATAGCCGGGCGCACCACGATTACGCCAGGCCCTGGAGCACTGGCCAGTGGCAACGACTTACTGATCTCACGCTTAAGCGCTTGATCGTAATAGTGGGTGATGCCGTTCAAAGTGCTTTGCGGGATTTTCGCAGTCGGTTGTGGAGCGGGGTAAAACTGACTCGGCTCTATGTAAACACTGGTGTATTTGTTCACATTAAGTTTGGGATCAACCCAGCGCATAACTTCAGCGCCAGAAGGAGACTTGGCCTCTTTGAGGCGGCTGTAATCCTTCAAAAAACCCGAGTACTCATCCGGTTGCGTCACATTACTTGAACACCCCACCACCCCAAGTGAGGCGATACACAACGTACCAATCATTAAGCCAAGCTTCATTCTGTAACTCCTGTTGAAGGCGCAACCGTTAGTACACGGAATTTTAGGTATAGCTAACCCGTAGCAAAACGCAGCGCGGCAAGCATTTTTTAGATACCGATTGTGATCCGGTCGGCAAAGCGCTGAGTGGCAAAACGTAGCCTAATGAAAACAGCTCAGCACTATACAACTTCAGATTAATCATAAAAAAGCAGATCAGTTTTAACTAAAAAGCATTAATTAAGCACTTCTATCTGATCCGTCTAATTTCTGTTTTTCTGAATCTGTTTTGTTTAGCTCAAGCTTTCTACAGTTCAACCTGCGCCAGACCACGAGGCCTGGCAGGACTTTGAACCGTGGAAGACTTGAGCATGAGCACAGCACTAAACGGGCAGGCCTATAACTATAAGGTCGTCCGCCAATTTGCCATCATGACGGTGGTGTGGGGAGTGGTCGGCATGGCCATGGGCGTTTGGATCGCCTCACAGTTGGTGTGGCCAGAAATGAACCTCGACCTGCCGTGGACGACTTTCGGCCGCTTGCGACCGCTACACACCAGCCTGGTTATTTTCGGCTTTGCCGGCAGCGCACAATTTGCCGCCAGTTACTACGCCGTCCAGCGCACCTGCCAAGTGCGATTGTTCTCTGACAAGCTCGCCGCTTTTACCTTCTGGGGTTGGCAATCAGTGATTGTGATCATGCTGGTCACCCTGCCACTGGGCTACACCACCACCAAGGAGTACGCCGAAATTGAATTTACCGGCGCAGTCTGGCTAACGGTGGTTTGGGTGGCGTACGCCATCGTATTTTTCACCACCGTGGTAAAGCGCAAAACGGCTCATATCTACGTGGGCAACTGGTTTTTCGGCGCGTTTATTCTCGTGATCGCCATGCTGCACGTGGTCAACCACTTGGCGATTCCAGTGGACTGGTTCAAGTCTTACCCCGTGTACGCGGGAGCTACCGATGCAATGGTGCAATGGTGGTACGGGCATAACGCCGTAGGGTTTTTCCTGACGACGGGCTTCCTCGGGATGATGTACTACTTCGTGCCCAAACAAGTCGGCAAACCTATTTACTCTTATCGCCTGTCCATCGTGCATTTTTGGGCGCTGATCACCCTATACATCTGGGCCGGGCCGCACCACTTGCACTACACAGCTTTGCCGGACTGGGCACAGTCGCTGGGCATGGCAATGTCGATCATCCTGCTGGCGCCGAGCTGGGGCGGCATGATCAACGGCATGATGACCCTGTCGGGGGCGTGGCATAAATTACGCACTGACCCGATCCTGCGCTTTTTGGTGTTGTCGCTGGCGTTCTACGGCATGTCGACCTTTGAAGGCCCGATGATGGCAATCAAGACCGTCAACGCCCTCTCACACTACACCGACTGGACCATCGGCCACGTTCACGCGGGCGCATTGGGCTGGGTGGCAATGATCACCTTCGGGGCGCTGTATCACATGATCCCGAAAATCTTCGGCCGCGAGCAGATGTACAGCACCACGCTAATCAACCTGCACTTCTGGCTGGCAACCATCGGCACCGTGCTCTACATCGCCTCAATGTGGGTCAACGGTATTACCCAAGGCCTGATGTGGCGCGCAATCAACGATGACGGCACCTTGACCTACTCGTTTGTCGAGTCGCTACAAGCCAGCCATCCAGGGTTTGTTGTGCGCTTAGTAGGTGGCGTGTTCTTCCTCAGCGGCATGCTGCTGATGTCTTACAACGTATGGCGCACTGTCCGAGTGGCCGACCTCAAACAAGCCACACTCAGCGCGCAAATCGCCTGATCACAACCAAGCGCAAGCCTAAGGCTTGCGCTTGGGTCAGCAAGGAGCCCCTAAACATGTACGAAATAGCGCTAAACACGATCGCTGTTTTAAGCCTCTACTGTGCAATCAATGGATGCTTGAAGCATAAAACCGAAAACGACATTGACGAGGCCAGCTTGATTCCCTTCGCTGACGACCCAGAAGTGGCCCGCAGGGTCGAACAGGCAACCGGCAAAAAGATCAACGCCGTGCAGATGAGCGATACCCCAGTACGTAAGGCTAGGTGGGACACGCTGGATATCTGAGGCAAAACGCTCTGCGACAGTAAACGTGGCCCGTACCCGCACAGATTTAATCGCAGCATTAGTTGCACAATGAGCGTCTTGAGCGGCATGCTGCCAGACCTGACGTTCAGCGAACTTTTGCTCGACTACGCACTCAATCTGTACACGCCATTAATACCTTTCCGACAGAGCACGCTCATGACTTCCAAGCTGGAACAACTCAAGCAGTTCACCACCGTGGTTGCAGACACCGGCGACCTCGACGCGATTACCCGCCTCAAACCCGTTGATGCTACAACCAACCCGTCCCTGCTGCTCAAAGCAGCTGCAATGCCGGGTTACACCGAGTTGCTGAAAAACGCGATCAGCCACGCAAAAGGTGATGTTGGCCTGGCCTGCGATCACTTCGCGGTGTCTGTGGGTAGCGGTATCTTGAAGGTCATTCCGGGCCGAATTTCGACAGAAGTCGACGCTCGCTTGTCATTCGACGAACCTGCCCTGCTGCAAAAAGCCAATCAATTGATTGAGCTGTACGACAAAGCTGGCGTAGGCCGTGATCGAGTACTGATCAAACTCGCCTCCACTTGGGAAGGCATTCGCGCAGCTGAAAAGCTAGAGAAAGCCGGTATTCAAACCAACCTGACGTTGCTGTTCTCATTTGCACAAGCCGCAGCTTGCGCTGATGCCGGGGTGTTCTTGATTTCACCGTTCGTGGGCCGGATTTACGACTGGTACAAGAAGTCCACTGGCATTGACTACGTAGGCGCTGATGATCCGGGCGTGCAGTCCGTGACCCGCATCTACAACTACTACAAGACCAACGACTACAACACCGTGGTCATGGGCGCGAGTTTCCGTAACCTCAACCAAATCGAGCAACTGGCAGGCTGTGATCGCCTGACCATTAGCCCTGACCTGCTGGAAAAACTGGCGCAAGAACAGGGCCCGCTGGAACGCAAATTGAGCCCGGGCAACGGCGGCGAGCCACGCCTGATTCTTAATGAAGCGCAGTTCCGTTGGGCGTCCAATGAAGATGCGATGGCCACCGAAAAACTGGCCGAAGGCATTCGTCAATTTGCCCGCGACCAAGAGAAACTTGAGGCATTGTTGTCGGGCAAATAACCCGTAACCTGCTGTAGGAACGAGCTTGCTCGCGAAAGACTTCAACGATTAACGCGTGTTTACTGAACAAATACCGTGATCGTGAGCACTTCGTGAGCAAGCTCGCGCCTACAGCCTGGCCTTAAGTGAACAGCATGGGGCCTAGTGCCGGCCTTTGATCAACTCACTGCAATAGGCCTCAACCCCCGCTTCGAGCCCCAACATTGGCTCGCTATAACCGGCTTCGCGCAGCCGGGTCAAGTCGGCGCAGGTGTACACCTGATATTTGCCTTTGAGCGTCTCAGGGAAATCACAGTAACGCAGCACCCCTTCAATCATTGCCGCTTCCAACGTCAGCGGCGGTCGACGCTCGGCAACACGCAGGCTATTGATCACAGCCAGAGCCAGGTCATTAAACGACCGCGCCCGCCCCGTGCCCACGTTGAAAATGCCACCGGTCTGCGGATGATCCAGCCAGTGAAGATTGACCTTGACCACATCATCCACCGACACAAAATCACGAAGATGCCCGCCCGCCGGATAATCGCCGTACTCGCCATACAGCTCAACGTGACCATGCTCGTGGTATTGATTGAAACAGTGCCAGACCATCGACGCCATGCGCCCTTTGTGCTGCTCGCGTGGGCCGTACACATTGAAATAACGCAAGCCAACAACCTGACTACGCGCCTTGGGCAATAGCTGGCGAACACGCTGATCAAACAGGAACTTGGAGTACGCATACACATTCAGCGGCTGCTCGCATTCACGCGCTTCACGAAAGTCGCGATTGGCGCCGTATACCGCGGCCGAAGAGGCATAAATCAACGGGATCGATTGATCCTGACAGGCTTGCAACACATCGCAGCTGTAACGGTAGTTGTTCTGCATCATCAACCGACCGTCTTGCTCGACCGTGCTGGAACACGCACCCTGATGCAGCACAGCACGCACATCACCTAACTGGCGATTGGCAAAAAGCTGTACGAATTCGCGCTTATCTAGGTAATCCGCAATGTCGCAATCAGCCAGATTGCGGCACTTGTCACCTTCAGTCAGATCATCGACCGCAATGATGTTGCGCTCACCACGCAGGTTTAGCGCCCTCACCAGGTTGCTGCCAATAAACCCGGCAGCGCCCGTCACAATGATGTTCATTGCTGACCACCTCCCAAGACATGAACTAACCGTAGCCTATGCCTGTGCAGGTCATCAGTATTGATGCGGATCAACCACTCAAGCTGACGCTCCCCTCACCTGAACCACCGCAGGTTTGGCGAATAGATGTCACTTGGCTGTCGCCGCACAAACGGCGCCAGCCAGCCTTACATCAAGGGATCAGCGAGTAGACCAGTGACGAAATGGCCACCAGACCAATAACGGTGACAAAAGCGTTGGACAGATGACCCGAGTACTTGCGCATCGCCGGTACTCGACGAATCGCGTACATCGGCATCAGGAACAAAATTGCCGCAATCACGGGGCCGCCGAAGCTTTCGATCATTCTCAAAATGCTTGGATTGAGGGTTGCCACTGCCCAGCACACCAGCAACATGAAGGCTGCTGTCATGCGGTCCAGGGTTTTAGCCGCAGGGCGCTTACCGCTTTTGAGTACCAGCCCTTTAAGCCCTTCACTCGCACCGATGTAATGCCCCAAAAATGACTTGGCGATGGCGATAAACGCAATCAGTGGCGCCGCAAAAGCAATGGTCGGGTTACTGAAGTGGTTCGCCAGGTACGACAGGATCGACAGGTTTTGTGCCTTGGCTTCGGCCAGTTGCTCAGGCGACAGCGTGAGCACACAGCTAAAGACGAAGAACAGCACCATCACGACCATCAACAGATGCGCGCGGGACAGGATCTGCGAGCTGCGCACTTCGGCGTTATCGCCATAACGGCGCTTTTGATCAACTGCGAACGCCGAGATGATGGGCGAGTGGTTGAACGAAAAGACCATCACCGGGATCGCCAGCCATAAGGTATGCAACAAAGCCGAAGGCTCAGGCAAAGTAGTGGCCGTCGACAAGATGCCGCCATTCCAGTGCGGGATCAAAAACACGGCCAAAAACAGCAGCGCCACAATAAACGGGTAGACCATCATGCTCATGGCCTTGACGATCACCTGCTCGCCACAGCGCACCACAACCAGCAGGCCGAGGATCAACACCAGCGACAAAATAGCCCTGGGTGGGGGGGTGATACTGAGCTGATTCAACATAAAGCTGCCAACCGTGTTGGTCAGCGCAACGCTGTAAATCAGCAAAATCGGGAAAATCGCTAAGAAGTACAGCAGCGTAATCACGGAGCCCGCTTTAAGGCCGAAATGCTCTTCAACCACATCTGTGATGTCCGAACCTTCTCGCCCTGAGAGCACGAAACGGGTCAAACCACGGTGGGCATAAAACGTCATCGGGAACGCCAGCAGCGCCAAAATCAATAACGGCCAAAAGCCGCCAACCCCGGCGTTGATCGGTAAAAACAATGTACCTGCGCCAATGGCTGTGCCGAACAGGCCCAGCATCCAGGTGGTGTCATGACGGTCCCAGCGACTGAGGGTCGCGGGTGCCGCATCAAAGCGCTCGTCGACGCTATTAGCCTGGTCATTCATCCGGTCGAATCTCCGCTAGCCGGTCATTACCACGCGGCCGGGGCGGACAAAACACACCTTACAGACAACGCCCCAGCCATAAGAAGGGCGCGATTGTCCGGGATTAGACATAAGAAGCAAAGGTTTAGCTGAGCAACGGTGAAAATGATGGCACGTAACAAAGCAATAGTCCGACACCAGTTGATACACTCTTACAGCCCAAATCCCGCTCAAAAGGCCCGCCACCATGACCGTTTTACACCGCACTACCGCGTTGATTGGACTGGCTTTTGCCCTTGCCCTGCCCAGTGCATGGGCTGAACAGCTAATGATTACTTGGCCCGGCGGCTGGGACATTCAGGCAGTGCCGCCCGCTCCCGACAACAGTGGCTTGCGCCAGCGAGCGGTGAAAAACGACACCCACGGAGACCCGCTTATGGTGATGGAGCTGACTCAATCAACGCTCGCGCCTGAGCATCAGGTCAACATGGAAGCCGTGCTGCTGCAAATGCGCAAAATCTTGCAGCAAAATTTTGCCAAAGGTGGCTACCAGAGCGCATGCAATAAAGTTCATAACAGCACCTTGGGCGGGCTTAAAGCGCTGGAGACCACCTGCAAAGTCACCCAAAACGGCAACCATGTTATTACTCAAACGCTGGTGGCGGCGACACAACAAGGTAGCGCTTACGCCCTTTCCTACGCAGGCCCGGTTGAAGGCTACAAAAGTACCGAAGCCGAAGTGCAAGGCATACGCGCCAGCTTGCGTTTGGGCCAGTGAGCCAGGCATTGCAAAATGCACACTCACCCCAACCTGACAAAACTGTCATGTTGCCCTCAGTTGACTGACAGCGCCTGTCGGTCAGGCTGAAGCTTTAATTACGCCAGCCTTTGTGGCTTTCATTTTGAAGAGGAACACGATGAAAACTTCACTGCGCCTTGCCGCGCTTTCGGCCCTGCTGCTGAGTTCACTGGCTCAAGCCGCCGAACAACTGACCATTGATGTGCACCGCGACGCCAACTGCGGCTGCTGCAAAACTTGGATCTCGCACCTGCAAGCCAACGGTTTCAAAGTCAATGACCATGTTGAAGCGGACATGAGCAGCGTCAAGCAGCGCCTTGGTGTTCAGCCACGTCTAGCCTCGTGCCACACCGGCGTCATCAACGGCAAGTTTGTTGAAGGCCATGTGCCCGCCGATCAAGTGGTCGCCCTCACCCGCCGCAGCGACCTCAAGGGCATTGCCGTGCCCGGCATGCCTATCGGCTCACCGGGTATGGAAATGGGCGATCGCAAGGATGCCTACCAAGTCATCGGCTTGCGCAACGATGGCCGCGATGAAGTTGTGGCCGAGTACCCCGGTAACTGAACACCTGCACCCGTCTTAAGTGATACGCGCCCCCTTTCGGGGCGCTTCTGATCGTATGCGTCCTTTTGTCGCACCAAGCCTGTAACCTCGGGCTGGCACCGCGCCACCGTTTTACCGCCAGGCAAAGTCCTTCACTTGGTCGGTTCTTGTCCTACATTCAGCAGCATCTCTCCTACACTCCAAGCTGACGCATTTCGGCGTTCTGCCGTCGCGTTTAATAAACCGAACCTTCTATCGGCCTGACGGGTCAAGTTAGTAGGAGGTAGCTGTTTTGGGTGCATTCCTTGCAGTGCCCTTTTCACCTGCTAAGCCGCCACGCCATTGGTGACTGCGTTGAGTGAGTGGGGCAAGTGCGTGCGGGCCTAAAGGAAGCGGTTGTATCCCGGCCGGAGTGCCTGGGGCAGATCAATAAATACAACGGGAGAGAACCATGATCAGTGCAGCTGTGCCCCACCAAGAGGATCGTCTGAACCCGCAAGCCCCCGTGACGGCCATATCGCCTCATCACGTCACCGGCGGCAAACCTGCACTGCCGACCTTCAGCGTTAACCCCAATAAAAAGAAGGTGCTGTTTGTCACGTCCGAGCTGGCTGATCTGGTCAAGACGGGCGGGTTGGGCGATGTTTCTGCCGCTCTGCCCCGTGCCATGCGCCACCTGCACGATGTTCGGGTGCTGATTCCGGGCTATCCGCAAGTGCTGAACAGCGACAACCCGATCCATATTATTGGGGAGCTGGGCGGGCATGCCGCCTTGCCCGCGTGCAAAATCGGGCGCATGGACTTAAAAGACGGGTTGGTGATTTATGTGCTCATCTGCCCGGAACTTTATGAGCGCGAAGGCACACCTTACGGCGCTAACAACGGGCGCGACTGGCCAGACAATCACATCCGCTTTGCACGGCTGGGGCTGGCCGCAGCCGACATTGCGGCCAATTTGGCGCAAATTCATTGGCAGCCCGATCTGGTTCACGCTCACGACTGGCCCGCCGGGTTGGCCCCGGCCTATATGCACTGGCGCGGCCAACGCACACCCACCTTGTTCACCATTCACAACTTGGCTTATCAAGGCGTGGTCAGTTTGGCGTGCTGCCCCGAGCTGGGGATTCCGCCTCACGCCTTGCAACAAGAAGGCATGGAGTTTTACGGCAAATTATCGTTCCTCAAAGCCGGCATGGCCTACTCCAGCCATATCACTACCGTCAGCGCCACCTACGCGCAAGAAATCACCACCCCGGCGTTTGGCTGCGGCCTTGATGGTTTTCTTGCCAGCAAAACCCAACAAGGGCTGCTCAGCGGCATCCCTAATGGCATTGATGAAAGTTGGGAAGCTGCCACCGACCCGCATCTGGTCGCGCCGTTCAGCATCGGCAACTGGAAAGGCAAAGCGCTCAATACTGCGCATGTGCGCACTCTGTTTGGCCTTAAACCCTCCAAAGGCCCGCTATTTGCGGTGGTTTCGCGGCTGGTCTACCAAAAAGGTCTGGACCTGACCGAGGGCGTCGCGGCTTTTATCGTGGCTTCAGGTGGCCAAATAGCCATTATTGGACGCGGTGAACCAGAAGAAGAACAAGCCATGCGCGAGCTGGCGCTGCGGTTTCCGGGCCAGATTGGGGTTCGTATCGGCTTCAATGAAACCGATGCACGACGCATGTTCGCGGGCAGCGACTTTTTGCTGATGCCCTCACGCTATGAACCCTGCGGTTTGAGCCAAATGTATGCCCAGCGCTTTGGCTCCTTGCCTGTGGCGCGCAATACCGGCGGGTTGGCCGACACCATTGAAAACGGCCTGACCGGCTTTTTGTTTGATGAGTCCACAGTTGCCAGCTACGAAGGGGCGTTACGCCGGGCCTTCAAGGTGTTCACTTACCCGCGCCTGCTTAATGCCATGCGTTGCCGGGCAATGGCCGCGCCCTTCAATTGGTGCAAAGCCGTTGAACCTTACGCTGAACTGTATGAACAACTCGTAGCCAAATCACTGACAAGAGCGGGTAAACCCTAAACATATGTTGCATCGCAAACCTGTTGAAACTGGAGAGTGCCTATGAGTGAAGCGCAATTAGAAATACTCGCCAGTCGTGCAGGGCTCGCTGTGGATTGGGTCGATGCCAACGGCCAGCCGCAGCGGGTCAAGGCGCAAGTGCTGGAAGCTGTTTTGGCGGGGTTAGGGCTACCTGCCCATAGCGCCGAAGCGATTGAAACCAGCCTGTTGAACTTGCAATTGGAACAACAAAACAAGCGTCTGCCGCCCTTATTAACGGCCGATGCGGGCAGAGGCCTGGATTTGGCACGTTACTTTCAGGCCCATAGCCAATGCGTCGTTCACCTTGAAACCGGTGGCACGCTAGACATTCAACTGGACGCTGATGCAGTGCTGCCAGGCATGATCCCCATTGGTTATCATCGCGCCCAGATTGAAGAGCAACACTTCACGCTGGCCGTCGCCCCCGCGCAGTGTTTCAGCATTGCGGATGCTGCGCACACCGCGACGCCGCGCATTTGGGGGCTCAGCACGCAGGTGTACGCGCTCAAACGCAAAGGCGATGGCGGATTTGGCGATACTCAGGCCCTACAAACGTTCGCTCAAGCGGCCGGAGAACGGGGCGCCGACGCCCTTGCCATCAGCCCGTTGCATGCCATGTTCAGTAGCGACCCTCATCGCTACAGCCCGTATTCCCCCTCCAGCCGTCTGTTTCTCAACAGTTTGTACGCAGCTCCAGCCAGCGTGTTGGGCGAGATGGCTGTTCAACAAGCGATTGACGCCTGCGGCCTCAGAGATGAACTGCATCGTTTGGAGCAACTGCCGCTGATTGACTGGCCTGGCGCAACACTGGCCAAGCAAACCTTGATGCGCAGGCTCTACGAAGACTTCATGCAGGGCGAGCAGCCCTTGCGCACCGACTTTGAGATGTTTCGCGATCAAGGGGGCGAAGCCCTTGAAAACCATTGCCGCTTTGAGGCCTTGCAAGCCCATCGTGCCCACGAGCAACTCAGCATTGATTGGCGCCTGTGGCCCGAACAATGGCGCGATCCCAACAGCCCTGCATTAGTGGTGTTTGCTGAAGAACACAGCCACACCATCGGTTACTACGCCTTTTGTCAGTGGTTGATCGCTCGCTGCCTGGCCCAGACACATAAAGCCGCGCGTGATGGCGGGATGACCATCGGCTTGATCGCTGACCTTGCGGTGGGTGCCGATGGCGGCGGCAGTCAGGCTTGGTGTCGACAGGATGAGCTGCTGGCGCAACTGACCGTCGGGGCGCCGCCCGACCTGCTCAATCGGGTGGGCCAAGGGTGGGGCGTTTCGGCGTTTTCGCCTGATGGTCTCAAACGTAACGGTTTTCGCGCATTCATCGAGATGTTAAGGGCCAACTTTGCTCACGCCGGTGGCTTGCGCATTGATCATGTGATGGGCTTGCAGCGTTTGTGGGTGATCCCTTTGGGGGCAACGCCCGCTGAAGGTGCATATTTGTATTACCCGGTCGAAGACATGGTGCGCCTGTTGACCCTGGAGTCAGTGCGCCACAAAGCCATCGTGCTCGGCGAAGATCTGGGCACCGTGCCCGAAGGGCTGCGTGAACGCCTGATCGAACGTTCAATTCTGGGCATGCGTGTGCTGCTGTTCGAACACGATTACGGCGCGCACTTTCGGCCCATTCTGGATTGGCCCGACAACGCGTTGGCCACTACCAGCACCCATGATTTACCCACACTCAGTGGCTGGTGGCACGCACGGGACATTGACTGGAACGCCCGGCTAGGACTGATTGACCCAGTCAGTGAGGCGCACTGGCGAGAAAACCGTCTGCGTGAGCGCGAAGGGTTACACCGCGCACTCAGTCAAGACCCGCAAAACTTTCAGGAAGAATCCACTGGCAATGGCCAAGTGCTCAACGCCAGCGTGCGTTTTCTGGGCCATACCCGAGCGCCACTGGTGTTGCTGCCCATCGAAGACGCCTTGGGTGTAGAGGAGCAAGCCAACGTGCCCGGCACGGTCAGCGGCCATCCAAACTGGTGTCGACGCCTGCCCGGCGATGGCGCAAACCTGCTCGACAGCCCTGATGTTGCGCGGCGACTGGAGTTACTGGCCTGCGCACGCCTGCAAGCACAGCAACGCGATGGCTGAGCATGACCGTTCGACCGATATCACCCCACATTAAAGGGATTTTCTGACACCCACGCAGTCACTAAAAGGAAGACGTAAAAGGGTAAGTGACGCTCTGAACCCTTTCTCGGCAAAAACAGGTATCACTCACTGAGTTCAGGAGCTTTGCCATGAATAAAGACGATCAACGCATTCGTGAATTTGCTTACCAAATCTGGGAGTCCGAGGGGCAACCAGAGGGTCAGCAAGAACGCCATTGGGACATGGCCCACAAACTGGCTCAGGCCCAGGCATTGGCCCCCTCCAACCCCGAGCCGCGTAAAACCAAGGCCAAGGGTGTATCAGGGGCTGCGCCCAAGGCGTCTGAAAAACCGGCAGCCGCCAAAAAGCCTCGAGCCGCTCGCAAGCCCGCCGCCCCTTAACGCTTGCCTGCAAAGCGCCCAGAGCAATCTGCGCCCTTAATCGTGAATCAAAGCGCCCAACAGGCCCCTAAAGCCTGACGGACAAGGCTTGCCCAAAGAAACTGGAGCTACCATGACCCAACGCACGACGGCTGCCCCCGCAACCCCAGACGTTGAACCTTCGCGTATCCGTGAAGGGCTGCCCTTCCCTTTGGGCGCAACGTGGGATGGACTGGGCGTGAACTTTGCGTTGTTTTCCGCCAACGCCAGCAAAGTCGAACTGTGCTTGTTTGATGACAGCGGCGAAGTTGAACTCGAACGCATTGAGTTGCCCGAATACACCGACGAGACCTATCACGGCTATTTGCCAGATGCCCATCCCGGGCAAGTGTACGGATACCGCGTGTACGGGCCTTATGACCCTAAAAACGGTCACCGTTTCAACCACAACAAGCTGTTGATCGACCCCTACGCTAAACAATTGGTAGGCGAGCTGAAATGGTCTGAAGCCCTGTTTGGCTACACCATTGGCCACCCTGACGCCGACCTCAGCTTTGACGAGCGTGACAGCGCGCCCTTTGTGCCCAAATGTAAAGTGATAGACCCAGCCCATACGTGGGGTCATGACCACCGGCTGATCGTGCCTTGGGAGCGTACGATTTTTTACGAAACCCACGTGCGCGGTATCAGCATGCGCCATCCCGGCGTGCCCGAAGCCGTGCGCGGGACCTTTGCCGGCCTGATGAACGCTGAAGTCATCGATCACATCCGCAAACTCGGGGTGTCTAGCGTCGAACTGTTGCCTGTGCATGCCTTCGTCAACGACCAGCACCTGTTGCAAAAAGGCATGACCAACTACTGGGGTTACAACAGCATCGCTTTTTTTGCCCCCGACCCTCGCTATCTGGCCAGCGGCAAGATAGCCGAGTTCAAGGAAATGGTCGCGCACCTGCACGACGCCGGGCTGGAAGTGATTTTGGACGTGGTCTACAACCACACCGCTGAAGGCAACGAACAAGGCCCCACCCTGTCCATGCGTGGCATCGATAACGCCACGTATTACCGCCTGATGCCCGAGGACAAGCGCTATTACATCAACGACTCAGGCACCGGCAACACGCTGGACTTAAGCCACTCCTGTGTATTGCAGATGGTCACGGACTCCCTGCGTTACTGGGCTCATGAGATGCACGTCGACGGCTTCCGGTTTGACCTGGCAACCATCCTTGGCCGTTATGCCGATGGTTATAACGAGCGGCACAGCTTTTTGGTTGCCTGCCGCCAAGACCCGCTGCTGCGCCAGGTCAAAATGATCGCTGAGCCTTGGGACTGTGGCCCCGGCGGCTATCAGGTCGGGGGGTTTCCACCGGGCTGGGCCGAATGGAACGACCGCTTTCGCGACACCGCACGGGCGTTCTGGAAAGGCGATGACGGACAGGTCGCCGATTTTGCCAAACGCATGACCGCCTCAGGCGACCTGTTTAACCAGCGCGGACGCAGGCCCTACACCTCGGTCAATTTCATTACCGCCCATGACGGGTTTACCCTGCGCGATCTGGTGTCTTACAACGACAAGCACAACGAAGCCAACGACGAAAACAATCAGGATGGCAGCAACAACAACCTGTCATGGAACCACGGCGTCGAAGGCCCCACCAACGACCCGGATATCAACGCCCTGCGCCTGCGCCAAATGCGCAATTTATTTGCCACCCTGCTGCTGGCCCAAGGCACGCCGATGATTGTTGCGGGTGATGAATTTGCACGCACCCAACACGGCAACAACAACGCCTACTGCCAAGACAGCGAGATCGGCTGGATCAATTGGGAACTGGATGAAGACGGCAAATCATTGCTCAAGTTCGTCAAACGCCTGATCAAACTGCGCATGAGCTACCCAATTCTGCGTCGCGGGCGGTTCTTGGTCGGCCACTACAACGAGCAGTTGGGGGTCAAGGACGTCACCTGGCTGGCACCCGATGCCAGTGAAATGAGCATTGAGCAATGGGAAGACGCCCAAGGCCGTTGTCTGGGCATGCTGCTTGATGGTCGGGCGCAGGTTTCTGGGGTTCAGCGCGCAGGAGCTGACAGCACGTTGCTGATCGTGGCCAACGCGCAACATGACGAGGTCAACTTCAGCCTGCCTGAAGTGCCCGAAGGCAAAGGTTGGGTCTGCAAGCTGGACACCTTTGATCCGGCGATCAAGGACTCACCACCACAACCCTTTGGCAGCCTTTATCGCATCAACGGCCGCTCACTGGTGCTGTTTGAACTGGAGCGCGAACCTGCCTCTTGAAGTCCGATGCAGCGCCCCTATGTCAACGCCAAGCCTAGGGGCGACTACCTTGATCAAACCTGATCGTCATCAATGGGGATCAGGTCAATACGCTCTATAAAAAGACATGAACGCCCAGGGCTAGCCAGAGTCCAACCCTCGCGAGTCCATAGCACAGGAGTGATCATGACCTTCAACATTGGCGACAACTCAGCAGCGGCATTGGCTGACATCTCAGTGCCGCCGGTGCATCAAATCAAGGTGCTGACGGTCAACACCCACAAGGGGTTCACCCCGTTTAACCGGCGTTTTATCCTGCCAGAACTGCGTGAAGCCGTGCGCAGCACCTCGGCTGATCTGGTGTTTTTACAAGAAGTACTCGGCGAACACGAAAAACACGCATCGCGCTTCGAAGATTGGCCGCAGACCTCGCAATATGAGTTTTTGGCTGACAGCATGTGGAGCGACTTTGCCTATGGACGCAATGCGGTCTACCCCAATGGTCACCACGGCAATGCACTGTTGTCCAAGTACCCGATCAAGTCGTATCGCAACCTCGATATCTCAATTACCGGCCCCGAGCGCCGCGGGTTGCTGCATTGCGTGCTGGACGTGCCCGGCCACGCGCAAGTTCACGCCATTTGCGTACACCTGAGCTTGCTCGAAAGTCATCGCCAGCTACAAATCGTGCTGCTGAACCAGTTGCTCAAATCATTGCCACCAAGCGATCCGGTGATTATTGCGGGCGATTTTAACGACTGGAAGTTACAGGGCAATGCGGCGCTTGCCCAACGCGACGACCTGCACGAAGTGTTCGAGCGCCACCACGGCAAGCTGGCCAAAACTTATCCGGCGCGCTGGCCGCTGTTACGTCTTGACCGCATTTACCTGCGCAACGCCACAGGCCATAACCCCACTATTCTGGATAACAAACCCTGGACGCACTTGTCAGACCACTTGCCGCTGGCGGTAGAGGTGCGCCTGTAGGCGCGAGCGTGCTCGCGCCTACAGTTGCCCTATTGAACGGCATGACGCTTACCCCTCTTGCGGCCGCAATATAAGCACCGCCAACGGCGGTAAATTCAATGCCAACGACACTGTTTGCCCGTGACTGGCAACCTCGTCAGTCAGCACTGCGCCGCCGTTACCATAGTTGGAGCCCGCGTAGATCCCGGCGTCGCTATTAATCACCTCTTGCCACGCACCAGCAAACGGCACGCCGATGCGGTAGGCCTCGCGGGGCACCGGGGTAAAGTTGGCGACCACCAACACCGGTTTACCGGCCTTGCTCCAGCGCAGCCACGCGTAAACGCTGTTGGTGGCATCGTCACCAATCAACCACTGAAACCCCTGCGGCACATCGTCTTGCTCGTGCAGCGCCGGTTCTTCGCGATACAAATGGTTCAAGTCAGCCACTAGCTTTTGCACCCCACGGTGTTCAGGGTATTGCAGCAAGTACCAGTCCAGTTGCTGATCGTGGTTCCACTCGCGCCACTGGCCAAACTCACAGCCCATAAACAGCAGTTTCTTGCCAGGGTGAGCCCACATAAAACTCAAATAGGCACGCAAGTTGGCGAACTTTTGCCAGCGATCACCAGGCATTTTGTCGATCAGTGAGTGTTTGCCATGCACCACCTCGTCGTGGGAGATCGGCAAGATAAAGCGCTCATTCCACGCGTACACGAGGCCAAAACTCAGCTCGTTGTGATGATGAGCCCGGTACACCGGGTCTTGTTGAATGTAATGCAGCGAGTCGTGCATCCAGCCCATATTCCATTTGTAAGAAAACCCCAACCCCCCCTGCTCGGTGCTTTGGCTTACACCCGGCCAAGCGGTTGACTCTTCGGCAATCATCAACGCACCCGGCACTTCCTGAGCGATCACGTCGTTGAGGTGGCGGATGAAATCAATCGCTTCAAGGTTTTCTCGGCCACCATGACGGTTAGGCACCCACTCGCCCGGCTTGCGTGAGTAGTCGCGATACAGCATCGAGGCCACTGCATCCACCCGCAGGCCATCAATGTGAAAGTGTTTGAGCCAGTGCAACGCCGAGGCCAGCATAAAGCCGTGAACCTCGGTACGGCCCAAGTTGTAAATCAGCGTGTTCCAATCTTTGTGAAAACCTTCAAGCGGATTGGCATATTCATACAGTGCCGTGCCGTCAAACTGCGCCAAACCGTGGGTATCGTTGGGGAAATGCGCTGGCACCCAATCCAGAATCACTCCAATCCCGGCCAAGTGGCAGGCATTGACGAAAGCGGCGAAATCTTCTCGCGACCCAAAACGGGCAGTAGGCGCAAACTGCGACAACGGCTGATACCCCCACGACCCTCCAAATGGGTGCTCCATAATTGGCATCAACTCGATATGAGTGAAGCCCAGCTGTTGCACATAAGGGATCAGTCGCTCGGCCAGCTCATGCCAGTTGTATTGGCGCGACACCTCGCCTGCGTCATCAACCTCGCACTGCCATGACCCTACATGCAGTTCGTAGATAGACAGTGGCGCATCGTGACGTTGACGCTCGGCGCGCTGCTGCATCCACTGTGCGTCTTGCCAGTCAACATTGAGCGGTGCCGCCACGCGGGAGGCGGTGTCGGGAGGGAGTTGAGTGGCCAACGCCACGGGATCGGCCTTGAGCGGCAAAATGCCTTCAGCACCGAGAATTTCATACTTGTACGCCTCGCCTGCCTGTAGACGTGGGATAAACAATTCCCACACCCCACTCGGATGGCGCAGACGCATAGGGTGGCGTCTTCCGTCCCAGACGTTGAAGTCACCGACCACCGAAACCCGCCGGGCATTAGGCGCCCAAACGGCGAAACGCACCCCCGGGACACCCTCAACGCTCGTGACTTGAGCGCCCAGGCAACTGCTTAAATCGCGATGATTGCCTTCGGCAAACAAATACAAATCCATCTCGCCCAGCAGCGGGCCAAAGCTGTACGGGTCTTCAATGATTTGCTCACCCTGCGCCCAATCAATGCGTAGCGCGTAAGCCTGCGGTTGAGCGAACTGCCCCACGAACAAACCCGGCACGTCGGTACTGCTCAATGGCCCTAGTTCATGGCCCGTGTCACGCGCCAAAACCGTCACACCCAGCGCCTGTGGCACAAACACACGAATAACTTGGCCGCCCTGCCCATCCGCATGCGGCCCCAACACCGAAAACGGGTCGTGATGCTGTGCGTTGATCAAGGCTTCGATATCTGTATTTTCAGGCAATAACGCTACAGGGCCTTTGGCAAAATCCTTGCTCGAACTCATGAAAACTCCCCATCCGGTAAAGGTCCCGCCGCGTTTGGCCTGATCAAGCCTAGCTGCTGTATGGCGTTACGTATCAATCAAAAACGTTCAAATGTGCGCACATCAAAACTTAAGCTGATATTCATGACAGGCACACTGTTTGGGAGCCAGCCACCTTGGCAAAAGTTCATACATTTTTGCCCGCCCTCCGCTGGTCGCCAAAGGTGAGTCGAGTGGGCATTGGGGCGGTCAACGTTATGTAGTCTTTTTCTATGCAGCAATGAGGCCATGTCCATGAATATCCCCATTCCCGCCGAAACGCCTGATCCCAATATTGATGACCCAAGCTTGCCACCGCTCGATCCAGACCCCATTCCCGAGCAAGAGCCACCGGGTGCAGATCCTGATCCGATTGGCGACCCGCCCACTGAACACCCCCCCATCAAGATCCGAGGCAAACGCTTATGAGCATGCAAATCAACGATGATCAAACATGCACATTCACCACCGAACAGCACCAAGCGCATGGCCCCGTGGCCTCAGTGCGAATTACCACCAACGCACAAACGCACATGTCGCAGGCTGAACTCAATGGCCAACAATTTTGGATCACAGAAGAAAACGTCAATGCACTGCTGGCTTATGGTGCAACGGACGATAGAAACAATCTGTATGAAACTACTGCTGGTTCGCCCATTTGATTGACCCGGATCACAGTTCGCCTTGAGCACCTGGGTTAGGCGCGCTCAAGGCAAGCTGTGCGGGGTCTTGCACAGGGTGCAGCAAGTTGTCGCAGGGGCTTCAAAAACTCATCTGATCCGCTTTTTAATCAATTGACTGAGTCTGTTATGCAAACAGTTCGCTCGGCATAGTGCCCAGGCCTGATGGAGGCTGATGAGCGAAAGACCATGAGCGAACGAATTCCCGTCCAGATACTTGAATCATTTGAGGCTTCTCGACCTAGAGCCGCAAAACCTAAAAACAAGTCCAGCGACAACCTGATCCACACCCGCAGTTTCACTGGCCTGTTCCGCACACTTCGATTAGCGGGCGCAGGCTTCCTGTTTTTGTTGTTCTTCGGCACGGTTTGGCTGAACTGGGACGGCCGTCAGGCAGTTCTTTGGGACTTGTCCGAAAGTAAGTTCCATATCTTCGGAGCAACCTTCTGGCCACAGGATTTCATCCTGTTGTCAGCTTTGTTGATCATTGCAGCCTTTGGCCTTTTTGCGATCACCGTGTTCGCAGGCCGCGTGTGGTGTGGCTACACCTGCCCACAAAGCACGTGGACATGGCTATTTATGTGGTGTGAAAAGGTTACCGAAGGTGATCGAAACCAGCGCATAAAGCTGCAAGCCGCCCCGTGGCGCTTGAACAAAATTGTGCGTCGCACTGCAAAACACACGCTGTGGCTGGCCATTAGCGTGATAACTGCTCTGACCTTTGTGGGTTACTTCACACCCATTCGGCCACTGGCCACCGAATTGCTGACCCTGGAAATGGCCGGTGTCAGTTTGTTTTGGGTGCTGTTTTTCACCGGGGCGACCTACATCAATGCCGGCTGGCTACGTGAGGCGGTGTGCATGCACATGTGCCCATATGCACGTTTTCAGAGCGTTATGTTCGATAAAGACACCCTCGCGATCTCCTACGATGTGGCACGCGGTGAAACCCGTGGCCCGCGCAAACGAGGCGTAGACCCGGCACAGGCAGGTTTGGGTGATTGCATCGACTGCCATATGTGCGTGCAAGTGTGCCCGACCGGCATCGACATTCGCGACGGCTTACAAATGGAGTGCATTGGGTGTGCTGCTTGCATCGACGCCTGTGACTCTGTCATGGACAAAATGGGCTATGCCCGCGGGCTGGTTCGTTACACCTCCGAGCACGAGCTACAAGGCGGCAAGACACACCTGTTGCGTCCGCGCCTGATTGGTTACGCCGTGGTGCTAGTGGTGATGATTGGCGCCTTGGTGTTTGCCCTTAACCAACGTTCGATGGTGTCGTTGGACGTCATCAAGGACCGGGGCTTGTTCCGCGAAAATAGCCAGGGCCAGATCGAGAACATCTACAGCCTCAAAATCATCAACAAAACCCAGGAGCCACAGCACTATCGCGTCTCGTTGCAAGACAGTGACGGCTTCCAGTTACAAGGCAAAACAGAGCTGACCCTGGCCCCCGGCGAAATTACCGATGTGCCGGTGTCTGTCGCCTTGCTCGCCGACCGCCCAAGCAGCAGCTCACAAACCATCAAGTTTGTGGTGACGGACACCGACAATCCGTCTGTCAGCAGCGTCGCGAAAAGCCGTTTTGTTGCACCGCTCAATCGTTAAGCCACAAAAAACTGTAGGAGCGAGCTTGCTCGCGATAGCATCTGTGCGGGGCGTGTGAAGAAGCCCGCGCCACCTGCATCGCGAGCAAGCTCGCTCCTACAGGGTGAGGGGCACTTGTATGACATCTTTTGAATAACGCCGGACCGAGCCCTATCCCCATGAAACGCTATGAAAAATTCGCCGACGATATTGCTGAACTGATTCGCTCCGGGGTGCTCGGCCCTGGCCAGCGTGTACCGTCTGTGCGTTATGCCAGCCAGACCTATGGGGTAAGCCCCTCAACGGTGTTCCAGGCCTATTACCTGCTTGAGCGCCGAGGCCTGATCCGGGCCAAGCCGCGCTCGGGCTACTTCGTCAACGCCCACACACCGAGCCCGTTTTGCGAGCCGGTGTTCAGCAGCCATGTGACCGAATCCACCGAGGTCGATGTCAGCGCGCTGGTGTTTTCAGTTCTCGACTCAATCAAAGACCCGCACACCGTGCCCTTCGGCTCAGCCTTCCCCAGCCCTATGTTGTTTCCGTTGCAACGTCTGGCCCGCTCAATGGCCACCGCCAGCCGCGAAATGGACCCGCGCATGGTGGTCACCGATATGTCGCCGGGTAACCCACAACTGCGTCGGCAAATCGCCCTGCGGTACATGGTCGGTGGGCTGATGCTGCCAATGGAAGAGCTGCTGATCACCAACGGAGCGCTGGAAGCCCTGAACCTGTGCCTGCAAGCAGTGACCGAGCCGGGCGACTTGGTGGCGATTGAAGCACCGGCGTTTTACGCCTGCCTGCAAGTGCTGGAGCGGTTAAAGCTCAAAGCGGTTGAAATCCCTGTTCATCCACGTGACGGCATTGATTTGGGGGTGTTAGCGCAAACCCTGGAACGTCACCCGATCAAAGCCGTGTGGTGCATGACCAGCTTTCAAAACCCCATTGGCGCCACCATGCCCGAAACCAAGAAACAAGCCTTGGTTGAACTGTTGCGCAGTCATCAAGTGCCCTTGATTGAAGACGACGTGTACGCCGAACTGTATTACGGTCAGCACGCACCAAAACCCGCCAAGGCGTTCGACACCGAAGGTTTGGTGATGCATTGCGGCTCGTTTGCCAAAAGTCTCGCGCCGGGCTATCGGATTGGCTGGGTTGCCGCAGGCCGCTACGCGCAGAAAATCGAGCGCCTCAAACTGATGACTTCGTTGTGCGCCTCAATGCCTGCCCAAGCGGCCATTGCCGACTACCTGCAACATGGCGGCTACGATCGTCATTTGCGCAAGCTGCGTTATGCGCTGGAAGAACAGCAGAGTGCGATGCTGGCGGCCATCGCCCGTTACTTCCCGACGCAAACGCGCGTCAGCCAACCTTCAGGCGGGTATTTTTTGTGGCTCGAACTGCCGGAACAAATGGACTCACTCAAGCTGTTTCAAATGGCGCTGGCCCAAGGCATCAGCATCGCACCGGGGCCGATTTTTTCAGCGACCCAACGGTTTAGAAACTGCATCCGCTTGAACTACGGCAGCCCGTGGAACGAGGACAGCGAAAAAGCCATGGAAACCCTCGGTAAGATTGTCCGCTCGTTTTAGTCCCTGCCGCCCTGCGCACTCGGCGCTGACACGCCAATGCAGGGCTTTTGGCCGCAGCCTTGCGAGCAACGTTGACCCCGTCCTTTAACCAGTACGCGCATGCTTTAGCGCGTACCCCATGATTTAAAGAGGCTCCAGATAAATGCCTGCCAGCTCCATGTTTCGAATTTCTGCGTAATCCGACTCGATTTGAGCAAGGTCAGGGTGAACGAGATAAACCGTTCCTGGCTGGCTGAATACATCTTTAGTCATACCGATTTTCTGGCCATCTTCTACGTAAAAAACCGCCTCAAAAAAAGAGTTCAGCTTGGTCAGTTCGGCGAGGAATGCTCTTTTTCTGAAAACGCCTTCTACCGCGCTAATGAGGGACACATTGTAAGTCTGCTTAAACAGCGAGTAGTCCCTACCGGACGTTAATAAGCGTTCAAACTCAAGGGGGCGAGTAATCGACAACACAAACGCATCAATCTGGCCCAGTTGAGTCGTCTGAGCAGACACACTTGACCTGAGGATCCCATCTGTTCGTGCTGCTATCTCTACCAGCTTAGGGCCTGTAGCTGTGTACATGACCTCTGCATGACTCGGGCCGTTTTTAATGCCCAAACTTTTAACCACCCGACGGGTGTAAGCGACCAACTCGTCATACACAGGCGCTGTGGCATCAAGTAACTGATCAATGTCATAGACAACGTTGCCTGTTTCCAGGGTGCGCTTTGTATACCTGACCACTTCTGTTACCCATTGCCGCCCTCTTAAAGAAACCATATTGACCACATATTCAGTACCGGCCAAATACTCCTGAATCAATACATCTTCATTTTCGATATTCAGCTTGTTGCGCGTCCCCAATAGAGAATTAAATGCACGCTCACAAGCAGTAATGTCTTGGCAAATATGAACACCGTCAGCCCCTGCGCTTTCGAGCGGCTTTATAACTACCGGGTATTTATTGTGTGCCTCAATCCACTTTTTGCCCTCGCACCATGTACCGGCTGTACACTGTCTCGCCGCGAGTAGCCCGTCGTCAGCAACACGCTTGATCATTTCATATTTATTTCTTCGCGCATGGGTCAGAGAAAAATCATTAACATAATCCAGCGATAACACATCATTTAACTGATCCGCCAACAACACACCGCTCTCTGCACCGGCAATGATAATATCCGGCTCAAACCGGCGAACTTGCTCAAGCGTAGAGGCCCATTCAAGGTGAACAATAGTGCAATCATAAATATTCACATCGAACCCCCTGTAATAATACTCATCAAGGGTACTTCGGGAGGCCACGTGCAGTAATGAGCACCCCTCAATAAATAATTTTCTGGCTACTTCCTTACCGGATGAAAACCCGTCCACTACGACTACCTTCTTCATTTCAAGGCCCGTCCTGTATTCTGCGCATTAAAGGCCGCCAGTAACGCCAGCAGCACTACAATAATTAGAACAGCCACAACACTCTCTACAGACACCGTCACACGTGCATCCAAGTATTGCAAAAGCAAGGTAAACACCGGCAGCATCAACAACACGAAAGAGACATTCAAGGCACTAAGATGAAGAATGGTTTTTTGAATTAGAAATACCGGAACGATATGCCCCACAACAACTAATACAGCCATCGGCAACACCCACTCAGTCGCCAATCTAAGTGAAGTCCCGCTCAACAAAATAAATAAACTTGCCACTGCAATGATCAGCACATTCCTGACCGCCAAAATTTCGTAGGCCTTCCATCGAGCCCTATAAAGCCTCTTGGAGCAGAACGTATAAAATACCGTCCCTAACGCGCAGACCACCACGCTGATGATGCCCACTATTCTTTGTTCAAACGACGACGAAACACCGCTTACACCAAGGAATGACTGGAAGAGCATAACCCCAACGGACAACAATACCAGACATGCAATAACAGCCTCGACCCTGCGCACCTTACTGTCGGTTTTAATAAAAATCGCCACGACTAGCGTTAATGCAGGACCACAGGCAACAGATGCAACACCTACCACCGCCGGTTCCAAGTAGCGAAGCGCATAAAAAAGCCCGCCCCAGTTAAGTAGTACCGAGACATTGCTCAACACAACCCAAACACTGTCTTGTCGAACCTTAAGAGCAAGCGAATATCTGTTCTTCCAAATACCATAACCCAGAAACATTAGCGCAGACGAAACAAAGCAGTAAAAAATAACCACCCACGGGTTTAGCACCTGCGTTACAAAACCAACATACACATCAAACGCAGCACTTATAAAACAAAATAACAACCCCAGAAAAACGCCCATATTTTTTAGAGGCATACGCACAACCTTATTAGTATTGCAGGACAATCCTGATAAAACACTCGAAGACCTACAAAACCTACATTCGCCCATGCATTACCGCAAACGAAATATCAAAGAATATTCCCACATCACCTTACAAAAATAACTTTCAGACCCACCCAACCTACTGTTTTAGAGGAACATTCAAATGCAAAAACATCACTGATACACCGCCTACCGAAACAGATAGAAATAAATTCAACTTTATAAAAATACTAACAACCCCTATCTATCGACAGAACCTCACAGCTCGCAAGACCCAATAGAATCTTGAGTTAGTTTATATTCGAAAAAGCGATAATAAGAGAGAAACCAATAGCAAGCTCAAGCCTTAGAACATTTCAAGGCTTTGTGTACTGATGCCGCGATTACTCGACCTGTCACTTATGACAGGTTTCAAACGGCTGAGATGGGTTTATAACGTCACTCACGCCATAGAAAAAACCTACAGGAACTTCACACCTACGGCGTGATTGATGCCCAACAGGAACCTTATTTGGCCAACGCTGCTCTATGGGAGTGCCAAGTTATGCCTCAAATTCAATCTACAACTCGCAAAACACCCTCTCGTCGGATATCTCAATCCGCAGAACAAAACACTACAGGTGACGACCCCATCAAGCTGACGCCCAAAGAACAAGAGGTACTTGCTTGGGGAGCCTTGGGCAAGACATCGTGGGAGATTGCTACCATCATGAAGTGCACAGAGTCAGGCATTAATTTTCACTTCACCAATATTCGAATCAAATTCGGTGTCAACACACGTACAGCAGCACTGATTAAAGCCACCCTTCTGGGTTTGGTCAGGCCGCAGTAGGTTTTTCCAACACCCCTTCTCCCGGCTAGACCTGGCTTGAGTGAGCGCTGCAAATCCCCGACGAGCAGCCAAGCCGCCTGATTTTAGCCGCGTAAGACCCAGGTTCTGCTGGAAACTGCGCTTGGCGTAAAAAAATTTGCCCCAAGGATGTCGCAGTCTCCAACTTGCCACTACGCTTAGCTTAGGTTGCAGCGCAATCAACCCAACCTGTTAATTCTGCTTAGGTGACTGCTCAACCACGGTGGACTCAATATCGAGCTTGGACGCCAATTTGGCTTTCATTTCTTGAGCTTGTGCCTCGGTGGTGAATGGCCCGATCAGTACGCGCTGAACACCTTCGCTCACCACAATATAAGAGCTAAAACCATGCTCAAGCAGCCTGGCTGTGAGATCACTGAGAGCTGGCCTGTCGCCCCGCGTCACCTCTACAGACCACTGAGTAATAGGCGTTTGAACCGCGCTAGCATCAGAAGCTGCTTTAGCCGATTGGATTTTATCGTTAGAATCCTGACCGCAAGCCGTCAAGGCCAATATCGCTGTCATCATGATGACTTTACGCACTGCGTTTCCCCTATCTGTTTGAGTGGGTCGATTTTATCACTGGGGCAGCGGCCTTTGCTCTCCTTGAACAAATCCATTCCGCCCTTATTTAAGGCTCACACGCGAGAGTTCAGCTCCCCAGGGAATTAAACTTCTGGCGATGACGTCTGTAATGAGCGGGGCATTTCTATGCCCTTAGCAGTATTCTGTAACCAATGACCGAAGCCGCACCGTCTCAGAGACGTGCCTTACAAAGCCATCAAGGAGAAAAAAATGCTGATACTCACCCGTAAAGTTGGTGAAAGCATAAACATCGGTGACGATATTACGATCACTATTTTAGGCGTCAGCGGACAACAGGTCAGAATCGGTATCAACGCACCGAAAGACGTCGCTGTCCATCGTGAAGAAATTTATCAACGCATTCAGGCAGGTTTGACTGCTGCAGACAAATCTGATCAGTCGTAAGTCTGCGAGGTATCAGCCCTTGGAGTGAGCGCCAGGGCTGCCCCGTCAGCCCTTCTCTCATACAACGCCTTCGCATCGCCCCCTCGTTTTTTCTTGCGGCGCTTTTTGTGCGCTGTTGATTTCCCCTGCAAACTTGACCGCTTTGCACTTTGCGACCACGCTCAATGCGCGCAGAGACTCCTAGCATTTGACGCGCTACGAACCCGGGCGTGAGTCAAACTCACGCCTCGACAGACTCATCCTAATGTCAGCCCATTCCAAGGGCTGGACCTGTACCGTCAAGGAATGAAAGACATGTCCGATTTAATCGTAGTGGGATTTGCAGACACTGAAAAAGCGGACCGAGCGCTCACCAAGATGGTTTCGCTGAGTAAAGAACACTTGGTAGAGCTGGAAGACGCCGTCGTGGTCGTACGCAACGAAGAGGGCAAAATCCACATCAAGCAGAGCGTCAACTTGACCGCTGTCGGTGCCACCTCCGGCTTGGTAACTGGCGGGCTTTGGGGCGCACTGGTAGGCCTTTTGTTTCTTAACCCTTTGGCAGGGTTCGCCATCGGCGGCGCGCTGGGCGCAGGCACTGGGGCGCTTTCTGGATCGCTGAGTGATTACGGCATTGACGACGACTTCATCAAGAGCCTCAGTGAGACGATCCCAAACAACTCATCCGCGTTGTTTGTTTTGCTGCGTAAATTCCAACCCGAAAAAGTTCTAAAAGAACTCGAAGACTCGGACTTCAAAGGCAAAGTGCTGCGCACCTCTTTGTCGCCCGAGCAAGAGCAAAAACTGCAAGACGCACTGTCCAAAACCACGGCCACTGCGTCCGCAGTCACTACAGCTTAAGCCGTTCGTAAAGACTTGACCCTGGCCGTCTTTGTTAGACGGCCGACTACCTTTGACTCAATCGCCAACATCATTTGCGCTCATCAAACGCCCTGTTTGAACACCAAGGCCTTCAAGCCACACTCCGGATCAGCATCCGGAAACTCTGGCGGATTGGCCAGACGCTGCTCAAAACGCAGACTTGGGGCGTCACGCGTCACACCATCAATCAGGAAGTCCGAGCCCAGAGAAGGGTCATTCATGCACGCCAGTACCACGCCATTCTCAGTCAGCAACTCCGGCAAACGACGTACCACTCGCTGGTAGTCCTTAGTCAGCAAAAAGCTGCCTTTTTGGAATGACGGCGGATCAATGATCACCAGATCATAAGGACCGGTACTTTTTACCTTGCCCCATGACTTGAATAGCTCATGCCCCAGAAACGTCACTTTGGTTAAGTCATGCCCGTTTAGCCGGTGATTGTCCCGGCCACGACTCAGCGCTGCGCGCGACATATCCAGGTTGACCACATGCTGCGCGCCACCTTCAAGGGCCGCCACCGAGAACCCGCAGGTGTACGCAAACAGATTCAACACACGTTTGCCCTGCGCATTGGCCTGCACCCAGTCACGACCATAACGCATGTCCAAAAACAACCCGTTGTTCTGCTTGCGGCCAAGATCCACGCGATAGCGCAACCCACCTTCTGTCAGCGTCCACTCATCAATGGCCTCGCCCACCAACCATTCGGTATCGCTGTTCAAGGTGTAGCGATGCTGCATCACTAACGTATGAGCCTGCGACGCCTGCCACACCGAGGACTGCGAGAGTGCAATCAATAACTGTTTTAAAGCCTGTAGCTCATCGGTCGCAGGCTCCTTGAACAGCGACACCAGAACCACGCCCTGCAGCCAGTCCACTGTCAGTTGCTCCAAACCTGGCCAGCAACGTCCGCGCCCATGAAATAAACGACGGGTCTCGTTGGGGGCCGTCTCCAGCGCTTTGAGTAAGTGCAGATGCATGGTGCTTAAGGCTTCAGAGTTCATCGGGCGGGCCGGTCATTTTCAAGGGCGCGCATTTTACACAATTGAAGCCCTTGGCGACCAAGGGCTTATAAGGTCAGGCCTGAGCAGCCTTAACGCCGAGGCCTTTTACCTACATGTACCAGCGGTATTCGCGCGCACTGATTTCCTGCATAAACGCCAAATGGTCCTGACGTTTGTTCTCGCAATAAACATCGACGAATTCGCCCCCCAGGCCTTCACGAAGCTGGGGCTGGTGCTGCATGGCTCGCACGGCTTGGAGCATCTCTAGCGGAAAAGCGATCCCGCTGGTGCGATCTTCGTTAAGCGGTGCAATTGGCTCCTTACCTGTTTCCAATCCCCACTCCAGCCCGACCAAAATAGCCGCCAGCACCAGATACGGATTGGCATCGGCACCCGCAAGGCGATGCTCGATTCGCAGGTTTTTGGCATCAGATTCCGGAATACGTAAACACGCGTCCCGATCTTCAAAGCCCCAACTGGCCTGAGTCGCCACATTCACGGTGCCGCTCAACCGGCGCAAACTGTTGTGGTTTGGCGCAAAGATTGGCATGCAATGCGCCAAGACCTCCAGACAGCCCGCCACCGCATGGCGTAAGGGTTGCTGTTGATTGGCCGCCAGCAGGTTATTGCCCACTGCGTCATACAAGCTGACATGCACGTGCATGCCGCTGCCCGGGTGCTGAACATAAGGTTTGGCCATAAAACTGGCGCGGTAGCCGTGTTGAAGGGCTACACCTCGGGTGCTGCGGCAAAACAATGCAGCCCAATCAGCCGCTTTCAATCCGTCATCCAGGTGACCAAAGTTAATTTCAAACTGACCCGGGCCAAGCTCGGCGGTAATCACAGTGGTGTCGACGCCTTGTGCGCGTGCAGCTTCAACCATGTCATCAAGCACAGGAGCAAAACGCGACAGGCGTTCGATGTGCATGTTGGGTTGATCATCGGGATCGTCCGACAAGCCATCGCGCGCATATTGAGGCAAGCCTTCGCGCAACTGCTTATCAAACAGGTAAAACTCCAGCTCGAACGCCACCACCGGATGAATACCCTTACCCGCCAGTCGTTCAAGCACCTGCGCCAGCACTTGACGTGGTTCGAAAACAATTGGCTTTTCAGTACCGTGCGAAGTGATCAACATTTGGCCCAAGGGTTGCGCCTCCCAGCTCACTGGCTTGAGCGTGCCGGGCACCAGCCGGCGCACAGCATCGGGGTCGCCATCGTTAAAGCAGTAATCACCAATCTTGAATAACCCGCCTTGCACCCCCAGCAACACACAGTTTTGCGGGAGTTTGAGCGCACTGCCAGCAGCCACTTTTTCCAACATTTCGACCGGGTAACGCTTGCCGTAAAAATGCCCCGGAATATCCAGTGAAATCAGATCGACATAACGTACATCGGGGTAACGTTGGCGAAACGCGCGCACTTCAGCCAGCAAGTCAGAGCAGGCAACATCCATCATGGTGGTTCCTTTTTGTTATCAGGTGTAAACCCAAAGCACTCGCGTGAGATGCTCCGTCAGATTGGCGTAGCGACAGCGAGTGTGGCTGTCGAACTGAAAACTGTCCCCGGCCCGCAGAGTAGCGGGCTCACTGTCATCGCCCAGCCATAAGGTCAACTCGCCTTCGAGCACGTAGCCGCCCTGCTCCGAACTGTCGGTTAAGTGCCTGTCACCACTGCTGGCACCGGCTTGCAGGTGGCTTTCGAGCATCGAGAATGAAGCCCGCATTTTCGGCGAGACCAAAATGTCGGTAATGCCGTTGGCGTAATACAAGGTGCGACGCTCGTTCGGGCGAGTCACCCACGACAGCTCTTTGGGTTTGGGCAAGCTGTAGAAATAGGTCGTCGGCACACCGAGCGTCTCGCTAATCGCCGTCAAGTCCGCAACCGTCGGTCGGGACAATCCGCGTTCAACCTGCGACAGAAATCCTACCGAGCGGCCGATCTTGTCGGCCAATTCCTTCAGGGTGTACTTCTTGTGCTTGCGCAAATCATGAATAAGAATCGCCAACGCAGCGATCTCTTCTTGCTTGTTCATGGCCCACATCCGGGATAGCTGGTGACAGGCGCGATTATTTAGCGCTCATGAATTATGAAATTTCATCAATTAAATTTCATGAAAAAATACATCATGAATTTCATACATGCAAGATTAAATCTGGCATTCACGCGTTTTCAGCATCGCTATAGCGCTCAACCGCTACCCTCTGCTCACGCCGCAGGATTAACTGGAGCCCATTCCGTGTAGGTGGCGAAAACAATCGCTATCAAATAGAGAAGATTGATCATCAAAAAGCCTGCGAAATCAGGCTTTTCAGACGTTATTGATACATACTCAGCTAAATGTAACGTTATGTGTATAGCGACGTGACAGCCCCGTATCTCTCAACCCTTATTGAGCCATTCTGCGTGAAAATTCATCTTTCGATTTTGAGCCTATTCTTAGTTCTCACAGGCACCAGCGCTCCTTCAATCGCCGCAGCGAGTGAAACCATTTCTGCTCCACGGGACACCTCACAACTGCACATCGCCTCAGGCAGCGCGATGCTGATAGACCTTCAAACCAACAAAGTCATTTACTCCAGCAACCCGGACGTCATCGTGCCCATAGCTTCAGTGACCAAACTGATGACCGCAATGGTGGTACTGGATGCCAAGTTGCCAATGGATGAGTACATCTCGGTCAACATCAGCGACACCCCGGAAATGAAAGGTGTATTTTCACGGGTCAAGCTCAATAGTGAGCTGTCCCGCCGAGAGATGATGCTGATCACCCTTATGTCGTCGGAAAACCGTGCAGCAGCCAGTTTGGCGCACCATTATCCAGGTGGTTATGTGGCTTTTATCGCGGCCATGAACGCCAAGGCCAAGAGCCTGGGAATGATGAACACTCATTATGTCGAGCCGACTGGACTGTCGATTCATAACGTCTCAACTGCTCGCGACCTGAGCAAGCTGCTGGCAGCGGCTCGCAAGTACCCAACCCTGAGCCAACTGAGCACCACCAAGGAAAAAACCGTCGCGTTTCGCAAACCTAATTACACCTTGGGCTTTCATAACACCGACCATTTGGTGAACAAAGAGAAATGGAACATCAAGCTGACTAAAACTGGCTTCACCAATCAGGCCGGGCACTGTTTGGTGCTGGTCACCGAGATGGGCAACCGCCCTGTGTCACTGGTGATTCTCGATGCTTTCGGTAAATACACGCACTTCGCCGATGCCAGCCGAATTCGCAGTTGGATTGAAACAGGCAAAAGTGGCAGCGTGCCGGATGTAGCCTTGCGCTATAAGGCCGATAAAAACCTTAAAAGCCGCCAAGGCACAGCAGGCCAAGCCGCAAAGTAGGTTAGGACTGATGAGACAAAAATGCAGGCACTTGCCCCGGGGAGAGGATCGGAGACAAATGCCTGCGTACTGCTCTTTACGATTTTGGAGGGGCCTTTTGAGGCTTTTTGACCGTTTCTACAGTTGTTTCTCTCGGCCTGCGCTTAGCTTCTTCCAGAGGAATAAACAGACCGGTTACAGAGTCACGTGCTCGTTTGTTCTTCATCTACAGCTCCATTGATTAACGCCAAACACACTTGTGTTCAGGTGCGTTTCAGAAGCCTAGTTGAATCCAAATACACCTTCCCCCTTTAGAAACATGCACTTGCAGATCAATTTGCCGCGCCCCCACTCGAAACCCTACTTGCTAAAAAAGAACCCCGCCTTGAAGACGGGGTTCTTTTGTGGCACACGCTCAGATCAGTTTTGCAGAGCGCGCTGCTGATCCCCATTGATCGGGATACGTTTGGCTTTTGCCTCTTCCGGCACGACCCGTTCCAGGTCAATGCTCAGCAAGCCATTGCTCAAGCCTGCGCCTTTGATCTCGATGTGGTCATCAAGACGGAAGGACAATTTGAATGCCCGTTGCGCAATACCTTGATGCAAATAGGTCACGCCCTCTTCACTGGTGCTTTCGCGCTTGCTACCGCTTACGGTCAGCACGCCTTTCTCTACTTGCAGGTCCAGATCATCTTGCTGGAAGCCTGCTGCGGCTACCACGATGCGGTACTGATCTTCACCGCGCTTCTCAACGTTGTAAGGAGGGTAGCCACCGCTCGATTCATTGCGCAGAGCGGTTTCAAACAAATCACTAAAACGGTCAAAGCCGACAGAATTACGGAACAGTGGCGCCATAGAAAATGCGTTGCTCATAATTTAGCCTCCTGATTTCAGCGAGATTTTGTCTCCGCGACCCGCTTTCGGCATCGCGTACCCCTTAAATATGGATGGCCAATCTCATTTCAAGAGGTTTTTTTGAATTTTTTTCAGGCGCCTCAAACTGCGCTCATGGGCGGGCTATTCACCAGATGCCGAACCTTTTCACAGTCGGTCTCACGGCGCATGGCATTGAACAGCACCACCGCTTCGGGGTAGTTGCGCGTCAACATGGCCAACCATTGCTTAAGACGCCCCGGCGCAGAACGCGGCGTCAACTGAGCCTCGGCCTGAGCCCAGAAATCGCGGATCATGGGCTGTAAATCTGCCCACGTCATTTCAACTACTTCTTCACCTTTTCGCGCCGCTGCGATTTGACGGGCCAGGTCAGGACGCGACACCAGCCCGCGGCCGAGCATGATATCTTCAGCCCCACTGATTTCGCGGCAACGCCGCCAGTCTTCAACTGACCAGATATCACCATTGGCAAATACCGGCACCTTGACCACCTCTTGCACCTGAGCGATGTATTCCCAGTGCGCAGGCGGCTTGTAACCGTCCATTTTGGTCCGCGCGTGCACCACAATTTGGCTCGCACCGCCTTCAGCCAGTGCAATCGCGCACTCATTGGCGCTATCAGGGGTATCGAAGCCCAGTCGCATTTTTGCAGTCACCGGAATATGCGCCGGCACCGTGCGTCGAACTTGCAGCAAAATGGCGTGCAGCAACTCAGGCTCTTTAAGCAGCACTGCACCGCCACGGGATTTATTCACCGTTTTAGCCGGGCAACCAAAGTTGAGATCAATCACTTCAGAGCCCAACTGACAGGCCAACGCCGCGTTATCCGCCAAACAGGCAGGGTCAGACCCCAGCAATTGCACCCGCAGCGGCACGCCCGCACGGGTTTGCGCGCCGTGTTTGAGTTCGGGGGCAAACTTGTGGAAATACGCCTCCGGCAGCAAGCGCTCGGTGACCCGAATAAATTCGGTGACACACCAATCAATACCGCCGGTGCGGGTCAGAACATCACGCAGGATGTTGTCGACCAACCCCTCCATCGGCGCCAAAGCAATTTGCATGGGTGACTCTCATAAAAAACGTGCGGCAGTTTACGGGGTTCTGTGCTGAATCGGTATCAAGCTTCGGCCTTGTTCAACTCGTTACGACAGCCGGGCCATAGCCTTCAAGGAATTCAGGCGGTAAACGCTTGGCCTTCCCCGTGGACAGCTCAATGCAGACGAAAGTGGTTTGCGCCCTCAACAAGGTCACGCCATCGCTGGGGCGTATCAGTTGAAAGTGCCGAGTCATGCGCAAACGCTTGTCACAATCAACAATCCAGGTGGCCAATTGCAGCTCGTCACCTTCATAGGCGCTGGCCAGGTAATCGATTTCGTGGCGAGCCACGGCCATTGCGCGATCAAGACGACGGTATTCCGTCAGGTCTAGCCCAAGGCGCTGCGAGTGGCGCCACGCACAACGCTCAAGCCACACCACATAGGCGGCGTTGTTGGCGTGGCCAAACCCGTCAATGTCTTCGGCCTGCACCTGTAGATCAATGATGAACGGCGTTGCCAAATCCCAACTCATGCCCTGCCCTCTGCACACAAATAAAGCGCGCAGTGTAACGCACCCTGTCCGCACAAAGGCGTGGGTGGGTAGATGCGCAAGGAAAAGGTTGTAGCTGTGGCAAACGCCAGACAAACAAAAGGGCCATTCAATAATTGAATGACCCTTAAAAATCCCGCAAAGCGGGTAATCGTGGCGTCCCCTAGGGGACTCGAACCCCTGTTACCGCCGTGAAAGGGCGGTGTCCTAGGCCACTAGACGAAGGGGACACAAACCCTTCTAACAGTTGATCAAGCGTTGCTTGATCGATTCATCGCCAGTGTGGCCCGGCGCTGAACTGTAAATTGGTGGAGCTAAACGGGATCGAACCGTTGACCTCTTGCATGCCATGCAAGCGCTCTCCCAGCTGAGCTATAGCCCCAATTTTTCGCCTGGCGGCGGAGCAACATCGAAATGCTGCTTCTGTGAAACTGGCGTCCCCTAGGGGACTCGAACCCCTGTTACCGCCGTGAAAGGGCGGTGTCCTAGGCCACTAGACGAAGGGGACATAAACCTTCTGTACAACTGACCAGCGCTGAGTGCTGATCGATTCAATGCCAGTGTGGCCATGCATTGAACTGTAAATTTGGTGGAGCTAAACGGGATCGAACCGTTGACCTCTTGCATGCCATGCAAGCGCTCTCCCAGCTGAGCTATAGCCCCAAACAGTCAGTGTTGCGTGTTGCTGTGTGGACGGGGCGCATATTAAGACTGGTTCCGAAGGCTGTCAAACTTATTTTCAAAGTTTTTTAAAGAAATCTGCCGTCAGAACAATCACTTACCCTTCTACCCCCGAAAATACGGGCTTCTACCAATTCAAATCCCGTAGCAACTTGCGCCCGACTGCGAAGCGATCGTAATTACCAAACATGCGGTTTAACCGACAAGCCGATAAGTGTGGCATTACGACGACTCTTTCGCCGGGCGCAGCCTTCAGCAACTGCTACCACTATTCAGACGCTTATCAGGCGATCGCGTTGAACAGTTTTTCCCACTCTTTGTTTTCTTTTTTCGACACGCCGCCCAGCATCTCCAGCGCTTGACGCAGACGGAAACGGGTCAGGTCTGGGCCCAGTATTTCCATCGCATCCAGTACCGACACCGAACTGGCCTGCCCCGTGATCGAGGCAAACATCAGCGGCATGGCATCACGCAGCTTCAGCTCAAGGGCGTCCACCACTGTTTGAATGCAAGCGGTGATTGGGTCTTTCTCCCACTGGCGCAGGCTTTCAAGCTTCCACAAAATCAGCTGCATCAGTTGACGCACTTGATCACTGGACAGCTTCTTGTGCTCAAACAGCTTGGCATCCAGCTGCAAACCACCCGAAAAGAAGAACCCGGCCAACGGAGCGATCTGGCTGAAGGTTTCAACGCGGCCCTGCACCAGCGGCGCGATCTTCATCATGTACTCGGGGTTCAACGCCCACTCCTGAACACGGCTGGCGAACGCTTCCAGCGGCAGATCACGCAACCATTGGCCATTGAGCCAAGACAGTTTCTCGATATCAAAGATCGGCCCGCCCAGCGACACACGGGACAGATCGAAGTTGTCGACCATTTCTTGCAGCGAGAACTTCTCGCGCTCGTCCGGCATCGACCAACCCATGCGCCCCAAGTAGTTGAGCATCGCTTCAGGCATAAAACCCATGCGCTCGTAGAACGTCACCGAGGTCGGGTTTTTGCGCTTGGACAGCTTGCTCTTGTCAGGGTTACGCAGCAGTGGCATGTAGCACAGCTGGGGTTGTTCCCAACCAAAATACTCGTACAGCAAAATCAGTTTCGGCGCCGAGGGCAGCCATTCTTCGCCACGCAGTACGTGGGTGATACCCATCAGATGGTCATCGACCACGTTGGCCAAAAAGTACGTTGGCAGACCGTCGGTCTTCATCAGCACTTGCATGTCCATGCGATCCCACGGGATCTCGACATCACCGCGCAACAGGTCCGGCACCACGCACACGCCTTCAGTGGGCACTTTCATGCGGATAACGTGCGGCTCGCCCGCGGCCAGACGCTGGGCCACTTCTTCCTTGGACAGTAGCAAGGCACGGCCGTCGTAGCGCGGGGTTTCACCCTTGGCCATTTGCTCGGCGCGCATCTGGTCCAGCTCTTCGCTGGTGCAGAAGCATGGGAAGGCATGCCCCATGTCGACCAGTTGCTGGGTGTACTTTTTGTAGATGTCGCTACGTTCACTTTGACGGTACGGGCCATGTGGGCCGCCTACGTCCGGGCCTTCGCTCCAGGTGATACCCAGCCAGCGCAAGGCATCGTAGATCTGCTGCTCGGACTCGCGGGTTGAACGCAGTTGGTCAGTGTCTTCGATCCGCAGGATGAACTCGCCGCCATGCTGCTTGGCGAAGCAGTAGTTGAACAAAGCGATGTAAGCGGTGCCGACGTGGGGGTCGCCGGTAGGCGATGGCGCGATGCGCGTGCGAACGGTGGTCATGGGCGGTCTCGAAGTGGAGATAAAACAAAGGGCGAATGGTAACAGGCCGACACCGCTTGGCTCCAGCGCAGGACTGAGCCGAGATGCCACATGCCCTGCCACACAGCTAAAAAAAGGTTAAATAGAGCATTTGTATCGAATTGATACAGGGAAACCCACGCAGCTCAGGTGCTAATCTCGGCCCAGAGCGTTTACTGCTCCCCTGCCGATGCCTCTGGAGCCTGCGTTTGAAGTTCAACCTGCCAAAAATCGCCACCGCCCCCTTCTGCCCGCCTGAAGTCAGTGGCAGCGTGCCGGTGGATGCAAACGCACCGCTTTATAAACGCGCACTTCGTTTCGCGGGCCCGGGCCTGTTGATCAGCATCGGTTATATGGACCCCGGCAACTGGGCCACAGCCATCGAGGCCGGCTCACGTTACGGCTATAACTTGTTGTTTGTGGTGCTGCTGGCCAGCCTCGCGGGCATGGCGGTGCAATGTTTGTGTTCTCGGCTGGGTATCGCGACCGGGCGTGATCTGGCGCAACTGTGCCGCCAGCGTTACAGCAAACGCTCGGCCCGCGTGCAATGGTTGATGGCAGAAACCTCGATCATCGCCACCGACCTTGCCGAAGTGCTCGGCTGCGCGCTGGCCTTCCACTTGCTGTTGGGCTGCTCCATGACCTTCGGCATCGCCCTTACCGCGTTCGATACGCTACTCATTCTGGCGCTCCAAGACAGAGGGTTCCGTCGCCTTGAAGCCATCATGCTGGTGCTGGTGATGACCATCGCCGCTTGCTTCTTCGTCGAACTGGTGCTGATCAAGCCTTACTGGCCAGAAGTCTTCGCAGGCTTCAAACCCTCGTACTCAGCCATCAGCGAAGCCGCGCCGCTGTATTTGGCAATCGGCATTGTGGGCGCGACCGTCATGCCGCATAACCTGTATTTACACAGTTCAATCATCCAAACCCGGCGGGTCGGCAAGGACTATGCCAGCAAGCTCGACGCTGTGCGTTTAGCAAGGATCGATACCATCGGCTCACTGGCCTTGGCGCTGCTGGTCAACGCCGCGATTCTAATTCTGGCCGCTGCGGCCTTCCACACAACCGGTCACACCGAGGTAGTCGAGATTCAGGACGCCTATCGCTTGCTCGACCCGCTGGTGGGTGGCGCAATGGCCAGCATCCTGTTCGGTGTGGCGTTGCTGGCCTCCGGGCAAAGCTCAACCTTCACCGGCACCATCGCGGGCCAAGTGATCATGGAAGGCTACCTGGACCTCAGAATCCCGTGTTGGCAACGCCGCCTGATTACTCGCGGGTTGGCCTTGATTCCGGCATTTATCGGAGTCTGGCTGATGGGTGACAACGCTGTGGGCAAATTACTGATCCTCAGCCAAGTGGTGCTCAGCCTGCAATTGCCCTTTGCGCTGTACCCCCTGATTCGCCTGACCAGCGACAAAAAACTCATGGGCCCTTTCGCCAACCGCCTGCCGACCCGTCTGTTGGCGTGGTTTCTGTTTGCGGTGATCAGCAGCGCTAATGTGTGGCTGATCGCACAAATCAGCGTTGGCGATTAGAGCACCGAGCCGGTTTAACGACCCAACTGCTCATCCAGCCACTGTGCCGCCCGCGCCTGGAGCCCCGGCACCTGCTCCAGCAACCCGCTCATGCGCATAAAGTCGTGGGTCATGCCGGGCTCTTGCAGCAGCAACACTTCGTTACCGGCCTGTTTGAGTGCTTCGGCATAGGCCAGGCCTTCGTCATACAGCGGGTCATAGCCCGCCAGATACACCAACGCCGGGGCCAAAGCGCTGAGGTCCGGGGCCAATAACGGTGACATTCGCCAATCCTGCAAATCCGCGTCATTGCGCGTGTAGTGGCCGTAAAACCAGTCCATGGTATTGGCTTCCAGCAAGTAGCCTTCGGCATACCGCTGGTGAGAATCACGCTTGCAACTGCCGTCAGTCACCGGGTACAGCAACATTTGGGCTCGCGGCACAATGGCCACTTCCTGCGGGTCGCGTACGGCCAAAATTGACAACACGGTACTCAAGGTTCCGCCCGCGCTGTCACCCGCGAAGGCCACCCGCGTTGCATCCAGCCCATGCTTGAGGCCCTCACGCAGCAGCCAGTTCACCGCATCGCAAGCATCCTGTACGGCGGTGGGAAACACCCATTCCGGCGCTAGCCGATAATCCACCGCCAACACTGCGAAATGCCCTGCTGCGACCAATCGCCGACACAGCGCATCGTGACTGTCCAAGCTGCCGATCACATAACCGCCACCATGGAAATACACCACCACGGGCAGTGCCGCAGCCCCCAAATCCGGGCGGCGATACACCCGGGCCGGCAGGCTAAAACCATCCCGAGCAGTGAGGCGTAGGTCATAACTGTGGATGTCCAATAACGGCACATCGAACACTCCGGCGCTGGCCTCGAACTCAAGTCGGGCATTGGCCGGGGTCATGTCGTGCATGGCCTGACTCTTGCCAGTCATGCGACTGAATTCGGCCAATTCCAAAAACGCTTCCAGCTCAGGTACTACTGACATGTCAAATTCCTTGTCCTTAAAACGTGATCCGCGTGATGAGTTCAGAACACACCTGTGTAAGCGCCAGATTGCTCGCGATCCCCTTGTGGCAATGAATCGCCTGATCGCGAGCAAGCTTGCGCCCACTGTGACTTAGCTCACACGTTCGGGCTGACCCGCCAACAGTTCATCCAATTGCGCCAACAACGTGTTGTTACACAGCAACTCATAGTGACTGACGCCCAACACCCAATGGCTGGCACCAGCCCCCGTTTGTGCGGCATGCACACGGCGCTCATCTTCACGCCCGGCTACCCACCAGTGATGCGCCTGAACTCGGGTGTTGGGCAATGTTGCTTGCCCCAGCGCCAACTGCTTGAGGCGTTCGCCCACGGCAAAGATGTGGCTCAGTTCAGCCGCGCCCAACAAACCGTGTTCGCCCAAACTGCTGCGCGGCTCAGTCATCGCCGCTTCGATCACCTGCTCAGCACTCAGCGCGCTGTTTGCACTCAACGCCTGCGCTTCGCTTTCAGATGCCCCCAGCACAAAGCGTAAAAAGTCCTGCAAATCTTCGCGCCCATCACTCGCCTGCGCCGTGCCCGCCACATAACTGTCCACCAACCCGGCGAACGCAACCTGCTGCCCTTGTGCTTCCAGCGCCTGAGCCACCAGCAAGGTCAGCGCCCCACCCAGCGACCAGCCCAGCAAGTGATACGGACCGTCGGCCTGTTGTTGACGAATCCTCTGGGCATAGGCCTGCGCCATCGCCTGCAAGGAGGTGTCCTGCCACTGCGGGTCCAACAACATGCGGCATTGCATTCCATAGACGCTGCGCCGCCCATCCAATTTACGGGCCAGCGGTTCGTAGTCGAACACGGTGCCAAAACCTGCATGCAGGCAAAACAACGGCGGCACCGCGCTGACTCGGCTGTTGAGCGCCAACAATGGGTCGGATGCTTGCGCCACCGTGACCGGCTCAAAGCCACTCAGCTGAGCAATACAGGGCTTTTGCATCAAATCGCGCAACTTGAGGCTGAACCCAAGCTGTGGCTGGTTGCGCACCCGCGAAATCACCTTGAGCACTTGCAGCGAATCACCGCCCAACTCAAAGAAGTTATCGTCGATGCCCACCTGCTCCAACCCCAAGACGTCCTGCCAAATATCAGCTAATGCCTGCTCCAGCGCATTGCGCGGCGCACGGTAATGACCTTGAGCGAGTTGCGGCTCAGGCAGTGCCCGGCGATCCAGCTTGCCGTTGGCTGACAGCGGCAAGCTCGCCAACTGCACAATGTGCGTCGGCACCATGTAATCGGGCAGTTGCGCTTGCAAGTGCGCTTTGATTTCGCGCTCCAGTGTGGCGCTGGCAGCAGCCACCACATACCCCACCAGTTGCTTGCCCGTAACGCCTTCGATCACTTTGACCGCCGCATCCTGCACACCCTCGCATTGACGCAATCGGGCTTCGATTTCCCCTAATTCGATTCGGAAGCCGCGGATTTTTACCTGCTGATCCAAACGGCCCAGGTAATCGATCAAACCGCACTCGCGCTGGCGCACCAAGTCGCCCGTGCGGTACATGCGCCCGCCTGCGGCCTGAAACGGGTCGGGCACAAAACGCTCCGCACTCAAGCCCGGCTGATGGTGATAACCACGGGCCAAACAGTCGCCACCCAGATACAGCTCGCCACTCACCCCCACTGGCAATGGGTTCATGTCCGCGTCCAGCACGTACACCCCACGCCCGGCAACGCCACGACCAATCGGCGCATACGCCGCGTCACAACAGTCTGCGGCCTCGGCACGCCACAGCAACGGCGTGACCACGGTTTCTGTCGGGCCATAACCATTGACCAAACGTTGAGGTTGCAGCGCCCGCTTGACCAGCTCAAAGCTGGCATCCGGCACTGCATCGCCGCCAAAGCAGTAAGTGTGTACCGCTGGCGGCTTGCCTTGGGTCAAGGCCACTTCCGCCAGTTGTTGCAAATAGGCGGGCGGGAAGCACGCCACCGTCACCTGCTGTTGATGCAACACCTGCAACGTGTGTTCAGGCGTCCACACGTTGTCATCGCGAATCACCAAGCTGCCACCTGCCAGCAACACACTGAGCCAGCGCTCTTGCGCGCCGTCGAAAGCGAACGACATAAAGTGCAGTTCGCGGCTTTCAGGGCTCAACTCATAAAGCCCAATAATGCCTTGGCAATGCTGCGCAATCGGCTCACGGGCCACGGCCACCCCTTTGGGCTGCCCGGTAGAGCCTGAGGTGTAAATCAGATACGCCAAGTGCCCGCCCAATGACTCAACCGGGCACGGCATTACAGCTTCGTCGCTGAGTTGATCAAGCAACAGCCGTGGCGTCGCAGCACTCAACACCCCTCGCTGATCCACATCGCTGTTGCACAACAACAGGCTCGCTTGGGCGTCAGCCAACATAAACGCCAATCGTTCGGCCGGGTAATCCAGATCCAGCGGCAGATACGCAGCCCCCGCCTTGAGCACGGCCAAAAACGCCACCACCGTTTGTTCCGAGCGCGGTAAAGCAATCGCCACTAACATTTCCGGGCCGATGCCTTGGGCTTGTAAACGGGCCGCCAGCCCATCAGCTTGATCGTTCAGTTGGGCGTAACTCAGCTCACGGCCCTCACACGTCAACGCCCGAGCCTGGGGCTGACGCTGCACCTGCGCGATAAAACCTTGTAGCACATCGACTACGGGCACCGGCCCTTGCGCCCGCTCAATGCGTGCCTGCGCCAAGCCAATCTCACCGATCAGGCGCTGCGCATCCAACGGCAGTTGGACCAACAAACCTTCTAGCTGAGCCCGAATCCGCTCCACGTCCTGCGCCGAAAAACGCTCGCGCAGGTACAGATACTCCACCTCCAGCCCTTGATCGGTGGCACTGACCATCAAGTCCATCGGGAAGTTCGTCACCCCGCCGCTGCCCACCTCGGCAAAGGTCAACTCGCCGTCCTGTTCGCCGCGTAACGCGCGGTCCACCGGATGGTTTTCAAACACGATGATGCTGTCGAACAACCCTTGGCCGCCCTGTCCGGCCCAGCGCTGAATATCCGCCAGCGGCGTGTGTTCAAAGTCGCGGATTGCCAGGTTGTAGTCCTGCAACTGGCGCAACCAGTCGCCCAGTGCCTGTTGTGGGTCCAGGGTCTGGATCACCGGCAAGGTATTGATAAACAGCCCCAGCATGTCTTGGGCCCCGGCCAATTGTGTCGGTCGCCCTGCCACTGTGGCCCCGAACGCCACGCTGCGTTGTCCGGTATGACGCTGCAACAGCAACAGCCAAGCCGCTTGCACCACGGTGTTTAACGTGACCCGCTGAGCATTGGCGAAGGCATGCAAACGGCCAGTCGCCTCACTGTCCAAATAGCTATACAGCACGCCATGACCACTGCCATCGGTATTGCTGGCATTGGCCAACATCGTTGGCACTTGCAGCGTGCCCAACCGTTCACGCCAAAAACCCTCGGCGGTGGTTACATCCTGACGCGCCAGCCAATGAATGTAATCGGCATAACGCCCATTCAGGGCCGGCAATGCCTGCTTGGCATAAAGACGCAGCATCTCGCCCAGCAAGCGCGAAGCGCTCCAGCCGTCCAGCAGCAAGTGGTGGTAGGTCCAGATCATCTGGAACTGGTTTTCACCCAAACGCACCAGTGTGAAGCGCATCAGCGGCGGGCAGCTCAAATCAAAACCTCGGGCCTGATCGTCCGCTGCCAGCGTCAACAGCGCCTGCTCAGGGGCGGCATGTTCACGCCAGTCCAGTTCAACAATCGGCAACTCGGCGTGTTGATACACCGCTTGCAACGGGTCGGCTAAACCATCGCGCCACATAAACGCGGCGCGCAGCACTTCATGGCGTTCCAGCAAGGTCTGCCATGCGGCGCGAAAACGCGTCACCTGCAAACCCTGCACCGCCACGCTGAGCTGATTGACGTACAGGTTCAGTTCCGGCGATTCAATGCAGTGAAACAACATGCCTTGCTGCATTGGCGACAACGGGTACACGTCGTCCAGCACGCTGCGATCCACCTGCACCGCGCCCGGCACTTGGGCAAAAGGCAAGGTTTGAATTGCCGTCGGCACTTGCGGCTGGGCATTGATCGCCACTGCTGCCAGCGCCCGAATGGTTTGCGCTTCGAACAATTGCTTGGGCGTAAACGCCAGCCCTAATGCTCCCGCACGGCTGACCGCTTGCAGCGAAATAATCGAATCGCCACCCAGCTCAAAGAAGTTTTCAGTGACGCCAATGGCCTCCAGTCCCAGCAACTCTTGCCAAATATCGGCCAACAACGTTTCGGCGGGCGTGCTCGGCGCTATGCGATCAGCCACGTGCCGGCTGGCCTCGGGGGCAGGCAAGGCCTGACGATCCAGCTTGCCATTGGGGGTCAAGGGCAAGGCCGCCAAACACATCAGGTGTGCAGGCAGCATGTGCGCTGGCAAGCGGCTGCGCAGATGGCTCATCACGCTTTCACGTAACAGGCCTTCATCCGCCAACCGATCACGCGCCACCACATACCCCACCAACTGCCGACTGACCGGGCCTTCGCGGTCCACGACAAAGGCTTCGCGCACGGCTTGGTGTTCGAGCAGGCAGGCTTCGATCTCGCCCAGTTCAATACGGAACCCGCGAATTTTTACCTGCTGGTCGATGCGACCCAGGTACTCGACCACCCCATCGTCCCGTAAACGCGCCAAGTCACCGCTGCGATACAGCCGCGCCCCCGGCACAAAGGGGTCAGGCACAAAGCGTTCGGCGGTCAATGCCGGGCGCTGATGGTAACCACGGGCGATGCCTTCGCCGCCCAAATACAACTCACCGGCTACCCCCACTGGCAGCGGTTGCAGGGTGGCGTCCAGCACGTACGCGCTGCGCTCACCCACAGGTCGGCCGATGGGCAAGAAAGCCGAGTCAAATTGAGTGTCGGGGTACGCACACCAGATCAGCGGCGTAATCACAGTTTCCGTCGGGCCATATCCGTTGATGATGCGAGGGGGTTGCAACACACGCTGCACTTGATCAAACGCGTGCTTGGGCATGCCTTCGCCACCCACCGTGTAGGAGCGAATCGGCAATTTACGCCCTGCTTCGCCAATGTAATCGGCCATTTGCAGCAAGTAGCTGGGGGTGAAGCAAGCGATGGTGATGCCGTGACGCTGAATCTCTTCGCAGGTGCGTTGAGCACTCCACACCTCGTCGTCGCGCGGCATCAGCGCAGCACCAAACACCAGCGGGGTTAGCCAACGTTCGTGGGCGCCGTCAAAACTGATGGAGGCAAATTGCAGCTCTCGATCATCCGGGGTCATGCCATACAGCTCACCAATCGACTGACAGTGCATGGCCAGCGGGCCGTGAGCCACGCTGACCCCTTTGGGGCGCCCAGTGGAGCCCGAGGTGTAAATCAGGTACGCAAGGTTCTGCCCATGGGTCAGATTGATCAGGTTCTCACCCGGTAAATGGGCCAGTTCTTCGCAATCCAACTCCAACACCGGCAAGCCGTCGATCTGCGGCAAGTGGCTGCGCAACCATGATTGGCTGAGCAATAGCGCAATGCCGCTATCCTGCATCAAATAGCCCAAACGCTCTGCCGGGTAGGCCGGGTCAAGCGGCACGTAAGCCCCCCCGGCTTTAAGAATTGCCAGCAAGCCTATGATCATCTGCGCCGAGCGCTCCACCGCCAATCCAACCCGCACTTCCGGGCCAATACCCAGCTCACGCAGACGATAGGCCAAGCGGTTAGCCCGCTGATTGAGGTCGGCGTAGCTGAACTGCGAGTCGGCAAACATTAGCGCCGTGGCGTCAGGACGAATCGCTGCCTGCGCTTCAATCAACTGATGCACACAGCGCTCAGTTGGTAGGCCCGGCGCAGGGTTCCATTCGTGCAATTGCTGGTGTTGCTCGGCCTTGCTCAACAACGGCAATTGCCCCAAACAGGCCTGCGGCGCGGCAACCATCGCATGCAGCAGGCACGCCAGATGCTCACTCATGCGTGCAATGGCTGTCGGGTTGAAATGGCTGAGCAGGTAACTCCACGTCAGGCTCAATTGACCTTCGCTGACCGCCGCCAAGGTCAATGGGTAGTTAGTGCGCTCATGGTTGTCTGGCAGCGAAAAGCTCAAGCCGTCTGGCGCGCCTTGCTGCAACGCCTCGGCAATCGGGAAGTTCTCGAACACCAGCAAGCTGTCGAATAACGGCTCACCGGCGCGGCCCGCCCAACGCTGCACATCGTTCAACGCCGTGAACTCGTGCTCACGCAGCGCCAAGTTGTGCGCCTGCAAACGGCTCAGCCACTGGGCCACGCTTTCGGTGGCCTGAGGCTGGCTGATAACCGCCAGCGTATTGATAAACAGGCCGAGCTGGTCTTCAGCACCCGGCAGATCTACGGGGCGGCCCGACACTGTCGCGCCAAACGCGACCGTCTGCTGAGCGCTGTAACGCTGCAACAACACCGCCCATGCGCCCTGCACCAACGTGTTGAGGGTGATGCTGTGCTGGCGGGCGAATGCTGCAAACTCTGCGCTGCTGCGTGCATCAAACAGTTGCCGATGGTCTGCGTATTCGTGGGTGTCCTCCAAATCTGTATACACCACGCTTTGTGCGAGCAACGTCGGGTTTTCCAGCGTCTGCAGTTGCTCGCGCCAAAACACTTCGTCTGCCAGCGCATCCTGGGTTTGCAACCAGCCAATGTAGTGCGCAAAACGCCCCTGATGCGTCGCCACTTCCACCCCGGCATAGCGCTGCAACACCTCACCCAGCAGCAAGGCATTGCTCCAGCCATCGAGCAGCAAATGGTGATGGGTGTAAATAAGCTGCTGACGCTGGTCGTCGAGGCGCACCAGCGCCAAACGCAACAACGGCGGCTGGGCCGGATCGAATTGCAAACGTTCGCTGCGGGCCAACAAGGCAAGCTCTGCTGCTTGATCGGTACGGCCGCGCCAATCGAGCAACGTGAGTGGTAATTGCAGTGAGTGCTGCACGATTTGCACAGGCGCGGTCGCACCCTGCGGCCAGTAGAAACCACTGCGCAAAATCGGGTGTGCGTCCAAGGTGGCTTGCCATGCCTGAGCTAATCGCTCAGCGTCCAGCCCTTGGGTTTCAACGCTTAACTGATTGACGTAAGCCCCGGCCTGCGGCTCATACAGGCTGTGAAACAGCAAACCGCTTTGCATCGGCGACAGCGGATACAGGTCTTCGATCTGCCGCGCAGGCACGGCCAGTTGGTCGAGCTGTGCTTGAGTCAGATGAGCCAGTGGGAAATCCGCCGGAGTAACACCGCTGTTTAGCGGGTTAACGCAATGCTGCACCAGCGCCTGCAAGTGCGCTTCAAGGCCCGAAGCCAAGGTTTGAATATCCGCTTTGTCGAAGCATTCTTGGCTGAAACTTAGGTCCAGCTTCAGCTCGCCGCCAAACACCTGTCCGTCTATGGACAGCCAATTGGCCAATGGCGAATCCAGACTTTGCGCCGCGCCACTGGCCTCTTTGGCAGGCACAAAGAGCGCATCCTCGCCAAAGCTCTGATCAAACTGCCCCAGGTAATTGAACGTCACCCGCGCAGGCGCCAATGCCGCCAGGCTGGCTTGGGCGCCAGCGTCCCCTTGATAACGCAACAGACCAAAGCCCAAGCCTTTGCCCGGCACTTCGCGCAGTTGCTGTTTGATGGCTTTGATTGATGCGCCCATGTCAGGCGCCGGAGTCAATTTGACCGGAAACAGGCTGGTAAACCAGCCTACGGTGCGGGTCAGGTCGAGTTGCTCAAACAGGTCTTCGCGGCCGTGGCCTTCCAGTTGAATCAAGGCGGCCGATTCACCCGTCCAGTCACACATGGCGCGGGCCACAGCGGTGAGCAACAGGTCGTTGATCTGCGTGCGATACGCCGCCGGAGCATGTTGCAACAGCTGGCGCGTCTGCTCGCGATCCAGCCCCACGCTCACCACCTGACGATGGCGCAACGCTTGGCTGCCCTGGGCCCGGGCACCGGGCAACTGACCACTCACACCCTGCGCCTGTTGTTGCCACCACGCCAACTCGGCCGCCAAAACGTCGCTGTTGGCATAGGCACTCAACTGCGTGGCCCAGTCCTGCAGCGCGCTGGTTTTTTGCGCCAGCGCTTGCCCGGCGTAAGCTGCTTGCAGGTCTTCGAGCAGCACCCGCCACGACACGCCGTCCACCACCAAGTGGTGAATGACCAACAACAAGCGCTGAGCGCCCGCTTCGTGATCAATCAACACCGCCCGCATTAGCGGGCCATCGTGCAGTGACAGACTGCGCTGGGCTTCATCGCACAACCCTTGCAGCGCCTCGTCGCTTTGCACCTGCGCCGTCCACAACAAGTCGGTGGCCGCCGCGCTGTCCAGCGGCACGTAGCGTCCACTCCATTGCCCGTTCACCTGACGAAACTGCAAGCGCAACGCATCGTGCTGAGCCAACACCTGCTGCACAGCGTTTTGCAAACGCAAAAGGTCCAGCGGCTCGCGCACATGCAGCAGCACCGACTGGTTCCAGTGCTGAGTTTGAACGGTCTGGTTGTCAAAAAACCACTGTTGCACCGGGGTCAGGGTTTGCGTGCCGAGCACCGGCCCTTGGGCAATCTGCGGCGCCGCATGTTGACTGACGACGCCAGCCAGAGCCTGCAAAGTTGGCTGTTGAAACAAGTCCCGTGGCTGTAAACGCAAACCCGCGCGCCGCGCACGGCTGACCACTTGAATTGAGATGATCGAGTCGCCGCCCAGCTCAAAAAAGTTGTCCTGACGCCCGACTCGCTCAACCCCCAGCACCTGCTCCCAGATGGCCGCCAACTGGCGTTCGTTGTCGCTACGCGGGGCTTCAAAGGTGCGCTGGCTGACACTCACTTGTGGCGCGGGCAACAATTTGCGCTCCAGCTTGCCGTTAGGGCTCAACGGCATGCTGTCAATGAGCATCAAGTGCGTGGGCACCATGTAGTCCGGCAAACTCAGCAGCAAATGCGCCTTCAGGGCTTCACGCCACGGGGCTTGCGCATCCGGGAGATTGAGCAACTGCACATCGCTGGGCACCAGGTACGCCACCAACTGATTGTCCAGCGCCAGCACCACCGCTTCTTGCACCTGCGGATGTTCTTGCAGGCGCGCTTCGATTTCTCCCAGTTCAATGCGCAGCCCGCGAATTTTCACTTGATGGTCGATACGCCCGCAGTATTCGATGGCGCCGTCTGTGCGGTAACGCGCTAGGTCTCCGGTGCGATACAGGCGTTCGCCACTGCCAAAGGGGTCAACCACAAAACGCTCGGCGGTCAGCGCCGGGCGATCGTGATACCCCCGCGCCAACCCGACGCCTGCCAAATACAATTCACCAATCGCACCACTGGGCAACGCCCGTAATTGCGGGCTGAGGATGTAGGTGCGCAGGTTGGCGATGGGGCGCCCGATAGGCACGCTGTCGCGCCCTTCTTCAACGCACGTCCAATGGGTGACGTCGATGGCCGCTTCGGTGGGGCCATACAAGTTGTACAGCGCAGCCTTGGGCAGCGTGCGCAAGGTTTGCCGTTGCAATGCCATCGGCAAAGCTTCGCCGCTGCACACAATACGCCGCAAAGAGTCGCACTGCGCGGCCTCATCGGCGCCGATAAAGGCTTGCAGCATGGAGGGCACAAAGTGCAGCGTGGTAATCGCTTGCTCGACAATCAACGCCGCCAGTTGCTGCGGGTCGCGATGGGCTCCGGGCTCGGCCACCACCAGCGTTGCGCCGTGCATCAATGGCCAAAAAAACTCCCACACCGACACATCGAAGCTGAAGGGGGTTTTTTGTAGCACTCGATCCGCCGTGCTCAGGCCATAGGCCTCTTGCATCCAGGCCAAACGGTTGTACAACGCGCCATGACTGTTGCCCGCGCCTTTTGGACGGCCCGTTGAGCCCGAGGTGTAAATCACATACGCCAAATTGTGGGCGCTGGTGAGGTTGGGCAGGTTGTCGCTGCTGTGCTCTGCCCACGCCTCTTCGCTCGCCTCCAGACACACCACGGGCAAGCCTTCAGGCAGCTGCAAACTGGCCTGCACGGGAGCATGAGTCAGCAACAGGCTGATGCCGCTGTCTTCAAACATGTAAGCCAAACGTTCAGCCGGGTATTCAGGATCGAGCGGCACATAGGCGCCACCGGCCTTGAGAATGGCCAGCAGGCCGATCACCAGCTCCAGCGAACGCTCACAGGCCACGCCCACCCGCACTTCTGGGCCGACACCCAATTTACGCAAATGATGCGCCAAACGATTGGCCCGCTGGTTCAGCGCCTCATAGCTCAAGCGCTGATTAGCCAACACCAGCGCACAGGCCTGCGGGGTTGCCGCCGCTTGAGCTTCGATGTGCAGATGCACACATTCCGGGCCGGGATAGCGCTGCTGTGTGGCATTCAAACCGTACAACGTGGTTTCAACTTCGTGCGCGGCCAACATTGCCAGTTCACCCACTGCACACTCCGGGTTGGCCACAATCGCGGCCAACAGGTTGCGCCAGTGCCCAGCCAGACGCTCGATACGTTCAGCATCAAACAAATCTGTGGCGTAAGTCAGGCTGGCCATCAACTGCTCACCTTCCTCGTGGGTGTCCAGTTGCAGGTCAAATTGTGTGGTGCGGGCTTGCCACTCAAGACTTTCGACGTGCAGTCCGGCCAACATCGCACCCAGCGCGCCAGGCCGGCTTTGCTGGTGATTGAACATCACTTGGAACAACGGGCTGTGACTCAGGCTGCGCTCGCCTTGCAACGCCTGCACCAAACGCTCGAAGGGCAGGTCTTGGTAGCCTTGGGCATTCAGCGAACGGTCGCGGGTTTGCTCCAGCAACCGGGCGAATGGCAATTGCCCGTCCAGCTCGGCACGCAACACTTGGGTGTTAACGAAAAAACCAATCAAACCACGGGTTTCAGCGCGATTACGGTTGGCCACAGGCACGCCGACGCGAAGGTCCTTCTGGCCGCTGTAGCGGTACAACAAGGCCTGAAAACTGGCCAACAGCAACATGAAGGGCGTCACCCCGCACTGACGCGCCAACGCCATCAAACCCTTGGCCAACGCTGGATCCAGCGTGAAATCCAGGCGTGCGCCTTGTTGCGAAGATTGCGCGGGCCGTGAACGATCGCCCGGTAACTCCAGTACCGGCTGTTCGCTGCCCAATTGCTCGCGCCACCAGTCCAACTGGCGCTCCAGCTCACCGGCTTGCATCCAGCGTCGTTGCCACAACGCGTAATCCGCGTATTGAATCGGCAGCGGCGGCAGGTCAACAGTTTTACCTTGGGCGTGGGCCGCGTACAGCTGTGAAAACTCCTCAACCAGCACACCCATCGACCAGCCATCGGCAACGATGTGGTGTAGCGTCAGCACCAGCACATGATCGTCGTCATCGAGCTGGATCAGGCTCACGCGTAACAGCGGACCGTTTTGCAAATCGAAGGGTTGAGCGATGTCCTGTTCCAGCAGTGCCAAAGCGCCAGGCATGCGCTGCGCTGGCGGCATAGTTCGCAAATCATGACGGCTCAACGCTAATGGCGTAGGCACGGGCTCGTTCTTACACGCTTTTAGCTGTTGCAGTACCTGACCGTCTTTTTCGACAAACACGCTGCGCAAGCTGTGATGGCGTGTTAGCAAGGCATCAAAACTGTGTTGCAACGCGCCAACATTTAGAGCGCCGCGTAAACGCAGCGCCGCCGGGATGTGGTACGCCGCCCCTTGCGGGTCAAGCTGCCACAAAAACCACTGACGCTGCTGCGCATAAGACAACTCACAGAGTTCATCCGCCGTTGCAGTCACCGGGATCGGCAACTGGCCAAAGCTGACCCCTTGCTCCTGCATTTTTTGCAGAAATTCACGGCGCTGCTGCGGGGCAAGGCTGGCAAAGCGATTGGCAATACGCCAGGCGGTAGAGTTTTCCATCAGTTGATCTCCATCTCGTCGAGCAGCGACTCAAGCACGCTCAGACGACCATCGTTATCGGCAGGGGTTTGTGCCTGTGCCAGCTCGGCATAGGCTTGCAGGTCTGGAGCCTCAAACAGCGCACGCAGCGCCAGTTCAACGCCTAATTCCAGCTCGACCCGAGCATTGGCCTGTGCCGCGAGCAAGGAATGCCCGCCCAATTCAAAGAAGTTGTCATGCCGCCCTACCCGCTCAACCTCCAGCACGCTGGCCCAAATCGCTGCCAGCCGGGCTTCCAGTTCACCCACCGGCGCGCTGTAAGGTCGCTGCCAAGCTTGCACATCGGGGGGTGGCAAGGCCTTGCGGTCAAGTTTGCCGTTGCTGGTCAGCGGCAAGGCGTCGAGCAACAACCAATGGCTGGGCACCATGTAGTCAGGCAAGTCGACTGCAAGCGCGGCGCGTAAATGTTCGCGCCAGAGCAACGGGTCAGTTGGCGCTGGATTGGCGACCACGTAAGCGCAAAGCTGCGGGCCGTTGGCGCTTTGATGCACGCTCAACACGGCTTCAGCGACGCCAGTTTGCTGCTTGAGGCAGGCTTCGATTTCCCCCAGTTCAATGCGGAACCCGCGAATTTTTACTTGCTGGTCGATGCGCCCCAAGTAATCGATATTGCCGTCAGCCCGTTGGCGCGCCAGATCGCCACTGCGATACAACCGCTCACCGGCCGCAAACGGGCTGGGTACAAAGCGTTCGGCACTCAGTCCGGCGCGACCGTGATAACCACGGGCCAGCCCGGCCCCGGCGATGTACAACTCGCCGGCACACCCCGGCGCTACCGGTTGCAACTGACTGTCGAGCAAGTACCAGCTCAGGTCGCTGAGGGGTCGTCCGATCGGGCTTTGCACTTTGGCGTCCAAGTCCTGCGGGCTCAGTGCGCGGTAAGTGACGTGAACCGTGGTTTCGGTGATGCCGTACATATTCACCAGCGTGGTGTGCTGGTTGCCGAAGCGCTCGTACCACGGGCGCAGGCTTGGGACGTCCAGTGCCTCGCCGCCGAAAATCACCCAACGCAAAGCCAGTGCTTGCGGGCTGTCGCAGACAATGGGCATTAACTGCCGGAACGCGGTGGGTGTCTGGTTGAGCACCGTCACCTGCTCATCGCACAACAATTGATGGAACGCCTGCGGCTCGCGGCTAATAAAGTACGGCACGATCACCAGCCGTGCGCCCGTACACAGCGCGCCGAACAGCTCCCACACCGAAAAGTCGAAGGCGTATGAGTGGAACAACGTCCAGACATCATTCGGGCCAAAGTCAAAGGTGGACGCTGTTGCGCTGAGCAAACGGGTGACATTGCCGTGGGTCAACAGCGCGCCCTTGGGGCGACCAGTGGAACCGGAGGTGTAAATCACGTACGCCAGATTGTCGGCACAGGTGAGGGTTGTCAGGTTTTGCTCACTGAAGCCATCCAACGTCAGGTGGTCCAGACACAACGTTTGCACGCCCACCCGTGGCGGCAGGTTTTCCAGCAGGTGCTCTTGGGTCAGCAACAGCTGAACCCCGCTGTCTTCAATCATGTAGCTCAAGCGATCGGCGGGGTATTGCGGGTCCAACGGCACATAAGCACCACCCGCTTTGAGAATCGCCAATACCCCGATGACCAACGACATGTCGCGCTCTGTGGCAATCGCGACCCGCACTTCGGGGCCAACGCCCAGTTGGCGTAGTTTGTGCGCCAGACGGTTGGCCTGCGCATTAAGGTCGGCATAGCTCAGCCACTCATCACCACAGCGCAGCGCCACTGCCTGCGGCTGCACAACCACTTGGGCTTCGAACAACTGATGCAGGTTCGGCGCTACCGGCTCAATGCGTACCTGCGGGTTCCATTGTTCAAGCAGCGCCTGTTGTTCTGCGCCGTCGAGCAGCGCCAATTCAGCAATGCGCTGTTGCGGCTCACGCACCACGCTGCGCAGCAGGTTTTGCCAATGTTTGGCTAAACGCTCGATGGTTGCGCCGTCGTACACCTCGCTGGCGTAGGTCAGGCTGGCGTGCAACTGCTCGCCCTGTTCTTCGGTGTCCAGCGCCAGGTCAAACTGGGCGGTCTGTTGCTGCCAGTTCATGCGCTGCACGCTCAGGCCCGGCAGGCTGCGCTCAACACTCTGGCCAATCTGGCGCTGATGGTTGAACAGCACCTGAAACAGCGGGCTGTGACTCAGGCTGCGTTCAGGTTGCAGGGCTTCGACCAGTTGTTCAAACGGCAGATCCTGATGGGCTTGTGCCCACAAGGCAGTTTGCTTGACCTGCTGCAACAGGCTGGCGAATGTTTGCTGACCGTCGATCTCGGCACGCAGCACCTGGGTGTTGATGAAAAAGCCGATTAAACCTTCGGTTTCTATATGCCCGCGCCCTGCATTGGGCACGCCGACATTGATAGCCGACTGCCCGCTGTAACGGTGCAATACGCTTTGGAAGCTGGCCAGCAACAGCATGAACAACGTCACGTTGTGCTGTTGCGCCAACTGGCGCAAACCAACGGCCAATTGCGGCTCAATCGCCAGTTCAAGCCGCGCCCCACGCTCACTGCGTATCGCCGGACGGGTCAGCTCACTCGGTAATTCCAATGGCGCGTGGTGGGTGCCCAAGCGCGCACGCCAAGCGCTCAACTGCCGTTCACCTTCACCACCCTGCAACCCATCACGCTGCCAAGCCGCGTAATCGGCGTAACTCACCACCAAGTCGGGCAGGCTGGGAGCCTGGCCTTGCACATGGGCCGAATACAGCGCGTTGAAGTCATCGACCATCACCTGCATCGACCAGCCATCGGCGGCGATGTGATGCACCGTCAGCACCAACACGTGCTCATCGGGGGCGACCTTGAGCAGCAGCACCCGCAGTAGCGGCCCGTTGCGCAGGTCAAAGGGTTGGCGCATTTCTTCCGCCACCAGCGATTCAACGGTGGCCGGTGTTGGCGCAGTCAAGGACAGTTCACGCAGTGCCAGCGGCAAATCAGCGTGCAACACGCCACGGGCTTGCTCGCCGTCTTGAGTGAAGGTGGTGCGCAAGGTTTCGTGGCGCGCTTGCAGGTCATTAAAGCTGCGTAACAGCGCGTCACGATTAAGCGTGCCTGTAAGCCGCAAGGCTGCCGGAATGTTGTACGCGGCGCTGCTGGGGTCCAACTGCCAGACAATCCACTGCCGTTGTTGGGCGTAAGACAGCACTTTTGGCGCACCCTGCGTCTGCGGGCACAACGCGGGCAAGCTGACAGTGTGCGGCTGGGCTGCACAACGGGCGGCAAACTCACTGAGCACGCTGGTTTCAAACAGGCTGCTCAGCGCCAGCTCGATGTTCAACTGCTGACGAACACGCGATACCACTTGCGCCACCAGCAGCGAATGCCCGCCCAGCTCAAAGAAGTTGTCATCGCGGCCCACTGCATCGACTTTCAAGACCTGCTGCCAGATCGCGGCAATTCGGGCCTCAATACCGGCATGAGGTGCAATGACTTCACGCTGCCAATCCGCAGCCTGCGCCTGTGGCAGTGCCTTGCGGTCAACCTTGCCGTTGGCACTCAACGGCAAGTTGGGCAAAAGCAACCATTGCAGCGGCACCATGTATTCGGGCAATTGTGCTTTAAGGCCGGCTTTCAATTGCTCACGCAACGGAGCCCATGCTTGCGCTTGATCTTGGGCCACCACAAAGGCCACCAACGCCTTGCCGGTGGGGCCGTCTTGCACCACCACCGCAGCTTCACGCACGCCATCGAACTCACGCAAACGCGATTCAATTTCGCCCAGTTCGATACGAAAACCGCGCACTTTGACCTGTTGGTCGATGCGGCCCACATATTCCAACTGGCCGTCTACACGGCGGCGAGCCAAGTCCCCCGTGCGGTACAAACGCTCACCCGGTTGCTGTGCAAAGGGGTTGGGCATGAACACCGCGGCGCTGCGCTGCGGGTCGCCGAAATAGCCTCGCCCCACCCCCGTGCCCGCCACGTACAATTCGCCCACCACGCCGCTCGGCACGGGCTGCAACCCGCCGTCGAGCACATACAAACGGTTGTTGTCGGTGGCCAAGCCAATCGGTAGATACGCCCCTTCGGCAGAAGCGGCATCCACCCGAAACAACGCCACGTCATCGGAACATTCTGCTGGGCCATAGGCGTTAACCAGACCGATTTGCGGGTAACGCTGCAACCAGCGCCGTGCCAACTCTGGCGGCATGGCTTCGCCGGTGGGCAACATCCAGCGCAACTGCGCCAGGGAACCTTGCGGCTCATCGAGCAGGCTTTGAATCAGTGAAGGCACGCTCTCCAGCACGCTGATGCCGCGCGCGGCCACATGGTTCAACAAGGCTGCTGGATCATGGGCGATGGCGTTGGGCACGATGTCCACTTGGGCGCCAAACAGCGGCGCCGCCAAAAACTGCCACACCGAAATATCAAAGCTTTGGGAGGCGGTCTGCGCGATCACGTCAGCGCTGCCGAGGCCAAAATACGGTTGCTTGCTGAGCTGGTTGTTGAGCATCCCGGCCTGCTCAACCATCACACCTTTGGGCGTGCCGGTTGAACCTGAGGTGAAAATCACGTACGCCAAAGCGTTGGGCCCGGTGTAAATGCCCGGCGGTTCAGAGGTGTAGCCGGCGCTCTGTATGTGCTCCCAGACCAACAGCTGTGGGCGCTGCTCAACCGACAGTTGTGCCAATAAGCGCTCGGCCTGCTCACGGCAAGCGGCACTGGCCACCAGCGCAGGCACGCGGCCCAGTTGCAGTAAGTCGAGCAAACGCTGAGCCGGCAGTTGCGGGTCCAACGGCAAGTAAGCGGCCCCTGCTTTGAAGCTGCCCAACATCATGCCCAGTAGCTCCAAGCTGCGTTCGGCGAGCAAGGCCACGGGTTGGTCGACGCCCACACCTGCGGCGATCAATCCATGACCGAGACGGTTAGCGCGTGCATCCAGCTCGCTGTACGTCCAGCGTTGGTCGAGGCAGGTGGCCACCACCTGATCAGGTCGCGCCGCCCGTTGCGCCTCAAACAAACGCACGTAGCCATCAGCCAGCGGGTAATCGTGATCGGTTTGGTTGCCTGCTTGGAGCAAATGCTCGCGTTCAGCGGCATCCACCACGGGCAGGTCCGCGAAGTGGCCGTCGGCCTGTTCGCCAATGGCCAGCAGTAAACGCTTGAAGTCGGCCAACAAGCGCTCGACCGTGGTCTGGTCAAAAAAGCGTTTGTCGTAAGACAAGTGCAGGCCCAGCGCATCGCCGGGGTACACCACCACTGTCATCGGGTAGTTGGTGTGGGTACGGGCGCTGTCGGACTTGGCGCTGATTTGTTGCGCCCCACTGACCACTGCGCTTTCAACCGGGGCGTTTTCGTAAACAAACAGGCTGTCGAAAATCGACTGGCCCTTTTCAAGTGCGCTGCACGCCTGTATCTGCAACAGCGGCAAATGCTCGTGTTCACGCAGCGCCAAATTGTGCTCAAACACGTCTTGCAGCCACTGACGGACCGTCACGTTTTGCCCGGCCTGGGGCAAACGCATGCGCAGCGGGATGCTGTTAATGAACAGGCCCACAGTGTCCTGCATTTGCGGGCGGCTGATCGGACGACCCGCCACCGTGACGCCGAACAGCACTTCATCCAGACCGCTGTAACGCTGCAATACCAGCGCCCACGCGGCTTGGGTCAGGGTATTGACGGTCAGTTGAAAACGTTGAGCCAGTTCACGCAGGGCTCGCCCTTGGCTGACTTCAAGGTCGGCGTACACATCACCGATGTCCGACACGCCGCCTTGACGGCGCGAAGGCCGATCAAAGGGCAGCGGCGTGGGCTGCTCAAAACCTGCCAGCTCGATTGCCCATGCGTTCAGAGCTTCACGCTCGCCCTGCTCTTGCAGCCACTGGATAAAGTCGCGATACCGCGCGGCGGGTGGCAAGTTGCGCTGGCCGCTGTAGAGGGCGAAGAAGTCTTGCAGCAACAACGAGCGACACCACGCGTCGATCAAAATGTGGTGGTTGCTGAGGATGAACCAGTAATGCCCGGCACTGCGGCGGATCAGACGCAAACTCAACGGCGGGGTGTTGAGCAGATCAAACCCTTGGGCTCGATCTTCTGCCAGCAACAGTTGCAACGCGGCCTCGTGTTCGTCCTGCGCACGCTCCGACCAGTCGTGTACCTGCACGGTGGGCGCGGCGTCACGATGGATGATTTGCAGCATGTTCCCGTCGTCGTCCAGGCTGAACGACGCGCGCAAAGCGTCGTGACGCTGGGCCACGGCGTGCCAGGCCGACGTGAAGCGCGGCAGGTCAATTTCGCTGTCGATGATGTAGCGGTCTTGCATGAAGTAGATGCCTGAACCCGGTTCGAGCAAGGTGTGCACCAACAAACCCTGCTGCATGGGCGACAGCGGGTAAATGTCTTCGATGGCCTTGGCCGGTACGCTGAGGTTGTCCAGTTGCTGCTGGGTCAAACGGGCCAGCGGGAAGTCAGACGGGGTCATGCCGCCCGCCTCGCAGGTCACGCAGTGCTCAATCAGGCCCGTCAGCTCACGCTGATAATCGTCCACCAGCGCCTGAATGCTCGCCTGATCAAACATCTCGTGACTGTAGGTCCATTGCAGGTTCAACTCGCCGCCATACACTTGGCCTTCGATACTCAGCCAGTTGGCCAGCGGTGCGTGTTCGTCTTGCGCCAAACCGGCACTTTCGGCCGCTGGGGCGAACAGGGCCTGCTCGTCAAACTGGCGGTCGAACTGGCCCAAGTAGTTGAAGGTGATGCGCGGGGTGGCCAAATTCGCCAACTGTGCCCCCACTTGCTCTCCCACCAAATAACGCAACAGGCCATAGCCCACGCCTTTGTCCGGCACGCTGCGCAACTGCTCTTTAATGGACTTGATCGAGTCGTCCAACCCGCTGGCGGGCGTCAACTGCACAGGGAACAAACTGGTAAACCAGCCCACGGTGCGTGACAAATCCACGTCGGCAAACAACTCTTCGCGACCGTGGCCTTCGAGCTGGATCAAGCTGCTGGCCTGTCCGCTCCAGCGGCAGATCACCCGCGCCAGCGCGGTCAACAGCAAGTCATTGACCTGAGTGCGATAAGTGGCCGGCGCCACTTGCAGCAACTGGCGGGTCAGCTCAGCCTCAAGTTTGAGCTCCACTTTACGTGCATGGCGATTGCTCAGCCCCGCATTGGGCCGGTCACACGGCAGCTCGCTGGACGCACCGGCCAGTTGCGCCTGCCACAGCGCCAGTTCATCGACACGCGACTGTGCTTCGTGGTGCAGGCGCGCTGTCCAGGCTTGATAGCCGCTGGTTTTGGCCAACGGCGCTTGCTGCGGTGCGGTGTAAAACTGCTGTAAGTCTTCCAGCAACACCCGCCACGACACCCCGTCCACCACCAAGTGATGAACCACCAGCAACAAGCGCTGGCTGTGGTCAGGCAATTCGACCAACAACGCACGCAGCAGGGGGCCGTTTTGCAGGTCGAGGCTGCGTTGCGCCTGCTCGCACATCTCACTGAGTTCATCTGGCGACGCCGCCTGTTGATGCCACAACAGGTTGTCGGCTGGCAGCTCGGCATAGGCCTGCTGCCACTCGCCGTCGCGCTGCTCAAAACGCAAGCGCAAGGCGTCATGGTGGCTCAGCAGCTGGCGCAGCGCTTGCTCCAGAACTGGCGCTTGCAGCGCTTGGCGCGGATGCAGCAGCAACGACTGGTTCCAGTGGTGGCGGGCAATCATGGGCTGCTCAAAAAACCACTGTTGCACTGGGGCCAGCACCACTGCGCCGCTGGCCAAGCCTTGGTCAACCGTGGTCTGCGTGCTCAACTGCGCCACCCGGGCCAGACTGCGAATGGTTTGGTGCTGAAACAGGTCACGCGGGCTGAAGGCGATCCCGGCCTGACGCGCCCGGCTGACCACCTGAATTGAAATGATCGAGTCGCCGCCCAAGGCAAAAAAGTTGTCATCGACCCCGATCTGCGACACACCCAACACGCTCTGCCAAATATCGGCCAAGCACTGCTCCAGTACGTTGGTCGGCGCTGCATAGCCTTGTTGCACGGCAGACACATCAGGGCGCGGTAACGCCTTGCGCTCCAACTTGCCGTTAGGGGACAGCGGCAGTTGCTCAAGCCCCACCCAGTGGCTGGGCACCATGTATTCCGGCAGGCTGCGTTGCAGGTGGGCCGCCAGTGTGGCGTGCCAAGCGTCATCAGTGTTCGGGGCTTGCAGCACCACGTAGGCCACCAACTGCTTGGCATCGAGCACCAGCACCACGGCCTCACGCACGATGTCATGCTCGACCAGTCGCGCTTCGATTTCTCCCAGTTCAATGCGCAGCCCGCGCACTTTGACCTGATGGTCGAGCCGCCCCAGGTATTCGATGACGCCATTAACGCGCTGGCGCACCAAATCCCCCGTGCGATACAAACGTTCGCCCTCGTTGAACGGGCATGGCACAAAGCGCTCAGCGGTCAAGGCCGCTCGGCGATGATAACTACGGGCCAACCCCGCACCGCCCAAATACAACTCACCCGCAACGCCCAGTGCTGCAGGCGACAAATCGGCGTCCAGCACCACGGTGCGCAGGTTGGCAATGGGCAAGCCAATCGGCACGCTGGCCGCGCCCTCTTCAACGCAGGTCCAGTGCGTCACGTCGATGGCCGCTTCAGTCGGGCCATACAGGTTGTACAGCTCGGCAGTGGGCAATTTGGCAAAAACGTGTTGTTGCGCGTCCACTGGCAGCGCTTCACCGCTGCACAGAATTCGGCGCAGACAGGCACACTGTTCAACCCCTGTTTCATGGATAAACGCCTGCAACATCGACGGTACAAAATGCAGAGTGCTAATGCGGTGCGTGCGAATGGTTTCAATCAAGCGCAAAGGCTCGCGATGCTCACCGGGCTGCGCCACCACCAAACGGGCGCCGGTCAGCAACGGCCAAAAGAACTCCCACACCGACACGTCAAAGCTGAAAGGGGTTTTTTGCAGCACGGCGTCGTCAGCCGTCAGGCCATACGCTTGCTGCATCCAGCACAGGCGATTGACCAGCGCCGCATGGGTGTTGCCGGCCCCTTTGGGGCGCCCGGTTGAGCCAGAGGTGTAAATCACATACGCCAGATGCTGTGGGTCTTGTGCGATGTTCAGGTTGCTGGCGCTGTAGCCGTCGAGCCAGTCAGCGTCCTGATCCAGCACCAGCACGTTGATGCCCGCCACTGGCAACGTTTGCACCCACGCACGCTGGGTCAACAGCAGCGCAATGCCACTGTCTTGGATCATGTAGGCCAAACGCTCTTGCGGGTACTCAGGGTCCAATGGCACATACGCCCCCCCAGCCTTGAGAATCGCCAGCAAGCCGACCACCATTTCTACCGAACGCTCAACCGCAATGCCCACTAGCACATCCGGGGCTACCCCCTGCTCGCGCAGCCTGTTGGCCAGTTGATTGGCCCGGGCATTAAGTTGCGCGTAAGTCAGAGACTGTGCGCCCATGACTAAGGCAGGGGCGTTGGGCGTACGGGCCACCTGCGCCTCGATCAGCTGTTGCAGGCAAGTGTGGGTTGGGTAGGCCTGTTGGGTGCAGTTCCAGTCATGCACTTGAGTGTGCAGCTCGCTGGCATCAAGCATGGGCAACTCGCCAATCCGACGTTCGGTGTTATCAGCCAACGCACGCAGCAAGTTGCCCCAGTGCCGCGCCATGCGGCTGATGGTTGATTCATCAAACAGATCGTTGGCATAGGTGAGCGCGGCGTGCAGACGACCGCCTTTTTCCCACGTGTCCAGGCTTAGGTCGAACTGAGTGGTGCGCCCTTCCCACTCGATCAAGCCTAACGCCAGACCCGATGCTGTTTTCACCGCCTCAATGTCCGCCACCTGCGGTTGGTGGTTGTACATCACTTGAAACAGCGGGTTGTGGCTCAGGTTGCGCTCCAGCTTGAGCGCTTCAACCAGTTGCTCAAACGGCAGTTCTTGATGGGCCTGAGCCCCGAGCGCGGTCTCTTTGACTGCGTGGAGCAAGTCGGCCACCGAGGTTTGCGCGTTGAGTTGCGTGCGCAGCACTTGGGTGTTGACGAAAAACCCGATCAAGCCTTCGACTTCGCGGCGATTGCGGTTGGCGATAGGCACGCCAACCCGCAGGTCGGTTTGACCACTGTAGCGATGCAACAAGATATTGAACGCGCCCAGCAGCAACATAAACAGGGTGACGTTGTGGCGCTGCGCCACTGCCCGCAGTTGATCCACCAACGCGGGGTCAAGCGCAAACTCATGGCGAGTGCCGCGATAGCTTGGCATTGCCGGGCGCGGGTAGTCAGCGGGCAGCGCCAGCACTGGGTGCTCATCCCCAAGCTTGGCCTGCCAGTAATCAAGCTGACGCGCTTGTTCGCCCGCTTCCAGCCAACGGCGTTGCCACAGTGCGTAGTCGCTGTACTGAATCGGCAAGTCAGCCAGTTGTGGCAACTGGCCGCATTCAAAGGCGTCGTAGCAACGGATAAATTCGTCGATCAACACATTCATCGACCAGCCATCGGAAACGATGTGGTGCAAGGTCAGCAGCAACACATGCTCTTGCTCCGCCAGCTTGAGCAACTTGACCCGCAGTAAAGGGCCATTGGCCAAATCGAAAGGGTTGAGCGACTGTCGTTGAGCCTCGGCGGCGACGGCCTTTTCTCGCTCAATGGAAGGCAGCAGGGTCAAGTCCAGCCGCTCGACCTCCAGCGGCTCGGCCACTGCCACTTGCTCAAGGCTGTCGTCGGCCTTTTGGCGAAACACGGTACGCAGCGTTTCGTGGCGCTGCACCACGTGGACAAAAGCCTGCTCCAGCGCCGCAAGGTTTAGTGCGCCCGTTAGACGCACCGCACCCGGCAAGTTATAAGCACCGCTGTGAGGGTCCAACTGCCACAAAAACCACATGCGCCGCTGTGCATAAGATAACGCCTGCCGATCAGCCTGAGGCACATCCGCCGGGATCGGAAACTGTGAAAAATCGATCCCTTCTGCACGCAGACCATCAAGGAATAACTGGCGTTTTTGCAGCGGTAATTCGATGAATCGGCGGGCAAGTTTGAGGGACTTCTCAGCATTCATCTGGCGTCTTCCGTACGTATTTGGCTATCGAGCATTGGCTCGGCTATCCCTACGGAACGGATGAAGTCTTAGGAAAATTAATACAGCGTTGCAGGAGTTAACCGCCGCTAAATTAAGAGCGTTACAACACGTTACACAGGAGAACTCCTGCTTTTATCAAAGGTGCTGCTCATGTCTGTCGCCGCCACGCTGGTGCAAAAACTGCGCAAACGTCTTAGCAAACCCTCGGGGTATCAATTGTTCGATATCGCGCTCAAGCAGCGCATTGACTTAAGCCCCTCACTGACACGCTTTGTGTTCAGCGGCACCGACGTGGCGCTGATGCGCACACTGGCGCCCGATCAGCGGGTAAAGCTGTTTTTCCCGGCAGCCAATGGCGCAGCGCCCAACCTGCCTAAAGATGGCGACTGGCAAGCGCAGCGACGCAGCCTACCGCTCAATCAGACACCGCCGATGCGCACTTACACCATTCGCAGCCTGCGGCCCGAGGCGAGTGAGCTGGACATCGACTTTGTGCTGCATGGTGAAACCGGCCCGGCGTCGAGCTGGGCGGCGCATGCCAAGCCCGGCGATTGCCTGCAAATTGTCGCGCCTGATGCCGCCTACCACGCCGACCCCGGCGGTTACGAATGGCAGCCGCCAGCCGGTGTGCGCCAAATATTGCTGATGGGTGATGAAACGGCGCTGCCAGCGATTGCCGGTATTTTGGAACAACTGGCCGAACACCCGAACGCGCCGCAGGTTCAAGCCTTTATTGAAGTGCCAGGAGAGTCAGACTGTCAGCCCTTGCTCTGTGGGCTGAATGCCAAAGTACATTGGCTACCGCGCGCTAGCTTGGGCAAACAACATGGTCAAGGCATGATCTTGGCGGCCCGTGAATTGGCGAACCTGCCGCCGCTGCCCGTTAACGCTCACCATTCAACCCCTTTGCAAGCACTTGATTTAAATCACCAGCGACCTTGGGAACTGGCCAGTGCCAAGCACAGTGATTTTTATGCGTGGGTGGCGGGCGAGTCGGCAGCCGTCATGGCCATTCGCCGGTTTTTAATTAATGAACGCGGGCTGGATCGTAAAGTGCTGACGTTGATGGGGTATTGGAAACTGGGGCGATCATTGGAATGAGGCCTTGGCTTTTGCTTTACAGGCTTTTGCTTTTGCTTTTGCTCTACAGGCCCCTTCGGAAGGCCGAGTGTAGGTTCTGCGTAGTGGGCCTCCCGGCAGGAAGCCGGGAGAGCCGTGTTGGGCCAAGGATGGCCCGTCACGGCGTGCCCACGGAGCGGGGCCGTAGCGAGGGAACTTGAGCGCAGCGAAAGCCGTACGCTGGGGCAAGGCCTTTTTGCTTACTTTTGCGGCTGTTTGGCAAAAGTGAGCCGCCGTAGGGGCGGAACCCGTAGATCGCCGTTGCGCATTAAATAGATATGTATGCTGAGCTGTTACTGCGATACCGAGTACATATCCATTACTGACGCTTAATTGAAAAATGGGTTTCGCTCTTACAGCGAGTCCCTTTTGGCAAACAGCCCCAAAAGGAACCAAAAGGTCCTTGCCCCAGCGTACGGCCCTCGCTTCGCTCAGGTTCCTTCTCTCCGGCCCCGCTCCGTGGGCACGCCGTGACACGCCCAAACGTAAACACACCACGTCGGTTACCCTCGCAATTGCGGGGCTTGCCCCGGCGAAAAGGAGTACCCTGCCGTCCGGCATTAATTCCCCGCCCATGGAACCCCTATGTTTCCCAACGCTGAACGCTACAACCACTCCACCGAATACGCGAACAAACTGGTCGACCGTATCGGGCAAACCCCTGCCTGGATTGCTCAACGTATCGGTGTAACCGAAAAGCGCATGCGCTACATCCTCGCAGGCTCGCGCACGATCAAAGGCGACACCACAGAAATCATCATGACGTACGCCGAGCAGTTCTGCCTGGAGTGCCTGGCCGCCGAAGCAAAGGCCGCTAAAGACCGAGCACGCTCCAAGGCCGCCACGCCTGCCAGCGACGCTTAAAACAATCCGAGCTGCCCACCGACCAAAGCACTGAAGTCGTCGTCGACGAATACCAGAATCGCGTCCGCTACCGGTTGCAGCTGACGCGTCAGGTAATGCTCGTAATCCACCGGTGCGGTGCGGTTTTCCAGTGGTTGCGGGCCCGCCACTGTGATCACGTAACTAATGGTGCCGCCATTTTGATACTGTCGCGGGCGCCCGTGCTCGTCGTTGTATTCATCGGCCAGCCGCGCCGCACGCACATGGGGCGGCACGTTGCGTTCGTAGTCGCTTAGCTGGCGGCGCAGTCGCTTGCGGTAAATCAGCAGTTCGTCATGTTCACCCGCCAGGGTGCTGCGCACAAAGTCGCGCACGTAGTCTTGGTACGGTTGACGGTTAAAAATGCGCAGGTACAACGCTTGCTGAAACTGCTGGGCCAGTGGCGACCAATCGCTGCGCACCGTCTCAAGGCCCTTGTAGACCATCTCACGCTGACCATCAGGGCGCACCACTAAGCCGGCATACCGCTTTTTACTGCCCTCTTCAGCCCCACGAATGGTCGGCATCAGAAAGCGGTTGTAGTGGGTTTCAAACTGTAATTCCAGCGCGCTGGTTAACCCGTACTCATCACGCACGTGATCCTGCCACCACTGATTGACGTGTTGCACTAACGCACGCCCGATGCGGGCGGCATCTTCTTCGCTGTGTTCGCTACGCAACCAGACAAATGTGGAGTCGGTATCACCGTAAATCACGCTATAGCCTTGGGCTTCAATCAGTGCGCGGGTTTTGAGCATGATTTCGTGCCCGCGCAAGGTGATTGATGACGCCAGCCGGGTGTCGAAAAAACGACAACCACTGGAGCCCAACACGCCATAAAACGCATTCATGATGATTTTCAGGGCTTGGGACAATGGCGCATTTTTTTCGCGTTTGGCGACTTCGCGGCCATTGGCAACGCGCTCGATGATGGACGGCAAACAGTGCCGGGTTCGAGAAAAGCGCGCACCCCGAAAACCCGGCACTGAGTGTTCATCGTCAGGTTGGCGCAGGCCTTCAACCAGCCCCAGTGGGTCAATCAAAAAGGTGCGAATGATCGACGGATAAAGGCTTTTGTAATCGAGCACCAACACCGACTCGTACAAACCGGGCTGGGACTCCATGACAAAACCACCGGGGCTGGCTTGCGGTGGTTTGTCGCCCAAGTTGGGCGCAACAAAGCCCTGGCGGTGCATTAGCGGCATGTACAAGTGATAAAACGCAGCCACGGAGCCACCGCTACGGTCGGCGGGCAAGCCTGTGACCGAGGCGCGCTCCAGCAAAAAAGTCAGCAGCTCGGTTTTCTCGAAGATGCGCGTCACCAGCTCGCAGTCTTTTAGGTTGTAGCGGGCCAATGCGGGTTTGTCCTCAACAAACATGCGGTTGATTTCGTCCATGCGCTGGTACGGAGTGCTGATGTCCTTCCCTTCGCCAAGCAGGGTTTGCGCAACATTTTCCAAACTAAAAGACGAAAACGACCACGTGGCCGAACGCAGTGATTCAATGCCGTCGATGATCAAACGGCCTGCGGCGCTGGCGAAAAAGTGGTTTTTGCGTGTGCCGTGCTCTCGCCACTGCATTTCGCTACCAGCACGCCCCAGCAGCAACGGGATGCCCAGTCGGCGGGCGTGTTCGTGTAACACGCGTAAATCGAACTGAACTACGTTCCAGCCAATAATCGCGTCCGGGTCATGCTGGGCCAGCCACTGATTCAAACGTTCCAGCAACTGGCCACGGGTCGAGCAAAACTCAAGGTCAAAGTCGACCGGCGTATCGGCTTCGGTCGCTTTTCCCAACATGTAAACCTGGCGCTGCCCACAGCCTTGCAGCGCGATTGAGTACAGATCGCCCTGCGGGCTTGTTTCGATGTCCAGCGACACCAGTTTCAAACGTGGTCGATAGTCCGGGGCAGGTTTCATCTGTGCTTCAAGTAACAGGCCATCGTCCTGTGGCTGACCACTGAAACTGACCGACGCCGTAATAAAGCGCTCCATCAGGAAGCGCTCTGGCGGGCGAATGTCGGCCTCAAACACCTCAACACCTGCGCGGCGTAACCGCTGGGCAATGTCGATCAGTTGACCATGTTGCTGGCAGTAAAGGCCCATGACCGGCCGCGACTGGAAATCGCACAAAGCCAAATCACGTAGCTCGACGTTGCGTTCATCCACCAGCAACGCCTGCGTCTGCACGCGTTGCGCCGCCGGGATAAATGCGATGGAGGTCTGATATGGCAAACGCACTGGCTGCGGCCCTTGATCAGTGGCCAGCCAAAACTCGACGTGCGTACCGGATGGGGTGTCGCGCCAGTGCCGGGTCAGGACGAAACCTTGCCTTACATCCACCGCTGTGACCTCAAAAGCTGAACCGCTGGGTTACAGGCATGTCGCCAGCGCCGCCAAACGGCGCATCGCTACAGCGTCAGGCTGTGGCGCGTAGTAACTGGCGGAGGTGCCCGTGCCCTGCGTTTGCAGGTCGGTAAAGTAGTCGCCACCACGGGTGTAGACCGTCATCTTTCCAGCCTTGTCGGTCGTGATGTAACCACTGGCATCCACACCAAAAACGGTTTCGTCCTGCCACGAAAACTGAACGCACTCAGCAACCAACGGCATGGCTTTATCAGACGCCAAAACCCGCACCGGGCTTTTATTGCGGGCTTGATCCATCGCAGGTGAAGCACACCCGGCCAGCATGGCCACGCTCAACGCACCAATCAGCATTCGCATCAGATACCCCCTCGAAAAAGGTGCTCACGATAGCACGCCACTGCCTGCGGTTGAGCCCTCGTATGCCTGCTCGCTCATCAGTGATCTAAAGCACAGAACACACTGGTACTGGCTGGATCCGCGACGCTACGCCAGCACGCTGAGAATCAGAAACAATTGGATCCAATGTCAAATTTCAGGCAAAAAAAAGCCCAAGTAGCTGATGGAAACTTGGGGCTTAAAAATGCATAAACCGTGGTAGGTGAACGCGGGGCGATCTTATCGCGCCGCCATAACTTGTAACAAGTTATTTTTGAAATTTTTTCACACACATTAGTCTGCTAAGTCCTTCAATAACCACACTTTTTTCTTGGTATTTAAAATAAAGACGATCTTAAATCGCCATTATTTACTTAGTATTTAAAAGGTTATTAGCGCGTTATTGCATAATAAATACACGGTGTATTACCAGATATCACACCGTGAACACACCGGGAGAGTGCCTGTTTTTTGACGAATCTAGCCGTTTTCTGGCCTGCTGGGGCTGAACTCGAAAACACTCAGGTAGCCGGGTTCCAGAGAGAAGCGAGATCAACACTTGAAACGACTCTGAAACGCAGCCTGTGGGCAATCTCACTGCTGAGACTGCCCACCAAGGCGCTGTATTGTGAACGCTATAAAGCGGGTAGCCCTGCCACGTTGGCACGTGCTGTGTGCAGTTTTTTGTAGCTGTCGATCAGGCGCTGATGCCTGTCGAGACCTTCGAGCTTCATACTCGTGGGCGTTAAGCCGAAGAAGCGAACACTGCCTGCCACCGAGCCCAGCGCTGCATCCATGCGTTGATCACCAAACATCCGACGCAAGTTAGGTTCGTAATCCGCGAGATCCAGTTCATCGTCCAACTGCACTTCCAGCACCACATTCAAGGCTTGGTAAAACAATCCGCGCTCGACAGTGTTGTCGTTGTATTGCAGGAAGGCTTCTACCCGCTCTTTGGCTTCATCAAACTTCTTCAAAGCGAGATAAATCAACAGCTTCAACTCGAGAATCGTTAACTGCCCCCAAGCCGTATTGTCGTCAAACTCGATACCGATCAAGGTAGTGATGTCGGTGTAATCATCAAGCTCACTGTTCTCTAAACGCTTAACCAGCGCCCTAAGGCCAACATTTGTGAGTTGATGCAGGTTAAGAATATCGGCACGGAACAACAGCGCTTTGTTGGTGTTATCCCAGATCAGGTCATCTACCGGATAAATTTCCGAGTAATCCGGCACCAAAATGCGACAAGCCGGTGCGCCTAGATGCTCATACACCGCCATGTACACTTCTTTGCCCATGTCTTCGAGAATGCCAAACAACGCAGCGGCTTCTTCGGCATTGGAGTTTTCACCCTGCCCGGAGAAATCCCACTCCACAAAATCGAAATCAGATTTGGCACTGAAAAAGCGCCACGACACAACGCCGCTGGAATCAATAAAGTGCTCAACAAAGTTGTTCGGCTCAGTGACCGCGTGGCTCTCAAAAGTAGGCTGAGGTAAATCGTTCAGGCCTTCAAAACTGCGCCCCTGCAACAACTCCGTAAGGCTGCGTTCCAATGCCACTTCAAGACTTGGGTGCGCCCCAAAGGAGGCGAACACACCGCCGGTGCGCGGGTTCATCAGGGTGACGCACATCACGGGGAACTCACCGCCCAACGACGCATCCTTCACCAACACTGGAAAGCCCTGCGCTTCGAGGCCCTGAATGCCTGCCAGAATACCGGGGTATTTCGCCAACACTTCTTGAGGCACGTCAGGTAACGCCAGCTCGCCTTCAATAATTTCGCGTTTTACCGCACGTTCGAAGATTTCCGACAGGCACTGCACTTGCGCCTCGACCAGCGTGTTGCCTGCACTCATGCCATTACTGAGGTACAGATTTTCGATCAGGTTGGACGGGAAATAGACTTCTTGGCCGTCGGACTGACGCACGTACGGCAGCGAGCAGATGCCACGCTGTACATTGCCTGAGTTGGTGTCGTACAGGTGCGAGCCACGCAACTCGCCATCTGGGTTGTAAATTTGCAGGCAGTATTCGTCGAGAATTTCAGTCGGCAGCGCATCTTTAGGGCCCGGCTTGAACCAACGCTCGTTCGGGTAATGCACAAACGCCGCATTGGCGATGTCTTCGCCCCAAAACTGGTCGTTGTAGAAAAAATTGCAGTTCAGTCGCTCGATAAATTCACCCAGCGCCGACGCCAACGCGCCTTCTTTGGTGGCGCCTTTACCATTGGTAAAGCACATCGGGGAGTGCGCATCGCGGATATGCAGCGACCACACATTGGGAACAATATTGCGCCATGAAGCGATTTCGATCTTCATGCCCAAGCCCGCCAAAATGCTCGACATATTGGCGATGGTTTTCTCCAGCGGCAGATCTTTGCCCGCGATGAAGGTGCCAGCCTCTGAAGCAGGGTTGAGCATCAGTAGCGCCTGAGCATCGGCGTCCAGATTTTCGACCTCTTCAATCACAAACTCCGGGCCGGTTTGCACCACCTTTTTCACCGTGCAGCGGTCAATGGAGCGCAAAATCCCCTGGCGGTCTTTGGCAGAAATATCAGCAGGCAACTCGACCTGAATCTTGAAAATCTGGTTGTAGCGGTTCTCGGGATCAACAATGTTGTTCTGGGACAGACGGATGTTATCGGTAGGAATATTGCGGGTTTCGCAGTACAACTTCACGAAATAAGCCGCACACAACGCCGATGAAGCCAAAAAATAATCGAACGGGCCAGGTGCCGAACCATCACCTTTGTAGCGGATAGGTTGATCAGCCACCACCGTGAAGTCATCGAACTTGGCTTCTAGACGAAGGTTGTCGAGAAAGTTGACCTTGATTTCCATGGGGGTTTACCAGAATAACGGGTTAAATAATTTGGCCGCCATTATCCGGTTTTTCAGTCGCAAGTCTTGTATTTTTCAGCCGGGGCCGCTGGCCGGTTCGCAACGCCTCATTTGCAGTAGCTCGTAGATTCAAGCTAAATCCAGTTCATAAATAGGTATCCGATAATTAATCATATACGCCATACAAATCAGACTTCCACCCGTTGAGTCAGGCCGAATTGGGCTCACAGCTATCCTCTCGCGACAACCTGATGATTAATTTAAACACCTCGACATAGCCATATATTAAGACGTTATTTATTTATCACTTCAAACTCACCATTTACCTACACATACCACCGCCCGAACACTTTTATATTTAAGCTAATACTTTCACACCCCCTGAAAAAAATAAGCCTCTGAAACGAATCCACAATAAGCTGTTCATCTTAATAGTACTTACTGCATCGAGAGAACATAGGACTTCGTGAGCCTGCTAAAGAGCCTACCAATAAGCAACCCACTTTCAATGATATTCACGCGTTGGAGCATGCCGACGCGAAGATGACAAAACACTATCAGGATGGACACGTTGAGAAAGGTATCGAGTACCTTGAGGTGGGGGCTGATTTGGCGTTTTGAGGTGGGGGTTTTGCAAAAGTTTTGCAAATCGCAGACAACAAAAAAGGGCCCACCTTTCGGTGAGCCCTTCTAGACCGCCCAGCAGAGCGGATTTTGTTTGGTAGGCGCGATTGGACTCGAACCAACGACCCCCACCATGTCAAGGTGGTGCTCTAACCAACTGAGCTACGTGCCTGCTGTGGGGTCGCATTCTATAGATTTACGAAGGGCTGTCAACACCTTTTTGCAGCTAAGCCTATGAATAGTCGGATTATTTATTTGAACACCCAAAATACGTTGTCAGGGGTAGCTGGCAGGTAAATTTCAACTCAGGTAGCATCGCCGTCACTCGTAAAAAATATAAAACAGAGGTTGCAGAATGGCGAACACTCCTTATCCCCAGTCTTACTACGCGGCTTCCGCTAACCCTGTACCAGAGCGCCCCGCCCTGCAGGATGAAGTTGAAACGGACGTTTGTGTGATTGGCGCTGGTTACACGGGGCTATCGAGTGCGCTATTTCTGCTGGAGAACGGCTTTAAAGTCACAGTGCTTGAGGCTGCCAAAGTAGGTTTCGGTGCTTCGGGACGCAACGGCGGGCAAATCGTTAACAGTTATAGCCGCGATATTGACGTGATTGAACGCTCGGTCGGAGCCAAGCAGGCCCAACTGCTAGGCCAAATGGCGTTTGAGGGCGGCAAGATCATTCGCGAACGTGTGGCCAAGTATCAGATCCAGTGCGACTTGAAAGACGGCGGTGTGTTTGCAGCCATCACTCATAAACAGATGGGCCATCTGGAAGCACAGAAAAAACTGTGGGAGCGCTATGGCAATACTCAGCTTGAGTTGCTGGATCAGCGCAAGATCCGCGAAGTCGTCGCCTGCGATCACTATCAAGGTGGCCTGCTGGATATGAGTGGTGGCCATATTCACCCACTCAATCTGGCACTCGGTGAGGCCGCAGCTGTTGAGTCGTTGGGCGGCACTATTTACGAACAGTCGCCCGCGGTTCGCATTGAACGCGGCGCCAATCCTGTCGTACACACTCCACAGGGCAAGGTCAGGGCCAAGTTCATCATCGTTGCCGGCAATGCGTATTTGGGCAATTTGGTGCCTGAACTAGCAGCCAAATCCATGCCATGCGGCACACAAGTTATTACCACTGAGCCGTTGAGTGATGAACTGGCTAAATCGCTGTTACCGCAGGACTACTGCGTTGAGGACTGTAACTACTTGCTCGATTACTATCGTTTGTCGGGTGACAAACGCCTGATCTTTGGCGGCGGCGTTGTGTATGGCGCGCGTGACCCAGCCAATATCGAGGCGATTATTCGCCCTAAAATGCTCAAAGCCTTCCCACAGCTCAAAGATGTAAAAATCGACTACGCGTGGACGGGCAACTTCCTACTGACATTGTCACGCCTGCCACAAGTCGGCCGTATTGGCGACAACATCTATTACTCGCAAGGGTGCAGTGGTCACGGCGTGACTTACACCCATCTGGCAGGCAAAGTGCTGGCTGAAGCCCTGCGCGGTCAAGCGGAGCGTTTTGATGCCTTTGCTGACCTCCCACACTACCCGTTCCCAGGTGGGCAACTTTTACGCACTCCACTTACAGCCTTAGGCGCTTGGTACTACAGCCTGCGCGACAAGTTCGGCTTTTAATTGATAACCACAAAAAACGGCGCTCAACGCGCCGTTTTTATTTGCTGAATAGCTTGTCAATGAGCCTCCATTGTTTTGATTGCTATGGCTCCCGCCTGCTCCTGGCCTGCTTGAGACAGATCGTTGGCTGCTTTTAGCCAGCGGGATTTATCGACCTGCGCGGGTAACTGACCGGGGGACAAAATCAGTACCGCCCAACTGCCAGCATCTGCCCAAGCGGACTCGAATGCACTGAAGTCCATCAGCAATCGGCGTTCCATTCCTGCACGTAGCAACACCGTGTGTTTAGTCCGGTTGTAGCCCGCCAGCATGGCGTAACGCGGCTCAGACCAGACCCGGCCCTCAGTAAAGCGCACCATGACAGGATAACCAGCAGCTACTTGAGTCAGTAATGCCGGGAGGTTTTTATCCAATGGATACACGACCAGCCCATACTCACGGGCCAGTTGCTCCATGTTGCCCTGCATCGCGGTTTGCGCATCCGGCAATTTCAAAGGTTTGGTCAACAGGCCCGGCGTGGTTCGCACCCGTTGTTCGCTGAGCATGCTGGCAAGCACCTGCGGGCCACTCTGGTTGGCATTACCACGAAAGAATGGCACACCATTCAACTCGACCCTTTCAGGCAAATGGCGAATTTCAGGCCGCTCCACACTGGCACATCCCGCCATGACCAACGCGCACAAGGCAACCAGCCCCAATCGTATGGATTTCAATCCAATCACTCCCTGCTCCCTCGCCCTGAATCACGGCCAGACCTTCAGGCCTGACGCTAGATGATGGCCGATCATAGGGCGCTCGCGTGGTGAGGTATAGCCTTAAACCGCAGTTTCGGGCGCAAGTTAGAGCAAATCAGTTAGTCCATCACGACCTTTGGTCAATAGCCTGAAACACGCCAAAGACTAGACTGTCCATTACAAAGTGTGTGTGCCCGTTGTGGGCAAAGGAGGCACTGATGAGCCCAGCATTAACTATTTTCCTGCTGTTTGCCGGCTGGTTGACCGTCGCCGCAGCCATGTTGTGGGGAGTGATGCGTATCAGCCGCCGCCACCATCATCCCGTGCAACCCACGTTGCACGTCACGCCCGAAAAACCGATCGCAGGCACTGTAAACGCGCACTAACAAAAAACCGCCTACCCAGCGCTGGATAGACGGCTTTTAGACTACAGCCCGGGTTTATTTGGTCAGGGTCGCCTGACGTTTTTCTCTAACCCTTCGCGCCAGAATGTTCAGTGTTTCAACAGTCGCCGAAAAGGCCATCGCGGCATAGACGTAACCCTTCGGCACGTGGGCACCAAAACCTTCTGCAATCAAAGTCATCCCGATCATGATCAAGAAGGCCAACGCCAACATCACAACGGTCGGATTCTCGTTGATGAACTTGGCCAACGGCTCAGAAGCCAGCAGCATCACCAGCACCGCCACGACGACTGCAATCACCATGATCGGCAAGTGTTCTGTCATACCGACTGCGGTGATGATGCTATCGATAGAAAACACCAAATCCAGCATCAAAATCTGCCCAATCGCGGCGGCAAACCCCAAGGTCACCTTGGACGACACGCTGTCGGTTTTGCCCTCTGCTTCAGGGCTCATGCTGTGATGGATTTCGCTGGTGGCTTTCCACACCAAGAACAAACCACCCGCGATGAGGATCATGTCTTTCCACGAAAAGGCCTGCCCCAGCACCTCAAACACAGGGGTCGTCAATTGCACGATGTACGCGATGGTGCTGAGCAGTCCCAGTCGCAAAATCAATGCCATGCCAATCCCGATACGGCGAGCCTTGGTGCGATATTGCTCAGGTAACTTGTTAGTCAAGATCGAGATGAAAATCAGGTTGTCGATCCCGAGCACAATCTCCATCACGATCAATGTGGCCAGTGCGACCCAGGCTGTAGGGCTGGCCGCCAGTTCTAAAAGATATTCCATATATGTGTTCTGACTCTGCGGTAGGACAAATTAGATAGCGTGTGAAGACTCTTCACGCTCTTGAGCAGGCTCTTCTTGTTTAATCAACCCGCCAGTGGCCTCACTGAGTGCTTGCTCAGCCGCTTTGTGGGTGTCATCGATCGCCTGCTTGGCGCTTTCTGCCGTTTTACTCAACATGTGTTGCGCTGCTTTTTCAGCTTGATCGCAACCGCCCATCATCAGCATCGCCACTGCCAGCAACGCTACGGCACCTGTCTTCTTAATCGTCATCGTGATTTTCCTCTCTAATACGGCAGCCAACAGAGTGACTCGCGAATAACGCGGGATTTTAGACAAGCAAACACTTCAGTAAAATTCGTATTTTTAAGCGCTATACTTCGTTTTTTACGAAGTATTACTCAGCCGATGCTTAACTATCGACAACTCCATTACTTCTGGGTGGTTGCTAAAACCGGCAGCATCGTGCGCGCCTGCGAACAGCTCAACCTCACGCCGCAGACCATCAGCGGGCAAATCAGCTTGCTGGAGCAAACCTATGGGCTGCCATTGTTTAGGCGAGTCGGCCGACAGTTGGAACTGACTGAAACCGGGCGTCAGGTCTTGCCTTACGCCGAGCAAATATTTCAAGTCGGTAGCGAACTGGAAGGCATGTTGCGCATGTCGCCCAAAGAGCAGCAGGTTCTGTTCCGGGTGGGGGTGGCCGACGTGGTGCCCAAATCCATTGTTTACCGGCTGATAGCTCCGACAATGGCGCTTAGCGAGCCTATTCGCATCACTTGTCGCGAAGATAAGCTCGATCGGCTACTGGCAGATTTGGCGATTCAGCGGCTGGATCTGGTCATTTCTGACAGTCCGATGCCCTCTCACCTCGATATCAAGGGTTTGAGCCAGAAGCTCGGCGAGTGCGGCATCAGCTTTTTTGCGACCTCTGCTCTGGCCACACACTACGCCGAAAATTTTCCACACTGCTTACAGGGTGCACCGCTACTGATTCCTGGGCCAGAAACTGTGCTGCGCAGCCGTTTGCTGCGCTGGCTGGCAGAGCAACAAATTCAGCCTCGTATCGTCGGTGAGTTCGATGACAGTGCTTTGATGCAGGCCTTTGGTCAGTCCGGGATTGGGGTATTTATTGCGCCCAGCGTGATCGCCCAAGAGGTCATTCGCCAGTTCAACGTGGAACTGATTGGCCAAACTGAAGCAGTTACTGAATCCTTTTACGCCATTACCGTCGAGCGCAAGATCCGGCACCCCGGCATCGTTGCGATTACCGAAGGTGCCCGGCGCGAGCTGTTTACCGATTTGAGCAGTTAAGCGCAGACGGCTCGGGTTTTGGATGTCATCAGCAACAACGCGAGCAAAATCGACACCAAAATAAACCCGGCAGCGGCAAACCCAAGGTTACCTAAACCATAGCTATCAATGACCCGGCCGCCGACCATCGCCCCCAGACCAATGCCCAAGTTAGCCCCAGCGATGTTCAACGATGCGGCAAATGCTGGTGCATGCGGGGCAACCTTCATCAGCCTTACATGGCTGACCAAAAACAGCGCGGCCTGCGTCACACCCCAAACGCCCATCGCTGCCGCCAAGCCCAAGGTTGAATGAATGCTCGGTACCAGCGCCACCATGCCGCCAATCATAAAGGCACAAAACACCATCGACGCAATCAGCGGATGGCGATCTACCATGCGTCCACCCAGCGAATTACCTATCAGCCCCACGGCGCCAAACCCCATCAGGCACCAGCCCACCAAAGTGCCGTTGAAACCCGCCAAACGCTCAAGAATATCGGCCAAATAGGTATAGGCCGTAAACATGCCACTGAATACCAGTACCGAGAGCACGATATGCCCGATGATCAGCGGGCTGCGCAACATGCCAAATTGTGAGCGCAGGGTGACGGCCTCTTTGACCACACGAGTGACTGGCAAGTAGATCCACAACAACAAAGCTTTGGCCAGCGCGACCACTGCCAGAATCCCAAATGCACTGCGCCAGCCCCACGCATCAGAGATCAAAGTGCCCACCGGAATGCCAAACACCGTCGCACACACAATGCCAAAGCCAATTTTGGCAATCGCCCGCCCTGCGTAATCCGGCCCGACAATGTCCACCGCTGTTTCGCTGGCCAGCGCCCAAAAAACGGGCAGGCCTAACGCGGGTAACAGCCGCGCAAACGCCATCACCCAAATATTGGGCGCCAACGCCGCCACCGTGTTGGCGAAGGCGAACATCAGCAATATCCCGATAAACAGGCGCTTGCGTTCAAACCGCGCAAAGTAAGCCGTCAAAAAAGGGCCCAACGCTGCAACGGTGAACGCGAACAGCGTCACCAACAAACCCGCTTGAGGCACGCTCACATCAAGATCACGGGCGATTGAAGGCAACAAGCCCACAATGATGAATTCGGTGGTCAGAACAGTAAAACCGGCCGCAGACAGCAGCAGGATGGGTAACAGCATGAAAAACTCCAGAGACAGCGACGCCAGCGAAAGCCAAAAAGGCCCACTGACTTGAGGAAAAATGAGGATGCGCAATAGTAACAGAATGTTTAGCAGCCAGATTGCTTGCCTCACAAGAAACTCAACGCAAGCGCGACAGATTGCCCTGACTGACGAAAGTTCCTACATCCCTGTGATAAAGTCCGCCTCCCGCCAGGGGTTTAGCGCGACAGACGCACACTCTACGCATCACTAAACTGCACAGCTGCCTCTAATGAACATAACCGTCGACTGCTTTACGAACAGCCAGCCCTTTAGTGCTGCTCGCCAAAAGCCTTTTACGCATTCCCCACAACAACTAGAGACACCCTTATGACTGACGCTTCACCTTCCCTGCTGCACAGGCTAAAAAGCACCAGTCTGGTGACCCAGATTGTCGTTGGGCTCATTGCCGGGATCTTGTTGGCCTGGCTTGCGCCCGCGGCCGCTGTCTCGGTCGCCTTCATTGGCAAGGTGTTCGTCAGCGCCTTGAAAGCCGTTGCCCCGATTCTGGTGTTTGTGTTGGTAATGGCCTCTATTGCCAACCACAAACACGGCCAAGAAACCCACATCCGCCCGATCCTCGTGTTGTATTTGTTCGGCACCTTTGCAGCGGCCGTCGTCGCCGTTATTGCCAGCATGATGTTCCCGTCCAATCTGGTACTGGCCACCGAAGATATTGCCGTATCGGCCCCCGGCGGCATCAGCGAGGTGATGCAAAGTCTGCTGCTGAGCGTGGTCGACAACCCCGTCAGCGCGCTGATGAATGCCAACTTTATTGGCATTCTGGCCTGGGCCATTGGTATGGGGATCGCTATTCGCCATGCCGGTGACACGACCCGCACAGTGCTCAGCGATTTGTCGAATGGCGTCACCTTGATCGTGCGCGTGGTTATCCGCTTCGCACCGCTGGGGATTTTCGGTCTGGTCGCCTCCACTCTCGCCACTTCGGGTTTTAGCGCTCTACTGGGTTACCTGCACCTACTGGCGGTGCTGATTGGCTGCATGTTGTTTGTCGCACTTGTGATCAACCCGCTAATCGTGTTATGGAAGCTGCGTCGCAACCCATATCCGCTGGTATTTTTGTGCCTGCGTGAAAGCGGAATTACTGCCTTTTTCACGCGCAGCTCAGCGGCCAACATTCCCGTGAACATGGCATTGAGCGAGCGTTTGGGGCTGCATGAAGACACTTACTCAGTCTCGATCCCGCTGGGTGCCACCATCAACATGGCAGGCGCAGCAATCACTATTACGGTACTGAGTCTGGCGGCGGTGCATACGCTGGGAATTGAAGTCGACTTACCTACCGCTATCTTGCTCAGCGTTGTAGCAGCCATTTGCGCCTGTGGTGCATCAGGTGTGGCGGGAGGTTCGTTATTGTTGATTCCGCTGGCGTGCAGCCTGTTCGGCATCCCGAGCGAAATCGCGATGCAAGTAGTGGCGGTGGGTTTCATCATCGGCATCCTGCAAGACTCGGCCGAAACGGCACTTAACTCTTCAACCGACGTACTGTTTACTGCTGCGGCCTGCATGGCCAATGAAGACAAAGCCTCGCCACAAGGCTAAGTCAACGCCTATTCAGGGGCGCCGGATTGGCGGCTCCTGAATAGGCTACGTTGCGCTACTCCGCGCAGACGCTCAACTCAATCAGAACGCACCCATGTAATCGCGCTTACCGATTTCCACGCCGTTGTGGCGCAGGATCGCGTAGGTGGTGGTCACGTGGAAGAAGAACTGCGGCAAGCCATAAGTCAGTAGGTATGCCTGACCTGTGAAGCGTTTTTCTTTCGGCGTGCCTTGGCGAGTAATGATTTCGATGCCTTCCTTACCATCAATCTGCTCAGCTTTGATGGTGTCAACAAAAGCCAGCACCTTGGCGATCAGCGCTTGGAGATCGGCGAAAGTCGTTTCGTTATCATCGTATTTTGGCAGTTCGATTTCAGCCAATCGGCCTGAAACACCTTTGGCAAAATCCACTGCAATTTGTACTTGGCGCACCAGCGCGAACATGTCGGGTGCCAGACGCGCCTGCAAAAACACGTTCGGATCAATGTTCTTGGCGGTTGCGTGAGCCTCAGCCTTGGTCAACACACCGCTCATGGCATTGAGCATTTGCTTGAACACAGGAATGGATGCGGCGTACAGAGAGATAGTCATGAAGGTCTCGACAGTCGATGGGCGGGAGTTACAGTGCAGCGATTATAGACACCTGGCTCGGTTGAAGCGGCTTGTCTTTTATCGCGTAATAGCCATAGGCTCTGTGCGCAATGTCTCTATGCGGGGATGACGCATTGAAAACAGGCTCAGAATGCGCATTTGCAACACGTAAAGTCATGCACAACCTTGGCCGTTCTTCGCCTGTTTTGCCCTGGTTAACTTTCACACGACAACATTTCGTACAGACCATAGCGAGCCCACCATTCAACGCACAAGGAAAGCGTGATGAGCACTGAACACGATACGGACACCGAACCTCGGCTCAACAGCATTGAGATCCGCATCCTCGGTTCCTTGATCGAGAAGCAAGCCACTAACCCTGAAACCTACCCGCTGACGCTCAATGCACTGGTATTAGCTTGTAACCAGAAGACCAGCCGCGAGCCGGTCATGAGCCTGACACAGGGCCAAATTGGACAAAGCCTGCGTGCGCTTGAAGGCCGCGGCTTCACACGACTGGTGATGGGCAGTCGCGCTGATCGCTGGGAGCATAAGGTCGACAAGGCGCTGGAGTTGGTGCCGGCACAAGTCGTGTTGCTGGGCCTGTTGTTTTTGCGCGGCCCACAAACGCTGAACGAACTTTTGACCCGCAGTGGTCGCATGCACGACTTTGAAGACACTGAACAAGTGCAGCATCAGTTAGAGCGTCTGATTGCTCGGGACTTGGCGCTTCTGCTGCCGCGCCAATCGGGTCAACGTGAAGACCGCTACATGCATGCGCTGGGCGATCCGTCTGATATCGAAGCGATCATGGCCGCACGCCAGCAATCCACAGAGCGGAACACGAGTTCCGGCGTATCACTGGAGCGTTTTGAAGCCCTCGAAGCGCGAATCGCCGCACTCGAAGCACGCTTGGCTGAACTCGAATAACCCTGCCGGCCGGGCGAGGTCACTCGCTCGGCGCTGTCGTCAACTGCGCGCAAATGCGACCGCTGCCTGAAACTGCTCGGGTGTGGGACGAACCCCGGTGTACAACACAAACTGTTCTAGCGCCTGAATCGCAATGACTTCCAGCCCCGTAATCACCTGTTTGCCTTGAGCCCGCCCACGAGTGATCAACGGTGTTTCAACCGGAATCGCCACCACATCAAAGATGATCGCGGCCAGATCTACTGCATCGGCCTCAAACGCCAAGTCATCAGCCTCTGCCCCGCCAGCCATGCCTACCGGTGTTACGTTGATCAACATCTGTGGACGGTGAGCCCCCAGTTCCGGCAACCACTGATAACCACAGTTTTTCGCCAATGCGGTGCCCGTGATCTCATTGCGCGCAACGATGATGCCGTTTCGGTAACCGCCATCGCTCAGGGCGCTGGCCACGGCCTTGGCCATGCCACCACTGCCCCGTAGCGCAAAGCGGGTGTCCTTGGCAATCTGGTGGGTATTGAGCAACTGCTCAATCGCGATGTAGTCAGTGTTGTAGGCCTTGAGGTGGCCGTCGGTATTGACGATGGTGTTGATTGAATCGATGGCTTCAGCCGATGCGTCCAACTCATCTACCAGAGCGATACAGGCTTCCTTGAAGGGCATCGACACCCCGCAACCACGAATCCCTAACGCGCGGATCCCCGTTACAGCGCCAACTAAATCCTTGCTAGTGCACGCTTTGTAATAGAAATTCAGGCCCAACTGCTCGTAAAGATGATTATGAAAGCGCAGTCCGAAGTTCCCCGGTCGCCCTGACAGCGATATGCAGAGCCGGGTGTCTTTGTTCGGATTCATTTGCATGCTCATCTCCTTATCGAAGGCTTTCAGATAAACGGCGAGCGCCGCTTCGGGACTTTTGGTCAATCATGTACTTAATTTCTCGACTGAAACGTGTCAGCACACGCCAGACCTTACACAAAATTTACTGAAACACTTCGCAGTTTTTTTATAAAACGCTGTCTGAGTGTTATCCCCGCACTCTTTAACCACCTGTTACAGGTCAACATGCCGGGGCTGCAAACCGAGGAATACATCATGCGCAACATCCCCAAAGTCGCTCTGCTTATCGCCACCTTGGCGGCGGCAGGCCAAGCCAGCGCCCACGGCGGCTGGGGCCCAGGGCCCGCGATTTTCGGCGCAGTGGTTGGCGCCACTATTATTGGCTCGGTTATGGCGAATCAGGACCAACGCCCGGTTTATGTTCAACAACCGGTCTATGCTCAGCCCCAACCCGTGTATGTTCAGGCGCCGCCGGTCTATTACCAGCCGCAGCCTGTTTATGTTCCGGCTCCGCAGCCGGTCTACTACCAAACTGATTATGGCCGCCCGCATCCAGCGCCCTATGGGCCACCTCGAGGGTATTACGGCCCGCCCCGCTGGTAATGCAAATAGCCGGTAATCGATGATATGAATGTCGCAGGTGATACACAATTTGTAACGCATCTGCGGCATTATTGATGGGGCCGCGCCAGGCGCCTGAGCCGCCATCTGCTATCAACGTCTGCATGACTTATAAAAACAAGGACGACCCTATGCCAACACAAAACCCGCATCACACCGCTGGGCTCTGCACTTCCAGCAAGGTTTACAACGCACTGACCGAACTCAAGCAACTCGAAGGGCATCGCAGCGCCAAGCTTGTCTCACTGATGGCTCAGCACCTTGTAAACAAGGGCCTGCTTAGCGATCAGGAAGTGATGCACATGCTTGACCTGGTGGTTGATTAAAACAGGCCGCGAACTAACCTCATTCGTATCAATGGCGACTATCACCCGCAATGATTTTTTGCCCGGCGGCTCAGGCCCTAAGGTAACGCCATTGTTTGAGGAGGTACTTATGCCCAAAGTTCATGTCATGTCGGTTATTGGCAGCGCTGTTCCCGCCCCACTTCGTGCTCATGGTCTATTGGCATGTTGGTATGTCGTGATTGACGGCGTTCCTGTCAGCGGCCCATTTACCTCTCGTGCCGATGCACAAGTCAAAGCCACCAGCGAAACAGATAAAACAACGCCACACTTAACGCGACACTGAGCAAAACGTTGCGCGTCCAGAGCATCAGCCCTATGGCGCACAACCCGGCCAATAAATAAGGGTTGAACAGGCTCAGGTTAAGCGCGTGATCCTGGACGAAAATAATCGGCCCGCAAATAGCGGTTAGCATGCCCGGCACTGCAAAACTCAAAAAGTCCCTCACGCCCCGGTTCAAGCGGATGGGTAGCCGCGGTTCTAAAAACAGGTAGCGGTTAAAAAACAGAATCAGCGCCATGCCAACAATAATCACCCACATCATGCGAAGTACGCTCCCAGCCGCTTGCACAAATAACCCGCCGTCATGCCCGCCAACCCGGCCAGTACAATCGCAGATTCCCACTGCCAAAAACTGAACATCACCACACTCAAGAGTGAAACGGCCACACACACGACGGTCGCAACAGTGCGTACCACGGGTGTAATCAAGGCGATAAACGTCGCAGCGATCGAAAACTCCAGCCCCAGTTGATCCAGCCCTGGAATACTCTTGCCCAAAATCACCCCTAAAAAGGTGAACAGATTCCACCCCACATACATGCACAGCCCAACGCCCAGCGCGTACCAGCGATTGAACGTTTGTCGATCAAACGGGCTCACCAGCGCAAAGAACTCATCTGTCAGTAAAAAGCCAAGCCCAAAACGCCACCTCGGCGCCAGTGGCGACACAACCGCACGCAAGTGCATGGCGTACAACAAGTGTTGTGAGGTCAGCAATAAGGTCGTCACCAGAATGGACAGCACACTGGCCCCACCCTTGATCATGCCAATAGCCACCAGTTGAGCCGCGCCAGCAAATACCAGCACCGATAAGCCCTGGCTTTGCGCTGGGGTCAACTGCGCGTCGATTGCCGTCGAACCTGCCAACAAACCCCAAGGCGCGCATGCCAATGTCAAAGGAAGACAGGCAACCGCGCCACGCATAAATGCGACGCGAGCAAGTGTATTAGGCATCAAACATATCCCGGCCAAAGTCAGCGGCAAAGGGTCGCAGTTAAAGCAAAAAATGTCTTGAACGATCTTGCTCTTTAGCCAGTCGTAATTATCTGAGCCCCTCACTGAGGCGGCCCAGAGGGTTTGACGAAAGGCTGTTCGTGGTCTTTAGTCAGCCCGAATAATGATCCATTTTTCCCACCCACGCCTTCACGAGGAACCATCATGAAAGACCTGAAATCCGCCAAGGAAAGCAGAAAGGCCGATCTACGGACACCTTCGGCGTTGAGCGATGAAGCCTGTATCAACATTGCGGCCGAAGTGAATGCGCTGCTGGCAGACACCTTCGCCATCTACCTCAAGACCAAGAATTTTCACTGGCATATGTCTGGCCCGCATTTCCGCGATTTCCATCTGCTTCTGGACGAACAAGCCGATCAAATTTATGCCACCACCGACGCTATAGCTGAGCGCGTACGCAAGCTGGGGCGCACCACGATTCGCTCGATTGGTCACATCAAAAAACTCCAGCGCTTGTTGGACAACGACGCCGATTTCGTGACGCCGGGTGACATGCTGGCCGAATTGCGCGAAGACAATATCCAACTGGCCGCTTACATGCGGGCTACCCACGACATGTGCTCTGAACTGGGCGACGTGGCAACCACTAGCCTGCTGGAAAACTGGATTGACGAAGCCGAACGTCGCGTGTGGTTCCTGTTTGAGTCTTCACGTACCAAATAAGCAAAAACGCCGGGTTGACGCTGATCAATCCGGCGCTCCAGATGAATTTTGTTTCACATTGTCAGCCAGAAGTGCGTTGTATAGTGACTGCGCTCATTCAATGAACCCTTCGCCCGCACCCTCCCCCCCGCGGGCTTTTTTTTGTGTAGATTTCAGGCGGCTTCTGCGCAAGCGGCTCTGAGCCATCTCGACAGTCAAAGGGCGAGCGAGTCTTTGTTCAGTTCAAGCGCACCGCTGTGCCCGTAGCAAATACCACCAACATACCGCCACGTCCCGACGGCATGCTGATTTCAAAATCCAGGCCGACAATAGCGTCTGCGCGTAAATCACCTGCCCGGTCGCGGATTTCAGCAGTCACCTCAGCCCGCGCTTCTTTCAGCGCGCGCTCCAAGGTTTGTGAGCGCCCACCAAAAAAGTCCCGTACACCCGTAAAAAAATCGCGCACTACGTTGATCCCATGTACCGACTCGGCACTGACAACGCCTAAATAGTCAGTGATCTTTCGGCCATCAATGGTGTGTGTGGTGGTGACAATCATCTGAGTACCCTTTTCGCTGTTGGAGCTGAGACAGCCATCTCAATGTGGTCAGAAGATTACCTCAAAGTAACCATTGATTGCTGCGCCAGCGCCTCGGTGCAGCACAGCGCTGGTCTTATCTGTCTGCAATGTTAGTGTAGGAACTCGCTCTAGCATGAAGCACTCGCCACTTTCATGTGCCGAACCTGCGACTATTATGGTTAGAGCAAATAAATCTAAAGACGTAAGAGTTGGGACCTCTCGCTCGGCAGCTGCGGATTGCTGATATGAACTCAATGGCTACGCCAAGCAACTTTTCGACCCCGCTCACAGGAAGTCCACAATGGTCCAAAGACAAGTCATTAATGCCTCTGTAAGCCCTAAAGGCAGCCTGGAAACCCTCTCCCAACGTGAAGTGCAACAACTGAGTGAAGTAGGATCAGGCAGCAGCTACACCCTGTTTCGCCAATGCGTGCTCGCCATCCTTAATACGGGCGCTCACGTCGACAACGCTAAAACAATCCTTGAAGCCTACAAAGACTTCGAGGTGCGCATTCATCAGCAAGACCGCGGTGTAAAGCTTGAGTTGCTGAATGCGCCTGCCGACGCCTTCGTTGATGGTGAAATGATCGCCAGCACCCGTGAGATGTTGTTCAGCGCCCTGCGAGACATTGTTTACACGCAAAGTGGCCTGGACAGCCCACGTATCGACTTGAGTAACTCACAAGGGATTACTGACTACGTATTCCACCTATTACGTAATGCCCGCACGTTGCGTCCCGGTGTCGAGCCCAAGATTGTGGTGTGCTGGGGCGGGCACTCGATTAACACCGAAGAATACAAATACACCAAAAAAGTCGGCCACGAGCTAGGCCTGCGCAGCCTTGATATCTGTACGGGATGCGGCCCCGGCGTGATGAAAGGCCCTATGAAGGGCGCCACTATTTCCCACGCTAAACAGCGACTGACGGGCGGACGTTATCTGGGGCTTACCGAGCCGGGCATCATTGCCGCTGAAGCGCCAAACCCGATCGTCAACGAATTGGTGATCCTGCCCGATATCGAGAAGCGCCTGGAAGCTTTCGTTCGTGTCGGCCACGGCATCATCATCTTTCCCGGAGGTGCCGGCACAGCTGAGGAGTTCCTCTACCTGCTGGGTATCTTGATGCACCCGGACAACAGCGAAGTGCCGTTTCCGGTGATTCTAACGGGGCCTAAAGAAGCCGAACCTTACTTGCAACAGTTGCATGAGTTTGTGGGCGCTACGTTGGGTGACGCGGCGCAAAAGCATTATCAAATCATCATTGATAACCCCGCCGAAGTCGCGCGTCATATGACCCACGGGCTCAAGGCCGTTAAACAGTTCCGGCGCGAACGTAACGATGCGTTCCACTTCAACTGGCTGCTGAAAATTGATGAGGGGTTCCAGCGCCCGTTCGATCCCACCCACGCCAACATGGCCAGTTTGCAATTAAGGTGCGACCTGCCCCCCCATGAGCTGGCCATTAACTTGCGCCAGGCCTTCTCCGGGATTGTCTCGGGTAATGTCAAAGAGAAAGGCATTCATCTGATTGAGCAACATGGCCCTTATGAGATTCATGGCGACGCGGCAATCATGAAACCTTTGGACAAACTGCTGAACGCGTTCGTCGAACAGCACCGCATGAAGCTACCGGGTGGCGCAGCCTATGTGCCGTGCTATCGCGTGGTGAGCTAACCCCTGAGCCGGGTTCGCTGAGCGAAAACGCAATGTTGCAATGCGCATCGCTTGGCGAGCCATCGAGGGTTACTTCATGGGCGTGAACTTTTTTACAGCCTCAAGCCACGAGGGGTTCAGCCGAGTTTGCTCTGTGTCGATTTTCAGCGCTTGCAGACGGGACTTGTGCAAATCAATTTCATGCATCATTTGGCTAAGCGCGCTGGAGTTGGCGTCCAGCTGATACATCTGCGTGATACCCAGATGATAAAAACGCAGCAACTTCATCGCGGCCTCATCCCCTGCCATCACGCCTGCCGTGACGTAGTGCATCACGTTTGTGACCCGCATCAAGCTGCGTTTTAGCCTCCAGCCATAAGCCGCGGCGGCCATCCAAGGCTGTGACCAAAACACATAGCGCACCAACCCGATGGTCAGTAGTAACGCTGCAATCACGCCGGCCAGGTTCAGGCGAAAATTGTCACCCTGCGCAGCACCAAAAAACATCACTAACACGCCAGAGACCACGAGCGCCAACAAAGCGAAGGTCAAGGCTATATACAGCGTGCTACGGCGGGTTTGCTGGCGATAAACCTCAGGGCTCATCGGTTTTATTTCAAACATCACTGTGTCCAGGCTCCTGCAGGCGGGTTAAAAAAACAGGCCGCAGTATGAACTAATACTGGACCTGTTATTGAGATTAAGCGCCGACGTTACAGCACAGGAATGACGCGCAATGGCTTAACCGACTTGAACGAAAAGCTCGAATAGATCTCTTTGACTGCGGGCAATGTTTGTAAAACTTCCCGCGCAAACTCACCAAACGCATCAAGGTCTTTAGCCACCACTTCAAGCAAAAAATCATAACGCCCCGAAATGTTATGACAGGCGACGATTTCAGGGATTTCCAACAGGCGCTGTTCAAAGCGCCGGGCCGTTTCTCTGGAGTGAGATTCCATCATCACACTGACAAAAGCGGTGACACCAAACCCCAGTTCCTTGGGCGAGATAATCGCTTGATAGCCGCTAATCAAGCCACTTTCTTCCAGCATTTTCACTCGACGCCAGCAGGGAGAAGTGGTCAACGAGACCTTTTCTGCCAGCTCTGCAACAGTCAATCGTGCATTACCTTGCAGAGCGGCCAGCAAGGCCTTATCGGTTCGATCCAGGGCGATTAGCATGCTTTGCCTCTAAATTTCATCGTGGCTGTTTTTTGTTCTAACAAGGCTCAAATTGATCTGCCATTTTGGAATTTTTACTGTTGAATTTGAGCATAGCATCGTAGGAAATAACGGAGAGTCCATCATGAACGGCAAAAAAAGTGACCTCGGCTTTTCTACTCGTGCAATTCATCATGGCTACAACGCACTGGAAAATAAGGGCGCACTTATTCCGCCTATTTATTTAACGTCTACGTTTGCCTTTCCTACAGTTGAATATGGCGCTGGCTGTTTTGCCGGAGAAGAAAGCGGGCACTTTTACACCCGTATTTCTAATCCGACTCTGGCCCTGCTTGAATCCCGAATGGCCACACTGGAAAGTGGCGAAGCCGCGGTAGCCTTTGGCTCCGGCATGGGCGCGATTGCGGCGACGTTCTGGACGATGCTCAGGCCCGCAGATGAGATTATCGTCAACCGCACGTTGTACGGCTGCACCTTTGCTTTGTTGCACCACGGCATTGGTGAGTTCGGCATTAAAGTCCGTCATGTCGACATGTCAAATCTGGCCGACTTTGAAGCCGCAATATCTCCCGCCACGCGAATGATTTACTTCGAAACACCCGCCAACCCAAACATGCACCTGGTGGACATTCCTGCCATTTCAGCCATTGCACATAAGCACGGCAACATCACAGTGGTGATTGATAACACCTACTGCACCCCGTACTTACAGCGCCCGCTAGAAATGGGGGCTGATGTGGTGGTGCATTCCGCTACCAAATACCTCAGCGGTCACAGCGATATAACCGCCGGGATTGTTGTGGCAAGCCAAGCAGTAGCCGATAACATTCGCTTGCAAGGCCTCAAAGATCTAACGGGCGCTGTATTGTCGCCGCAAGATGCTTACTTACTGATGCGTGGCCTCAAAACCCTGGCCTTGCGCATGGACCGCCACTGCAGCAACGCGCAAGCGATCGCGCAATGTCTGGAGAACCATCCTGCTGTTGAGTCGGTGACATACCCCGGACTTCCTTCTTTCTCACAATACGCATTGGCAAAACGCCAAATGAAAATGCCGGGCGGCATGATTGCTTTCGAACTCAAAGGGGGGCTTGAAGCCGGTCGGCGCTTCATGAACGCACTCAACCTGTTCAGCCGCGCGGTGAGCTTGGGAGGTGCTGAATCTTTAGCGCAGCATCCTGCAAGCATGACCCACTCTACTTACACCCGCGAAGAACGAGCCCGTCACGATATTTCTGAGGGGCTGGTCAGACTGGCTGTGGGGCTAGAGGATCTGGACGACTTGTTGGCCGATATAAAACAGGCGCTCAAGTCAATAATGCCTACACGTTAAGTAACCTTGGGCCTTCAAATGAGCGGGTTGCTCGCACACCCGCAGCGCAAGCGTCTCGAGCACGCTCATTTGAATAACCAAACAGTACGAATTGAAGATGCCTTTTTAACCCGGCGGAATCGTGGCGAGAATGCCGATTCCAATGGTTAGCACCAGAAAGCCACCCAAAAACCATCCCATCTTAGCCATACGATCTCCTGCCCCATAAGTTCACGAAAAAACAGGCACTGACAATCAGCTCACACATGGCGAGGGCCATTGCGTCTTTCAGGTCTGCAGAGGTCGCTATTTTGAGCCCCCTTCTGCACCCATAACAGGTGCAGATAAAACACAAAAATACGTATCAGGGCAGAACAAAGTGCTCCGGCAATACGCTGCGGTGGTAGTCCGTCACCACTCTCTGGCTCAAGTTAACCACGGCTTCGTTCAATTCAAGGCCCGCCCCGACGCGCCAGCTGGCATACACCGGGAACTGCGGCGCAGTCATGATCGGTAACGCGACCAAGCTCGCGCTTTGCAGTTCTCGGCTGACCAGAACTGGCGGCAAGGCACCAATTCCAAAGCCATCGGTCACCAACTTGATGATGGCCGCCACTGAGTTAATACAACTGAGGCGAGGTGCAGCAATGCCTTGTTGGTGCAAAAAATTAAGTACGTCCTGATGAGGGCGTGACAACCGTGAAAAGGTCAGCAAGCGCTCTTGGCAAAGATCTGACAGGTCTTCGTAAGTGCGATCGAGCGCCCCACCTTTGGCTACGATCCAGCTCAAGGGGTAGCTGGCCAATTGCACATTTCGCACCCCATCGGCGCGTAACAGATCTGTCTGAAAAATGAGATCAAGCTGACCTTTAAGCAACTGCTCGCTCAGGTTCAAGGCCGTGTCTGCCGTCAACTCAACTTCAACTTGTGGGTAATCGCGACTCAAGGCGTTGATCAACTCACTCAGCCAACTGTGAATGACCGTGTCCATCACCCCAATGCGCAAGCGCCCCGCATAGCAGTCTGCTTGCCCCAGCGATTGCAACAAGCGTTGTTGAGTGGCCAGCATTTGCTCGGCGTAACCCAGCACTTTATGGCCCTCACGGGTCAGGTTTACGCCACGAGAGTCGCGCTGAAACAACTGCACACCAAGCTCAGTTTCGAGCACCGAAATACGACTGGAAATAGCCGCTTGAGTGCTTGAAAGCTTTTCAGCGGTCAGACGAAAACTTCCGAGCCGCGCCACCCAGACGAATGTCAGAAGAAATCGCATATTCATGGTGTTTTCCCGACGTTTCAAAACGAGCCGACACTGTAAACCCTTGCCACAACTTCAAGCCACCCTGCCTAAGTACGTGATTGACAAAACTTTTTTGTTCGGCGGTGACAACTTTTATTGACTGGACGCATCGCACAAAGGCACCAAAGATATCGGCCAATGACGTCGTCTATCGAGCGTCAACAATAAAAAAACACGCTGAGTTGGGCAGCGCGCCAATGGTATGAAAGTGAGCCCGACCGCTTTCAATTTGCTCACACCAGCCTGCCCTGGTGCTGCGGCATTCAGCTAAGGGATTATCCCCCCATGCAATCCGTCGTCAACTTGTGGCCTTTATTAGGCGTGTTCGTCATTGTCATCGGCTTTGTGCTGCGTTTTAACCCACTGCTCGTCGTGAGTTTCGCGGCGATCGTGACGGGCCTGGCGGCCAATTTCCCCCTTGAAAAAATCATCTCCAGCATGGGCGAAGGCTTCATTGAAACCCGCGCCTTGCAATTAATCTTGCTGCTGCCTTTGGCCGTGATCGGCCTGTTGGAGCGCCACGGTTTGCGCATACACGCGCAAAACTGGATTGCCCGCTTTCAGCGCGCCACTGTCGGGCGCTTGCTAATCATCTATCTGTTTGTGCGCGAAACCACAGCAGCTGTAGGGCTGACCAGCCTGGGCGGCCACCCGCAGATGGTTCGCCCGCTCTTGGCCCCAATGGCCGAAGGCGCCGCTGAGAACCGTTACGGCAAACTGCCGCCAGCGCTGCGCCACAAGGTGCTCGCCATGTGTGCGGCCACTGACAACGTTGGTTTGTTCTTTGGCGAAGACGTATTTGTAGCATTCGGCGCCATCGCATTGATGCACACTTTCTTGCTGGGTTCAGGGCTGGATGTCGAGCCATTGCATATCGCTTTCTGGGGAATCCCTACGGCGATTTGTGCGTTCATCGTTCACGCGTTACGCCTGTATCGCTTCGACTTGATGTTATCTCGCACGCTAAATGCAACTGAACACGCAGAGACATCAGTGGAGGCCGCACGGTGATTATTTCAATCGAGTACTTCTACTGGCTGGCGGGCGTGCTGTTATTGATTACGGCGGGCATGATCGTCTGTGATCGCACCCACCCCAAACGTTGGAGCAGCGGGCTATTCTGGGCCCTTTTCGCGCTGGTTTTTTTGGTGGGTGATCGTGTTGCGCCGTTTGCTGTTGGCCTCGGCGTATTGCTGATGGCCGTGATTGCGGGCATTGGCGGAGTTGGCCGTGGCTCCCACGCAGAGCTACACGTAAAAGCGGCACGCGCGAGCGCAGGTCGACTGGGTCACAAGCTGTTTATTCCTGCTTTGGCTATTCCGCTGGTCACCGTCATTGGCTCGATGCTGCTTAAGCACACGCAAATCGGCGGTGTGCCGCTGCTGGACCCGAAAAACACCACATTCGTGTCATTAGGCATGGGGTGTATCGTTGCCTTGATCATTGCCTGCGTACTGACCCGGGATACGCCGATGCAAGCCTTGCGCGAATCACGACGTCTGACTGAAGCCCTTGGCTGGACGATGGTGCTGCCACAAATGCTAGCCATGCTGGGCTTGCTGTTCAATGACGCAGGGGTTGGCAATGCGGTTGCCCACGTCACCACCGCTTACATCAACATGGACTACCGACTCGTGGCCGTGATGGTTTACGTGCTGGGCATGGCACTGTTTACCGTGATCATGGGCAATGGTTTTGCTGCATTCCCGGTTATGACGGGCGGCGTCGGCGTCCCCGTACTCGTGGGAATTTATGATGCCAACCCAGCCGTGATGGCTGCGATCGGGATGTTTTCCGGCTACTGCGGCACCCTCATGACGCCAATGGCGGCTAACTTCAATATCGTCCCGGTGGCGTTACTGGAGCTGCCGGACAAATACGCCGTCATCAAGGCTCAAATGCCTACCGCGTTGTTGATGCTAGTCGTCAACATCGTGCTGCTTTATTTACTGATGTGAGGCCATGATGCGCACCGTACTCCTGACAGGTTTCGAGCCATTCGACCAAGACACCCTCAACCCGTCGTGGGAGGCTGTGCGACATCTTGACGGGAGCTTGGCGGGCGACAACGTGCGCATTGTCGCCCGCCAGTTGCCCTGCGTGTTTGCTCAAGCCCCTACCCGACTGCTCCAGTTATTGGATGAACACCAGCCAGTATTAGTGATTGCTGTCGGGTTAGCACAAGGGCGCAGTGATCTATCGATTGAACGGGTGGCGATCAACCTCAACGATGCCCGCATTGCCGACAACCTGGGCGACCAACCCATAGATACGCCCGTCATTCCCGGCGCCCCCGCCGCTTACTTCAGCACATTGCCCATCAAAGCCGTCGTGCGGGCATTAAGAGACGCTGGCATTCCGGCGTCTGTCTCCCAAACTGCGGGCACCTTTGTGTGCAATCAGGTGTTTTATTACTTGCAGCACAGCTTGGCCGGCTCGTCAGTGCGCAGTGGTTTTATCCATATTCCCTTGCTGCCCGAACAGGCTGCGCACAATGCGCAAGGGCAGCCTTCTCTCGCGCTGGATCTGCTCGTTGAGGGGTTGCATATCGCGGTGATCGCAGCCCTGCACACTGAAGACGATGTGCAGGAAACAGGGGGGCAGGTGTGTTGATGAATCCTAACAATCTGAAGCGTTAACCTAGCTCAGGTTCTGCATGGAATGTATCTACGCTCAGCTAAGCCGCATAAAAACAAGGGGGCGAATATGGCAGGAAACAAGCACACCGATAACAGCAGCGAAGCTTTGCAACCTCATTCACAACGCTCACGTTTTCGACTGCTGGACAGGTGGCTCACTAAACGACAGCAGCAAAATGAACACAACCCTCTTATACACAAGCAACAAGCTGACTCACGCTTTACCCACCTGCTGAAAACAGCCAATGACATCGCCACTATCAACCCAAACGGGCTGATAGATCTGGTGCGAGCAATCCTGCGCCCTCTGCAATCTGACTACCTGCTGGGTATTGCTGAGCGCGGCCAAGATGCCTTGCCCCCTATCGTGTCTTACACGTTTTTTGGGAATGACGTACGCGATAGGTTGTTTAGCTCGGATGGAATTAATTGGCGAGGCAGCAAATTGGAGGCCCCCTATTACACGCTTCAGTTATCACGCGACATTGTGCTTCCTTGTGCTTGGAGTTACGCGGGTTACGTTAATGCACTGGCCACTATTGGATCGAACAAACAGCCAGAAACTACAGATCGCAGCTACCAAGGTGGCTGGCGCCAGGACCAGAACCATCGAGTGGACGTATGGCTACCGTGGGGAATAGGGTTCGTTAACGGAGGAAATCACTCAATAACGGCTGGCATTCTCGCGGGCGAAGGCGAAATCAAACCAGACACCATTTATGACATGGCCTTCTTGCTCGACGATCTGCAATGTGACGGCGTGAACTTCATCGATACACAGTCAGGCGCTAACTTGGGCCCGGTCTTAGATTGGCGCACGGCCGCCGTATTTGAGATTGGGCGGTTAATACGCTCGCATCTAATCGTCACCATAAAGTAGTTACGTCTGACTCCATTTCTTTAACGCGACAGAATCAAGGTGTTTCGACGTGACCAACGCGACATCCACACAAGCAATACCATCATGCCAGCCGGGCACACCGCAACAGCCAACAGGCCTATGTGGATGTCCGATTGTGCTGTAATGAGCCCCACAAGCCAGGGGACCAAACTACAACCAGCATTACCGAAGGCTGTAAGTACAGCGAACATAGTGGCTCCACCCTGAGGATAAGCATCAGCAGCAATAGCCAGCATCGTTGGCCACAGACAACTACCTGTGAATCCCGCAACGATAGCAGCAGCCAATCCTATTGCTGGGCTGGGGGGAAAGCTGACCACCATAAACAGCACTACGGTAACAGCACAACATCCCAGCATCAGGCTGATAGGTGGTATTCGTTCTTGCAACAACGCGGCCGCCATTCGCCCAAATACCATACCGACGGAAAAACCTGCTAGAGCAAAACCACCTACTTCTTTCGAGTAGCCTAACCCTTGTTCTGCATACGTTGGGAGCCATTGTGATAGCCCCATTTCTGTTGCGCCTCCTAGAAAAATAGCGATCAGGCAGGCTATGAAATAGGGCTGCCTAACAAGTTTGGGGATGGACTCACGCTGTCCCCCCTCTTGAATCAAGGGCGGTAGCGTTAATTTCAGAAACAACAGAAAAGTAACAAAGGGCGCAATCATGATTCCCAGCGCAACTATCCGCCACGAAATATCCCACTTCAGCGCCATACTAGCGATCAGCACAGCACCCACAGCACCCATGCAGAAGTACGAGTGTAACCAGTTCATGGCGACGCTACGACGATCAGGTTGCAGAGCAACAACCATTGGACTGAGGATCATATCCAGCACACCCGCACCAAACCCCATTATGGCTACGGCAAACAGTAGAAAAGTATAGGACGGTGCCAAAGCAACAAGGCCCAAGCCTATGAGGGTGACTATTAGGCCAAAGGTAATAATAAGCTTGGCATCACCGCGATCCGCCAAAGGCCCTGTGATCAAAATAGCAATAATGAAGCTGAGAAACATCACCGCCGGGATTCGCCCAAGTTGCTCGGCTGTCAGTCCCGACTGGCCACCAAAAGTATCGCCGAAAGTGGTCAGGTATACCGGGAGAAAATTGAGCGCCATAGCTAAACACATCATGGCTGCATAGCACACATAAAGTGCCTGCCGGTTTTTACTGGCTGAAAATATCATTAGTTATGAAAGCTCTAGACATTAAAAACGAGAAGCGGTGTGCTCTTTCCAGAGGCATTCCGTCCACTCAATCTCTGAAAAATGAGCGGCAAATGAAGAGTCCCCTGGGCTACTGGCAAAAAAACCGAACCGGACACTGCCTTGAGTATCAAACAAGTGAAACATACGCATCACATCAAAACTCACACCCTCCGTTGAGTGCTCAAGCAAAAAATCACTCCCTCTTCGACTTAACCGGTAATACATGGTTTGTGTAACCCGATCGAAATTAACCATGGACCAATCAGAAAAACCGTTATTTGTCACTACAGAAAAAAGCTGTTGGTAGCCATTACTTTGGTACTCAATACCACTTTTCATCCAATTATTTTCGTTCTGATAAATGAACAATCCACACTGATCAAAATAAACATCCGATTGGAAGCTCACCTTAGCCTTGAGCGTCCAAAACTGCTCCTCAGAGGCAAGAACAATAGCGGGCGCATTATTGTATTCAAGCCCGTAATAGGTTCCCCGCCAAAAATCCGTATCTGGCGAAGTATGAATTATAATTTCATGCTCGGTAACTAACGAGTGCTCAGGCGCATTAATCCAGCGCAAGTCAGATATATTAATTCTCTTCATGACTATTTATTTCTCAACAATCCATTTCAAAACTTCATCATGACCACGAACACGAACATCTGCCTTACTTAGGTCTTGCCGTCCTGAGCTCGCGTTAATCAGACCTATGCAGAACATAGTTGCAGCCTTGGCAGCAGTAACACCGTGACATGAATCCTCAATTACCAAGCATTCCTCTGGAAGTATACCGAGCTGCTTTGCAGCCAAAAGAAATATCTCGGGATTGGGTTTACTCAGCTTAACGTCATCACCACAAACAATATTATTAAAATAGGTTCGCAGCCCTGTTCTGTGCAAAATGATATTAACGAGTTCCCGAGGAGATGATGATGCTACTGCACAAGGCACCCCTGCTTTATTTAATACGTCGAGGAGTTTCTGCGAACCTGCCATTGGCGAAAGAGGAACAGAACTCATCATATGCACCAATTGCTGATGATGCTGCGTCATCAGTGAGTCGAGTGACTCAGTAAGTGCATATTCATTCTTTATGGCGCTCCACATATGATGCTGAGTCGTGCCCACGAAGCGTGATAATTGATTCTTGTTGAGGGTCACGCCGTGACGTGCAAATGAACGCCTTTCCTGCTCCATATACAAAGGTTCACTATCAATTAAAACCCCGTCCATATCAAAAATGACAGCACTCGCCTCTAACATCAATGTGCGCTCCGCGGGTCAGACTCGCGCTTGAAGTGCAGCAAATTGTAATTTGATCGAGCTTCAAACACATGCAGCTTGAATGACTTGGTCATTTCAATATCTCGGTAACCATCGCCATCAGATAGGGTGGCCGTATCTGCCCCCCCGATAATTATAGGCAACTGCATAAGAATAATTTCATCCACTAAATCGAGATTAAACACCTGCCAATTAAGCTGCCCACCGCCTTCAACCATGATGTGTTTTAACCCTCGCGCCTCCAGCTTCGAAAAAAGCAGTTCGAAGTCAACACGCTCTGCACCAGCAAAAAGTACTTCCTTACCCTGACCTCGTATCTGCTTAACCATTTTGTGATCGCGAAGTCGGTCTATCGTGACAATAATTGTCTCCCCTGGTGAACTAAAAACTTTGGCAGACAAATCGAAATCCAGTGAAGTCGTTGGCACGATACGGATCGGGTCACGCCCAGTTTCATAACGATTGGTCAATTGTGGGTCGTCGGTGGAAATGGTATTACGGCCGACCATGATCGCGTCCACCTCACCGCGAAATTTATGGATAAAACGCATATCTTCATCATTGAAACGCTCAAACAATGGTTTGCTCGAGGCTCCCTGCCCCAGGGTTAATTTTCCATCAATAGAAGTTTGACTAAATACGGTAACCTTCATAGCAGACCCACTTATAGTTATCACAGGCAGTTAATATTTATAGATATTTTGGATTAGGCGTAAAAACACTTTTGATGGAGGACACAGACGGATCATTCAAAATGCGATCAAATACTGTCTCATGTGATTCCAAGATGTAGTAGTGCGTCACCAGCTTCCCAAGATCGGGAAGTCTACGTGCTATTTTTAGCGCTCGAGGAAAGTGCTGATTATATTCCCCCGCCGCGATAACACTGATTGCACTAACAAGAAAATGCTTCACCGGCAAAGGATAGCTATAGTTTCCATCAAATCCAAAAAGAACAATTCTTCCGCCCCGTCGGACACATTGAACTGCCGTATTGATTTGATTGCCAACCGTATCTATTACCGCATCGAATTTCACCTGCTGTTTCATTCGAGACTCAAGTTCATCAGGATGGATAACATCTAAACCCAACGAGCGGCCAAAGTTTATGCGGTAGGTATTCAGATCTGTCGCCAGTGTATCGACACCCATTGCACGTAGCATTAACTGTGCGACTAAACTCATCGGCCCTGACCCGAGAAGTAACACACGCTCCCCAGCCTGAATCGAGGCTTGTTCAATATTGTTCAGAATACAAGCGACAGGCTCTGTCAGTACACCGACCTCCCAGCTCATATCATCTGGAAGACAGTGCACAAAACGCTCACGGGTAATAAAGCGTTCAGCAAATGTACCGTGCTTATTGATGCCTGCAATATCCAGCCCCGCCTCTAAACCACCATTACATAGATGAGTTTGAGCTGAGGAGCAGGCTTCACAAGTTCCGCAATACTCATTTGGATCCACAACCACCCGCATGCCTACCTGTAGACGCGTCACACCCTCCCCCACGTTTACAATTATGCCGACAGCTTCGTGGCCTCGGACAACACCTATGTGCCCCTCTTCACGCCCTGCCAATACAGCCAAGTCCGTTCCACAAATACCTGACAAGACAATATCAATTTCAATGCCATCAACGGGTAATACATCAGGATAATCGTGATTTACTACACCCATTCTCTGCTTATCAACTAGGCCAATCGCATTCATACAATATCAATCACTCCATTTTTTTGAACCAGCTTGCCAAGTAGAGTACATACTCTGACACCTTTACTGTAATCCGTAGAAATCAAAAAATATTGTTAACTTTAAACAACAACCAGAAAGGTCAAAGCGATGGCTATTGTGCAACACACCGCCACTCCAAAACCACCCATGAAATATATACAAATAAATTCATACCAATACAGCATACGCCAATGGCATTACATTGAAATTTAATGCAACACACATAGATACGCGTGCCAGACAGCACACAGACTGAACTTACCTTATTTTTTAGATTTAACTTATACAAAAACTTTCAAAACGAACTCCTCCCGCCCCAAAAAACACCACCCCTCACAGACTTATTGGCAACAACTTGACATGTACAAACGCTAGCCAAGTAATATCATTAACAATTTTTCGTACGCCCGTGAAGTAATAGTCTCACAGAGCAAGAGTTTATTTATTTGGATAACAACCCACCAACCGAATTCACGTTAACAATTCTGCAATCCAACGTGCTTGTTGGGCGATGCCTTGCACTTTCTGCTCAGGTACTGCCTGCCGTGCTCGGGAAACATTGCTCAAAATCTGCTGCTTATAGCGCAAAATGCGTTCCCATTTGAGCAAAAACGCCGGGCTGCGCACCTGCATTAGCAACGGGCCAAAGTACAGTTGCTCGGCCGTGTACATGATCGGCCCGGAGCGCTCGGCGACAATGATTTCGTAGTCGAAACAGTTTTCGCGCAGTAACTCCTCGCTAACGATCTGGTAGCCATTTTCCATCAACCATTGACGCAATGGCTGCTCACCGCCATTGGGCTGCAAGATCAGGCGTTCCATACCCGTTAAACGAGCCTTACCATTATTGAGAATATCGCGGATCGTCTCGCCACCCATGCCGCAGATGCTGATCGCCGTGACTCCATCTTGCGGTTCGATCGCCGCCAGTCCATTGGCCAGCCGCACGTTGATTTGCTGCTCAAGGTCGTTTTCGCGCACGGTACGTTCGGCCGACCGGAACGGCGTTAAAGCCACCTCGCCCGCTACCGCAGCAGTAATGGCACCACGGCGCATCAACGCCACTGGCAAGTAAGCGTGATCCGAGCCGATGTCGGCCAAGCGTGCATGCGCCGGTATATGCGCTGCCACACGTTCCAGACGCTCAGACAATGTGTGTTCGTTCATTCAGTTCCTTTCATTCCGTGTACTCGGCCGCTTTGGGATACGCAAAAGCGGCCTAAATGACTGCATCAGGCGCTCAAGCGTGCCGTCACTTCACTCAACTGTCCTGACAACCTATGCAGGTTATGGCTCGCGACTTCGGTGCGCTGCATGTTGTCCAGATTGGTACTGGCAATGGTAGTGATCTCGATGAGGTTTCGCGAGATGTCCTCAGCCACCGAAGTTTGTTCTTCAGCAGCGGTAGCAATTTGGCGATTCATGTCACGAATCGCTTCCACGGCCTGGGTGATGCGCTCCAGCATGGCGCCAGCCTGAGTCACTTGCTCAACACTTTCTTCACTGCGTGACTGGCCACTTTCGATAGCTTGAGCCGCGTCCACTGCGCCGGTTTGCACGGCTTGAATGATCTGGTTGATCTCAATGATCGACGCCGCCGTGCGCTGGGCCAGACTGCGGACTTCGTCAGCCACTACCGCAAAACCGCGCCCGGCTTCACCAGCGCGGGCGGCTTCGATCGCCGCGTTAAGCGCCAGCAGGTTGGTCTGTTCAGCAATACCGCGAATCACTTCCAGAACCTGGCCAATGCGTCCGCTGTCGGTTTCCAGACGGCGAATGACCGTGGCCGTGCTGGCAACTTCGCCGCGCATCCGGGTAATCGTGTGAATGGTGTCCTGCATGACTTTTTCACCCTGCTGGGCAGACTGGTCAGCGTCATCGGCAGCACGCGCGGCATCGGCGGCGTGACGCGCAACTTCTTGTGCCGTGGCAGACATTTCATTCATCGCCGTGGCGACCTGGTCGGTGCGACTGAACTGCTCGTTGGTTCCGAGGGCCATAAGACTGGCGATCGATTTCAACTCACCACTGGCACTGTCCAGATCCTTGGCGCTGACCTGCAAGTGGCTGAAGGTATCGGCGAGAAAGTTCCTAAGTGTATTGGCTGCAGCGGCTAATTTCCCCAGTTCATCCTGGCGCGTACTAACCACTCGTTCAGAGAAGCGCCCCTGGCTCAATTGCGCAACGTACTCGATCAGCTTGCTAATCGGCTCGACCAGGTTGCGGTTGACCAACCACAGGCTCAGCACACCGATCAGCAGCCCCGAAGCGAGCATCACGATAATCCCCAGCAACACCGTACGATCAGCGTCAGCGCTAATAAGGCTCGATTGCTCTAAGCCCTGTGTGCGCAACTCTGTCACCAACGCGCTCATCTGTTCGCTGCAAGCGCGATCTACGCCCTTGACTGCCACGTCACCCGCCGCTGCATCGGCACCTGCCGCCACATAAGCATCACGCCCCTTCTGATAGGCCACCCCCAACAGGCGATGCTCGTCACGCAAGCGCTCGATACGTGTTTTGAGTTGTGGCTCAATGCCATTCTGAGCAGCCAACTCCCCCAAAATGCCCTGCACCTCACGCTGGCGCTCCTCGAACTGGCTCCAATATTTGTTCAGCTCTGCAGGTTGTTTGCCCCGCAGCAAAACGTTCTTCCATTCCTGAACCTGGACTTTAAATTGCAGATTAGCTTCATCGATCAACTGGGAAGTGTGCAGCGGACCTTTAATCAAGTTCGCGTAGCTCTGAACACCGCTGGACAAAAAGTGAAAACACGCCAAGGCAATCAACAACATCGCGAACAAACTGCTGCTCAACAGAGTGAGAATTTGCGCTCTCAGGGACTTGGGCAAAAACATCAAAAAGTACTCATGGCAGGAATGAGGTACACCCGCTGAGGGTGTGGAAATTGTCCGAACATCCCTGTCCGCGACCTAGGCTAAATGACCGAGGCTGCGCAACTTAACCCAAGCGAGATCGGCTTGCTAGAGCGGTTAATGAGTGTAATCCGACCGCCGGCAACGTTTGAGCTCAATGTTTATTATTGTCATGAGAGTGTCATACAAACGTGCATTCGACTCTCGGTACTAGGAGCGGCACATCCTGCTTGGTATGAATGGAGTGATAAAGCACAAAATATTGAGCAAAACATATTCAACTTTCGCGCTTATGCCCTTACAACCGTTGAGTATTTCGCAGAGTCAGAAACCCAGTGCTCCCTCAACGACGGGGCTGAACGCTCACTGCAGGTGGCTATTGGTTAAAAAATCTGTGGGAGTAAATGTGGGAGTAATTTTTCAGACATGAAAAAGCCCAACGGATTAGGTTGGGCTAGGTCATTGAAAAATATGGTCGGGACGGAGTGATTCGAACACTCGACCCCTAGCACCCCATGCTAGTGCGCTACCGGACTGCGCTACGCCCCGACTAGGCGTTACTTTTTAATACCACTTACTAAAGCTGTCGAGAAATATACCTTAAGCTTTTGAAATACGAAAGTATTTTGAAGCTTGGAGCTATTTCTTGAGGACTTGCAAAACATCCTCCAGCTCGGAGATCGTTTGACGGATCAATTGCTTGTATTGCGTGGTGTCGTCTTTAGCTTCATCACCTGAGAGCCGTAATCGTGCGCCCCCAATAGTAAAACCTTGGTCATAAAGCAGAGCGCGTATCTGCCGGATCATCAGTACATCCTGTCGCTGATAATACCGGCGGTTTCCGCGACGTTTAACAGGATTAAGCTGAGGAAACTCTTGCTCCCAATAGCGCAGTACGTGCGGTTTAACCGCACATAGCTCGCTAACTTCGCCAATAGCGAAGTAGCGTTTGCCTGGGATAGGCGGGAGTTCGTCGTTATGACTTGGTTCCAGCATAAGCCTCTACTCGGGCCTTCAACTTCTGCCCTGGACGAAAGGTGACCACACGGCGAGCCGTGATCGGGATTTCCTCTCCCGTTTTCGGATTGCGGCCAGGCCGCTGTCGCTTGTCACGCAGATCAAAGTTGCCAAAACCTGACAGTTTGACTTGTTCGTTGTCTTCAAGAGCGTGCCTGATTTCTTCGAAAAACAGCTCAACCAGTTCTTTGGCCTCGCGTTTATTCAGGCCCAGCTCTTCATAAAGACGTTCTGCCATTTCAGCTTTCGTCAGAGCCCCCATACGTCACTTCCTTAACGTGGCGTTCAACCTTTTTTCGAGCGAGGTGAGGATGTTTTGTGTCGTGGTGCTCACCTCATCGTCATTAAGAGTGCGCGATGGATGCTGCCAGGTCAAGCCAACCGCAAGGCTTTTTCTATGCGGATCAATACCTTTACCCTGGTAAACGTCAAACAACCTTAGGTCTGTGAGCCATTCACCTGCGTTTTCACGAATCACATCCAGCACGTCACCGGCTGCTACGTCACGATCGGCCAACAGTGCCAAGTCACGACGTACCTCAGGAAAACGCGATAACTCGTGGAACTTAGGCATTTTACCCAACGCCACTTCTTCCAGTACCAGCTCGAAAACGAATACCGGTCGGTCCAAGCCCAACGTTTTTGAAAGTTCTGGGTGGATTGCGCCTACGTAGCCCACTTCACGACCATCACGTTCGATGCGTGCAGTTTGGCCTGGATGTAATGCCGGATGCTTACCAGACACAAAAGTGAACTGACCCAATGCACCGGAGAACCCCAACACGGCCTCCACGTCAGCCTTGACGTCAAAGAAGTCGACAACATCGCGATCTTGCGCCCACCCTTCAGGCAAACGAGTGCCGCAGATCACGCCAGCCAGCATAGGCTCTTGCTTCAATCCTTCCAGTTGACCGACAAAGCGCAGACCACTCTCAAACAAACGAACACGATCTTGCTGACGATTCAGGTTATGTAGCAAAGCTTTAACCAGACCCGGCCACAAGGAGGCGCGCATCGCAGCCATGTCGTTTGAAATTGGATTAGCCAACAACAGAGGATCTATGCCCGGACTAAACAATTCGAACTGTTTTGGGTCAATGAAGCTGTAGGTAATAGCCTCCTGATAACCACGTGCTACCAACAGACGACGCAACTCTGGTAGGTCGCTACGCGCTTCGGCCTTAGCCTGCGGCGCCAGTCGCGCTTGAGGATAACGTACCGGTAAGCGGTTATAGCCGTACAAACGCGCCAACTCTTCAATCAAATCTACTTCGAGACCGATGTCAAAGCGATGGCTAGGTACCTCTACACGCCACTGCCCTGCACCGTCAGAAGTGATAGCGAGACCTAAAGCACCGAGCAAGCGTTCAACTTCGACCGGATCCATTTCCATGCCGAGCATCTGGCTGATACGGGAAGCACGCAACGTGATCGGAGCCACCAATGGAAGGTACTCCTCGCTCACAGTTTCGATGATCGGGCCTGCTTCGCCGCCAGTGATTTCTAGCAGCAGGCCAGTGGCGCGCTCCATGGCTTCACGGGCCAGCTTCCAGTCCACACCACGCTCGTAACGGTGCGATGCGTCAGTGTGCAGGCCGTAGGAACGGGCCTTGCCAGCGACAGCGATCTGATCAAAGAAAGCGCTTTCAAGGAACACGTCGCGAGTCTTGTCAGTCACACCGCTGTGCTCGCCACCCATTACGCCAGCAATGGCCAAGGCGCGGGCATGGTCTGCAATCACCAGCGTGTCGCGGCGCAGGGTAACTTCCTGGCCGTCGAGCAGTACCAGCTTCTCGCCCTCTTCAGCCATGCGTACGCGAATGCCGCCATTAATTTCGGCAAGGTCAAACGCGTGCAATGGCTGACCCAGCTCCAGCATCACATAGTTCGTGATGTCGACAGCAGCGTCGATGCTGCGCACGTCGGCGCGACGCAGGCGCTCAACCATCCACAGCGGCGTGGGGCGGGATAGGTCAACATTGCGAATTACACGCCCCAGGTAACGCGGGCAAGCAGCAGGAGCCAGCACTTCAACAGAGCGGACCTCATCATGCACAGCCGGAACTACCGCCACTACAGGGCGGCTCACCGGCGCTGCGTACAACGCACCGACTTCGCGAGCCAGACCGGCCAGCGACAAGCAGTCGCCACGGTTCGGCGTCAGGTCGACTTCAATGCTGGCGTCTTCGAGATTCAGATAGACGCGAACATCTTCACCAACAGGTGCGTCACCCGGAAGCTCCATCAACCCATCATTGCCCTCACCAATTTGCAACTCTGCTTGCGAGCAGAGCATGCCATTGGACTCAACGCCACGCAGTTTGGCCTTCTTGATCTTGAAGTCACCAGGCAGCTGAGCACCAATCATGGCGAATGGAATCTTCAAGCCAGTACGCACGTTTGGCGCACCGCAAACTACCTGAAAAGTTTCCGCGCCATTGCTGACCTGGCAAACACGGAGTTTGTCAGCATCAGGGTGCTGCTCGGTGCTCAGCACTTCACCTACCACAACGCCACTGAAGACGCCGGCAACAGGTGCAACACTATCGACCTCAAGACCTGCCATCGACAGACGAGCAACCAGCTCATCGCGACTTACCTGCGGGTTAACCCAACCACGCAGCCATTGTTCACTGAATTTCATCCTGCTCTCCTAAGAATTCGTTACGACTAGCGAAATTGCGCAAGAAACCGCAAGTCGTTATCGAAGAACAGACGTAAGTCGTTCACGCCGTAACGCAGCATGGCTAAGCGCTCTACACCCATACCGAAGGCAAAACCTGAGAACTCTTCAGGATCGATCCCGGACATGCGCAACACATTCGGATGAACCATGCCGCAACCCATGACTTCCAACCAGCCAGTTTGCTTGCAGACACGGCAGCCCTTACCGCTGCACATTACGCATTCCATATCGACTTCAGCCGATGGCTCAGTAAACGGGAAGTAGGAAGGGCGGAAACGTACTGCCAGCTCTTTTTCAAAGAACACGCGCAGAAACTCTTCAATAGTCCCTTTCAGATCGGCGAAGTTAATATCGCGGTCGACTAACAGACCTTCAACCTGATGGAACATTGGCGAGTGAGTGATATCAGAGTCGCTACGGTACACACGACCCGGGCAGACAATACGAATCGGCGGTTGCTTGGACTCCATGGTGCGGACCTGTACCGGAGAGGTATGGGTGCGCAACAACATGTTTGCATTGAAGTAGAAGGTGTCATGCATCGAGCGGGCCGGGTGATGGCCTGGAATGTTGAGCGCCTCAAAATTGTGGTAGTCGTCTTCAACCTCAGGGCCTTCGGCAATGCCATAGCCAATATGAGTAAAGAACTGTTCAATTCGCTCCAGAGTGCGCGTAACCGGATGCAGACCACCAGAAGTCTGACCACGGCCAGGCAAGGTCACATCAATGGACTCGGCGGATAGTTTGGCAGCCAGTTCGGCCTCCTCAAACAATGCCTTGCGTGTATTGAGCACCTCTGTAACACGCTCCTTGGCAACGTTGATCAAAGCGCCGACTTGCGGGCGCTCTTCAGCTGGCAAACTTCCCAGGGTCTTCATCACCTGAGTCAGCTCACCTTTTTTACCAAGGTATTGAACCCGGATTTGCTCCAGGGCATTGATGTCATCGGCGCTTTGCACAGCCTCTAGTGCTTGAGAGACCAGCGCATCCAGGTTTTCCATGTACAGACTCCAGATACAAAATAGGGGAAGAGCTTGAAGGCTCTTCCCCTATTTAAGACGTTTAGCACTTGAACTCACATAGGTGAGCTCAAGTAACTGTCGGGGTACTTAAGCCAAGGTGGCTTTAGCTTTCTCGACAATCGCAGCAAACGCCGCTTTTTCGTTCACTGCCAGATCAGACAGAACCTTGCGGTCGATCTCGATGGAAGCTTTTTTCAGGCCAGCGATGAAACGGCTGTAAGACAGACCGTTAATACGAGCACCAGCGTTGATACGAGCGATCCACAGAGCGCGGAACTGACGTTTTTTCTGACGACGGTCACGGTAGGCGTATTGGCCTGCCTTGATTACCGCTTGCTTGGCAACACGGAATACGCGTGAGCGTGCGCCGTAGTAGCCTTTAGCTAGTTTCAGAATTTTTTTGTGACGTTTACGGGCGACAACGCCACGCTTTACACGAGCCATGAGTTACTTCCTCTAGTCTTAACCAAAAATTAACGAAGGCGCAGCATGCGCTCGACTTTTGCAACGTCAGACGGATGCAGCAAGCTGCTACCGCGCAATTGACGCTTACGCTTAGTCGACATTTTGGTCAGGATGTGGCTCTTGAAAGCGTGCTTGTGCTTGATGCCGTTAGCAGTTTTCAGAAACCGCTTAGCAGCACCACTTTTAGTTTTCATCTTTGGCATGTTCGGTACTCCGCATTCAGTTGATAAGCATAATCAAAAGGCCTGCCGTGCCCTAGAGATTACTTCTTCTTTTTCGGGGCGATGACCATAATCAGTTGGCGTCCTTCCATCTTAGGATGCTGTTCGACGGTCCCGTATTCAAGCAAGTCACCTTCAACCCGCTTTAACAGTTCCATACCCAGCTCCTGGTGGGCCATCTCACGACCACGGAATCTTAACGATACCTTGGCCCTGTCCCCATCACTCAGGAAACGTACCAGGTTGCGCAGTTTTACCTGGTAATCCCCTTCCTCCGTCCCTGGACGAAACTTGATTTCTTTAACCTGGATCTGTTTCTGGTTTTTCTTTGCAGCAGCAACCTGTTTCTTCTTTTCGAAGATAGATTTGCCGTAGTCCATCAGCTTACAAACTGGGGGTACTGCATCGGCGGAGATTTCCACCAAATCCAGTTTGGCCTCTTCAGCTTTAAGAAGCGCGTCTTCAATTGACACAATCCCAAGCTGCTCGCCTTCAGCCCCAATTAACCGAACCTCGCGTGCCGAGATATTCTCGTTGATCGGGGCCTTCGGTGCAGCTCGTTTATCTTGTCTCATTTCACGCTTAATAATAATTACTCCGAATCATGGCGACCACGCCGGGAAACCGCTTGTGCGAGGAATTCAGCGAATTGCGCGACGGGCATCGAGCCCAGGTCAGCACCTTCACGTGTACGCACAGCGACAGTCTGCATCTCGACTTCCCGATCTCCGATAACCAAGAGATAAGGAACCTTGAGCAAAGTATGCTCGCGGATTTTAAAGCCGATCTTTTCATTTCTCAAGTCAGACTTGGCACGAAATCCGCTCTGATTGAGAGTTTTTTCAACTTCAGCGGCAAAATCTGCCTGTTTATCAGTGATATTCATGATCACTGCCTGAGTTGGCGCCAGCCACGCAGGGAATGCACCTTCGTAATGCTCGATCAAAATACCGACAAAACGTTCGAACGATCCAAGGATCGCACGGTGCAGCATAACGGGGTGCTTGCGACTGTTGTCTTCGGACACATATTCTGCGCCCAGACGAATCGGCAGGTTGAAATCGAGCTGTAAGGTACCACACTGCCAGACACGACCCAGACAATCTTTCAGAGAAAATTCAATCTTGGGTCCATAAAAGGCGCCCTCACCCGGCTGCAAGTCATAGGTCAGGCCTGCACTATCAAGGGCCGAAGCCAAAGCGCTCTCTGCACGATCCCACAACTCATCAGAGCCAACGCGTTTTTCAGGACGAGTGGATAATTTAAGCTCAACGTCCTTGAAGCCGAAGTCCGCGTACACATCGAGAGTCAGCTTGATGAAGGCGGCCGATTCAGCTTGCATCTGCTCTTCAGTACAGAAAATGTGCGCATCGTCCTGCGTAAAGGCCCGTACGCGCATAATCCCATGCAATGCACCTGATGGCTCATTGCGATGGCATGCACCGAACTCTGCCAGACGCATAGGCAGCTCACGGTAGCTTTTAAGCCCCTGATTGAACACTTGGACGTGACAAGGGCAGTTCATCGGCTTGATCGCGTAATCGCGATTTTCCGACTCAGTGGTGAACATATTTTCTGCGTAGTTAGCCCAGTGACCGGACTTTTCCCACAAGCTACGATCAACAACCTGTGGAGTTTTAATCTCCAAATAGCCGTTATCGCGCTGCACTTTACGCATGTATTGCTCAAGCACCTGATAAAGCGTCCAGCCGTTCGGGTGCCAGAACACCATGCCCGGTGCTTCTTCTTGAGTGTGGAACAGCCCAAGGCGCTTGCCGATTTTACGGTGATCGCGCTTTTCAGCCTCTTCAATACGCTGAATGTAAGCCGCCAACTGCTTTTTATCAGCCCAAGCGGTGCCGTAGATACGCTGCAATTGCTCGTTCTTGGCATCGCCGCGCCAATAAGCGCCTGACAGCTTGGTCAGCTTGAAAGACTTCAAGAATCGCGTGTTTGGCACGTGCGGCCCGCGGCACATGTCGACATATTCTTCGTGGAAGTACAGGCCCATGGCCTGCTCCTCTGGCATGTCTTCGATCAGACGCAGCTTGTAGTCTTCGCCACGCTCAGAAAACAGCTCGATAACTTCTGCACGAGGCGTTACTTTTTTGATGACGTCATAGTCTTTTTCGATCAGCTGCTGCATACGCTGTTCGATGGCTGCCATGTCATCCGGAGTAAATGGCCGATCGTAAAAAATATCGTAGTAAAAGCCTTCCTGGATCACAGGCCCAATGACCATTTTAGCCGTGGGGTACAACTGCTTCACAGCATGGCCTACCAAGTGGGCGCAAGAGTGACGAATGATCTCCAGCCCCTCTTCATCCTTGGGCGTGATGATTTGCAGAGTGGCGTCATTTTCAATCAGATCACAGGCATCAACCAACTTGCCGTTGACCTTGCCGGCCACGGTAGCCTTTGCAAGGCCTGCGCCGATTGATGCGGCAACTTCGGCCACAGATACTGCATGGTCGAATGAACGCTGACTGCCGTCGGGAAGAGTAATAGTTGGCATGGCGCCTCCTCTCCTAGTGGTGACCCCTACCAAAGGTCACGTGGGTTGGGATGAGCCAGTACGCGATTCGGTGGTATGCCTGCCTCACAGTGGCAGGAGCCTTGCGGCGAACCGAAAACCGAACCAGAGTGACTGGAGTTCAAATCAAAAAAGGTTAATGGCTCTGAGTTCACGCGTTACAAAAAGCACCCGGAACAGCCAAGGGCCGCATGCTAACACAGATGCAGGCTTGATGCAGAACACACGCACAGGCTGCCTAAAATACTGCCTGTATTGCAAAATGGTGAACTTGAACTGCACTTAGCCCCTCAAATGCACCGTGAATCATATTTCGTATCAACGTCCTGTAAGGAGCATCACATGCGCATGACTCATTTATTTGCTTTGGCAGCCCCACTGGCACTGCTTCTCCCGCTTAGCGCTCATGCGGACAACTGGCCAGCAGGACTCAAACAAGACTATATGAAGGATTGCGTCGCAGCCGCCTCTCAAAGCGTCGATGCAAAAACAGCCCAGCAACATTGCGCATGTGGCGCCGACAAGCTGTCTGCAAAGTTCTCAACCAAAGAAATCAAACAGCTGATGGACAAGCGCGTGCAACCAAGTGCAGAACTGCGCACAAAAGCGCTCGATGCAATCCAGTCTTGTAGAGCAACCGCAGCGACACCAAAGAAATAATCAAAGCGTGAAATTGGGGGTATTGGCTACCTTCAGCAGCAGCAAAGCTACGAAAAAGCACCCTCCACGCAAAAAAAACGCCTCATCGGATGCTTTTTTTTTAAGTCGTTTTGACCGTCAAAGCCCCACAAATCGGGGGCTTCGAGCATTTAACACGGCACAAACAACCTCGTAACGCATCAAACTGTGACGTAGGGGGGCTCCCAAACCGCGCATTTCGACTATGATAGCTCGGTGTGCCCAGTTGGCCTGAGCAACACAGTACTACTGAAAATATAAGTTTCTTGGAGATACACCATGTCTAATCGCCAAACCGGCACCGTAAAATGGTTCAACGATGAAAAAGGCTTCGGCTTCATCACTCCTCAAGGTGGCGGTGACGACCTGTTCGTACACTTCAAAGCTATCGAAAGCGACGGTTTCAAAAGCCTGAAAGAAGGCCAAACCGTTTCCTTCGTGGCTGAGAAAGGCCAAAAGGGTATGCAAGCTGCACAGGTTCGTCCGGAGTAAATCTCCTTCGAACAAAAAAACCCCGTCCATGTGACGGGGTTTTTTGTGCCTGATTCAACGCAGCCCTGTGATCAGCCGCAATTAACCCGAGTAATAACTGCATTGTCGTCCGCATTCAGGTTCAAGCGATCAGAACGATACTCTAGCGTCATAACATCGTGTGGTAACAAGATGCGAGCATTCTGCGCCCCCGCCTTCACTCGCGCCTGCTCCAAAAGCTCAGGCGATGCTTTCTTGCCAATCACAAACGCAGCTGACTGAGCATCGCAACGGCTGTGCCCAGCCTGAACAACAGGTTCATTAACAGAGCCTGTGGTGCTGCAACCAGACAGCGTTATGACCGCCAACAACGAACCCAACGACACTAGCTTCCAAGACATGAAGCCTCCTTAAAATAATGAGTGAGAGCCTTTGCGACCGCTTTAGCGCTAGAAGGTTGCACAACACATGACAACACTCCTATTGGTCGTATCGCAGAACGCTTTATTCGCCCCCAACCTTACACGGTGATGCTTGACCGTGACATCACGCCCTACGCCATTCAGTAGACATCAATGTAATCAAAAGGGGGATTAGGCCAGTTTTCTTTCAACGCATTGTAGATCTGCATGACCCATACCTCATCACTCGCAGCAACCTTGCCCACATAGCCAGATCCCGCAGCCCACGTTTCCAGCCTAAACAATAACCCGTCAATATCTGACCCTGCGACCACACCAGCAGATATATAAGCAATGCCAGCCTTGGTTACCCGCAACTGAGTGTGAGTATCGTCGCTGGAGGACGCCAGCAATTGGCGTACAGCCTCGTTTGTTAACGCACTGGGATCATTTAAATCAATTTGCATTGAGCTGCCCCATCCTCAAAAAAAGCAAGTGTCTCACGCACCTGCAGCTTCATTTGCAGATAGTATTTTTTCATTGCCAGACAAAGACTTAACGCCCTCTTAAACCCGACACAGATACCTGAACACTCGTTACCCGAGTCAGCCTACTCCAAACACCCATCAAAAACGCCCTCACTCACTTTCCCAAATCACAAAAGCACGCAGAAATGGCGCCATAAAACCGACGAACGGACGAATCTCCGAACGAAAGAAGCCTATTTGTTCGGTAAATCGTCCTACAGCGATAGGTAAGCATTCTTCAAGCTGGAAATTTATTGATAAAAATCAAATAGTTACAAAACAATAAAAAATAAACTCCTGTTGGCATAAATACTGCTGGCCTATTGGCATCTCGCGGCCATGGGATGGCTCGAGACGTGCTAGGTGTATGTGCATCAGCACTCTCATCAAAAAGAGAGAACATAATGAAAACAGCTGTATTGAAAACTATTGTTCCGGGCGCCTTGGCCCTTTTACTGTCACTGCCGACTGTGCAAGCACAAGAAACTGTCGTTAAACCCAATGTCATCATTCTGGCCACTGGCGGCACCATTGCCGGCGCGGGCGCAAGCGCCGCCAACAGTGCAACCTACACCGCCGCCAAAGTAGGCATTGATCAACTGATCGCCGGCGTACCCGAACTGAGCCAACTGGCAAACGTGCGTGGCGAACAGGTCATGCAAATTGCTTCTGAAAGCATCACCAACGACAACTTGCTGCAACTGGGCCGTCGTGTTGCCGAACTGGCTGAAAGCAAAGATGTTGATGGCATCGTCATCACCCACGGCACCGACACGCTGGAAGAAACCGCCTACTTCCTCAATCTGGTCGAAAAAACTGACAAGCCTATCGTTGTAGTCGGCTCCATGCGTCCAGGCACTGCCATGTCAGCCGACGGCATGCTTAACCTGTACAACGCCGTTGCTGTAGCCGGTAGCAAAGAAGCTCGCGGTAAAGGCGTGCTGGTCACCATGAACGACGAGATCCAATCAGGCCGTGATGTCAGCAAAATGATGAACATCAAGACCGAGGCCTTCAAAAGCCCTTGGGGTCCGCTGGGCATGGTTGTTGAAGGCAAGTCCTACTGGTTCCGTTTGCCAGCCAAGCGCCACACTATGGATTCCGAATTCGACATCAAAAATATTAAAAGCCTGCCTAACGTAGGTATCGCCTATTCATATGGCAACGTTGACGACACGGCCTACAAAGCATTCGCTCAATCTGGCGCCAAAGCCATCATCCACGTCGGCACCGGTAACGGCTCCGTGTCTTCGCGCGTAGTCCCTACCCTGCAAGCCTTGCGTAAAGACGGCGTTCAAATCATCCGTTCTTCCCACGTAAATAACGGCGGCTTCGTACTGCGTAACGCTGAACAACCTGACGACAAAAATGATTGGGTTGTAGCCCACGACCTCAACCCTCAGAAAGCTCGCATTCTGGCAATGGTTGCTCTGACCAAGACCCAGGACAGCAAAGAACTGCAACGCATGTTCTGGGAGTACTAAGTCATAACAAAGTTATGACTTGGCGCTATCAAGGCCGCCTTCCTTTAGGAAGGCGGCCTTTTTATTTATGGCACAGAAACCCTCATACCTAACGCCGATGCACCAAACAGTTGCCAAATTGCGCGCAGTTAAATACTGTATGCGCATACAGCACATTAAGGATCGCATCATGGCTAAAAAAGCGGCGAAAGCGCCCACTCCTCCAAGTCCGTACGAAATTTTCGGCATGCGTATACAAAAACTCATCAGCTCGCCCAAGGCTCAAAAAGACAAAATGGCTGTGCTTCAGCCGCAAGAAGGTGACAACCCGGAATTCTGGGAGCGCTTGCTCGAAGAAATTGCAGAAAACGATAACGTTACAGTCGCCCATCGCGATGATGGTGGCGTCAACGTTTTCTGGACAGTGCCTGAGGAAGACTGAGTCAATGAGGGTTCATCTTCTGGCATTGGCCAGCCTCTTTACTGTCTTGAGCGTACAGGCGGCAGCTCCGCAAACTTTTAGTGAAGCCAAAAAAGTCGCCTGGAAGCTCTACGCTCCACAGTCCACCGAGTTCTACTGCGGCTGCAAATACACGGGCAACCGCGTCAACCTTGAAGCCTGCGGATACGTGCCACGCAAAAATGCAAATCGGGCAGCTCGGATTGAGTGGGAACACATTGTTCCTGCGTGGCAAATTGGCCATCAGCGTCAGTGCTGGCAAAACGGAGGGCGCAAAAACTGCACCCGCAATGACCCGGTTTACAAAGTCGCTGAAGCTGACCTGCATAATCTGGTGCCAAGCATTGGCGAGGTTAACGGGGATCGAAACAACTTCAGCTTTGGGTGGTTACCCACCCAACCGGGCCAATATGGCTCATGCCTGACGCAAGTGGACTTCAAAGCCAAAAAGGTCATGCCTCGGCCATCTATTCGCGGCATGATCGCTCGCACTTACTTCTACATGAGCAAGCGGTATAACTTGCGCCTGTCCAAGCAAGACCGGCAACTCTATGAGGCCTGGAACAAGACCTATCCGGTTCAGGATTGGGAACGTCAACGTAACCAAACCATTGGTTGTGTCATGGGCAGAGGTAACGATTTCGTAGGCCCGGTCAATCTGAAGGCGTGCGGTTAACTGCACAGCGCCATTAACTATGGCGCTGGCGAATCGATGCCAACGATGCCACTAAAAGAACACACCGCTCTCAGCCTTTTCCGACAGATGAAAAGCCATAAGCGCAAGCGAAACACCACAAAACCTTGCTCGCAACTCGACCAAAGAGTGTAAGTAAAAGTGTACAAATACACGGCAAAACGTTGGAAAATGCCTGAGCGACTGTTTTAATCTCAGACTTTAGCTGCCCTCGAGTGAGGCCAATACTAGGAAAACACCTACGTTTACCTAGCCACTCGCATCTATGCACGGGCAGCATTTTCTCTCGACTTGTGACGATACTCTTGAAACTCATCATTATTGCTGTCTATGTTTTTTCCATCGCGTATGTCCACCTTCGAGGCAAGGTTCGGCATAAGCTGGGGCGTCAGTTAAGCGACCACTCCACCTTTCTGGCACCCATCAACTGTTTCTTGTACATGTTCTCGAAAGTCCCGAGCCAGCCGTACTTAAAGCCGTCAGATTTTCCTGAACTGCAGCCTTTGCAAGACCACTGGCAAGAAATCCGCGAGGAAGCACGTAACCTGCTGCAGGCGGGCGAGATCAAACGCTCTGAACAGCCGAACGATGTCGGCTTCAACTCGTTTTTCAAAAGCGGCTGGAAACGTTTTTACCTGAAGTGGTACGGCGACAACCATCCCTCCGCCATCGAACTGTGCCCACGTACCACTGAACTGCTAAACGGCATTGGCACCATCAAAGCTGCGATGTTCGCCGAGTTACCACCCGGCTCAAAGCTGGTTCGCCATCGTGACCCCTATGCGGGTTCGCTGCGTTATCACTTGGGCCTGGACACACCCAATGACCCTGGCTGCTATATCAATGTCGATGGGCAAAGTTATTCGTGGCGGGACGGTGAAGGTGTGATGTTCGACGAGACCTTTATCCATTACGCCGAAAACACCACAGACAAAAACCGCATCATCCTGTTCTGCGATGTCGAACGCCCCATGCAATACCGTTGGGCAGCGGCCTTCAATCAGTGGTTTAGCCGCACGGTAATGGCATCAGCCAGCTCACCCAATGACGCCAACGATAAAGTCGGCGGCCTGAACCGCGCCTTTACCAAGTTGTACAAAATTCGCCTGCGGGGCAAAGAACTCAAAAAACGCAACCGCACACGTTACTACCTTGAGAAGTGGGCAATCTTCGGCGGGTTACTGGCTTTGTTCTTGTTGATCTAAGGCCACTAGGGAGCGACAGGGCAGCGACATTCCATAGCTGCCCTAGCCAGCCACTAATGGCGGTAAAGTCCCCAGCAGCGAAACGGCAGCAACAGCCGCCAAACCAAAGAGCCATTCAAGAGTGACACTGCTACGCAGAACCACGAAGCGGCCGGCATGACTCATCAGCAGATTAAATAGTGCCAACAGCAGCATCGCCCCCACCAGCATGGCTTTAATCAGCAATACCAGTGCAAAGCCTTCAAACAGGGGTGTAGGCCAGAGTGCACCAGTCAACACCCGCGTGTTGATAAGACCAGTAAGAATTATCCCGGCAACTAACACAAAGCCCATATTGCTGAAGCGCCTCAGAACCGGGCCTAAGGGTTGTTGTGCAGGTCGCAAAAGGATCAGTAGCAGCACCAACAAGCCACCGATCCACGCCCCTGCGCACGTCAAATGAATCACCTGATTCAACATCAGTAACTGCCCGCGCCAGCCGTCCAACATTGCGCCATGCCCAACAGGCGCAAGTGTGACCAACAGCAAAAAACTAAACAGCCATGAAGCATTAAAGCGTGCAGGTACATACAGCACGATAAGCAGCAAGCCGTTGAGCAGCAGGTGCCCTACCCACACTTGACCAAAAAAAGTGCTGCCCAATACCAACCATAGCGTTGTGGGGGTCAGCGTCTGCGTCCAACTGTCGACCATTGAATGGGTGGTTAACAGCAACCATCCCACGCCGCTGGCAAGCGCGAGCCATGCCAGCACTCGATTAACCTCACGTAAGCATCGCTCCAGCTTCTCGTCTGGCCAGACACTCAGCAGCAAAGGCCTGAACACACTGGCACCGAACATCAGTAGCACCACGCTGAAGTGCAAAAAACGGCAGGCTACCATCGCGCTAAACATCAGCTCAGTTGCTCACCGTGAAGCTGTATTGGCCATTGCTCTTGTGAGTGTCAACAGACACAACCTTCCAATTCACGCGGTACTGGCCCGCTGGCAGTGCTTGAGCCGGGGTCACAATCAGCACCTTCTTGTTGCCCGGTTCAGTCTTGATGCTGGTCACAGCAACTGAAGTGCCATCACGATTAATAGCCACTTGGGTAAATTTATCCTCAACTCCTTCGCTGAACACCAGACGCAATTCATTAGCGCTGCTGATGGTGCTGTCCGCTGCTGGCGTTGACTGTTCAAGGTGAGCGTGAGCAAACGCCGTGCTGGCTCCCGTCATCAGAGCCAGTAATGCAGCGGTGTTGAAGGCTTTTTTCAAGAAAACCGAAGACATGCCAAAGTACCTTGAGATAGGAATACTCGGCAATAATACTCGCCTAAGCTGGATTGAGGGCCGCTGCGCCTAAGCAATATTCGCCTTCGTGCGACACCTGTAACCGCAACACACTCTCGGAAAACCTCGACATGCCTATTCGACTCAGTTTCATTTGTCATGCCCGCACTGAAGCCCAGCGTCTGGGACGGTTTGGGCTGGATGAACCCGCCGAACCCAAAGGCCTGCTCAAGGCGGCCGAAATAATGACCGCATTAAAAAAACCCGTGCGCATCCTGTGCGCCCCCGAGACCCGCACCTTGCAGACAGCTCAGGCCTTTGGGGACGAGATTGAAATCGTGCCTGAACTTGAGGACTACGACATCGGCGACTGGAAAGGCCAACGCTTGTCAGATCTGCAAGAAAGCATTCCGCAGCAACTTGCTGACTGGGTCAGCAGCCCCTACGCTGCCCCCCACGGTGGTGAGTCCGTGCAAGACCTGTGTCTGCGAGTGGGCGCCTGGCTCGACACGTTTCGCGAAGAGGGTCACTTTGCCGTGGTAACACACCCCTTTGTGATTCGTGCCGCGATCTTGCATGCGCTTGCAGCCAGCACCTACTCGTTCAACTTTATTGATGTAGAGCCCTTATCGAGGGTTGAGCTGCGCTTCAATGAGCGCTGGCGACTGCGGGTTTGACTCGGTATCGAGACGTGCCCCCTACTCTTCCAGCGTTAACCCACCCGGCGGTAAGGGCAACGCGGTTTTGTACCTCACTTGTTTGAGTGCAAAGCTGGAGCGAATGTTTGCCACGCCGGGCACCTTAGTCAAAAAGTCCATCATGAAGCGCTCGAGCGCTTGAATGCTCGGCACCAGCACCCGAATCAAATAGTCCGGGTCGCCCGCCATCAAATAGCACTCCATGACTTCCGGCCGATCAGAAATCGCGGCCTCAAAATGTTGCAGCGCCTCTTCTACCTGTTTTTCCAGGCTGACATGGATGAAAACATTGACATGCAGCCCCAGCATGTCAGCGTCCAACAAGGTTACTTGCTCACGAATCAACCCACGCTCCTCCATCGCTTTTACCCGGTTGAAGCATGGGGTTGGCGATAGATTCACCGACCGCGCAAGGTCCGCATTGGTGATACGTGCATTCTGCTGGAGGCTGTTAAGAATTCCGATATCCGTTCGATCTAGCTTGCGCATGAGACAAAAACACCTGTTTTTTATGTTTATGCAGAATTCTTATCTGTAATCACTACAAAGCACAACGAACTACAGAGAAATATTCTTCACTGTCAGGAATATGATTGTTGTAGGACAAGATCTGAGCTTATCAACACTCAGAACTTCGACGATGTACCTAGCTCCCGCGCCCTAATAAACACGACAAGATCGAGCGTAGAGAAAGCCATGAATGAATATGCACCGCTGCGCCTGCACGTTCCTGAACCCTCCGGCCGCCCAGGCTGCAAGACTGACTTCAGCTACCTTCGCCTGACCGACGCCGGTCTGGTACGCAAACCCCCTATCGACGTAGAACCTGCCGACACAGCCGACTTGGCTAAAGGCTTGATTCGCGTGCTCGATGATCAAGGCCAAGCGCTTGGCCCGTGGGCTGAAGGGGTTTCGCCTGAGGTATTGCGTGCGGGCATGCGCGCCATGCTCAAAACGCGTATTTTCGACACCCGCATGGTGGTCGCCCAGCGTCAGAAAAAAATGTCGTTTTACATGCAGAGCTTGGGTGAGGAAGCCATCGGCAGCGCCCAAGCGCTGGCACTCAATATTGATGACATGTGTTTTCCGACCTATCGCCAACAAAGCATTTTGATGGCCCGCGACGTTCCCCTCGTTGATCTGATCTGCCAGTTGTTGTCTAACGAACGCGACCCGCTCAAAGGGCGCCAGCTGCCGATTATGTATTCGGTTCGCGATTATGGTTTTTTCAGCATCTCCGGCAACCTTGCGACCCAATTCGTGCAGGCCGTCGGTTGGGGCATGGCGTCCGCGATCAAGGGCGACACCAAAATCGCTTCAGCCTGGATTGGCGACGGCGCGACGGCGGAGTCCGACTTTCACACGGCTCTCACCTTTGCCCACGTATACCGCGCGCCAGTCATTCTTAATGTGGTGAATAACCAATGGGCAATTTCGACCTTTCAGGCAATTGCCGGGGGTGAATCCACCACCTTTGCCGGGCGCGGCGTAGGCTGCGGCATTGCCTCTCTGCGGGTTGACGGTAACGACTTCATCGCCGTGTATGCCGCATCGGTGTGGGCAACTGAACGCGCGCGGCGCAATCTGGGGCCAACATTGATTGAGTGGGTCACTTATCGTGCAGGCCCGCACTCCACTTCTGACGATCCGTCCAAATACCGTCCTGCCGACGACTGGAGCCACTTCCCGCTTGGCGATCCGATTCTTCGCCTTAAGCAGCACCTGATTGCCACCGGCCACTGGTCTGAAGAAGAACACGCCGCTGTCAGTGCCGACCTAGAAGCCGAAATCATTGGCGCACAAAAAGAGGCCGAGCGTTTCGGCACATTGGCTGGCGGGCAAATGCCTAGCGCCGCGACGATTTTTGAGGACGTGTACAAGGACATGCCCGACCACCTGCGTCGGCAACGTCAGCAATTGGGGTTATAACCAGATGAACGACAACAATAAAATTCAGATGGAGAACGCCGTGAGCACTAGCACCATGACGATGATCCAGGCCTTGCGCTCGGCCATGGACGTGATGCTGGAGCGCGACGATAACGTGGTGGTATTTGGTCAGGATGTGGGGTATTTCGGCGGCGTCTTTCGCTGCACTGAAGGTCTGCAAGCCAAATACGGCAGCTCACGGGTGTTCGACGCCCCTATCTCCGAAAGCGGGATTGTGGGAGCTGCCGTTGGCATGGGCGCTTATGGCCTGCGCCCGGTAGCCGAAATCCAGTTTGCTGACTACTTCTATCCCGCTTCCGACCAAATCGTTTCGGAAGCCGCACGCTTGCGTTATCGCTCAGCGGGCGAATTCATTGCCCCCATGACCCTGCGCATGCCCTGCGGCGGCGGTATTTATGGCGGCCAGACGCATAGCCAAAGCCCTGAAGCGATGTTCACCCAAGTGTGCGGCCTGCGCACCGTAATGCCCTCCAACCCGTACGACGCCAAAGGTCTGTTGATTGCCGCTATCGAAAATGATGACCCGGTGATCTTCCTTGAGCCAAAACGGCTGTACAACGGCCCTTTTGATGGTCACCACGAGCGCCCAGTCACACCGTGGTCAAAACACCCGGCCAGCGCTGTACCTGATGGTTACTACACAGTGCCGCTGGACTGCGCCGCGATCGTGCGCCCCGGCACCGAAGTCACCATCCTGACTTACGGCACCACTGTTTACGTGGCCCAAGTGGCGGCCGAAGAAACCGGTATCGACGCCGAAGTCATCGACCTGCGTAGCCTGTGGCCGCTGGATCTGGACGCCATTGTGACCTCCGTGAAAAAAACCCGCCGTTGTGTGGTCGTGCACGAAGCCACCCGCACCTGCGGTTTTGGCGCCGAGCTGATTGCGCTGGTGCAAGAGCATTGCTTCCACTATCTGGAAGCGCCGATTGAGCGCGTAACAGGCTGGGACACGCCTTATCCGCATGCTCAAGAATGGGCCTACTTCCCCGGCCCGGCGCGAGTGGGTGCGGCTTTGCAACGGGTTATGGAGGTTTAAATGGGTACTCACGTTATTAAGATGCCGGACATCGGCGAAGGCATTGCCCAAGTTGAGTTGGTTGAGTGGTTTGTCAAAGTCGGCGACATGGTCAGTGAAGACCAAGTGGTGGCCGATGTGATGACCGACAAAGCGACCGTGGACATCCCCTCCCCCGTGGCAGGCAAAGTACTGGCGTTGGGCGGGCAGCCTGGCGAAGTGATGGCGGTGGGCAGCGAATTGATTCGTATCGAAGTCGAAGGCGCTGGCAACTTGCGCGAAAGCGCGACAGTGGCCACAGCAGAACCAATACCAGTGGCCAAAGCCGCTCCACAAGCTCGCGTCGAAGTGGCTGCGGTGTCTGCGCCTGCAATCAAAACGCCCGCCTCTGCTCAGCCCCCTGCGCAACGTGCAGCACCTGTTACGCGTGAACCGAACGAGCGCCCACTGGCTTCGCCTGCGGTGCGCAAACGCGCTTGGGATTCGGGTATCGAGCTGCGTTTTGTACAAGGCAGCGGCCCTGCTGGCCGGGTGCTACATGACGACCTGGATACTTATCTGGCGCAAGACACCCACGCCAGCGCCGCACCTGCTACCGGTTATGCCAAGCGTAGCGACGAACATCAAATCCCGGTCATCGGCTTGCGTCGCAAAATTGCTCAGCGCATGCAAGATGCCAAACGCCGCGCGGCACACTTCAGTTATGTCGAAGAAGTCGACGTCACTGCACTTGAAGAGTTACGCGTGCAGCTCAACCAAAAATGGGGCGATAGCCGCGGCAAGCTGACCTTGCTGCCGTTTTTGATGCGCGCCATGGTTGTCGCCTTGCGCGACTTCCCGCAGATCAATGTGCGGTATGACGACGAAGCGCAAATCATCACCCGCTTTGGCGCCGTACACATTGGCGTTGCCACGCAAAGTGATGGCGGCTTGATGGTGCCTGTTGTGCGCCACGCCGAAACCCTGACCCTGTGGGGGGCCTCTGACGAGATCAGCCGACTGGCCAGCGCCGCTCGCACCGGCAAAGCCTCGCGCGAAGAGCTGTCTGGGTCGACCATCACCCTGACCAGCCTTGGCGCGCTGGGCGGGATCGTCAGCACCCCGGTGGTCAACCTGCCGGAAGTCGCAATCATCGGCGTCAATCGGATTGTCGAGCGGCCAGTGGTGATCAAGGGCCAAATAGTGGTTCGCAAAATGATGAACCTTTCCAGCTCCTTCGATCATCGCGTGGTCGACGGCATGGACGCGGCACAATTTATTCAGGCCATGCGTGGCTTGCTCGAACAACCTGCCACCCTGTTTCTGGAGTGAACATGCAGCCAACTCAACACACCACGCTGCTGATTATTGGCGCAGGCCCCGGCGGTTATGTGGCCGCCATTCGCGCAGGCCAGTTGGGCATCCCGACGGTCTTGATCGAAGGCCAGTCTTTGGGCGGTACGTGTCTGAATGTCGGATGCATTCCGTCAAAAGCAATGATTCACGTGGCCGAGCAGTTTCACACCACCCAACGCTATAGCACCCACCACTCGCCGCTGGGTATCAAAACCCAAGCACCGACGCTCGACATCACCCAAAGCGTGCAGTGGAAAAACACCATCGTTGATCGCCTGACCAGCGGCGTCGGCGCCCTGCTGAAAAAGAACGGGGTCAAAGTCATTCATGGCTGGGCCAAGATCCTTGATGGCAAGGCCGTTGAAGTCGACGGGCAGCGCATTGAGTGCGAGCACCTGTTGCTGGCCACCGGCTCGCAAACCGTAGACCTGCCGATCCTGCCGATTGGCGGGGCGATCATTTCGTCCACTGAGGCCTTGGCGCCTACCTCCATCCCCAAACGCTTGACGGTGGTGGGCGCAGGTTATATCGGCTTGGAACTGGGCATTGCTTATCGCAAGCTGGGGGCCGAAGTCACTGTGGTAGAGGCTCGCGAACGAATCTTGCCCACTTATGACATGGAGCTGACGCAACCGGTCGCCGAATCACTCAAAGCACTGGGCATTACTTTGTATCTGGAGCACAGCGTGGAGGGTTTTCAAGCCAGCACCAAAACCCTGTCGATGCGCAACCGGATGGGCGAAAGCCAAACCCTTGAAACCGATCAAGTGTTGGTGGCCGTCGGCCGTAAACCGCGCACCCAAGGCTTCAACCTTGAAACCCTTGCACTGACCATGAACGGGGCTGCGATTCGCGTCGATAACCGCTGCCAGACCAGCATGCGCAACGTCTGGGCGATTGGCGACTTGACCGGCGAGCCAATGTTGGCGCACAGGGCGATGGCCCAAGGCGAAATGGTCGCCGAGATCATTGCAGGCAAGCAGCGTGAGTTCAGCCCCACTGCAATAGCGGCCGTGTGCTTTACCGACCCGGAAATAGTCGTCGTCGGCAAAACCCCTGACGAGGCCCAAGCGGCGGGTTTGGAGTGTTTGAGCGCCAGCTTTCCCTTCGCCGCCAATGGCCGGGCCATGACATTGGAGTCCAAAGCCGGGTTCGTGCGAGTGGTGGCCCGCCGTGACAATCACTTGATTGTCGGCTGGCAAGCGGTCGGCGCCGGAGTGTCAGAGCTGTCGACTGCTTTCGGCCAGTCGTTGGAAATGGGCGCTTGCCTGGAAGACATCGCGGGGACCATTCACGCCCATCCCACCTTGGGTGAAGCAGTACAAGAAGCTGCCCTGCGGGCTTTAGGGCATGCGCTGCACGTGTAAACGCCTTACAAGATCCGAGCGGCTGAAGGCTGCGATTTTTCGCTTTAGATAATGAAGCGCTAAAGATCGCAGCCTGCGGCGGCTCCTACGAAAAGCGCGTCTTGTGTCGAGGCTACGTTCGGGGGCGTAGTCGCTGTGAAGTCTAGCAACGTGGGGCTCCAGGGGTACCGCGTGTTTCGGTCTACGATCGCTACGCAATCGATCGCAGCCCTCGGCAACGACTACACGGCTACGTTCCTGTAGCGGTCAAAACGCTATTACTGGGAGTCGTGATCACGAGCGTTTAAACAAACTCCACAAAAACGCCAGCAAGCCGCCCAACGTAGCGATCCCCGCCAACCAGCCAATGGCCGACAACCCTTGCCATACCGGCCCCGCTGCTGCGATCTGCGGGCCGAATGCAATCAGCAGCGCACTGATCAATAACGCCAGCGACAACCTTGTCGAAGCCAGTCGCAATGAGCGCTCCAATCTCTCCAGCCCCGGCATGTCTACTTTAAGATCAAGCACGCCATGCTTAAGCCGATGAATCATCAGCCGCGTAAGTTTGGGCAGGTCGTTCATGACACCCCGCCCCAGCTCCAAGCCGTCAATGCCTAAACGTTTAGCTGCTTTGAAGTTGAACTGCTCACGCAGCATTTTCTCGACGGCAGGCTTAGCCATTGCCACCAGATCCAGTTCAGGATCGAGACGAGTCAGCACCCCATCCGCAGTAATCAACGCCTTGAACAACACCAACAAATCGGGCGGGAGCACCAACTGATATTCGCGGATCAACCCCAGAAAGTCGGTAATCAGCGCACTCATTTTCAGCGCTCTACCCGTATGACGAGCCATAAACTCGTGAGCCGCCTGCTCGATGCGTGACACGTCTTTGACCCGTTCACCACTCCAGTCGATGAGTACCGCAATCAGGGTTTCAGGGCTGCCTTCGGTCAACGCCCGCATAAAGGTCATGACTTCTAGCCGGCGCCGCTCATCAAGGCGACCGACCATACCAAAGTCGATAAAACCCACGCGATTGTGGCTCATTGCTCGTAAATTACCGGGGTGCGGATCGCCATGAAACACGCCATCTTCGAGCAACATTTTGATAAAAGCCTGGGCCCCGCGCTGCGCTAATACGCGAGGTTCGAGCCCCTGCTCAAGCAACGCGTCGTGCTCCAAAGGCGTGAAGCTGGGTAAAAACGCCTGCACCAATAAACGCTGACTGCTCAAAGCCCAATAAATACGCGGAATCACGATGTTCGGAGTTTGCGAAAAATTGTGCGCAACACTGTCACAGTTCTGCCCTTCCTGAGTGAAGTCCAGCTCTTCCAGCATGGCCTTGGCCAACTGCCTGACCATCTGACGCGGCTGATAGGCCGCCAGGCTTTCATTCTGCTCAACCCACTGCGCCAGGCTTTCGAGCAACTGCAAATCAGCGGTCATTTTGCGCCGCAGGCCGGGCCGCTGTACTTTTACCACCACCGCTTCGCCAGTGTGCAAACGCGCCCGATAGACCTGAGCCATCGAGGCCGCAGCAAGGGGTTGAGTGTCGAACTCAGCAAATGCCTCACTCAGCTCACAACCCAAATCTTCCAACACTTGCGCCTCAAGTTCTGCCCACGGCAAGGTCGAAGCCTGGCTGTGTAACGCTTGCAGTTCATCCACCCAGTTGGGCGGCAAGATGTCACTGCGGCTGGCCAGAATCTGCCCGCATTTGATAAATGTCGGGCCCAATGCTTCCAGCGCCATACGCACACGCTGCGGGGTGCTGGCGGGTAACGATTCACCGGGCTCAGCATTGACCTCTGCCAACAAACGGCCCAACCCCAAACGCACAAGCACGTCTTGAGCGCCGAAGCGCACAAGGGTCACGACAATTTGATGGAGCCGGCGGTGATGCTTCAAGGCTGTCCAGGTGGGTTCGAGCATGGTTGCATGTCCCTCTTCAAGTGATGCCAATGAACCTGGCAGGGCTTTAACTGCGACCTCGGCCCGCCGCAAACATTCGAATAATTAAAGTTCGCTTAAGGCCCGCGTGAAAGCCCAAGCAAGCAAACACTGGGCGTGGTGGCTTAACACCAGTAGAATCGCGCTCTTTTTTCCAGGGCGCTCGCCATGACCTCTCTCAAAACGCCGCTTGAAGCCGAGTCCCAGACCAGCGAACTGGTCTTTGGTCTTGAAGACCGCCCTAAGCCGTGGATCGGCTTTCTGGCCGCACTGCAACACCTGTTGGCGATCATTGTGCCAATCGTGACGCCAGGCCTGCTGATTTGTCAGGCGCTTGGCGTGTCCAGCCGCGACACCAACCTGATTGTGTCCATGTCGTTGGTCATTTCGGGCATCGCCACCTTTGTGCAGTGCAAACGTTTTGGCCCCTTTGGCGCAGGCTTGCTGATTGTGCAAGGCACCAGCTTCAACTTTGTTGGCCCGCTGATCGCCGGCGGCGCGCTGATGGTCAAACAAGGCACCCCGGTTGAGGCAGTAATGGCCGCCATTTTTGGCGTGGTGATCGCAGGATCGTTCGTCGAAATGGGCATCTCGCGGATTTTGCCGTTTGTAAAACGCATGATTACCCCGTTGGTCACCGGCATTGTGGTGCTGATGATTGGCCTGACCCTGATTAAAGTCGGCCTGATCAGCATGGGTGGCGGCTTCACGGCCATGAGCAACGGCACCTTCGCCAATGGCGAAAACCTGATGTTGTCGGGCGTGGTGCTGGCGATCATCGTCATTCTCAACCGCATTCCACTGGTGTGGATGCGCAGCTGCGCCATTGTGATTGCCTTGGCCGTGGGTTACGCACTGGCCGGATATTTGGGCCGCCTGGACTTCACCGGCATGCATCAAGCCGAGTGGTTCCAGGTGCCAATGCCGCTGCACTTTGGCCTGGGGTTTTCATGGGCGTTGTTCATTCCGATGCTGGTGATCTATCTGGTGACTTCGCTCGAAGCCATTGGCGACGTGACTGCCACCAGTAAAGTGTCGCGTCAGCCCGTCGAAGGTCCGCTGTGGATGCAACGCATTAAGGGTGGCGTATTGGTCAACGGTGCCAACTCGCTGCTGGCCGGTATTTTCAACACCTTTCCTAGCTCGATTTTTGCCCAGAACAACGGCGTGATTCAGCTGACCGGCATTGCCAGTCGCCACATTGGCGTGTGGATTGCCGCAATGCTGGTGCTGTTGGGTTTGTTCCCAAGCGTAGCCGGTGCCATTCAGGCAGTCCCAGAGCCCGTGCTGGGCGGTGCGGCGATGGTGATGTTTGGCGCGGTTGCGGCCTCCGGGATCAACATTTTGGCCAGCATTACGCTGGATCGTCGCGCACTGCTGATTATTGCGGTATCGCTGGCCTTGGGCCTTGGTGTGTCGCAAGTGCCAGAGTTCCTCGCACACATGCCCGCCGCTTTGCGCAATGTGCTGGAGTCCGGGGTTGCCACGGGCGGTATTTGCGCCCTGCTGCTGAACTGGTTCCTGCCAGAAGCAGACAAAAATCAGGCTGAGTAATCAGTGATGTCGAGCAGGATTGCCACGCGGGGTCCTGCTCGATTTATGCCAAACGTCGCACGTTGTGCGAACACCGCAGACTTCAAATCTTTTCCTAGTTCAGCGTTTGAATTACTCTTTTTGCAAACCTTCATCTTGTTTGAGCGACAGCCATGAGCACGTATGGATCGCGTTTGAAGCAAGAGCGCCTGCGCTTGTGCCTGACGCAGAAACAATTGGCGTCAGCGGGTGGCGTTGGGCGCCATGCTCAAGGTTTTTATGAGCGCGATATTACCCAACCCCGCGCTGACTATCTGGCCGCCATCACCTTGGTCGGCATTGATGTGCTGTACATCATCACGGGGCACCACACCCAGAATCGCCCGCTCTGCGCGCCTACCTCGTGCGGTAATGGCCAGCTCACAGAAAACTGACTTGCCTCACGCATGCACCCAACGCCGGTGCAACGCCCTGGCGCACGCATCCAGGGCAAACCCCAGCACACCGATCAACACCACCATTGCCATCAGCTCTGAGTAGGCCAACCGATCTCGGGTATCGAGAATGAAATACCCTAGGCCCGCGCTCACCCCCAGCATTTCGCAGGGCACCAGCACAATCCACAGAATACCGATCGACAGCCGAACGCCTGTCAGCACATGCCCCAGCACCCCCGGGACGATCACCTTGCGCAGGGTTTCCCAGCGCGTGGCACTCAAACTGCGGCTCAATTGCAGCCAGCGCGGGTCAAGCTGACGGACACCCGCGATGGTATTGAGCAAAATCGGCCACACAGCCGCGAAAGTCAGCAAGAAGTAAATCGGTTGATCACCCACCCCCATCAGCATGACCACCACAGGCATCCACGACAGCGGCGAAATCATGCGCAAAAACTGAAAAGCGGGCGTGGTCGCCGCCTCAAGATTTCGCGAGCCGCCGATGAGCAGCCCCAGTGGCACACCCAGCAGCAAGGCCATCAGCAAGCTCACCAAAATACGCTTCAGACTGACCAACACGTTCTCATAAAGCTGCGCGCTGCCCAGCAACTCGATCAAGCTGACAAAGGTGGCCTGAGGTGAGAAGCGCGCCGACAGACCTTGCGCACTGCCGAACAGTTCAACGCCCAGCCACCACAGCAGCAACAGGCTCAGCAAACCTGAACTGCCGAGTAACCACTGACGTTTGATCGAAGGAGCCAACGCTTTCAAAAGCCAAACTCCTCAGTGCGCTCAAAGCTTTCGGGCAGACCGAAAGTCTTTAATCCCCCCACTGCCGCAATGCTGTTTTTGACAAAGCGATCATCGACTAAATCTTGCGCCACAAACGCAGGATCAAGGTTGGCCAGAAAACTGTTGTCGCCTTGAATCAATGTGTCTTTGAGGCGCGACACCAGCGCTTGGGTGTAACTGGGAAATGGATAAGGCTGAAAATCAATGCGCTGCTCATCCCAGTTGGCGTGCTCAATGGCACCACTGGCTTGATAGTGCTCGCGCTCACTGGCCGCGGGCGCCAACACCCGTTGCAACACCTGCGAGCTGTGCGGGGTGTAGCGATTGTTGCCATCTTTGGCCAGCAACTTTGCTGCTTCATCACGATTGTCGCGGGTCCAGACCTGCGCTTTAACAATGGCATTGACCACCTTTTGCGACCACTCAGGGCGGTTATTGAGGTCATGTTCGTGCATGAACACTACACAGCAAGCGTGGTTGCGCCATAAATCACCGGTAAAACGCTGCACGCGCCCGACCTTCAAGTCTTCGGCCAGCGCATTAAACGGCTCAGCCACGATGTACCCGGCAATGCGTTGGGTGGCTAACGCCGGCGGCATGTCAGAGGGTGGCATAACCACCAAGTTCACCTCGTTGTCGGCCAACGCGCTGCCCACTGGGCGCGTCACCGGCTGCAAACCGTTGTCACGAAACAACTGTTGCACCACCACGTTGTGAATCGAGTACCAAAACGGAATCGCAATGGACTGCCCGCCCAGTTGCTTGACCTGCGTAATGTTCGGGGAGACGGTCAACCCCGAGCCGCCAACATGATTCCAGGCCACGACTTTAGCGGGCACTTTGCTGCCATAGCGTGCCCATACCGTCATCGGTGACAGCAAGTGGATCACGTTGACCTGCCCCGAAATAAACGCTTCGATCACTTGCGCCCAACTGCGCAATAACACAGGGCGCTCAGCCTTGATGCCTTCCGCTTCGAACAGGCCATTGTTATGAGCCACCAACAAGGGTGTGGCGTCAGTGATTGGCAAATAACCGATGCGCACCGGCGCATCAGGCTCGGCCGCCGCTCGGGCCTGCAAGCTGGCCAGCATCGGCAGGGCACCTGCGGCGGTGAGCATGGCGCTCAGTTTTAAAATGTCACGCCGAGTGTGGGTGAAGTCGTCCAGGCACATGTTTACGCTCCAGCGAGTCAGGCAAGGGGTCAATAACAGAGTCAGTAGTGCGGCTCGCCCGCCGAAGGGTTTTTAGGATGTCGATACGCAACGCGCCCAGCTCATCGATCCGCTCTTCACGCGGCTGTGCTAAATCGATGCGCCACTCACCCACCGTGTGCGCTGGGCTGTGGCCCAGTAGCACGATTCGGTCACTGAGCAGCAAGGCTTCGTCAATGTCATGGGTAATCAGCAATGCTGCCGTGTTATGGCGCGCAATCACACGCAACAACAGTTGTTGCATGTCATGGCGGGTGACTTCGTCGAGTGCGCCAAATGGCTCATCAAGCAGCAACACTTGTGGCTGGCGCGCCAAACAGCGTGCCAGTGCAACCCGTTGTGCCATGCCGCCCGACAGCTGCGCCGGGTATTGGCCCCGCGCCTGTTGCAAGCCAACTTCTACAATCGCCTGATCAACCCGAGCCTTGCGCTCAGCGCTGGAGACATTGGGCTGACGCGCAAAATCCAGACCAAAAGCAACATTGCTTTCAAGGGTCAACCACGGCAGCAAGCTGGGGTCTTGAAAGGCGACGGCAACACGCGGATGCGGCGCTGTGACGGGTTGACCGAGCAAGCTCACGCTGCCTGCGTGGGCGGTCTGCAAACCTGCGAGCACCCGCAACAAACTGGACTTGCCCACCCCGCTTGGCCCGAGCACCGACACCACTTCGCCAGGCATCAATTGCAGGTCAAAGCCTTCAAGTACCGATTGCCAGCCGCCCTCACGGGGGTAACCCAAGGTGATCTGATGTGCCTCCAGCAAAACGCGGCTCATCAAGCGCTTACCTTGGCCTGACGCTGCAACTCGGCGCGCAGCTGCACCAAGCTTGGGGTCACGATGGGCACAAACGCTGACTCACGCCAGCGCCGGGCAAAGGCACTGCCATAAGCACTCAGATACGCTTTGCCGCCACTGGCTTGCAGTTCAAACTGCACCGCACTGGCGGTCGCTTCGGCCAACGCAATACGCAGCCTGAACAGTGCCGCCGGCTCTGCCAAAAAGCGCCCGTCGAGTAATCCGTCTTTAAGCGCTTGCACGTGGGTTTCGAGATCGGCCTGCTGTTCGTGCAGCACATCAAGCAGCGCTGAACGCAGGCCTTGCAGATGCGCTTCGGCCTCTTTCAATGAGCGCCGGGCCAGACCTATCGCCAGGCCGCATTGCAACCCCAAAAACGCGGGACGAACGGCCGGCAAAAAGACCCGTGCATCGTCGTGCAACAACCAGTCCTGACTGACCCGCACATCATTTAAATCCAAGGCTGCGGTGTTGCTTGACTGCAAGCCCATCAACACCAGATCGTCCGAACGCTGTAAGCCGGGGCGCGAGTCAGGAATGGCCAGCACAAATGGCGCTCCACCCTCCTCGCGTTCAATCGCTGCGGCAACCACAAACCCACTTTTTCGCAAGTTGGTCACCCAGTGCAGCCGACCATTGAGGCACCAGCCATTGGGCTCAGTGCGCGCACGCACTTGCAAGGCTTCAATCCCCGAAAGGAACTTCATGGCGTTGGACAGCCCGGTTGCCCCGGCCAGTTGGCCGCTTAACAGATCGGGCAACAGACGCTCACGCAAAGCGCTGTTGGGGCTTTGTAAGAGGTATTCGATAAAAGCGCGCTGGCCCCAAAACACAAACGCTGAGGCCAACGAATGGCTGGCAACGCTGGCCATGACCTCCAAAGTGTCTGCCAGTGTGCCGCCGCTGCCACCCAATTGCGGGCTAACCCCGACCCGCAACACATTGGCGCAGGCCAGTTGCGACAGCACATGCTGGGGATCGCTGTGCCCAAGGTCCAGCGCTTGCGCTTGGGCATCCAGCCACTGACTCAATACTGGGTCGAGCATATTGATTTCTCCTTTAAATCGCGGCCAGCCTGATTACTCAGGTTGAGTCCAGCTGTAACGTGCCAATTCAGGATTGAGCGGCGTACGGGCGAAAACGTTGGCAAAGTTGCACAGGGTTGCCAGGCTCACGCCAAGGATGACTTCCAATGCCTGACCTTCGGTGTACCCTGCTGCCTGGAACGCGGCATAGGTCTGATCGCTGACGTCACCGCGCTTGGCGATGACTTCACGGGTGAAGGCCGCCAAGGCTTCCAACCGCTCGATCGGTAACTGCGTTTGCCCACGTAATGCACTCACAACTTCGTCGGGCAGTTTGGCTTTGTTCTGCGCTACGGCGGTATGACCTGCGACACAAAAATCGCAACCATGACGAGTGGCTGCAATCAGTTGCACCACTTCCCTTTCCTGCAACGTGAGCTCGGCCTTGGCATTGAGCGTCGAAACCGTGACATAAGTCTCCAAAGCCGCCGGCGCATTGGCTAAAATCCCCAGCAGATTAGGGATAAAACCCGAGTTTTTCTGTGCAGTTTCCAAAAACGGCTTAGCGGCACTTGGGGCAGTTTCCAGGGTATGAAGGGTGACGCGAGACATGAAGTGACTCCTGTGTAAGGTGTCTAAGCAGTCTGTTGGTTATAAAAATTTGATTCCATATTCTAAAGTAGCGATTACTTGCTTCTGAGTGTTTCCATTAGATGATTTCGTCCAGCCCACTGATCGATTGGTTATTAGAGAGCCTTGAGCTTGACGCCAGCCTGTTTCACGTCGGCCGCTATTGCGGTGGCTGGCACAGCAGCACTGAAGGCTTGGCTCGTGCCAGTTTTCATGTGGTGGTGCAAGGCCATTGCTGGCTGCATGTCGAAGGCCATGCGGGGGGCGTGCAACTCAATACCGGTGATGCACTGTTTTTACTGCAAGACTTGAAGTACCGGCTGTCCAGCGCGCAAGCCCCTCAGTTGGCCTCGCAACTGCCCCGGCAAACCATGCAGCCCCTGGACGCCCAAGCAGAAGATGGCGTTGGGCTGGTGTGTGGGTTTTTCCATTTCCAGCCGGGGCTGTCATCGCTGATTATCGAGGCGCTGCCCAGCTGGATTATCTTGCGCGCTGACGACCCGTGTTCGCAGGCTGCTCGCTCACTGTTTCAGTTGATTCTGGAAGAATGCCAACGCACTCCCGCGCCCTCTTCGTCGCTGCTTGAGCGCTTGAGCCATCTGCTGTTTCTGTACGTGCTGCGCCAGCAAGTTGGAGACAACCCCAACCTCGGTGGGCTGGTGGCGCTGGCACGCCAGCCCGCGTTTTCGAGTTTGCTAGAGCAACTGATCGAACACCCTGAGCAGCCCTGGACTCTAGAAAACATGGCAGCCTGCACTGGCCTTTCACGCTCAGCATTTTTCAAACGCTTCAGCGAACAGGCCGGGCAGTCGCCGGGGCATGTGTTATTGGCTTTACGCATGCGCCACGCCTGCCAATTGCTGCAAACCGACCACACGGTTGAGCAAGCCTGTGCGGCAGTGGGTTATCAATCGATTGCCGCCTTTACCCGCGCGTTTACAAAAAACATTGGCGTACAACCCGGCGCATATCGCAAACAGCATGAGCGCCGTTAAACCTTTGGCCACGACCTTTCAAACTGGAGTCCTCATGACCGAACCCGGCCCCCACCATCAAAAAGCACTTGATCGTTTTCTCAGCGAACATCCGGAAATTGCCTACGAACTAGACCACTTAAACCCCTTGGCCGCCCAAGCGGTGAAGCAGTCTGCCAAACAATATCGTCAGGAACGTTTGAACGAGGCCTTTGAAGCTGAGGCCGAACGTTTGGGCTTTTTCGCATGGGAGTTAACACTGCAACTGACCTGCGCAACAGACGAAGAGTTTCAGGCTCAACGCCTTGAGGTACACCGTGAGGTTGCGCAAATGGCCGGCATGGACTGGGCCGAGTATTGCGAGCTAAACGGGCTTTAAAGCGCGCGCCGTCTATTCGACTTTCTTTGGTTTCCAGATGTTTGAGCAGACTTTCTCCAGCAGCGCCTTGTTGTGACTGAACACAATCAGCCCCAGCTCACGGCGTTCAACCTCTTCAAGCAGTACCTGCCACACCTGCGCTTGCAGGTGCGCATCCAACTGGGCCGTCACCTCATCTGCGATCAAGTAGCGTGTGCGTGGGTCGAGGGCTCTGAGCAAGGCGATACGGGCCAGCTCACCTCCCGACAGCTCATCAGGGCGGCGGCTCAACCACACTGGATTTACCATCAAGCGTTCAAGCCAACTGGCATCCGGCGACCAGGCATCACGCAGGCTTTGGCCCGTTGTGCGATAAGGATTAAACGTGAGCTCAGGATGCTGTGGCACCAGTTGAATCGGGCAGTAACCCTTTTTCGGTAATGGCTTGCCCCCGACTGTGATGCTGCCTGAAGTGGGCGTCTGCCATTGTGCCAGTACACGGCCCAACGTGGTTTTACCGAAGCCGCTGGGCGCAGAAATGCCCTGACGCTCACCCGAGCTGACTTGAAATGACACCGAATCCCAGAGCCGACGCCCATCTTGCACGATGGTGAGCTGGTGAACATCAAGCATAGGTTTGACGCCCAACGAAAGGCACACAACGTGCAAAAAACTGTTGCTCAGGTAACGCCGCCCACAGTGATTGCAACCACGGGCTGCCGCCGTTTTCGCGTAAGGCCTGCGCACTCAAGGTTTCGTGCAGTTCGCCTTGATGCAACACGGCGATTTTGTCTGCAAATCGTGATGCCAACGCCAAATCGTGGGTCACCCACAAGATCCCGCGCCCCTGCTCACAAAAACCCTTGAGGTGGGCCAACAATTGGCAGGCGTGCTCGTCATCAAGCCAGGACGTCACTTCATCGGCCAAGATGTAGCGTGCGTGAGTTAATGCCGCGCAACTGGCCAGTACCCGCTTAGCCATACCGCCCGATAACGTACGCGGAAACTCATCGACCAGGCCGGGCGACAAGTTGTAATGCTGAAGTTGCTCAGCCACCTCATTCAACCCCACGTTGACGCCACCCAGGTGCGCCGCACGCATCAGTTGCGGCCCCACTTTGATCAGTGGATTCAAGGCACTGACACCCTGAGGTACGTAACACACTGTTTTGCCACGCTGATCGACTTTACTGGCATCACCCAACACTTGGCCGTCGAGCACGATTTCACCACGACAACGCATAGTGTCTGGCAGCAGCCCCAAGGTGCTCTGCAACAACAAACTTTTACCTTCACCACTGGAGCCCACCAGTGCCACCAACTCGCCGGGATGCACTTCAAGAGAAATATTGCTCAACAGGGGGTGCCAGGTTTTGTGGCCCAGCCAGTGATAGTGAGCAATGTCGATCGCGAACTGGTTGAATTTGAGCATCAGCTGATCCTTATCCATAACTGCTGCAAAGCCCGTGCGAATTGATCAAAGACCAACACCAAACCCACCAGAATCAAACCCGGAAAAAACGCCAGCCACCACGCGCCGCTGCTCAAGTAACGTAGCGCATCCGCCAGCAATAGCCCCAACGATGGGTCATGGGGCGCCAGCCCGAAGCCCAAAAAACTCAGCGCCGCAGAGTGCAAGACAGCATGCGCAAACATCAACAGCGTGCCCACAATCCACTGCGGCAACAGCAACGGCAATAAATGATGGCGCCAACGATAAAAACTGCTGTTGCCCAAACGATGGGACAACATCACAAAATCGGTTTCGCGAATTCGCAAGATTTCAGAGCGCAAAATAAGCGCCAAACGCGGCCAGTGGGTCAGCGCGACAGCAAGAATCACCCCTTGTTTGCCGCCGCCCAGAGTGAAGCAAATCAGCACCAGCAAGAGTAAATGCGGCAAGGCCAACAGGCTGTCGATAAGCCCGCGTATCAGGTAGTCGAATGTCTTGCTCACAGTACACAGGCTGGCGGTAAGCAGTGCCAAAAAGCCACTGCAAAACGCCGCCGTCAGGCCGATTTGCAAACTGGTGGTCATGCCTTGAAAACAGCGTAGCCACAGGTCGCGCCCAAGGCTGTCGGTGCCGAACCAAAACTCAGCCGATGGCGCCTGACGCCGTGCCAACAAGTCCATCTCAATGTCTACACCCGACACCGAAATACCGTAACCAATCAATACCAGTAACAGCAGCAACGAGGCGCACAGTCTGAGTAATGCGCGATTGGGGTCGTAAGTCATGACTGGCGCACCGCCCCTCGGTTGAGATGCTGCAAGAGTGCGTTGGCAATGCTGTTGCCGGTAAACACCAGCACAGCGCAAAACATCACGATCCCCATCAGCAACGGAATATCACCGCGCAAACCAGCATCAATGGTGGCTTGACCCAGGCCGGGGTAAGCAAACACTTTTTCAGCCAGTAACGAGCCGCCCAGCAATTCCCCAACCGAAGCAAATTGCAGGCACAACGCAGGACTGATCGCGTGGCGCAAAATATGAAAGTTGATCAGCGGCCAGCCCTTATCCCCTTGCGCCTGTGCATAGCGAATGAACTCGCTGTTCATCACGTCTGCCACACGAGCACGCGTGTGCAAAGCAATATTGCCAACACCCAGCACACCCAACGCCAGCATCGGCAGGACCAAATGATGGAGCTTATCGCCCCAGGTTGCAGTTTGGGCATTACTGCCGGGGGGCCAGGCGCAACAAATAGGCGCCCAATTCAGGGTAACCGCAAACAGTGACAGCAACAGCAGCCCAATCCAGAACGTTGGCAGAGACGCCAACAAATAGGACACGCTGCAAATCAACCGATCCGGCCAGCGATTGAGGTATCGCCCGGCTGTCAGCCCCATTGCCAAACCGGCAATCCCGGAAAATAACCACGCCGAAAACAGCAACGCAAACGAAGTCGCGAACCGCTCACCTATCACCTGAGAAACTGGCGCGTTGTAGAGCATTGAATAGCCCAAATCGCCTTGCACCATTTGGCCGAACCAGTGCAAAAAACGCTCCCACAGCGGAAGGTCCAGCCCCCAGCGGGCAGCAATCAACGGGTATTGCTCAGGCGGCACATGCAGTAGGTCGTTACCGATGTAGGCGCGAATCGGGTCCACCGGAGAAAAGCTCAGCAACGTAAATGTGCCCGCAGCCGTCACCAGAAGCAGGCACACCAAACGCCCCACAAACAGCGAGAAGCCGCGTATCACTTGCAGGTCCACTTCCAACCATCAAGGCTGTTAAGGAGCGACCAAGAGCCATGAATTTCTGGCGCGCCTTTACCCAGATCAATGCACTGATCGGCCAGATAAGTGTGCTGCACGTTCAGCAGCCACGCCCAAGCCGCATCGCCTTTGACGCCCGCCCCCGTTTTGCCGTCCCACTCCACTTGCTGCCAGTGCGGTACCGCTTGCTGCCAGGTCGGAGCATCCAGCGCTTGCTGCAAATGCTGATCCACCACGGGGTTTTGGTAGTAACCGGGGTTGTAGTACTCCACCCCGGCGGCCTTGCTGCTGTAGTGGTGGTAAAGCTCCATCGGGTCAAGGCTGCCCCACCCAAATAATGTCGGGTTAGCGTGCATGTTACGTTCGACGGTTTCCCAACTGCCGGACTTCAAGTCCACGTCAATGCCAACAGGTTTAAGCATGGATCGCACGGCTTGTGCCAAGTCGCGTCGTGTTGCATCGCCACTGGCGTACCACAGGGTTACTTTGGCGGGCAGACCGTTTTTCTCGCGAATGCCGCTGGGCGTTTCAACCCAACCCCCTTCATCCAATAACTGTTTAGCCTTGGCTATGTCGCCATCCTTGAAAGCCGCGTCAGGATTATTCCAAGGCAACCCTTGAACCCCGGTGTAGGCAGGGATCGCATGACCTTCGAGAATCTGGTCAGCCAGTAATTGACGGTCAATAGCGTAGTTGATGGCCTTGCGAATCGCCACATCGGCGGTCACATCGTTACCTATCGGATAACCCTGTGCGTCTTTCTTGCCTGATGGCGTGGTCGGCAACACGATGCCGCGGTTTTCTACGCTAGGGCGCACCCACAACCGCATGCCATCAACTGGCCCCACGACCAATGAAGGGGCAATACGCACAATCCCCAATTGCTGGCTCTGGGCGCCCGCAAACGCGCTGTCTTCATCGAGAAAAACAAACACCAACTTGTCGAAGTCATTCTTTTGGCCCGCATAGTACGGGTTAGCTTCAACAATCAGTTGCTGGCCTGGCTGGTAACTGACCAGCCGGTAAGGCCCTGCGCCAATTGGCTTTTGGGCATACGTTTTGGCATCGTACTTGTCCGCCGAAACAATACCCAACGACCCCAGCACATTAACGAAGGTGCTTTGCGGCGCCTTGAGCTCAATACGCACAGTCAGCGGGTCAACCACCTCAGCCTTGAGGAAGTTGCCCATGTCGACCTTGCCGCCACTGGCCGCTGCGTTGTTGTAGGTGTAGGCCACATCCTTGGCCGTGAGCGGCTGGCCGTCAGAAAACTTCAGGTCGGGCTTGAGCTTCAGAATCCAGGTTTTACCATCATCACGGGTCTGGTAGTCGCTGAGCAGAAAGCTGCTCCAGGACAAGTCTTCATTTTGCTTAAGTAACGGACTGTGCAGCAGTAGGTAACTGCCGTGACTCCAACCCAGCATGGGATCAAAACCTTCAGTGGGCCCATCACCAATGGCCAACTTCAGCGTCCGGGGCTGTTGAGCGTAAGCATTCGCTGCGAGCACACTCAACAGCGCAGCGGCGACTAAGGTATTGCGCATCCATGCTGGCTTGGACATCAATCCTCCAAAAAGAAGTAGCATCGCCGAAGCGGGCTCAAAAAGACTGTGCGCCTGTTCGCGCGTTCAACAGTAATAGCAGTGTCGCTTTAAATAGCCAGTTATCCATCTGATTCTTTTAGTATTTTCGCTATTCAACGACTAGATGACCGTCAAGGAAAAGACCTGAGTATGCTCATTTCACAAGGCCAAAGGCTACCTCTGGCAACCCTCATTCAGGGGACGCAACTTACGCTGCGACTCAATATTGAAAGCCCCTTTAGCATCGACTACGTGTGCTTCGGCATTGATGCACAAGGGAAATTGTCTGATGACCGTTACATGATTTTCTTTAACCAGCCTGCATCACCTTGTAACAGTTTGACGTTATCCAACGGCAGCGAGTTCAGCATGGATCTGGCCCGCTTGCCGTCCACGATTGACCGGCTGGTGTTCACTGCTTCCATCGACGGCAATGGCACCATGCACAGCCTTCAAGACAGCAGTTTTGTGATACGCCACGGTGCTCAGGATGTTGCCAACTGCCCTTTTAACGGGGCGACCTTTGCCGAAGAAAAAGCCATCATGGTGGCTGACATCTACCGTAAACAGGGTGAATGGCGACTGGCGGCCAATCTCCAAGGCTTTAACGCTGGCTTGGCCGCACTGGTTAATCACTTCGGCGGGACAGTGAGCGAGGAGCCGACCACTCAGCCCGTACCCGCAAAAATATCATTGGAGAAAAAGCTCGCCGAAGCGGCTCCACAGTTGGTCAGCTTGGCTAAAAAAGCCCAAATCAGCTTGGAAAAAGCCAACTTGAGCGAGACCAAGGCCCGTGTTGGCCTTGTGCTTGATGCTTCTGGCTCCATGCACGGCCAGTATGCAAAGGGCCGCGTACAGGAAGTCATCAACCGCCTGCTGCCTTTAGCTGTACATTTTGACGACGACGGCGCACTCGACTGCTGGGCATTTGGGGCAAAAACCTGCCAACTGTCCCCTGTCACCCTGAAAAACTATCAGCACTATGTCGAACACGACCATGACGGCTGGCGCAAATGGAATGTAGGGCAGCGCATTAATGACGAGCCTAAAGCCATGCGCCAGGTCATTGACTATTACCAACAGTCTGGCGACCGCACCCCGGCTTACGTGTTGTTTATCAGCGATGGAGGGGTTAGCGAAAATCGTGCGATTACTCAACTCATGATCGAAGCCGCCAAATTACCCATCTTCTGGCAATTTGTGGGATTGGGTGGCCGGGGTTACGGCATTCTGGAAAAACTCGACGACTTGCCGGGACGAGTCGTCGACAACTGCAACTTCTTTGCCCTAGATGACCTAAACGACATCAGCGAAGATCAGCTATACGACCAACTGATGGACGAGTTTCCGGGCTGGCTCAAAGCGGCCAAATCAGCGGGCATTTTGACCTGAGTCACACCTGCTCAAGGGCGGGCTGAGCCCTTGAGCATCGCTGTGCTATACCAGTGAGTACGACTATTCAGTCACCGCTAACAGACTCACCTGACGGAGGTTCGTATGTTCAAAGGATTAGCCAGCCACCTAAAAGACAAAAACGTCCAATCCATCAACGCCCTGCCCGCCAACAATATTGAACTGTTTGACTGCTACACAGGGCTTATCCTTGGTCACCTGTACCGCAGCTTTCCATTACCTGTAACGGTCACAGCCGAGCGCTTCATCGACTACAAAACACTTGGGGCCAGTAATCGCGATGCGCTGGAAAAAGAAGAATCCCTGTTCATGGCCACCGTCAAATGGCTAGCGGATGTCGGCTACATCCATTTCGACGGCATGTCTGGTATTTCTTTTTTTGAAGTTGTTCTCACCAACAACGGCCTGCTCATCCTTCGCGCCTTTCCCGAGGGCTCGAACTCCGGCACAACCATTGGCGAACAACTCGCGCAGTGCATTCTTAACGAAGACGCAACGCAACTGACGGCCTTGGTAACCGAAGCACTTAACCTTGGAAGCCGAATAATCAGCCCAATGATTCGGTCGGGGATTTAAACCAATGGCACTGATTCAGGTGCCATTGCAACGCTTCGACACTGACCTTTGCGCCAGCCCGTGTTGGTGGGCGTAAGGGCGTGCCTTCGTATTGGGCGTAGTTACGGAAACGATGGGCTCTGCGTAGCGGTTTTTCCCAAACCCCAGAAACGACAAAGCCCGTCTAGGACGGGCTCTGTCGGTGTCGCAATATGGCGGAGGCGATGGGATTCGAACTCATGGACCTGTTACAGTCGACGGTTTTCAAGACCCTTATGTATATACATACAGCACATGGCCTGTAGCAAAATTATGGTGCCATTACTTTGAGAGTGCCAATTGGACGCAGGCCGCATTCTATAAGGGGTTGGATTTTGGTTCTGGCACCACGTCTGGGCCTTTCTTAGACATCAAAACCCAGTGGTAGTAAGTACGCTAATGTCTGATAGACGTCGGTGGAAGTTAAAGGCTTTTGGCGCTCAATCGGATCAACTTCGCCAGAGCCTTGCACTCAGGGTCAGTCTCCGCATCCACACAAGCGTCCTTCATGGCCAGCTTAGAAACACCGCCCCACTCCAGCACAAAACCTGCACGCCGCGCTAACGCATCCAGGTACTCGCGTTGTGTACGACCGTTACCTTCGCGGAAGGGATGAATATGGTTGATACGACCCAGTGCAACCCCAGCCTCGGCAGCGAAACATTTCAGATCTCCGTTCAAATCCGAAAAAAAATCACTTTGCTCGAGGCGTAACCACATGTTGTGGAAAGCCGCTTCAATTTTTTGGTGCGCGAGAAATATGGTGTCGTTCTTGGCGATATCAACTTTGCGGCACTCACCTGCCCAAGGGTAAATATCTTGGAACATGAACCGATGAATAGCCTGCAGGTGCTTTAGCGAAAAATCGCCTTCGATGGGCTCTTCCTGGAGCTGAATGATGCGAACCGACGCAAAGTCAGTCTCAGCCTCACCCAAGGTGGCGGTGTCTTGAATGTTCAGGAGGTTGATCAGAACGCCGTTGGGGTAGACGTAAGGATCGTCTTCGACTGAATAACCCGCGACGTAGTAGTGATCATCACCCTCATCGTGGGTGAAATCACTGGTCATTTGGAGGCGTAGCGGGCTTTGGTGGCAGCGAGCAGCTCTGCTGAAGATATCTTGCCTTCACGGTACTCGGCCATTTTACTCGCCACAAACGCGCTGGTGCGGGCACCTTCAAGGTTATTGGTGGCGACGACGTGGTCGACATTTGCGGTTCGGGCTGTGGATTGGCTGTTGAGCATGAAGCTACCCTCGGAGGATCTACGGCTCACTGTATAGAAGAACGGTATCGGGCTTCAAGGTAAAACCTTGTGAACTGGTGCCAACCGCCCGAAAAAATCAACCTCGCAGATACACCACGCCAACGTCTGCAAAGGATAGGGATTCGAACGTTTTCTGCGTGCATTCTGCGCCGCTACAGACCGTAAATGCGGGGTATCTGATGCGCTATCTCAAACCTTTACCGGCATGAGGAGGCCTCACATCTGCCCTAAGATTGCCCTAATTAACGTAAGCGCTCCATGAACCCCACATTTTAAAGGTGGGGATCATGGAGCGCTTCCAGATCACTACCGCCTAGGCTCTGTACAAAATGTACCTACTCTCGGTTATGCCGCGTTGAAAACAGGCTCAGAATGCTAATTTACAACACGTAAACACCGTTTCCTTGTCTGTTTTCGCCTTGCCCAACCTCCACTCGAAAACATTTCGTACAGATCCTAGCCATTAGATCCGCAAGATCATAAGTTAAATTCGTAACCACTTATTTAGTTGAAACTTCCTCTCGAGAAACAACCAACTTATCAAGCAAAACCAAAAATAGAATTCCAGATAAAAAAGCATGAAAAAGCACAGGCAATAGATGCCTAGGAACTTCCATAGCATCCGCATGATAGCCTATGAATGCAAAGGGGAAAAGAAACGAAAAATAAGTGATCCCAAAAAAGTAGTATTTAAAACCCGCACGATCTCTTCTTCGAACAAGCACAATACCAATAAAAAAAACTAAGGCAAGAATCGAATAGACCATACCATAAAAATTCTTTACGCCATAATCAACCCCTTTATAACCTTTCATGCCGTACTGACCTACAAAATCATTACCTCCAAAAAAAATAACATCCCTATTATTGATCAACGAGCTAATTGAATATACGGGATGGGTCAATAAAAACCTCATGTACTCCCCCTTACTGCTGGCCAGCAGCCAAATTCTAAAATCATGTAACCCTGGGTCATTATTATACCCAAAACCACTAACCCCCTTTCTCGATGCCCATACACCGGCCTTATCAAGCAAAGCCTCATTTAGCGGCATTCCTCGATCAGCGAAATAGTTTCTATACTCCTCACTTACAAGTATTCGCTTACCAAAATTATTAAGCATTGAAAAGCGCCACCTCATACCTTGATCAGCGCTCCAACTTGAAAAAATAAATATTGACAGCGCAACAACAAATGGCACGAGCAACATTTTCTGTCTGGTAAATATAAAAATTAGCGCAAATAAGACCCCATAAAGTGCTGCATAATAAGCACCTACATCACGCAGCAGTGACAGAAGAACAACTACAATAGTAGCCCCTACGGTATAAAAAACCCCTGGCCGGAAAATGATCCCCAAAAGAAATGACAAGGCCAAAACCATCAAGGAAAAAAAGACAGCTTCCGTTAACGCTCCACTTAACCAAATAGAGAAAGTAGAGTGCGTGAAAAACAGCACAGAGCAAATGCAAGCAAACAAAAATATCAGTTTGCTTCTGACCAACCTACTTAATACCCACCACAAAAACATCACAGAAGATGTATAAATTAGCATCTGTGCAAAAGGAAAGTTTGACGGATCCGCAAAAAGCCTGAACATCCACACACTAGCTACTGGTCGTATACTTAAAAACAACTCTTTGAAGCTATAACCTAATGGCAAATTTAGGTACGAATAACTATCACCATAGAGCTGAACTGTTGTATTGGATATCTGATAAAACAGAATCCAAAAAAGCATAAGGTATGAAAAAATCATGATTGAAAAATAAGAAATTTTAGTTTCAAACAAGCTTCTAAAGCTTTTAACCACACCCAAAAAACTCACGACTCACCTCTCCGCGCTTTACCTAAAGTCATCAACTCCACAGCACCAACTCCTACTGCAAACCAAAGTGTTGCAAGTCTAATTAATATAGTTGCTGCAATCGCATCTGCACTGAGCATACCTTTCCATACTAACAGACTAACCATTACAGCCTCTGCTCCACCCAGCCCTCCGGGCATAAAACTAAGCGCACCAGCCAACATTGAAAGTGCGTATACGAAAACAGCAAAAGCAAGCGGTATATCGGCCCCCATCCAATTCAAAACCCAGTAGAAAGCAATAGCTTCGGCACCCCATGCTAAAAGGCTCAACAAGGTTGAAGCAACGAGCATCCCCAATCGATGGCAACGCTGTGCTTCTAATAAAACTTGAATCAAATGATGCAACAGCCCCGTGAGCTTTCCGCTCTGCGCGGGCACCAGAGCAGCAATGCGCTCTATGAGTGAACGTTGAGAAAGCACTAAAAGACTTATGACCACAAGAGATACGCCAATCACAACAATTAAGCGGCCATCTGGGTATAACGTCAGCCCTAACAGGGCAAGCAACACGACCGCTAACAAATCAGACAGCCGTTCACTAAAAAAAGCAGCAAAACTCTGTGGGAATGGAACCCCCCAACGCTTAAGCAAAACACCTCGTAAAGCCTCGCCAGCCTTTCCTGGTGTTGTGGTGAGCGCAAAGCCTGCCAGATATATTCGCAAGCTAGGCCTCCAGGGCACAATATGGCCTAAAGCCTTGAGATAACCTTGCCAGCGCATAAAACGTAAGCCGTAGTTCAGTGTAGACATCAGCAGCGCTATGACAATTCCGGCTACTCCAACTTTAGCAACAGCACTGATTACCGCCTCCCATCCCCCCCATAAAGAGAAGCACAGATAACCTATAGCCGACAATACAACTGAAAGAATAACAACGCGATACTGCCAACCAGACAGCTTCATGGCGTCGCTCATAAATTCAACCTCTTGAATACGACCTGAGGAATACTCCGAATCACCAACATAATTAACGACCAGAAACCAGGCGCATAAAGAACATTTACTTTGTGTTCAACGCCCTTAACGATTCTATAGGCTACTTCTTCGGGCTCAGCGACTAGAGCCGCAGGAAGAGAAAGTCCTTGTGTCATTGGTGTGTTAACAAAGCCAGGTTTTATAGTCATCACATGCACGCCAACTTTGAATAGCCGAGCACGTAAGCCTTCACAAAATGTGGAAATGGCAGCCTTAGCGGATCCGTATAAGTAGTTTGAAGGACGCCCCCGATCCCCCGCTACAGAAGAAATGACTGCTAGGGTCCCGCAACGCTGAAGCTCGTACTGATTGGCTAGCCTAGTCAGAAGGGCAATGACAGAAGTTGCATTATTGGCAAATTCATCCAATGCAATACCGACGTCCTGCTGACAAACTGCCTGGTCTGGTAATGTACCATGAGCAATTAACGTTATATCTATCTGAAATAAGTTCTCTAAACATGCGTCCATCATCATTGAATGCGAAACGATATCTGTGGAGTCCATAACGTGTATCGCCACTTTCTTCGCACCCCTACTGCATAAATCAGAGCCCACTTGCTCCAACTTACTAATATTACGCCCTACCAAAAAAAACTCTGCCCCCTCCCCTGCCCAAAGACGAGCGCAAGCACTAGCAATCGCAGAGGTAGCTCCAATAATCAATATTTTTTTCATGCAATTACTCGTTTCCAAAAATGGGACATTAGGGAAGAATCACGTAGCGTTTCTAAGTGTTCCCAAGCAGGGTAGGCATTACGAAAATCACTGCCGCTCATATGAGCATCTTTTGCTGGATATAAACGCCCCTTCGCCTCTCGAACAATGGCATCAAGACGTTCAAATAGTGATGCCAGATCAAGCGTCTGAGGAAAGTCTAGAGCTAAAGATGTACCGGCCATGGGGAAAGACAACAATCCGGGCGAAGCTGTGTCACCGCAGCGTTTGAGTACGGCAAGGAAAGAACCTAGGCCTGACTTCCCAATAGTTGAAAGCAATTCAGACATCACCACTTCGGCAACAGTTTCTGGTATGACGCATTGGTACTGCTGGAACCCCTTACGCCCGTATATGCGGTTCCAATTTAATATTCGATCTAACGGATAAAAAAACGGCTCGAAATTTGTTATTTTACGTGTGCGCTTAGCTGTATGACTACGCCAGTAAGCTTCATTAAATGCTCGCAGTGACACATTATTAATTAGAGAAATAGAAGGCGTTATTGGCATGCGTAATTTCTGACGTTCATCGTACGCCAATGAACCGTAACGAGCATGATCTCCGACAATAAAAACGCCCCGCCCGAGTTGAGATCCTTTTGCTAGACAATCAATCCATGCAACACTGTATTCATGTTGATGATCCAGCTCAGCTGAAAGACTAAAAAATTCATGCAAATTATTAAATCGCATGACGGTGCTATCAATTTGACTTGTACGTATCGGAATCAACTGTATCTCCGCCCATACAATAACGCCTGTAAGACCTAAACCACCAATGGTTGCGGCAAATAGATTCTCACATTCGTGCGGAGAACAAGTTAATATGCCACTGCCTTCACGAGCGAGACCAAAGCGCAGAACGTGATTGCCAAACGTGCCTCTTAAATGATGGTTTTTACCATGAACATCGTTTCCAATAGCCCCCCCCAAGGTAGCAAACTGAGTCCCTGGAGTGACGGAAAGAAACCACCCGTGCGGGATGGATATTGACAATATTTCCGCCAGCGTGATCCCAGCCTCTGCACGAACGATACCCCGCTGCCAGTCAACTTCGATAAAACGATTCATTTGCCGCATAAGTAATACTTGATTACTAGAGGCTAAACAACTATCACCATAACTTCGACCATTACCAAACGGCAACGTACTACCATGCTCAGCAGATAAATGCCTGACCATATCTGAAACGTCTTCACTCCAACTACACGCATTGGCCTGCTGTGGTTTTTTAGGATATTGCCCCCATGAGTATAATGAGTGACTCATGCTGCCACCCAAAATACTAAACAGAACAGGAGTCCTACTACCTGACTTATTCGATCACGAATTGCAAACTCTACGGGATCATCATGCATCTGACCACGATGGGTTAGCAGCCAGACTCTAGTAATCCAAAACAAAAGCAATGGACAGGCCAACCATATGACCTGAGGCTTACTGTAGAGAGCGGTTGTTGCCTGATCGTGAATATAAAGAGCCAACACCATAACGGCTAGATACCCAGAGGCTGCCCCTAATGATGAAATCATTTCTAAGTCATCGGGATAGTATCCACGGCCGCGGGTCTTAGATGTGTTGCCCTGGCTACGCGCTTCTCGAAGCTCTGAATAGCGCTTAACCAATGCCAAGCTAAGAAAAATAAACATTGAAAATGTTAACATCCAAAAGGTCAACGCCAAGCCAAACGCTGCAGCCCCTGCAATGATACGAATCGTATACAAAAGAGCCAGCGCAATGACATCCACAGCCATCTGGCGCTTCAACCACAGAGAATACAGTAACGTCAATATATAATAAGCAAGTAAAACCCCGACAAACTCAACGGGAAGTAATACCGCGGCACCAATAAAGGAAAGCGAAAGCAATATAGGAAAAACAATCAAACCGGACTTGATTGATAAGCGCCCGGCGGCAAAAGGACGATGACACTTTGAGTGATGATGCCGATCATCGGCGAGGTCTAACAAATCATTTAGCACATACACGCTTGAAGCACACAACCCAAAAAAAACAAAAGCTAAAACACCATGCCGGAGCAACTCTAGGACTGCTAATTTATGGGCTGCTAATAAAGGTACAAATATCAGAATGTTTTTCAACCACTGGTGCAGGCGCAATGCTTTTAACCAGTCTCTTGCCCCTGCAGAGTTTGACTTAATTACCTGCTCAACATTTCCATGCTCACGGGCTCGGCGTTCAACTCCGGCATCTGGATTAACTACATATGCACGTTGTGCAACCGCCCAAACGGAAACATCGTCCTGAGAATTTCCGACATAATCAAAACCTTTTTCACCAAAGCACTCAACCAACACATCTCTTTTTTTGTGCGCAGACAAATTACATTTACCGTCAGATGCCAATACCTGATCGAATAACTGTAGATGTTCGGAAATTTTCTCTGCCAACGTGTAGTGACTGGCTGTCGCTAAAATAATTCTACGGCCAGTAAGTCGTTGACTTTCAATAAGCTCTATTACTTGGGCATTATAAGGTAAAACACTGACATCAATCTGCGTTGCCTCAGCCAACCCACCTTTCAGAGCAGCCTTGCCTTTTGATAGCCAAGCAAATGGTTTGAGCAACTGTAGTGGTTTTCCACGCGCATAAGCCATGCTGGTTTCGTACAGCAAATCCGAACGTAACAGAGTTCCATCTAAGTCGACAACAAGCGGAGATTGACAGGCAGTCACAAGAACTCTTCCTTGAATGGTTACCGCATACACCACCTTAGCTGACAAAAATGCAGTCTAGGTTTGCCGCATGCGAAATCGGTAATAGTACGCCTTCTAATAAAATTTTTCATCCGAGTTTATTGGATGTCACTGCCCCCCCCTGTCACCTACAGAAACCATAGGCGACGGCGACTTTTTCAACAGAATCTACCGTTTGCCGCCCTTCGTGAGAGGCCGCACACAGTCGATAGCTGACGATCGCATAGCCTAGGCTCTGTACGAAATATATCTGGTCGAGGCAAACACCTACGACTAACACCTTCCAAGCTCACCCCTAACCCGAACAGAAGTGAGCACTGCTCCATCTTGAAGCTTGTAACTCAGCGTGGCTACTTGTCATTCAGAAGCGACTTATCAAAGTTTTCTCTAAATGAGGAAAATATATATTCCCAACCAAAAAAAGTAGGGTGATTATCATCTTTAAATAACAACCTATCTTTGTTATTTACAACGAGCACGCCATCCTTATCAAAAAACAACTTATCATGAGCAAATATAGTGTAGCCTTTTTTATCCGCCAGCGATTCCAAGAAGTTATTCGTCGGACCATTATACTGTTCATGTTCATCAAATGACAGAACCTGATCAGCGCCACCAACATAGTCTTTGCCATTCACTTTTAGTATAGGGCCGCCTCTAAATATGAAGATATTATACTTATTATCTAGAGCCGAGGTAGTATCAATGAGTCCTCGCTTAAAATTCTCAAAAGACTTCTCACTACTCATCTCCGCGCAATCATCAAAGCACATAAAATGCGTAGCAGCTTGAAGCTTGCCGTTTTTTTGCCACCCGTGGTTATACAAACTCCAGCGCCCGACAAGAATTAGATTCTTAATATTTTTAGTGTTTTTGATTTTATCAAAAACTCTATCATTTATCTTATCATTACAAACAGTGGCATTACCAAGTCCATCCGACCTTCTGATCCTTTCTATCGGCGGACAACCGCTAGTTGAGTAAACAACAAAACTATAGCCCTGGGACCCTAAGTATCTACCCAACTCTATAGAATGGGAGTCACCCCATAGTATAAAATCCTTTTTACTTTCACTGCCGTAAGCGCTACAGAAACTTTCAAAACCCTCACAGTAACTAGAATTACTAACGGGCGACCGGTCTTCAACATAATCCCTTTTACTTAAGTGGCTACCTGATACAAAATACATCACCATAGAAATAAGCATTAAGCCCAAAACCAAAATAACTACAGAAGCGCCCGCCTTTTTGGACTCAACATATTTATAAGACACAAAACCCAACAGCACAGACAATAGAACGCCAGCTAGAGAATAGTAATCATTCACTTTCATCTTGTATGCAATCACAGCAAGCGGCCAATGCCACAAATAAATTGAGTAAGACCAAAGCCCAACTTTTTGGAAAATTACATTCCCCGTGATAACACTATTATTCTGTTGCGACTGTATTAATAAGAACGCGCCAGAAACAGGAATAATGGCCAAGAAACCAGGCCAGTAATTATCTTCTGAAATAAATAAATACGCCCCTACAATCAATAAAACCCCAAGAATTTCCAGAACTTTCCCAGTTCGTTTTTTTGTTGCTAGCGGATACAAATAAGCTACACCCCCAACCATCATCTCCCAAGCTCTAGTTGGTAGAAGATAATACGATGAAACAGGCCACTTGTAGGTAGCAATGACACAAAAGGCAAATCCCAAAGCAGTCCCCGCCAGAACCAACTTCTTCGCTACGTGGATAGACGATAACTTAGCCACAAAAACAAGAACAAGCGGGTATATTATATAAAATTGCCACTCTACCGACAAAGACCAAGTATGAAGCAACCACTTTTCATGCGAAACAGCATCGAAATAACCACTTTCTTTCCAATAAATAAAATTAGAGAGGAAAGACAAGCTACCTAAGATATGTTTACTGTTGGCATTTTGATCGTCCGACGAAAGAAACAAAACACTTACAACGAATAGAACAAAGCAGAGGACAGCTAGTGCCGGCACTATTCTGTTAGCGCGAGCAATATAAAATTTAATTATTGAGAAATCATTTTCCTCCATACCTCTGAATATTATGCGAGTCATCAAAAACCCAGAGATCACAAAAAAAACATCTACACCAGCAAATCCTCCAGGAATCCAAGACGAGTTAAAATGAAATAGCACGACGGCTATAACAGCAATAGCTCTTAGACCATTTATGTCTTTTCTAAACTTCAAAGGCTTTTACTCTATTAGTATAATTTTTATTGCCGCCGCCAGTAGTAAATCCGCCCAATACGAAAATATCGGCTCCCGGAGTAGACAGGACTTGATTCTTGGTCAGATTCATCTCGGTTACAGCCAACAAAGACCCGTCAAGGTCTTTAGTAGGCAGGAGCTTATGAGGTAAGACAAAAGCAGTAACAATGAATCTTCCCTAAGCGCTGGCCAGAAATTTTCTGCGCCCGCAAAGTGAATCCGGAAAAAACTGTCAGCATGAACAAATGGCATCAATATGCCAGCACATCTTTCATTTTTCCGAGAAAGTACCACATCTTTCAGCTATTTTGAAGGAAACCTACATTAGCGGCTGCCAATGCCCAAAGATGCATACAGTAATTCGTTCTTATTTCACCAGTCTCTCGGCTACAGCTCTTGGCCAGCGGCTCATTTCCAAGACCCTGAAACTTTTTTGGCATATACCTGACAAGCCTGCAGCGCGATCAATCCTTGATCGCCGTCGCCGGTGATTCCGATAATTCGTTGAGCATGCGCTCGGTCAAGTTGGGCTCGATGGGTTCCATGAACCATGCAGCCGGGGCAGGTGGTGGCTTGCATTCCGTCACTACCAGTTGTGGCGGCTGTGTCGAGTAGGACTGACAGCCGCAGGTCAGCAGTAGCAAGGCGATCACGCAGGCGGGTTTGATTGGTTTTGGCATCGGTCAGGGCTCGGTAATGGACTTGGTCGCTGGCTGCCAGCCATTGCTCCAGGGCGAAGCGCTTGCCCTGCTCGGCGAGGATGAGTGCTGAGTTGGCATTGGCCAGATGGGTCTGGGCTGTTTGATGGGCGGTTTCTTGCTTGGCCAGTTGTTTGCCGTAGGCGTTGTCCTGCCACGCCCATGCGGCCAACGCACTGCCCGCCATGAGGCTGAGCATCAACACCAATGCCCCGCCCCACTTCACCGCATCGAACTTCACGCCAACACCTTGAGCGCTCGGGCATACAGCATCTGGCGATCCGCCGCACCGTTCTGGCCGCCGTTGATGCGCCGGGTGATGGTGTCGAATTGGCCTGCATCGGCCAGGGTGTTGAGCCCCCGGCTCGCCCAGAACCACGCCGCTGACATGCAGGCGTGCTGGGGTTTTTCCAGCAGCTCGGGGTGGTTGACCAGATCAAGGGCCAACGCTTCGCCGCATGTGATGTAGTTGGAGCACCCGGTGATCTGGATCAGGCCGCGACCGCGATACTTCTGGCCGTCACCGTCCGCCTCGGGTGTGTTGCCCAAGCGCTTGGCCAGTGAGCCGGTGTCGTATTTGCTTAGGTACTGGTCATTGCCCAGTTCGCGCACGTAGCGAAACTGGCCGGACTCGTGGCCGATCTGGGCGATGAAGGCCGCCATGCGTTTCGTGCCGACGATCTGGAAGCGCACCATCGCGGTATTTAAGACAGCTACAAAAACGCCGGCTGATTGGCCGGCGTTGGGGAGGATCTGCTGGAGTTGTTGCTGGGTAATCGACATGGGCTCGTCCTTATGAAAAGTTACTCTGCTTGTAGTTGCACGACTTTCAGCGGTGCCTTGGGTTTCTTGCCTTTGGCCTTGGCTTTGCCTTTCTTGCCGCCATTGCATTCGACGGTGGTGCTCCAGCCGCCGGAGGTGAATACCTGCTCCACCGAGTCCACCAGGTACTCGCCATCGAGCCCGGGCTTGAAGCCTTGAGCGTTGATGGATCGCTCGGCAAAAAGGTCAGTACGCCCGGGCATTTCTAGACGCACCGCCGCCGTGGATCGGTTGAAGGCTGACAGCCGGGCCTTGGCTGCCTGTTCGGCAGAGGATTTGTTGGGGTAGATGTGCCGGTCGGTATGCACGGGCGGCAAGCCGTCTGGGGCTTCGTCGTTGTCCAGAGTGACAACCGTTAACTTGCCGGTCTTTTTGTCTTGATGCTTGGTGCTGACCGCTTTGTGGGTGCTGCGGTCATTGAGGCTGAATTGCCAACGGCTGACGTCGCTGCGTGTCAGGGTGATTACGCCCAAGGCTTTACCGCTCGCGCTTTGACCGCCTTGTCGTGGCATTACCAGCAGCTTGCCGTCCGCCACCTTGGCGGTGCAGTCAAATTGCTTGGACAGTCGGGTGATGAAATTAAAATCCGACTCGCCCAACTGGTCAGCCCGAGGCACTACGGTATCCACCGAGCACACCGGCTCCCAGCCATTACGCGCCGCCACGTCCTTGACGATGCTGGCCAAGCTGACACCTTCCCAACTGCCATTGCGGGTGGTCTTGCCACTGCCGCGCATATCGCTGGCCTTGCCCCGGATCACCAGCGTATCCGGTGGGCCGGACAGCTCGACCTCGTCCACGGTGTAACGCCCAAGACGGGTTAGAGCGGTGCCGCTGTAGCCGAGAAATACTTCAATGCTTGCCCCTCGGGTCGGCAGCGAAACCGCTCCGTCGCGGTCATCGATACGCAGCTCAAAGTCGTCAGACTCCATGCCGGGCTTATCCGTGGTGCGTAGCAGTAACAGGCGATCATTGATCAAAGCAGTGATGTCGGCACCGTCAGCGACGATGCGAAAAGTTGGGGTCATAGGTAAATTCCGGGTAAGAAAAAACCCGCACAGTGGCGGGTTGAAAGTTGCAGCGACTCAAGGCGAAGATGTGTCAAACACTACAAATACTTAGGCACCTAAACTGGCATAAAAAATCAACCACGACTTACATAAAGCGCAACCAAGCTAACTATCACGCACGCCATCATCCCAAACAAAGCAAATAGCTTAAGCTTAAGAGTCCGGGGCAAGCTTTTGAAATCTAATGCATCAATTGTGCCCCGCTTAATAAAAACAGAGCTAAAAGTCACTATTACTGATACGGCCACGATAAAAATCAGCTTTTCAAAATACCCCCCAGCATTAAGTTTTAACCTAATATTTATTGCCGAGCTATTTTTAAAGCTCGTAACGATCATACCCACCTGGGTTTTTCCTAGCCGTAGGCATAGCAGAATCCACACCGGTATCGCAACGCTTGTTAGCACAACTACTCCAAGTCGAACCCCGCTCATAGAAGACCAGTCAACGATCAATACAGCTGAGTAGAGAAATAGAGCCCATGTGAAATAGCCTCCGACTTTATAAAGATTAATCAGCTTTGCTTTTAGAGTCGTAGGGAAATTTGCAATATCATCAACACTAGCGCCTCCATCAGAAATATAAATCTCCGGTGTTCTGAGCACCCCTACAATTGCGCCTAATAAAAACAACCGACCCCACGGGCCTCCATTTTTAAAAGGCGCCTTAATTGTTACCGCTGGAGAGCTTTGTAAATAACCAAGAATCTCATCCAGCTCCGTATACGCTATGTATAAAATCACAACAAGAATGCTAATGCAGGCAATAAAAACAGAAAGCCCCACACCTAATATTAATGCATCACTTATGTTTAGGCTCACTGGGTAAACTCGTAAATAATCTCACCAACTTCCTCACCCGCCTTTCCGCCAACCAGCCCGGCGCCAAAAGACCCCACACCAACTACCACCGCCCCACACACTAGCGTACCGATGCCCGCAGTTGGCAGGCCTAAACCAAGACAGATAACCCCTGCAGTGGAGGCCGTCAAGATTGTCCCAACCACGGCACCGCCAACTACACCACCTGCAAAGCCACCCGCCTCCGTAAACTTAACTCTCTTACAGGCCTCGGCGTTGCCTGCCGTGCAGACGTCCTGAACCTTCATGTACGAAACCCCACCGCCAATACCAGTACCTATCCATCCACCGTACTTTAGGTATTTAGACGCCTTGGAAACGCCTTCAATATGCGTTGCATATCCAGGGATTTGATCCGCGCCGCCTGCCTGCGTCCAGCGATGCACCAGGCTCTTGTTGGAGATCCCTAGCGCGCTTTTTAGATTGGGGTGATCGGGGAAACCAATGCTCTTGCGGATCAAGGCGCCGAGGTGGGTATTGAGCTGTCTTAGCAAGCGCTTACGCTCTGCAAAAAATGCAGGTGAGTTCAGGTGCCCATCTGCCTGGAACGAGCGTACGTGCAACGCTTCGATCTCTTTAAACAGGTTCTTCACGTCATCCAGGTGCTTGGCAAACATCGCCTCGCCGACCCCGATGGCGGTTGATCCATGACCGAAAAAGGTTTCGATTTGGTCACGGTACTGAACCATGAAGTCAGCATCTTCGGGGCTGAGCGGCTCAAGGGCGTCATTGGTTTTGGCCGCGGCCGCCATCAATATGGCTTCTTCACGGGTGCATTGCAGGTTATTGGGATCGCTCAGCACGATCATGGTGCCCGCTTTGACGTCGCCCGTATTGGGATTGAGCGACTCAAATTTGCTCATGACAGCCGGGTTTTGTGCCGCAAACAACGCAGTCTTTAACTTCTCCCGGGTTGTGCTTTTGGGAACGATATAAAAGCCGGGTTCTTGTGGTTGCGGCCTAACAATCGGTTCAGCGTCAGGAAGGGGCGGCTTTTCAGGCTCTGCAGGTCGATGAAAAGCACCCGACCAGCCTCGACCCGTAATGTGCGAGTACTTGTTGAGCGTGTCATCGCTCAACGGGCTAAAAGGATCATCCTTAACCAGCAGCAGTTCACCTGCTTCAACCCCATCCACAATCTCTTTGTTGCTCAAAGGTCGGCCAAAGGATGTGATGTCAAAGGTACGGATACTGCCGTATGGCGATCTCAGATCCCGATCGACATCATGCTTTGCGAAAAATGGCGCTTCGATTTGTCTGAGGCTAATACCTAGACGTTCACGATCTTGTCGACGAATGAGGCGCATGACGTCTTTTCCTTAATGAAGAGAACCGATCCAGCAATGGTTCATGCAGGTCAATCCTTTGAGGTCGTGTGCGTAGACGCCCACTCTGGCGGCGGCAAACGCGCGGCGGACTCTAGCGACCAGCTCCAACAAGGGCCAATAAGACCTTTCCCAAAATTGAGTAGGTCATATCTTTCAATTCCAAAGCATCACCACCTCATCACTCGACGCAGGCAGATCAACAGCCCAGCCCGAAACGGGTGCACTTTATTGGGCTTGGCACCGAGCACGGTCTCTAGCGTGCCGTTGAGGTGACCGTAATAGTTGTGGCAGATCGTGCCGAGTACTACGCCGTTAGCGTTAAAGTCGTTATTGCTATAACCGGTGGCCAGACACAGCGGCTGGAGTGCGCAGCGATAATGCGCAAGACGGCCACTTATTTCGTTCCACTTGTGATGCAGTCGATTGCTGGGGCACATTCACCAGTGGGTCACTGAGATTGTTTATAGGCAGGTTGGAGAGCTGGTGAAGCGTGTTGTAGAAAGGGTATTTAAGATGCTGCTAACAAGCCTTTAAACCTGTGAAACAGGACATAAATACGAGGCAAGTTGCGGAAACGATGGGCTCTACGTAGCGGTTTTTCCCAAACCCCAGAAACGACAAAGCCCGTCTAGGACGGGCTCTGTCGGTGTAGCAATATGGCGGAGGCGATGGGATTCGAACTCATGCCTGAGCCCTGCACTCCTCTGCAGGCAACGAAAACCGGGGGCTGCGTGCATGCGTTTTTGTGTAAATCGTTCCCAGAGCGTTCCCATGATTTGAGGAGCAACCTGTAGATCTTGCCGCTGCAGGCTGTTTGGGATTTTTGAGGTGAGCCACCGGGGAAAGGTAATAAAGGTAACAGTGCATATGAAATCAGCTTAACCCTAGGTAAGCACAGGGCTACAGTCGATACGGGATAGGTAAGACTTGAGTATGGTTAAGTAATCTAATTACTATTAGATTAAGTAATATCCAGAGATAGCAAGCCATTACAAATCAATCACTTACAAGAAAATTACTTTCCATATCACTCAAAATAACCTCTCTCTGTAATACGTCAAAATCAACAAATACGGGCGACCCAGCGACCTACCTCCCCACTAGGCGGTTGAATTACCTTTTTCCGTCACCGCTCCTGGAAATCCGAGCTAAATACTCATGAAAACCTACAATTCCGCCCATCAGTCCCTGATGTGGAATGGATATGTCTATGGAACTGGGAAAGTCCAGCTTGATGAAGGCAATGTCTCCATAAAAAAGGTCGGTTTTGTGATGTCTCAGGGGCTGTAAACGGCGGTGACGTGTTCCGGGTCACTAGGATGCGACCCCAAGCATTTACTGTGCGATCAGTCAACCAACGAAATTCGCTGCTTTAAGACGATGGCCAAAGAGCTTTCTACACGCTCAGGGCAAAAAGCAGACTGATGCAGCCCCCTCAACCTGCCAACCATGACTCGCCAAACGGACAATATCGACGCAGATCGAGAATAGTGGCAATATGACTCTAGTTGCGTCACTTTTTTCTACAAAGAGATACTCCAATGTTGTTACTGTCGAAATTTGATATTTCAATAACTCTGTTAGTGTTAGTTTTATCTAGCCTAATTGTAGGAAACTCTATTAACCTAGGCTGGGGCCTGCCGTTGGGCACCACACTTACATGCTTTATCGCTGCTCTAGGTTTTGGAGTTGCAGTCTACCAGTCCTATGCAACGAGAAAGCACAACAGATTATTAGTCAAACCCCATCTAATATTCAATAGCCAGTTCAACAGCACAACTTTAGATGGTCATTATACCTATACTCTAAAAGTGAAAAATGTTGGTCTGGGACCATCTATCATAGACAGGTATCTAATAACCTTAGGTGACACAATCGAGCTTGACGGACACACCGTATTCGAAAGATTTGTAACCTTGGTAAATGAGCACTTTCACTCCAAAGGTTTAGCGCACTGCGTAGCAGGCTTCCTTCATGATGAGCATGCATTAGAAAAAGGGGAAGAAAAAATACTTCTTGAAGTTAGCTTTCCTAAGAACAATATTTCCTTTATCAAAGGAAGAGAAAAAGCCAAACTATTTACAAACTTAATCAACACAAAAATTCACTATCGTTGCCATTATGGGCAGAAATTAGAAACCTCTAAAAAGTTTACTTGAGATGTATTAGCGCCATGAAAAATCATCACTGACTTGACGCGAAAAACTCACGCACCAGATGGACTTTAATAATTATGATACTTCATGAGCTTCACCTGCCAACGCACGCCGTAGAGGTTTACAAGACTGTAAATTGCAACAAGTATCGCGTTCTAGTCGTGCGTATTGTATCTCCTTCACAGGTATTGGAGTCTGGCCCAGGATCAATCCATCAAGCGCTTAAAGATGAAGAATTGGATAAGTCAGTCGGCCTCTATTATTATCGCTTTCAAAATCTCACATCTTTAGCGGCTTTCAGTAAGATTGGCGAGGTATCAAGAGAAGGAGGTATCATTATTCGTAAGAAAAGAGGATGGCTTTCCCGACCTACTTACAGCGACTCGTACCTTAAACCTTCGTCCAACGGAAATCGCAAGATTATCTACGATGACGTTAGTGCTGCCAGCCTTGAAAATCCAATGTATTTCGTATACTACGAATTCGACGCTGAATCAGCATTTCCAAAAATCGATGAAATAGCAGCATTTGGAAAACATCTGGAACATTTTGGCTGCTCAACCAGAAATCGTGAGCCCGCGAATACTTTCTCAAGACTTGGTCGCAAACTTGTCTGGTACGAAAATTCATTCAACGAAGTGTTAAATTTACACTTCCCATCTACCATCAGCTATGAAGATGCAATTAAGTCGACGGAAGATATAGCCGCCACTAATTGTATAATTTAATATATTATCTGATAACTTATTCGAAGCCGGTTACAGATTGACTATAGGCTACAACATCCATTGTGCAGCTTTGAAATAGAATGTACGACGCCCGATTTTTGTAGTGAGCAATGTTCACCGTCTCATTGTTGGCCGATATCCCTAGCATGAGTACGCCCGTATTGCTAATTAGCGAACAGTTCGAAAGAAAACGAGTGACCCGTCGAGTATGATTTCGAACATTTACCTCAAACCCCCGACCTTTGCAGGGATCCGCAGGCTTTTTGTCTCGCAAAACTCTCTACCCAGCCCACAGCCCGTCCAGCTGTCAGCCGCCTCAGAACTGCGGAAAAAAGACTTATTTAGCCCGCAGGCGAGGTGGGGGGACGACGGCGCGCGCCGGGGCTGAAGCACGTCAACTCCCCTAAAGCTCACTCCGCGCTGAAATCCCCAGTTACCAAGTCAAATTGACCCATGCCGGTTTTGGGCGGCAACCTTCTCGGTTTATATGGACTCACACAGGGACTTCGCATGAAGAAGGACGATAAGGATGAGCCTTTTACAGACTCACTCTGGACTCAACATCGCCCAAACGGTGGAGCTTCATTCGCAGCTTGGACCAAGCCCTCTGTACCCGAGCCTGTGTACATTCCAAAAGATGAATGGCCATCCCCCAAGGAACGCGCAGACCTGGTCTTCGCCAAGTCCTGCGTCTCTGAAAACTGGTGCAGCACGGATGCAGGAACGGCCATCGAGCCCGCCTCCAACTTCGGCAACATCATGGTCGTTGCCTCCATGATTTTGCCTTCTGCGTCAGATGCAATTGCAATGGCCATCGGCGCTGATGCCGGACTAGCCCGTATTGCTGGCGGCGGCATCATGCAAAAGCGTATGACGTGGGCAATACGTGGCGCGGGAGGACCGGTTAGCGTTTTTATAATGGGCATGCTCCCCACCAAAATGGGCGACGGCACACTCCATACTGACGAACAACTGCGCCGCATGAGCAAGGCCACTACACGGGTGCGCTTTCAGTTCCGACGTGATGCCGAAGGCCTACTACAGATTTACGGTATTCACACCGGCACGTCAGGTGATGACTCAGTACGCATCGTGCAAGTGAAGTGGAACGCAACCAAGACTGCGATGGAGGCTGAGCTAAATGGGATCACCATCCTTTGGACGCCACCACACAGCTCTTCAGGCATGCCACCACTGACTTACCCCGACGAAAGCGGCAAGCAACTGGGCACTATCCTCGTACACCCGATCCCGGAGAATACGGACAGCCAGCTTGAAGGCCTTCCCGGCGATGACATTACAACCGACGACTGCATTCTGGTCTTCCCGGCAGAAACTGGCCTAAAGTCGCTGTATGTGGTGCATGCGAAGCCGCTTGGTGGCGACCACAGCTATCACCCGGCGCCAAAAGGGCTAACAGCTTTTCCAGATGCAAGGATTACCCCGCGTAAAACATCTATACAAGGCGGAGGGGGACTACGGAAAAGATGGAAAACAAGAGATGGCACTATTTTTGAATGGGATAGCCAACATGGTGCTGTTGAGAAATACAACAAGCGCGGAAAACATCTTGGGGAGTTTGATCACGAAACAGGTGAACAAACTAAAGATGCTGATAAAAACAGAGAGGTAGAACCATGAAATTTATCGTCGAAGCATTCGATAAAGAGAACGAATTTCTAGATTTTGAAGTTGCTCTACCAGATGGCTGCGAAGCCCAACTAGCCAAAATCATGAACTGGTCATCTCCACAGCGAGGTGATGAGGGCTACAACCTTAGCAGCTCCCAACTGTCTAGCATCGAGGCATTGGCAGGTAAGCGTTTCAACGATGATAAACACATATTTCAACTCACCTGTAACGTAACGTGAGCTGAAATACGGCCTCTGATGATTCACGTAGCGGGTACTGACTCATACCCGCGCCACCCTCACATCAAAACAACATCCCCAGCGCCTCCGGCGCCCAATTCATAATCACCAACTCCCCACTGACCTCTGCCTTCCCCTGCCGCTGATTCGCGGTGCTGTACCGAATATCTACAGTCTCAAAGTGAAAGCCTTCGAACACCCGGCGAATATCCGGATGGTCGTTAATGCTGACCATCACCTTGCCTTTGCAGCGGCGCATGAAGTCGGCCATCCGCTCATAGTTATCAAACGGGAAGTCCACTCCATAGCCAGCCGTCTGCCAATAAGGTGGGTCCATGTAATGGAAGGTATGTGGCCGGTCGTAGCGCTCAGCACATTCAAGCCAGGGCAGGTTTTCCACGTAGGTACCGGACATCCGCTGCCACGCTGCTGACAGGTTTTCTTCAATCCGCAGCAGGTTGATCGCTGGCCCGGTAGTGGCCGTGCCGAATGATTGCCCGCTGACCTTGCCGGCAAAGGCATGGTGCTGCAGGTAGAAGAACCGGGCCGCACGCTGGATATCGGTCAGGGTTTCAGGCCGTGTCATCTTCTGCCATTCAAACACCTGTCGTGAACTAAGCGCCCATTTGAATGAACGCACGAACTCTTCCAAGTGGTTCTGCACCACCCGGTACAGCGTCACCAGATCACCGTTAATGTCGTTGAGGACTTCAACCGGTGCAGCCTGGGGCCGCATGAAGTACAGCGCGGCTCCCCCGGCAAAGACTTCGACATAACATTCGTGCGGTGGGAACAGTGGAATCAGGCGATCTGCCAAGCGGCGCTTGCCGCCCATCCACGGGATTATTGGGGTGCTCATAAGTGATCCTTGTTTCGATAAGTGGATTCGCTTAGGCTTCGTACCCCCTGCGCAGTGGGGCGAGGCCTTGGTTGGAGCACTCGGCTAGATCGAGTGTTTCGGCGTCGAGCCCGGTGTTAGCGCACCGGATCGTCGCCTCGTTTACTGCGCGGGGGACTTTATTCGCCCCCGGCGATTTCATACGGTTTAAACCTCACGACCTCCTCCCCCAGCCAGTCATTCAACTGCGTCATGCGCGATTGAATCGGCTCCAGCTCGTTCGCCACGTAGATCTGCGCCGCCTCTCGAATCGACCCAAACCCTCCCGCGTTTTGCGGAACAATCCCCATCAACTGCGGCGGTATGCGCAGGCTGGCTAGCACGTCATCGCGGGTCTGATTTTTGATTGAGCTGAATTCGTCCTTGGCAGCGACCTCACTGACTGGGATCAGTTGAATGCCGTCCTTTTTACCGTTGGGCGAGTACACGAACAGGTTGCGAAAGTTGCCCGGCCCTTTGGACTCCTTGAGGGCTTTGCGCAGTGAATCGACGTCAGATTCGTTTTGCGCTGGGTCAGTCATGTAGAGGATGAAACCGGCATGGCTGCCGTTTTCGTAATACTTGCGGCGAAACAACGTAGCCGATTCATTGAGCAAAGCCGATTGCAGCGCACTGATCCATTCCGGTAGGCCGTACACCTCCTGGTGCAGATCGGCTTCGCGCAGGTGCAAGATGCTGCCCGCGTCGAATTCGTGTTCTTCCTTCCAGCCTTGAACCAGAAAATAACGCCCGTCCTGCCCTGCCCGCATGTACTTGGCCAACGCCGGTTTGAGTTGAAAGGTCGAGCCCAGCATTGAGCGGCGCGCTTCGATGTAACCATTGCCTAGACTGAGAAAATCCAGCGCAAACTGTTCAAACGCGGCCCGCGACAGTAGCCGGTGCGGGATAAAGGTTTTGCTAAGTAAGTTGCGTTTGAAGGTCAGGCCAGAATGCAGATGCACGCTAGAGCCGACCGAGCGCGACAGGCCATCCAGCGACAACGGCGGTTCGTACCAGCGCCCGTTAAACCAGCACTCCAGATAATCAAACACCGCCCGACCGCCCAGTACCGGAGTCGGGTCGCCAAAACTGAATGCCTGAATAGCCTGGTTCACTCTGCCGTCTGCCACTTGAGGCGTAGCGCCTGCCGGTTGATCGTTCATCCAAAAATCTCCATTCGCCCGGTGTTGGAGGCGGTTTGCCCCTCAAGCGGTTCGTTGTGCAATGCGTGAAAGAGCGCCCAAGCCAGGTCGGCGTGGCCGGTGGTGTCGTTGCGCCCTGCGGTGTAGGTGTATTGGCGACCGCCTGCAGTGACGGTTTTGCGGATGGCCATCAGTGACTGCGCCATATCGACCCAGCCCGCGTCGAACTCCAGCCGACCGCTGTGGATCACGTCATAGGCTTTGAGTACCAAGCGGGTTTTGACTTCGGGCGAGTAGCTGAAAGTGGTGACGTTGGGGAAGAACTGGCGCACCAGCTGTGCCACACCGCTGCCCAAGCCGGTGACATCGATGCCGATGTAGGTCACCCAGTAACGGTCGCAGACTTTTTTGATAAAGGCCGCCTGCGCCGCGAAATCCATGCCCCGGAACTGGTGACGTTCCAGTACACGGAATTTGCCGCCCGGCACCAGTGGCGGCGCGCATACCACCAAGCCCGAACAGTCGCCCGTCTCGGCGGGGTCATAGCCGATCCATACCTGTCGGTCGCCAAACGGGCGAGCAGCAAAAGGCTTGTAGTCCTCGGCCCACTCCACCCAGCTATCGACCATGCACGACTGCAACAGGGCCAGCGGAAAAATGCTGGCCCCGTCATCAACGAAATCGCACATCAGCAGGTTGGCGAACGCTTCCGGGCTGTACTCGCGGCGCAGCTCATCGATGTCGAACAGGTCACAGCCGCCCCGCTCCGCGTCCAAAATGGTGACAATCTGCCGCCATACCCGATCCTCACAGAACCGGCCTTGTTGCAGACTGCCGTGGGAAGTATCGACTTTGGTGTGTTGCGCGGCGGGCTTGCCCTTGTTGAAACGCTCCCCCGTCCAGAAGGTGTAGGCCTCGTGGGCCATGCTGGATGGCGTGGAAAAGTAGGTTTTGCGCCACTTCTTGTGCATCGCCATGCCCGAAGCGACCTTGTTCAGCTCTTCAAACTTGAACGTCCAGAAGAACTCATCGAAATAGAAATTGCCGTGATAGCCCTGTGCAGTCCGGGCGTTGGTACCAAGGAAAAACAGCTCGGCACCATTGGGCAGCACAATCGGATCACCCGTCAGCTCGACCCCACATGCCTCACGCACAAACGCCAGAATGTAGCCCCGGAACAAGTAGGCTTGATTCTTAGAGGCCGAGAGGAAAATCTGATTACGCCCGGTGTCCAGCGCGTCGATAAACGCCTCGCGGGCAAAGTAGTAAGTTGCACCAATCTGTCGGCTTTTGAGAATGACCCTGGTGCGCTGATTGCCCGCCCGGTACCAGTCTTTCTGGTAGTCGAAACAGCCATCAATGAACGCCTCACGTAACAGCTCGATCTGGTCTTCGCTGATCTCGTTTTTGACCGCTTTTTTCTTCGGCTCGCTATTACGCTTGGCGAGGTTCGGGTTGAGGTCGGTTTCGGTGCCGCCGCCCTGGTAACGCACGATCCGCGCTTGTCGTTCAAGCTGACGGTGCAGCAGATCAATCTCTTTAAAATCGCCGCTGCTCTTGCCCTCTTTGAGGATCAACTGCACCAAGCGTGCTTCCAGTGCGCCGCCGATACGCTCGACGTTATCCGCACGATCCCACTCGTCGCGGGTCTTCCAGCTGTGTAGCGTTTTCTCTTTTTCGCCCGTAGCCTCGGCGATCTCACAGATGCGCCAACCCATCCAATACAGAAATTTGGATTGGCGGCGCGCATCCATCGGTAACAAAGCGGTCGTAGTCATGGCCGCGATGCTGCCGTCCGCGCCCGCTACTCAATAGCAGCCCCCCTTGTAACCGCCAGCCCTACAAGGGTGACTCGTTGCCGCAACACGCGCGCGTCCCGACCATGCCCCTCATTGCAACGCGTCTTTTCCGAGAGGAACGCGCCCCACGCACTGAGGATCTACGGCATGAAAAAGTTTCGCAGCAAATGGTTCCGGGTCGCCGTTGAAGGCGCCACCACCGACGGGCGCCGCATCGAAGGTGACTGGATCAACCAGATGGCCGCCAGTTACGACCGCAGCAAATACGGCGCTCGGGTTTGGATGGAACACATTCGCGGCACCTTGCCGGACTCCCCTTTCCGCGCTTACGGCGACATCCTCGCGGTTAAAGCTGAAGACGTTGAAATCGACGGTAAAAAAGTCCGGGCGCTGTTCGCTCAGATCGAGCCGACCGACGACTTGGTCAGCATGGTCAATAAGCTCAAACAGAAGATTTTCACCAGCATCGAAGTCCGCGAGAAGTTCGCCGACACCGGCAAGGCTTATCTAATGGGCCTTGGTGTGACCGACACCCCGGCCAGCCTCGGCACTGAAATGCTCGCCTTCTCGGCACAACACCCGGATGCCAGCCCGCTTAAATCACGCAAGCAGTCGCCGGACAACCTGTTCACCGTGGCTGAAGAAACCGAGCTGGTTTTCGAGGAATACGAAGAAAAACCCAGCATCGGTGCCCAGCTTTTCAGCAAGGTTCAAGACCTGCTCAAGCGCAAAGAAGCCAAAGATGACAGCGAGTTCGGTGCAATGGGTCAAGCCGTCGAAGCTATTGCCGAGCACGGCAAAAGCCTCGAAGAACAATTTACCGCCGAGCAAACCCGCAACAGCGAGCTGCACAGCCAAGTGCAGCAGCTCAGCACGGACTTGAGCACGCTCAAAACCACCCTTGGCAACACTCAGGATCACACCCAACTCACTCGCCCCCCGGTGACCGGCGGCGGTAGCCAGGCACTGGCTGAATTCTGACCTGACGGCCCACACCCGCACGCCCACGACCGGAGACACCCATGCGTAACGACACACGAAAACTCTTTACTGGCTACCTAAACCAAGTGGCCAAACTCAACGGCGTCGAATCTGCCAATGCCACATTCAACGTCGACCCGAGCATCCAGCAAAAGCTGGAAACCAAGATTCAGGAGTCGAGCGAGTTCCTCGACAAAATCAACATCATCGGGGTAGATGAACAAGAAGGCGAAAAGGTCGGTTTGGGCGTGGGCAGCACCATTGCTGGACGTACCAACACCAATGTTAAAGCCCGTGAGCCACGCAGCATCGGCACCTTGTCGAGCGACAAGTACAAAGCCGAAAAAACCGACTTCGACACCTTTGTCACCTACCGCCAGCTTGATGCCTGGGCCAAGTTCCCCGACTTCCAGACACGTCTGTCGGGTGCCATTGCCCAGCGCCAAGCCTTGGATCGGATTCAGATCGGCTTCTATGGCGTCAAGGCCGCTGAGCAAACCGACCGCGTCGAAAACCCGCTGTTGGAAGACGTCAACATCGGTTGGCTTGAGCAGTACCGCGTGCATGCACCCGACCGCGTGCTCAAGGAAGGTGCCGAGAAAGGCAAAATCCGCATCGGCAAAACCGGCGACTTCAAGAACATCGACGCCTTGGTCTACGACGCAATTCAACTGCTCGACCCGTGGTATCGCCGCAATCCGGGCCTTGTAGTGCTGACCGGGCGCGAACTGGTACACGACAAGTTCCTGGCCTTGGTCAACAAAGACCAGGACGCCACTAACACGCTCGCCAGCGATCTGATCATCTCGCAACGCCGTGTCGGCGGGCTGCCGCTGTACGAAGTGCCTTACATGCCCGAAGGCGCGGTTCTAATCACCACCTTCGCCAACCTGTCGGTGTACTGGCAGCTCCAGGCACGTCGCCGCTACCTGAAAGAAGAGCCGGAGTGGAACCGCATCAGCAACTACGAATCGTCGAACGACGCTTATGTGGTTGAGGACTACGGCCTTGGTTGCCTGCTGGAAAACATCACACCCGTCGACGCCGTTCAACCTGATCCAGTCAGCGAGGGTTAACTCATGGCCCTCAGCCTTGCTCAAGCCCACCAACGCCGCGCCCGTGCCGCGATGGAGTCCGCTAAAACCGCGCCCATGCAGTCAATGGCGGGCGCGACCGCGTACGAGCATCAGCTCAACCAACTGCTTCAGGATCGGCTGCGCCTGAAGTCGATCCAGTCCAACGAAGGCAAGGCCGCGCTGAAGCTCCAACTGCTGCCCGAATACATCCCTTACGTCGAAGGCGTGCTTGAAGCCGGCAACGGCGCGCAAGACGAAGTCATGACCACCGTCATGGTGTGGCGCATCGATGCCGGCGACTACAAAGGCGCGCTGGATGTAGCGGCCTACGTGCTCAAGCACAAGTTGGTGATGCCGGATCGTTTTGAACGCACCACAGGCTGTCTAGTGGCCGAGGAAATCGCCTCAGCCGCACTCAAAGCGCAAAAGGCTGGCGACGACAGCTTCGACATTGGCGTGCTGTATCGCACCCTCGAAATGACCGAAGACCAGGACATGCCCGATCAAGCCCGCGCCAAGCTGTATCTGGCCGCAGGCCGCGCCACGTTGGTCGGCCTTAATGCTGAAACCCGAGGTCAGGCGGGTCAGTTAGAGGCGGGCATTGACCTGCTCAAACGGGCCATTGCGTTGCACGACGGATGCGGCGGCAAAAAGGATCTGGATAGCGCCGAGCGCCTTCTGAAAAAACACACCGCCGCAGCTGAATAGGCTGACGCGGTTAACCGAGCGTCCCCACGCACCCCGCCGGCTCGGGGCAGCACAGGCAATTTGATTATGTGTTGTCCTGTAACACCCCGACCACCGGCGACCTATTACAGGGCTTACGCATGAGCGGATTCGTAGCCAGCGGCAGCACGCCCAGCGGGCATATCAACACCGACCCTTTCTGGCCGTCCATCGACCTCGATGCGTTGCGCGAGACTTTGCGCATCGACGCCAGTGTCACCCCGGCCCGGTTGGAAACCGCGTGCATCACCGCCGCCATCAACCTCAACCGCGAGCTGAAAGACTGGCGTGTCACTCAACAAGCAGCCGGCTACCGCGAGCTGGCCCAAGTCCCTGCCGAGCAGGTGCAAGACGTTTCGGCGTTGGTCCACCTGTATCGCCGGGCGATTGAAGCCGGCACCGGTGCCGAAGTCTGCGAACGCTATCGCTCCTACGACAGCACCAACACCGGCAACAAAAACGCCGACGACCTCATCCCGAATATCGACGACTACCGCCGTGACCTGCGCTGGGCGGTGCGTGATTTTCTAGGCATCAACCGCACCACCGTGGAGCTGATCTGATGTTCACCTCGGTTCGCGCCCAGCAAAACGACACGGTCGATGCCCTGTGTTGGCGTCATTACGGACGTACCGCAGGTGTAACCGAGGCGGTGTTGGAAGCCAATCCCGGCCTGGCCGATCACGGCCCGTTTCTGCCCCACGGCACCCTCGTCAACCTACCCGATACCCAGCCCGCCGCGCCCCAGCGGCAAGTGGTGAACCTATGGGACTAAACCGCAGCAAGACCACTCGACCCTTGGACAAAGGAATAAATCACATGCCTGAACGTCCCGACACATGGGCCTGGCTCGCCACCTGGCTTGAACATAACTGGCCGACGCTTTATGCCGGACTTCTGGCCCTAGTCATCGCTGGCCTTCGGGTGATGTATGGCGGCGGCACGCTGCGCCGCGTGCTGATTGAAGCACCGTTGTGCGGAGCCTTGGCCCTCACTGCAAGCCACGGCCTGTCGCTGATCGGCGTGCCCATCACCACTGCGCCCTTTTTTGGTGGTGTGATCGGCTTGCTGGGCGTGGAAGGCACTCGCGCTGCAGCCAAAAAGTTTTTCATCCGTAAGGTAGAACAGTCATGACCACCCTGCGCCACGGCGACCGCTCGCAAGCGGTGCGTATCCTGCAAACCAACCTCAACAGCCACGGAGCCAAGCTCAACGCCGACGGCCATTACGGCGACCTGACCGAAGCCGCCGTGCGCGCTTATCAGTTGAAAGCTGGACTGGTGGCCGATGGCATCGCCGGCAGTAAAACCCTCGCCAGTCTGGCCGGTGGAGATTGCCAGCAACTGCTGAAAAACCAAGACCTAATCAACGCCGCCCACCGCCTCGACGTGCCATTAGCCAGCGTTTACGCGGTCAATGAAGTGGAGTCCAACGGCAAAGGCTTTCTCGACAACGGCAAGCCGGTGATTCTGTTTGAGCGGCACATCATGTACCGCCAGTTAGCCACCCCTCGTACCGATGGGGATAACGTGGTTCAACTCAAGCAACACGCGGCAGAACTGGCGGCCTTGAACCCGGCCATCGTCAACCCCAAGCCCGGTGGTTATGCCGGTGGCAGCGCTGAACACCAGCGTTTAAGCCATGCGCGCCTGATCGACGACAACGCCGCCCTTGAGTCCGCTTCTTGGGGCGCGTTTCAAATCATGGGCTTTCACTGGCAGCGCTTGGGCTATGCCAGCGTGCAAGCCTTTGTCGCTGCCATGAGTGCCAGCGAATCACAACAATTCGACGCGTTCGTGCGCTTTATCGAAACCGACCCGGCGCTGCACAAAGCCCTCAAAGCGCGTAAATGGGCTGAGTTCGCCAAGCTTTACAACGGCCCCGATTACCAGCGCAATTTGTACGACATCAAACTGCAGCGGGCCTTTGAGCGGCATGCGGACTGCGGTTGTGGTCAAGAGGTGGCGGCATGATCGACCTTGAAGAAGTCCGCGCCCTGCGTGTGCAAGACGGTGATTTGTTGGTGGTGCCCGAGGACACGGAAACCGAAGGCATGCAGCAATTGGTCACGGCGCTGCGCCATATTCAGCCCGATGCCAAAGTCATCGTCATTCGTGGCCCGGTCGAGCACCTGGACATCGCCACCATGAACCAGTTGGGCTGGTACCGCGCATGAGCACTTTGCGCCAGGCGCTGTATGGGCTTGCCCTGCTCGGTGCTTTGGCGCTGTTTGTCTGGGGTCAGCAACAGCGCATTGCCGCCGCCAACCAAGCCACGAAACTGGCGCAAGACGACGCGCAAACCGCCCGCGAAGACGCCGCCCGCAACCTCACCACCGCTAACGCCCTGCGCGACACCTTGGGGCAGGAGCGTCAAGCACAAAGCCAACTGCGCGGTCTGCACGACCAACTGCGCCAAGGCTTGGCCCTTCGCGAACAACAGATAGAGGGACTGAAACGTGAAAACGCTGCATTGCGTGATTGGGCTGCCCAGCCTTTGCCTGATGTTGCTCGCCGGCTGCGCGAGCGCCCCGCCCTTACCGGCGCCGACGCTTATCGTCAGTGGCTGTCCAGCCGTGGTGCCGTGCCAACTGCCAACGACCGGCCCACACAATAACGGCGACTTACTCACCGACCAAGAGCGCACCGAAGCCGCATGGGCTGAGTGCGCGGCGCAGGTCGATATGATCTTCAACCAGCAGCAGGCCACCCCATGAACAAGCCCGACAGCCTTCGCGCTCACCTGCTGAGCACCATCGCCGAACTCAAACACAACCCGGATCGACTGCTGATCTTCATCGACAACGGCAAAGTGCGCTGCACCGCTGCCGCCAGTCTGTCGTTTGAATACAGCTATGACCTGCAAATCATCCTCACCGACTACGCCGGCCACCCCGACAGTGTGATGCTGCCGCTACTGGGCTGGCTCAGCGTCAACCAATCCGAACTGCTGGAAAACCTCGACAAGTCGGCACAGGGGATCAAGTTTGAGGCGGACGTGCTGGATAACAGCAAGGTCGATCTGAGCATTCGCCTGCCGTTGACTGAGCGCGTAGTCGTGGGCCAAGACGCCGACGGCAACACCACCGTCAAACACCCCGGCGAACCTCAACGTGTCGCCAACTACCTCGACCCCGCATGGCGTCCCGGCAGCTTGGGCCTCGACGGTGAATGGATGATCCAAAATGGCCAATGACCTGGACGCACTGGAAGACTGGGCCGGTGTACTGCTCAGCAAACTGGAACCCGCCGCCCGGAGTAAATTGGCCCGCTCACTTGCCCAAAAACTGCGCCGTAGCCAGCAGCAGCGGGTTAAACAGCAGCGCAACCCGGACGGCAGTGCCTATGCGGCGCGCAAGCCACGGGAGTTGCGTGGCAAACAGGGACGGATAAAGCGTCAGGCGAAGATGTTTCAGAAACTGCCGAGAGCAAGCCATCTAAAAGCCAAGGGCGACGGCCAGTCGATCATTGTGGGATTCACCGGGCGAGTGGCGCGGATTGCGCGAGTGCATCAGTTCGGGCTGAAAGACCGTGCCGAGGCCAATGCCCCGGAGGTTCGATATCAGCAGAGAGATTTGTTGGGGTTTACAAATGCTGATGTGGAGTTGATTCGAGAAAGTTTACTAACTCAGCTAGCAATGTAAACCTCCTAAAAAAGTCGCTACCTATCAGTTTTAACAGTACCCCCCCCCGTTCAAACGAGTACAACATAGGACTATTAGTGACCAAAAGGTTTACGATCATGCCTACCTCCACGCAAAAACAATCTGTCCAGATTCATACAACACTGTTTGCAACAAATGGGAGCAACTCGGTGCTCGCAGAGTTGAACCAATCGGGCCTAAATCGCGCTTCTTATACGCCTTACGGTCACCACTCATCTGAGTTCAAATCCAGTTCGGACTTTGGTTTCAATGGAGAAATACGAGAGCCAATAACCAGTTGGTATACGCTAGGTAATGGGAACCGTGTCTACAACCCGGTGTTAATTCGTTTTCACAGCCCGGACAAGTTCAGCCCATTCGACGCCGGTGGATTAAACGCCTATATGTACTGCGTGGGAGACCCTATTAACCGAACGGACCCAACGGGTAATTTTCCAATTTGGAAAGGGATAACTGTTGGTCTTCTAGCTACTGGTGCAGTCGCGGGGATTGCCAGCACTGCTACAGACGGAAATACAAAAACAGCCTTAGCAGCGTTTTCACTCGCTGCAACAGCGGCAGGTATTGGTTACAGCAGATTCAACCTATATAGATCAAAAAACGTGAAAAACATTTTTAGCTCCATCTCCGGAGAAAGGAAACCTAGCTACAAACCTCTGTCTTCCAAACCGATGAATCCTACCACTTTACTAAAACCAACAACTGCACCACCGACTAAACCCGTAACAGCAATTTCCATAGCTCCAAGTGATACGCGAGCAGTACAAACACTAAACAGCACTCTCGGTACCGCTGCGGATCGACGTCCTAATTACTGGCCAAACCTCACAACTCCAGACGAAGCCTTTAGACTTCAAGTCCGAGAAGCTGGCATACAAAATCGTCTTGCAAATACGCCTGGTGCGCAGTTAGGCCTAGCAGCTCGTCGTGCCTTGAGAAGACAAGCGAATGCCCCTCTTGATGGTGTATCAGAAGCACAACGCATAAGAAGGGCGAATTTGCACTTGGAAATATGAGCCGTCTGTAAAACGCAGCTACACAGCACATCACAGATGCACTCCCATACTCATGACGTCACCATCAGCGTCATGAACAACCTCCCCGCACTCGCCCGCATGCTCGAAAACCTCATCCGCTTCGGCACCATCGCCGAAGTCCAGATGAAGCCACCCCGTGTACGCGTGAAAACCGGCGAACTGCTAACCGGTTGGCTACCGTGGATCGCATTGCGGGCCGGGGCAGATGTGGACTGGAACCCGCCCACTGTCGATGAACAGGTCATCATTTTCAGCCCGTCCGGCCAGCTCGCTAACGGCATCGCCCTGACTGGCATCTACAGCACCGCGAACCCGGCCAACGGCGAACGCGAAGGTTTACATCGCCGCACGTACCGTGACGGCACGGTGATCGAGTACGACAGCGTGGCGCACCATTTAAACGCGGTACTGGCTGACGGCGGTACGACCCATCTGGGCAGTTCGGGCGGGATCACCATCGTTGGCCCGATCACCCACCAGGGCGATTACACCCAAATCGGCAATCAGACAGTCACCGGCAAGGTCACTGTTTCTGAGGATGTGCTGGCCGCTGGCATCAGCCTGGTCAAGCACACCCACGGCGGCGTGATGCCCGGTGGTTCTGTAACGGGAGCGCCGCAATGAACCGTGAAACAGGGGCCGCGATCAGTACAGTCGAGCATATCGGCCAATCCATCAGCGACATTCTGACCACCCGCCTCGGCACTCGCGTGATGCGCCGCGAATACGGCAGTTTGTTGCCTGAGCTGGTGGATCATCCGTTCAATGACGCCACGCGTTTACGGGTCTATGCCGCCAGTGTGATGGCGATCATGCGTTGGGAGCCTCGCATCAGTATCAGCCGCGTGCAACTGCAAGGTACAACGCTGCAAGGCCAAGTGGTGATTGATATTGAAGGTCGCATCCTCGACCGTAATCAGGCGCTGAACATGAGCTTGCCCCTACAACTGGGAGGCGGCGCATGAACACCTTCGCCGCTATCGACCTCAGCCTGTTGCCCACGCCGCAGATCGTGCAGCAGATCGACTATGAGCAAATCCTTGCCGAGCGCAAAGCCCATGCCGTCAGCCTGTGGCCGGTTGAGCAGCAGGCCGAAATCACCGCACGCCTGAATCTGGAGTCGGAGCCGCTGACCAAGCTGCTGGAAGAAAACGCCTACCGCGAAACCCTCTGGCGGCAACGGGTGAATGAGGCGGCAGTGGCGAACATGTTGTCGCTGGCTACCGACTACGACCTGGACAACCTCGCAGCCAATTTCAACGTCAAGCGTTTGGTGATTCAGGAAGGCAAGCCAAACGCTAACCCGCCCGTTGCCCGTGTGATGGAAAGCAACGACAGCCTGCGCGAGCGGGCGCAAATGGCATGGGAAGGTTTGAGCACTGCCGGGCCGCGTAACAGTTACATCATTCACGCCCGCGCTGCCGATGGCCGCGTGGGTGATGCCACCGCCGAGAGCCCCAGCCCTGCGGTGGTGGTTGTGACGGTACAAGCCTTGCTCGGCGACGGCACGGCCAATGCCGCGTTGTTGGCGACCGTTCTGGCTTATCTCAGCGATGAAGACCGACGCCCCGTGGCGGATCGCCTCACGGTGCAACCCGCGCAGGTCATTCGTTACCAGGTCAAAGCCACCCTCTACCTGACCACCAGCGGCCCAGAGTCTGAGCCGATCCTTGCTGCCGCTGAAAAACGCCTGTTGGCTTTTGTGCATCAGCGCCGTCGCTTGGGCATGGAGGTATCTGAATCCGCTATCCACGCCGCGCTGCATGTGGAGGGCGTGCGCAAAGTCACGCTGTTGAACTGGCAAGACATTCGCGCCACGCCCTATCAAGCGCCCTTCTGCACATCCGTCACCTTGTCGTTGGGTGTTGAGGCGTGAGCGGACCATCGTTGTTGCCGCGCAATGCCAGCGATCTGGAACGCCAGGCGGCACAAGCGCTGGCACAGATTCAGCGGGTGCCCATTCCGCTGCGTCAGCTATGGAACCCCAACACCTGCCCCGCCGAACTGTTGCCGTATTTGGCTTGGTCGTTGTCGGTCGACCGCTGGGACAGCAAATGGCTGGAGAGCACTAAGCGCGCTGCAATCCGGGCGTCTTACGTCATCCACTCGCGTAAAGGCACCATCGGTGCGCTGCGCCGTGTGGTCGAGCCACTGGGTTATCTGATTGAGATTGTCGAGTGGTGGCAGACCGTACCCGAGGGTATTCCCGGCACTTTCGCACTCAAGGTTGGCGTGCTCGATACCGGCATCACCGAGGAGATGTATCAGGAACTCACTTTCCTGATCGATGACGCCAAACCCGTCAGCCGCCACTTGACCGGCTTGGCGATCAGCCTTGAAAGCACCGGCAACATCAACGTGTTTGCCGCGCTCTACGAGGGTGACGAAATCGACGTTTACCCACCGGCCCCGCGTGACATTGAGGTCACGGGCCTGCTTGGCCCTGTGGGCCGTGAACACCACATCGAAACTCTGGACGTTTACCTATGATTGATCAAAACAGCCAGTTCATGGCGATCCTGACTGCGGTCGGGAAAGCCAAACAAGCCAACGCCGACGCCCTTGGCATCCCTTGGACCTTCTCGAAAATGGGTGTGGGTGACGCCAATGGCACCGACCCAATCCCCAGCCGTACCCAGACCCAGTTGATCAACGAGCGCAACCGCGCCCCACTGAATCAGGTCAAGGTCGATCCGAAAAACACCAACGTGGTGATCGCCGAACAAGTGATCCCGGAAAACGTCGGCGGCTGGTGGATTCGTGAAATCGGACTGTACGACGCCGACGGTGATCTGGTGGCCGTAGCCAACTGCGCGCCGAGCTTCAAGCCGTTGTTGACACAGGGCAGCGGCAAGACTCAAGTAGTGCGGATGAACTTCATCGTCACCAGCGCGGCCAACGTCACGTTGAAGATCGATCCGAGCGTGGTACTGGCTACCCGTCAGTATGTAGATGACCGAATCATTGAAGTACTGCCGCCGACGCGTACGCCGGGGAGCTATACCAGGGTCGTAACAGATAAGCGTGGCGTGGTGATCGAGGGCAGCAACCCGGACACACTGGCCGAAATTGGTATCAAGGACGCCTATACCAAAGAGCAAATTGATGGAGCACTCAAGCTCAAGGCTCCGCTGGCCAACCCCTCATTTACCGGCAAGCCAATAGTCCCAACCCCAGCACTCAATTCGAACGATCTCCAAGCGGCCAATACGGAGTTTGTCCAGGCCGTTATTGCTGCGCTTGTTGGAGGAGCACCCGGTGCGCTGGATACACTGAAAGAGCTGGCGGCCGCCTTGGGGGGCGACCCAAATTTTGCCAATACCATCATTAATGCACTGGCATTGAAAGCGAACAAAGACGAAGCCATGCCTCTGGGTGAAGGCGGATGGGGCACTCGGATCGTTGCCGCGTACACCGATATGAAAGCCATTGATATGACGTGTTTCTCTTATCAAATCCCGACGGCTGGAACCCTTAATGGTTTTGGCAACGCGGCAGGAAGTGTGCTGACGGCCTATTCGCAAAATTCCGGCTGGCAAGCTTACATTCGAGACAACGTGTTCATGTTCCGTGGTCATACAGGTGGTGTATGGACAGAAGACTTTACTGTTTGGCACTCGGGAAACCTCGACCTTAATCAGGTGTTACCCGCGGGTACTTCAATTGACTATGCAGGCCCGGTGGCGCCGACAGGCTTTCTAAAAGAAAACGGAGCGGCCATATCGCGAGCTACTTATGCACGGTTGTTTGCCGCTATTGGCATCCGCTACGGCGCTGGTAACGGCTCGACCACTTTCAACCTGCCAGACAGTCGAGGTGAGGTCTTTCGTGGCTTGGATGAGGGCCGAGGTATTGACCGTGGCCGCACCTTAGGCAGCGTTCAGCTAGATCAAGTGCAGGGAATGAAATACCCAATGTCGTGGGGCCAAGGAGCAATTGTCACTGGTGGTGCTTACGCCGGTAACGATCTACGTCGATATTCTGTCGCAACAACACTTCCCCAGCTCTCCGCACCCATCTCGGACGGGGTCAACGGCACGCCGCGTATCGGCGCTGAAACCCGCATGCGCAACGTTGCGCGTCTCAAATGTATTAAGTACTGAGGCCTTTATGAGCGACGATCTTTTGGTGGTTTATCAATCGCACCCGCTGACGGGTGAGTTTATTGGCACCGCTTATGCCGACCCTGATCCCCTTGAACCAGGTAACTGGCTAATACCAGGACGAGCCGTGACCGAAGCACCGCCCGAAACCAAGCCCGGCTTTGCTGCGATTCATGTGCCGGGGGTTGAACCGGCATGGACGGTGATCGAGGACTTTCGCGGCGAGGTGTACGACACCGTTACCGGCGAGCCGCGTCAGTGGATCAACCTCGGGCCATTGCCGGACAGCTTGACCACACAACCCAAACCAAACCCGGATCATGTGTGGAACGGTCAGGCTTGGGTCATTGATCGCGAGGTCGAGCAGGCCAACCAGCGGACTCTGGAACGCCAATGGCGCGACGCCGAGATTGAGAACGTCCAATGGCTGCGCGAACGCCACCGTGACGAGTCTGATCTTGACCTGGCCCACACCCTGACGCCGGAGCAATTCAAGCAACTGCTGAGCTACCTGCAAGAGTTGCGCGATTGGCCGCAGTCGCCGGACTTTCCTGCACTGCAACAGCGCCCCGTTGCACCGGACTGGATTGCCAACCAAATCCAGTGATCCAACATCAGGGCGTCTACACCCCGACGCCCTGTAACCCCACACGCTACAAGCCCACCTCCTCGCCCATCCGCCACGCACGCGGCAGCCTGTGCAGTGTCATTCCACTGCGCAGGCATCACCCATGGCCGATTATCTCCACGGCGTGCGGGTTCTCGAACTCAACGACGGCACCCGCCCCATTCGCACTATCCCCACCGCAGTTATCGGCATGGTTTGCACAGCCGATGACGCGGACGCAGCGTTCTTTCCACTGGATACGCCAGTACTGATCACCAACGTACAAAGCGCTGTCGGCAAAGCTGGGGTCAAAGGCACCCTCGCCGCCAGCCTGCAAGCCATTGCTGACCAAACCAAGCCCTACACCATCGTGGTGCGGGTCAAGGAAGGCGCAGACGAAGCCGAAACCACCAGCGCGCTAATCGGCACCACCACCGCCGACGGCAAGTACACCGGCATGAAAGCCCTGCTCGCGGCCAAGGCTCGGCTGGGCATGGTGCCGCGCATTCTTGGCGTACCGGGGCTGGACAGCTTGCCGGTGGCCACCGCACTGGCGAGCGTCGCGCAGCAGTTGCGGGCCTTCGCCTACGTCAGTGCCTGGGACTGTAAAACCAAGGAAGAAGTGGTCGCTTACCGCGAAAACTTCGGTGCCCGTGAGGTCATGGTCATCTGGCCGGACTTCCTCAACTTCGACACCATCACCAGCCAAACCGCTGTCGCATCAGCAGTGGCCCGCGCCCTGGGCTTGCGCGCCAAGATCGATCAGGAGATTGGCTGGCACAAAACCCTGTCCAACGTCGCGGTCAATGGCGTCACCGGCATTAGCGCCGACGTGTTCTGGGATCTACAAAACCCGGCCACCGACGCCAACTACCTCAACAGCAACGAAGTCACCACGCTGATCAACGAAGGTGGCTATCGCTTCTGGGGCAGCCGCACGTGTTCCGACGACCCGCTGTTTGCCTTTGAGAACTACACCCGCACCGCGCAGATTCTCGCCGACACCATCGCCGAAGCGCACATGTGGGCGGTTGATAAACCGATGCACGCCTCGCTCGTGCGCGACATCGTCGAAGGGATCAACGCCAAGTTCCGCGAGCTGACCTCGCAGGGCTACTTGATCGGCGGCAGTTGCTGGTTCCCGGACGACATCAACGAAAAAGACACCCTCAAAGCCGGCAAGCTCTACCTCGACTACGACTACACCCCGGTGCCGCCGCTGGAAGACCTAACCCTGCGTCAGCGCATCACCGACCGCTACCTGATCGACTTCGCCAGCAAGATCAACCGTTAAACCGGGCCTCCCCGCAAGGGGAGGCACACCCTTATCCCGGAGATAACCTCATGGCCCTGCCACGCAAACTCAAAAACATGAACCTGTTCAACGACGGCAACAGCTACACAGGTGTCGCCAAGTCCGTCACCTTGCCTGCGTTGGGCCGCAAGATGGAAGCCTATCGCGGAGGCGGCATGAATGGCCCAGTCAAGGTCGATCTGGGCTTTTCCGACGATGGTATCCAGTTGGAATGGAAGACGGGTGGTCTCGATCTGATCTCCCTCAAACAGTTCGGCGCGGTCAATGCTTCGGGTGTTGCCCTGCGCTTTTCTGGCTGCTTCGAACAGGACGACACAGGCGAAGTCAGCACTGTGGAAATCGTCGTGCGCGGCCGCCACGAAACCATTGAGATGGGTGACGCGCAGCCAGGCGAAGACACCGAGCATTCCATGACCACCACCTGCACCTATTACAAGTTGACCGTCGACAACGAAGAAATTATCGAAATCGATCTGCTCAACTTCATCGAGAAAATCGGCGGGGTCGACATGCTAGAGAAACAGCGTTCAGCCATCGGCCTCTGATCACCCAACCTTAAACAATCACCACACGTATTCTTCCCAGGAGCTTTAGTCATGACCACCAAAGTAACCACCGACCAACCTGAAGTTCAGCCATTGACCGACGACAACACCGTCATCCTCGACACCCCAATCCGTCGTGGAACCACCACGCTTGACAGCATTACCTTGCGCAAACCCAATGCGGGCGAACTTCGCGGTATAAGCTTGGCTGATCTACTGCAAATGGACGTCAACAGCTTGATCAAGGTGTTACCGCGTATCAGCACGCCTACTCTCACCTCCGTTGAAATCAGCGCTATGGACCCTGCCGACTTGTTTGCCCTCAGCACCAAGGTGTCTGGTTTTTTGCTACAGAAGTCGCTGAAAACGGACGCATCCCTCGCTGCGTAGAAGACGCGATGGCTGACTTGGCAGTGGTTTTTCATTGGGCACCGACTGATATGGATCAGTTGAGCCTGCAAGAGCTGATGGGCTGGCGCGAGCGCGCAAGGGTGCGGAGTACCACCGATGGCAAATGATCTGCGGATTCAGGTATTGCTCAACACCATTGACCGGGTAACAGCACCGCTACGCAGTATTCAGCGCCAATCCAGCGTTGCTGGGCAGGCACTCAAAGTAGCTAGGGACAAGCTGAAAGCCCTCAATGACTCGCAGAAACAAATAAACGGTTTTCGCGGGCTCAAGCAAGGACTAAGTTCCACACGCTCCGAGCTACAAGCCGCTCAGCGGCGTGCTCAGGCACTGGGACGGGCCCTGTCTCAAACGCAAAATCCCACCCAAGCCATGACGCGAGAATTTGCACAGGCCAAGCGTGCAATGCAGCAGCTCAAGCGGCACGAAGCTGCCCAAACGCTGCAACTCCAACAGATGCGTCAACGGTTAAACGCGGCAGGAATATCAACACAAAACCTTGGTGAACATGAGCGCCGTTTGCGGCAGGACATCATCAATGCCAACCAGCAAATGGAACGTCAGCGTCGACGCCTTGAAGATCTCACCCGTCAACAACAACGGTTGACTCGCGCCAGGCAGACGTATCAACGCCAACAACAGGCTGTAGGCCAATTGGCTGGCAAAGGTACGGCTGCCGCATTTGGTGGTGGAGCGGCATTGTTTGCTACGGCACGGCTACTTAAACCGGGTGTAGAGTACGGTGCCCAAATGAGCGAATTACAGGCTGTGACTCGCCTGGATAAAGGCGATGAGCGTCTAAAAGCACTCAAGCAGCAGGCGCGTGATCTTGGAGCCTCTACCGCGTTTAGTGCCACACAGGTCGGTGCTGGCCAAACCTTTCTCGCACGTGCAGGCTTCACACCAGAAGCGATCAATTCCTCTATGCGAGATGTGCTCGATCTTGCCATTGCCAATGGTGTGGACTTAGCACGAGGAGCAGATATCGCTTCAAATATCAGCAGTGCCTTTAAGATCGATCCCGAAGTTGCGGGCAATATCACCCGTGTTACCGACGTACTCTCAGGGGTGTCAGCCCGCGCCAACGTCAACCTCGAAATGCTCGGCGACACCATGAAATACATGGGTTCAGCCGAAGGCCTCGGGCTAACGCTCGAGCAGGCAGCAAGCATGGCAGGCTTATTAGGAAACATCGGTATTCAGGGCAGCCAAGCTGGCACCACCATGCGCGCCATGCTAAACCGCCTGGCAGCCCCCCCAAAAGCAGCGGCAAACTCTATTGCCGAGCTTGGCCTGAAAGTCAGTGATGCAAACGGCAACCTTCGCGAGATGCCCGACATCCTTCAAGACATCTCCACCGCTACCGCAAAGATGGGCAACACCAAGCGCGCGGCACACTTTAAGAATATTTTTGGCGTGGAGGCGGGCTCAGGTATGGCTGAGCTGATTGATAAAAGGGGGACAGGAGCCCTGACAGCGCTGCTGAGCGAGTTGAAAAATGCCCAGGGTGAAAACGCTAAAATGGCACTTGTCCGCGCCGATAACATTGATGGTGATCTGAAGGGTCTGCGTAGCGCTTGGGAAGAAGTGGGTATCAGCATCACCGATGTAAACGACGGGCCAATCAGAGACGTAGTAAAAAGTATTACTGAGGTAATACGAAACATTGGTCAGTGGATCAAGGCTAATCCAAAACTCAGTGGCGTGCTGTTCAAAACAGGCGTCATTATTGCGGGCCTGATGGTAGCTATAGGCGGTTTGATGGTAGCGGTTGCAGGTGCCTTATTGCCATTTATTACCTTACGCCTGATGTTGGCTCAACTAGGTATTCGCATGCCAGGATTGATCGGCACGCTCATGAACTTGGGTAAAAATGTGCTGCCCTTTGTCGGTAAGGCGCTGCTTTGGCTCGGACGAGCACTGATGCTCAACCCCGTTGGGCTAGCAATTGCTGCCATCGCGGGAGCAGCCTACCTGATCTACGAAAATTGGGACGCGGTCAAAAGCTATTTCTCTAACTCCTGGAAGGAAATAAAAGCCGGTTTTGATGGCGGCGTAAGCGGCATTCTCACGGTACTGACCAATTTCAGCCCCATTGGTTTGGTCTATCAAGCCTTTGCGGCAGTGCTGAGCTATCTGGGAGTTGACCTGCCTAGTCGATTTACCGAGTTTGGTAGCATGATCGTTAATGGCCTGATCAGCGGACTTACTGCTGGCTTAAGCAGGGTCAAAACGGCCATTAACAATATCGGCGACTCGACCATTAGCTGGTTCAAGGAAAAGCTCGATATCCACAGTCCATCTCGAGTGTTCGCTGATTTGGGCGGATTCACCATAGCAGGCCTGACACAGGGACTAGAGGGTGGCAAGAAAGGCCCCCTAGACGCACTGACCAGCATGATCAAACAACTGACTGCGGCTGGCACCTTGGCCCTAGGCACAACCGTTATGCCTGCACTCGCTGTAGATGATCGCCCACCGATCAACGGCCTATCAACCGCAGCCGTGTACGACAGTCACGACACCTACGAATTCACTCTAACGGTGGCTCCTGGCATGGATCTGCAAAGCCTGGAAAAGAGCCTGCGCGCCATGCTAATCCGCATCGAGAACGAAAAAAAAGCCCGTCAGCGCAGTAAACTTTCTGACTTGGAGTAACCGCCGTGATGCTCGCCCTCGGTATGTTCGTATTTAGCCTATCCACCGCTGCCTATCAAGAACTGCAGCGCCAAACCGATTGGCGCCACGCGAGTAACAACCGTATCGGCGCAGCTCCTGCTAGGCAGTTCATGGGCCGTGGCGACGATACCGCCGCCCTCCCCGGGACAATCTTTCCGGAATTGGCCGGCAGTGCTCTGAGCCTCGACACCTTGCGATTAATGGCCAACACCGGCAAGGCTTGGCCCATGATCGAAGGCAGTGGCCGAATCTACGGGCTGTGGGTGATCGAAAGCATGAGCGAAACCAAGACCCTTTTTTTCCGGGACGGCACCCCTCGGCGAATTGAGTTCACCCTGAACCTTAAACGCATCGACGATGACCGAATCGACTTGTTCGACGCAAGCACAAGCATTGGGGCCAACATCTTGCGAGATTTGCTGTGACCGAGTCAGTGCTTTCCAAGGTTACCGGCTACCTCAACGATAACCCCGAGCGACTCATCCGCGACACTGCCTACACAACCCCGACCTTTCGGCTCAGTGTCGATGGCCTCGATATCGCGCAATTGATCAGCCCCCGGCTGATGAGTCTGGAATTGACCGATAACCGAGGCATCGAAGCGGATCAACTTACCATCATCCTCAGTGACCATGATGGTCTGTTAGCTATTCCGCCCAAAGGTGCAGTGCTCCGATTATGGCTGGGCTGGAGTGACACAGGCTTGGTGGACAAAGGCACCTACACCGTCGACGAAACCGAACACAGCGGCGCCCCAGACATGCTCAGCATCCGCGCTAGATCGGCTGACATGCGTAAGGGCCTCAAGACCAAACGCGAGCGCAGTTGGAGCAACACTACCCTCGGTGACGTGCTGACCGATATCGCCACCGGTAACAACCTGACAGCGACCATTGCCGACGCACTCAAGGCCTTACCCATACTGCAGCTTGATCAGGCCAACGAGTCCGACGCCAACTTGATTAGTCGACTGGGTGAAGAGTTCGACGCGGTGACCAGCGTCAAAGCGGGTTGTTTGCTGTGCCTACCAGCGGGCGGCGGTAAAACTGTCAGTGGCCTTGACCTGCCCCACATCACCCTCACTCGCGCCGACGGCGACCAACACCGCTACCTACAAGCCGACCGCGACAGCTACGACGGCGTGCGCGCCTATTTCTACGACGTCAACAGTGCCAAGAAACAGGAAGCCATTGCCGGCGGCGGCGACAACCTAAAAGATCTGCGGCACACCTACAGTGACCAACAGTCGGCGCTACGAGCCGCCCGTGCAGAATACAAGCGCCTGCAACGTGGCAACGCCACCCTTAGCTACAATCTGGCGATGGGCCGCCCTGACTTGATCCCGGAATTAACCTACACCCTTGAAGGTGTGAAAGCGGAAATCGACGAAATTATTTGGTACGGCGGCAACGTGCAGCACAGCCTTACCGCCGACGGCGGCTACACCGTGAGCCTAGAGTTGGAAAGCAAGTTGCCGGAGGATGGTGTAGAAGATCTTGTTGAAGAAAATCAGGGGGACTTCACCGGAGTCATTGCGCACTACCGTGATCAAAAAACGGGTAAGGAAAAGACGGTTACCGCAGGGGATCAGACCACACCGTGCCGACTAAAATTGCTTTACGCAAGCCAGCATTCGGCCAAACGGGCGGTAGATCGAGAGTGGGCGCGAATGAAAACCTGAACCGGCAGCCGTTTGCTCATAAAAGATTAATCACATAAGCTATCAAGCATGAATACACACACATCGGAGGTAGTCATGGCCACCCCCAAAAAAATCGACAAACCTCATAAAAAGGTCATCAGCCACGAGCTGACTTACCTTGACGTTCGTCAGGCTGCACGCGATGGGCAAAAAGCCTTCGAAGCGTTCGTCCTGACTGGCAAACAGCCTGCCTCTAAGTAGGTTCTAATGCCTGCTGTAAAAATTTCCGCCCTCTTTCAAGAAATTAGTAATTGGGGAAACTTCGCCGCACACTTTTATAACTATAAAGTGTGCGGCGATTTACCCAACATTTTCGGCAGAGACGAAAAACTTGATTTGGCGGGTATTTGGCACATCCATTTAGCCAATACATTGAACATACAAAACCTCTGGTCCAAACAGAAAAATCAGTTCTATCGCACTACTCGCCTCAACGACCCTGAAAATGACATTTGGCTGATTTATGCCTATGACGAATATCGTGATGAATACTTGCTACTGACTATTATTGGACCTGACGCTCATAACCGTCAGGACTGGGGCTCATATCTGCGAAATATCCATAGCCAAATCGTTGAACCCTGGATGTTAGGGTCAATCGTTTATCCTGACATTGATGATTGAATCGAGCAGCCTGCTTACCGGCCTATGTGATACCGCCCTAGGCCCTCTGGTATTTCAAGGCTGTGCAAGACGCAATTCGTAAGTGGCACTGATAAAGCGTCAGGCAGGTTGATCACTTTAGTTCAAAAAGCCCAGCATCAAGTCAGGCTATTTACAGTAGCCGAACTTCACTACTCCAAAATAATAACGTTCAAATCAGGATTATAGTGCGTGGTAGCCCAGTACCCTGGTGCTTGATGCCCCTCTAGGGCATATCCAATAAACGTTCGCTCGGTTTTTCTCTTCTCATCGGCCTTGATTATTTCTGCTACCGCCTTTAATTGTTCAAGTGAAAGTTTAGATACCAGTCTCACTTCAACTGTGCGTTTAATATTGCCCAGATACTCATCGGACTTAATGTTATACACATTGACTAGGTTATCCTTTGCAACTTGACCGCTGCCTTTTCCACTCTGTGCGTCACCACTATTACCGCATGCAGTAAGAAATATACAAACAAACCCAACGACACATAGCTTTATAAAGTTCATCAGCATCTTCCCATCAAAAAACAAGCATCACTTACTCAACCAACCCTTCCTCAATACAATGCTCGACCATCTCATACTCAGTGCCCCACTGACGCTCACATGAGCGACGTAGGGTTCCTGAATAATTACGTTCTATGTTTTCTTTGGACATCCTACGTTCTTTGGCACAGTGCTCTTGCATGTCAAGTTCTTTAGGCCACTCGCGGGCACAGCGTGTAGCTATCTCGTCTTGAGGGGCACGGGCAATAACACTTGCAGAAGATTGTTGCTCTTTAATACAGTGCAAAATCATTTCATAATCAGTACCCCAATCGGACTCACAGTGGGTGCGTATCGGACCTGAGTGCTTTGTAACACTACTAAGTGCCTTTCTCTGTTCTGCAACACAGTGGTCGTACATTTCACGATCATTGGGCCATTCATCACGACAATGATTAGCTATGGCTTGCTCATCAGCCCAAGCAATACCACTGAATGCAGTCAGACATAGAACAACATAAAAATTTCGTATCATAATTCTTCCCTCCCTTGTCCCTTCATATCGTCGATCTACTCAACGAGTCGCTATGACTATGGGAGCCCAAGCAAGTGCTCGGGCCGTAGACCTTACAAACGGTCAACCTGAGGTAGTTGAAATCACCTCAGCCACTCGACGAATGTATCGCCGGTCACGCTCAGACATTTCCCTATAAAGCGTAAGAAGTTTCCTTTCGTCTTTCTTTAACGAGATTTCGAAGGATTTACTCTTTTGCCCACCTTTAGCTCCGCTTTGGTTTGACATGCTCACTGCTCCGTGAATCGCATAGTCAAACGCACGTTAAAGGGGGCAAGTCGTAAGTTAAGCGCGGTAACAGCTCTATTTCCTGAAGGACTACTCCCTACCTTTCGTGGATATCTCCCACATAGCCCCCACAATTCTATCAACTGCTGCCTGATCAGCTTCAGGTAAGGCCCTGTATTGATTTACCAACTTGTCCTCTGCTTCAGTAAATCCTTCAACGACCCGTGGTGTTGCTACCCCAGTGACAACATAAAGGATGTCGACACCTTTCTCGGCCACTGCTGCAAGGTATGCCGCATCTGGACTCCGATCACCTTTTTCATAGTTGTACTGGCTGTTTTTCGATGCCCCAGCTAGAGCGGCAAATTCAGTTTGGTTGAACCCCAAACGCTCGCGTTCTTCTTTGAGGCGCTCGCCAAATCCCACAAATATCTCCATAAATTCTTTACATTCCAACATTTGTAGGAAGTAATTAGACTATCATCACACGAAATCACACGATCAGAGACTATGCCGAACGCATCCTACATAGAGCAAGCATGCCTAGAAGCCCGTGAACGCCTGGGACGACTCGGCATCACAACAAAAGAGTGGGCTGAGAAGCACGAATTCAATCCGTCTACCGTCTACGCAGTGCTCAATGGGCAGAAAAAATGTTTGCGTGGAGAAGCTCACCGCGCTGCCGTTTTACTCGGCATCAAAGACGGCGTGATTACAAACTAGGGCCTCTGACTCCAGGGAGAAACCAGAAGATGAAACGCCCAGTTCTAGGCACCCGAAAAGACGTGGTCAGTGCAGTGATTTGTAGTTATCCCGGTGGCCGAGCGTATGCCGCTGCCAACCTCGGCATGAATCTCAAAAAGTTTGATAACCAGGCTTACGAAAACGCCGGCAGCCGCCCGTTGACGGATGAGCACATTTTCAGGCTTGAGCAGCAAGCCGGTACGACCTTTCTGCCCAGCTACATAGCCACGATGTACGGCGGCATGTTTGTGCCGTTGGCTGCACCGGGCACGCTGGATAACGTCGATTTATTCAGCCGTTCAGTTAAAGCCGCCGCCAAGCGCGGTTGTGTCGATCAAATCATTGCGCAGGCGTTAGACGATGGCGTGATCGAGAAGCATGAAGCCGAAGCCATCATCAACGCCTTGAGCCTTTATATGTCAGCTCGCTACGCCGAAGTGCTCGCGACTATCCAGCTCTACAGCGCAGGAGCCGCGTCATGAGCACCTACAAGCTTGTATGCCCTCACTGCCTGTCCCGCATGCGAATCCGCACCAGCGAAGGCACGCACATTTTTCTGCGTGTCGCTTACCTGCAATGCACCAACGAAGCCTGCGGTTGGTCGGGGCGCGCTGAGTTTGAAATGACCCACGAGATGAGCCCGAGCGGTATGGCGAATCCCTCGGTCAAGCTGCCGATTGCCAATGTCGCTCTACGCCGTGCGGCGATGACGACCACCACCGATCACCCCGACCTGCTGGATCAACTGGAAATGGAGCGTGCGATATGAATACGGCAACTCACACCGAGCATCAGGAATATCAGACCAGCATGCAGTTGGCGGCGCTGTTCTTTTTGCAGCGTCATCAAGCTGAACACTTGGGCAATGATCAACTGCTGTTTAGCCGTGCGGTTCAGCATTTGTCAGGCAGCCTGGAAGTGCCGCAGCACACTGCTGAGAAGCTGGTAACCCGTGCCTATGGCGAGCTGAAGTGCAGCAGCAACAGGCACCAATTGGATGTGAACGCTAGTTCTACCTCTGTTGCTGTTGTGACAGACCCTTCCAGCGGCCTGACGTGGGCTGTTCCGGTCAATCTGATTTACGAGCGCATCATCAACGCAACGGACAATCGCCGACTGCGCCTCGTTACGCCCTAACTCTTAAACACTTTTCTCCAGACCTGTTTGCAATGGGTTTGGGTGAGCTACGCCCGAAATTTGAGGTGGACCATGAAACAGCCGGTCGAAATCAGCGCCGAACTGACCCAGCAAGAGGCTGAGCTGCTGCTTGCCGAACTGCGCGGGCGCTATAGCCAGGCACTCAACGAAGTCTGGTACGCCGACGAGTTCCGGCTGATCCCCGAAGGCTTGCGTCATGGCTCCATTCTCAATGCCATGCCGGTGATGGCAGCCCAAAAGCGCCTGCTGGGCGCGCTCACACACAGCCTCAGAGCAGTGAAGTAATCCCGATGAATATGGAACATGAACTGCGCGCCGAAGTGCTCAAGCGACTTGAGAGCGACTACGAGCTTAAACACCGCTCAGGCACCCACTTTATGCGTGGCGGTCGTTGCCCGGCATGCGGCAAAAAAGAGCTATACACCCACCACAAAAACCCGTGGCTGATCATTTGCGGCAGGGAAGGCAAATGCACACAGAGCTGGCACGTCAAAGAACTGTACGAGGACTTGTTTTACGACTGGACTAAACGTGCGCCTTCAACCGACCAGTATCCCAATGCGACCGCCCGCGCCTATCTGGAGTTTGCCCGCGGCTTTCGTTTTGAGTTGATTCAGGGCTGGTTTACCCAGGACTCCTTTTACTCGGCCCAACACAATGCTGGCAGCGCGACGGTGCGTTTCGCCCTTGAGAAAGGGGGTTACTGGGAACGACTGATCGACCGCCCTCACCGCTTCGGCAAACAGAAAGCACGTTTTAAACAAGGCGAAAGCTACAAGGGTGTCTGGTGGTGTCCGCCTTGTGTTGATCTGCTTGAAGTCAAAGAGCTGTGGATTGTCGAAGGCATTTTCGATGCCATTGCCCTGGTACACCACGACATCGCCGCTGTCTCGGCCATGTCATCCAACGCCTTTCCCGAAGAATCCCTGAAAGAGCTTTCGCGGCAGCGCGGCGGTAAGTTGCCCAAGCTTATTTGGGCACTGGACAACGAGCCCGGCGCGCACCGTTACACCAAGCGCTGGGTGCGAATGGCACGCGACCTCGGCTATGTCTGCGAGGCCGCGCAAATCCCGCAGCAGGACAACCGCAAGCACGACTGGAATGACCTGCACCAGCGCTGGGTCGTAATCGACGACCTTGATAAACGCGCAGACCGCATAGACCAAGACCTGAAAGCAGCCCGGTATCACGGTGCTCTGTTGATTGCGGAAAGCGCCGCTGAGAAAGGCGTGCTGATGTACGAATGGCGCGAACGGCACGAGTTCCACTTCGGATTCGACAGCCGCCTGTACTGGTTCAAGATGGATTTATTGAAGTTCGATAAGGCCATGCAAACCCTCGACTCTTCTGAGCGCCAAGAAGACCAGGTACTCACTGATAAACAGCGCCGCGACAAGGCCTTGCGCCAATGCGGCGGCGTGGTGGAAATCGCTAACTGCTACCCACAAGCGTTGTATTTCCAACGCAACGAAGTGACGGACGAGTCCTGGTACTACTTCCGCATCGACTTCCCCCATGACGGTGGCAGCGTCAAAAACACCTTCACCGGTGGTCAGGTAGCAGCAGCCAGCGAGTTTAAAAAGCGCCTGCTCGGGATGGCAGCCGGCGCAGTGTTTACCGGCAGCGGCCAACACCTCGACAAAATCATGAAAGACCAGCTGTTTGGCCTGAAAACTGTCGAAACCATCGACTTTATCGGTTACAGCAAACAGCACGGCAGCTATGTGTTCGGCGACATCGCCGTGCGCAACGGCGTGCTCAGCGAGGTCAACAAAGAGGACTACTTCGAGTTCGGCAAGCTGCGTTTGAAGACGCTGCAAAAATCCAACCCGATGCACATCCAGCGCGACGCTAAGGAGTACCGCGAAGACTGGCTACCCATGCTGTGGACGTGTTTCGGTGCCAACGGATTGGTCGCACTGACCTTCTGGTTTGGCTCGCTGTTCGCTGAGCAAATCCGGGCGCAGTACAAATCCTTCCCTTTTCTGGAAGCCACGGGTGAAGCCGGCGCGGGTAAAACCACGTTGCTGACCTTTCTGTGGAAACTGCTGGGACAGGAAAAGGAAGGTTTCGACCCGTCCAAATCAACCCGTGCAGGACGTCAACGGGCGATGGGCCAAGTGTCCAACATGCCGGTGGTTTTGATCGAAGGTGACCGCAACGAGCCCGACAAGTTGCACGCCAAGGGCTTTGATTGGGACGAGCTGAAAGAGTTTTTCGGCGGCGGCACCTTGGGCACTAAAGGCATGAAAACCAGCGGTAACGAGACCCACGAACCGCCGTTTCGCGCCACGATTGCCATCAGCCAAAACGCCGCTGTCAGCGCCTCCGAAGCGATACTGACCCGTATCGTCAAACTGCACTTCGCACGCCCTGCGGTGACGACAGAAAGCCGCATAGCCGCTGACAACTTGAACCAGATCCCGGTCGAGCGGCTGAGCCACTTTTTGCTGAAAGCCGTGCGTGCAGAGCCACAGGTGATGGTCAAGTTTGCCGAGCGCGTGATCGTCCACGAAGAACGCCTGCGCAAGCTCAAAGAAATCCGCGTCGAGCGAATCATCAAAAACCACAGCCAAATGCTGGCCCTGCTCGATTGCCTGCGCTTGATCTGCCCGCTGGATGAAAACCAGTTGGCTACCACTCAGCAGCAACTGGTGACGATGGCTCTTGAGCGCCAATCGGCGATCAGCGCCGATCACCCATCGGTGGCCGAGTTCTGGGAAGTTTACGACTACCTCGAAAGCCTGGGCGAAGGCCAGCAGGTCAACCACAGCAACGATACAAAGCTGATCGCCATCAACCTCAACGAATTCGCCGAAAAGGCCAGCGAGCATCGCCAGAACCTGACCGACCTCAAAACCTTACGCGCCCTGCTGGTCGACTGCCGCAGCCGCAAGCTGCTGGAAACCAACAAACCGACCTACAGCGTTATCCGTGCAGCGCAGTCGGCAGCAAATCCTTTGTTCGATAAACCCAAAACCGTGCGCTGCTGGATTTTCCAGAGCGCTTAAACCGCTGTACCTACAGGAGCAACACGATGCAAAACGAACTGAAACCGGCAATTCGCTTTGACGACTTTTATGCGCTTTTTGGTGACCGAGGGATTGTCGCAATGGCTTGGTGGCTCGGCGGGCAATTGGCTGAGCCCATCCGCGAAGAACAGTGGAGCTTCCCTTTTCTGCATATCTGCGGCGAAGCAGGAAGCGGCAAGACGTTTTTGCTGGAGTACTTGTCGAAACTGACTGGCCCGCAGTCGGTATCGCATCACGACCCAGTGCGAACTACACGCGCAGCACGCATCAGAACCATCACAAACCCAGCCAACCGAGTGGTTATCTATGAACCCACAGAGCCAACAGAAAGCGAGTTCGATTGGGATGAACTAAAGGCGCTTTACAACAACGCTACTTTTTCCATCCATTCAGGGGACACCGCTGAAAGTATTGAACACACATTCAAAGGCGCGCTGGTGATCTGCGCGAACCAACCCGCCGAGTACAGCGAGGCAGTGGAAAGCAGGCTTGCTCGCATCGTTTTGAATAAATCACATCACGCCAACCGCCAACAGGCTGAAAACCTGATTCAACTGAGCGCTGAAAAAGCAGGCATTTTCGGTCTGGCTATCACCCGTAACACAACCAAGTTTCTCAACGACATCAACAAGCTCGCCCCTACCTACACCGCCGCCTTGCTTAAGGAGCATGCAGATCAGTTGAGTGCGCGAGCTGCCAAAAACGGCGGGCAACTCATGGCTTTAATTGACGTACTCAACCTGATACTCGGCCTCAGCAACAAACAACAACTCGCCGCGTTGAGATCCGTGAAATACAGCGTATGTGCTGACTTTGTGCCGTATTGATCAATCACCTAAATAGGAGTTCTGACATGCCACAGCAGCTCTATGCCGAGATCCAGGGAGACAGCAAATACGCCTATCAAGCTGACTGGCAAGAATCGCCCTTTCCAATCCATATCGAACCCGATATCGGCGGCTATGTCGTTGTAGGGGGAGTCGGCGGGCGTTTTCGCTTAGAGGACGTGAATGTCTACGTGATCGAAGACAAGCAGAAAATATTGATCAAGTGATGCCGGAGCAATCCGAAAATTGAAAAGGGTGTCGAGGAGTTCGTACCTCCCCGACACCAACTACCACCAGGAGCCATACCATGAAAGCAGAACACCCGAGCAGCAGCATCGCAGAGGCTAGCACGAACGAATTCAACATCGGTGACAAGGTGTCGTATGTGGTGATGACAGGCACAGCCAATGGTTATCAGCTCAGCGCCCGCATGGGCGAAATCATCGTTATCAATGGGGAAGTAGCAACAGTCAAATCGCGCAATGGGCGCAGAAGCATGCAACCGCTAAGCAAGCTGACGCCTGAAGGCCAACCCAATGCGCTGACCAAGGCTTTGCTCGGAGATGCGCTGTGAGCCATGTGGAATTTTTGGAAGGTCGGCGCTATGCAATTGAAGTACTGGAATCAGCCAAATCTGGCAACAACAGGCGCTTTATCCAGAGCGACATAAATACAATTGCCAACAACCTTCAGCACACCGCTACGAAACACCCGGAAAGTTACGCGACTGGCATTCAGTCGATCGTTACTCAACTACGCGAGGCTAAATGTCATGGCTGAGAATGGCAGAGGTTTCCCTTGGAATATGGACTTGACCAGTGTCTGCGACCAATGCAGTAAGGTCCGCGCTCACGGCAACCACTCCTTATGTAGCAAACGGCGGCAGGCTTTGAATGCTCAGCGGCGCGCAAGAGCAGCAGTCATGCTCCTAGAACAGCCCCGTGAAGCGTCTGGTTAACTCATCACCCAGGTGATGCGATCTTAACCACATTACGCCCTGACTCAGCTACGGCAATGGAAAAGCCACCGAATCTGAGTCTGTGCATAGAGAAGCGCCTTAAGGCCCGAAAGCGGGCCTTTTTTGCGTCTAAAATTTAGCTACATCAAGTGAGCAAGCAGTTATGGCTGACGGCGTCGAAGTGCGTGGCACCAATGTCCGTGTGTATTTCAAATATAAAGGTGAGCTTTGTCGCGAAACAGTTCTTGGCAATGGCTCGCCTGCAGATATTGCCAACGCTGAGCGAATCGTTGGCATCATCAACCATGAAATAAAACTCGGGGTTTTCAATTATGCCCGCCACTTTCCTGATTCTCCCCGCGTGAAAACCAACACCTTCGGCCAATACATTGATCTGTGGCTGAACATCAAGGTCAATCAAATCTCACGGTCGGGGTACAAGGGCTACACCAGCCGAATCGAAAATCACATCCGCCCTAAATGGGGGAATTGCCAAGCAGACCAGATTGATCACTTGGACATTCAAGACTGGATACAGAGAGAACTGATGAGCACGCTACACAACAAAACGATCCGAGAAATCGTCAGCAATATGAGGCAAATTTTTCGCTTGTACCGAACCCGCAACAAAATTGCTCATGACCCAACCGATGGCATCGTGATTACCTTGCCTGACGCTGAAGACCCTGACCCGTTCACTCGCGACGAGATCAACAAAATCCTTACAACCGACTCGAACCGCCCGCAGGAGCCTAATCTTGCTGAGTTTATGATCTGGGCCGGCCCCAGGGTCAGCGAAGCTATTGCATTGGCCTGGGAGGACGTAGACCTGGTCGCCGGCACGGTGATGTTCAGACGAGCACGGGTAAAAAGTCAGTACAAGGTGACCAAGACTCGACGTTCGACCCGAAAGGTCGCCCTGCTCGCCCCTGCACTGCGTGCCCTACAAGCTCAAGCCAAATTTACACAGGGTTTGCCGCCCGTGGAAATCGAGGTCATCGACAGGGACAACAGGACGTTGCGCCAACAAAAAGTACGTTTTGTTTTTCACAATGGCTCCAGCGGCAAGGCTTATCCAACTTCGGACACCTTGTGTAAACACTGGTGGAAAGATCACTTAGCCAAAGCCGGGGTTAGGTGGCGCGGCCCAAATCAATGCCGGCACACTTTTGCCAGTCAAATGCTCAGCAGTGGCCTGGCAACACCTGAATGGATTGCGGACCAACTGGGACACACGTCAACTGCTATGATTTTTAAGCATTACGCCAAATTCATCCGCCAGGACGGCCCGGATGTGGTGGGAATTCTGAATAAGTCATTGGGACTGTAGAAACGACAAAGGGGAAGTCGCTTTTCAGTGACTTCCCCTTTGCTTTTGCCATTGAAAGTTCCCAAATTGTTCCCAAAACCGTATTAAGTTTCAGCGAACTGCTTTAGAAACAAGGGCTTGTATGGCGGAGGCGATGGGATTCGAACTCATGGACCTGTTACAGTCGACGGTTTTCAAGACCGTTGCCTTAAACCACTCGGCCACACCTCCTAACGTTGTTTCGGGCGCCATAATACCTGAACGAAACACGTTGTCAAACTCTCTTGATCGATTGTTACAGAGCCTCTGCTATGATCTTTGCTACTTAACATTTCAAAACACAGGAGTATCGCAATGCGCGAACAGGATTACGCGGTTCATAACAGCGTGCAGGCCGAGCAGCTAGAGGTTAGCCGTGTCCTGCGCAACACTTACGGTTTACTGGCACTGACTTTGGCTTTCAGCGGGGTGATGGCTTACATTTCCCAGCAGATGCGTGTCGGCTACCCTAATATTTTCGTTGTGCTCATCGGCTTTTACGGGCTGTTCTTTTTGACCAACAAACTGCGCAACTCTGCTTGGGGCCTTGTGTCTGCTTTTGCTCTAACCGGTTTCATGGGGTTCTTGCTGGGCCCGATCCTTAACCGGTACCTCGGTATGCAAGGCGGCGCCGAAGTAGTGAGCTCTGCATTCGCAATGACCGCGCTGGTGTTTGGTGGTCTGTCCGCCTATGTGTTGATCACTCGCAAGGACATGAGTTTTCTCGGCGGTTTCATTACTGCGGGTTTCTTTGTTCTGCTGGGCGCAACACTGGCTAGCTTCTTCTTTCAGGTAAGCGGCCTGCAACTGGCGATCAGCGCTGGTTTCGTGTTGTTTTCGTCGGTTTGCATCTTGTTCCAGACCAGCGCCATCATCCATGGCGGCGAGCGCAACTACATCATGGCTACCATCAGCCTGTATGTATCGATCTACAACCTGTTCATCAGCTTGCTGCAAATTTTCGGCATCATGAGCCGCGACGATTAATCAGTAATCGCAATACCTAAAAAGCCCGCTTCGGCAGGCTAATGAGAAGGTCACCCCACACCCTGCGAGGGCTACGCTTTCGCAGGGTGTTGTGTTTTTTGGAGGCCATCATCATGAGCGAGCCAACACTAATCGGGATCTCTCTGAGCAAGCATAGTTTTCATCTCCCCTTCCTTAAGGGTAACGAAAACGATTTCATTGATGCCGAAGCTATTTTATTACCTGTTGCAAGCTTCTTTGGGCATCTGGCTTTATCATTGCGGCAGATTTGCTGACAGAGCCCACCATGAAATTTGCCATTGCCCTTTATTCAGCAGCCCATGCGCCCTCCTCTCGCCGCGCCCTGCGCTTTGCCGAAGCTGCACTCGCGGGAGGTCATGAAATTGTGCGTCTGTTCTTTTACCAAGACGGTGTTCACAGCGCCTCTAGCAATATTGTGACGCCGCAGGATGAGCAAGACCTTGCGCAACAATGGGCAACGTTTGTCAGTCATAACCAGCTTGATGGCGTGGTGTGCATTGCTGCCGCCTTACGTCGGGGCGTACTAAATGAAGATGAAGCCTCACGCTATCAACGCCCGGCAGCCAATTTGAAAGCGCCGTGGGAGTTGTCAGGGCTTGGGCAATTGCACGACGCCATTCAGTCAGCAGATCGACTGATCTGCTTTGGAGGGCCTTGATATGCCTAAGTCGCTTCTGATTATCAGTCGTCAAGCACCCTGGTCCGGTCCCAGCGCTAAAGAAGCCTTGGACATCGCGTTGGCAGGTGGCGCTTTCGATTTGCCGATTGGTCTGATGTTTATGGATGACGGGGTGTTCCAGCTCATACCCAAACAAAGCGCCGCAGCGTTGCAGCAAAAAGACTTAAGCGCCAATTTACAAGCGCTCTCATTGTTTGGGGTAGAAGAGCTCTTTGTGTGCAGTGACAGCTTGGCAGAACGTGGCATATTTCCCGAAAACTTTATTGTGGATACCCTGCAGCCGTTGCTTGCCGAAGAAGTCGCCGCAATTATTGATCGCTATGACCAAGTGATAACTCTCTGATGTCGACCCTACATGTTCTAAGCCACTCACCTTTTTCAGACACTCGCCTGAGCAGTTGCTTACGTATTATTGGCAACCAGGATGCCCTGCTTTTGTGTGGTGATGCCGTTTATGCCTTACAGCCCGGCAGCCAACCGCTAAAAGCAATTGAGCAGAAGACAGAAACGCTCACGCTTTTTTTATTGGCTGAGGATCTGGCTGCACGCAATCTTGAGTGCCCTCGTTGGGCGACCAGCATTGACTACCCTGCTTTCGTCGAGCTGTCAGTGCGTTATGACAAGGTGAACAGCTGGTTATGACCGCACTTAATCTCAACGGCAAAAGTATAGAGCTGGATAAAGATGGCTATCTGCTTGACCTTAATGATTGGTCTTCCGAAGTCGCTCATGCTCTGGCCGCACAAGCAGGCCTTGAGCTAAGCCCCGAGCATTGGGAAATTATTGAGCTGTTACGCAGTTTTTACCAAGAGTTCCAACTCTCCCCTGCCACTCGCCCGCTGATCAAATACGCCGCACTCAAACTGGGCGCCGAAAAAGGCAATAGCATGCACCTCAATCGTTTGTTCAACGGCACTCCAGCCAAGCTCGCCGCTAAACTCGCGGGCCTGCCGAAGCCGACCAACTGCCTATGAACAGCCAAGTTCCGCTATTGCTTGAGACGCCCGCAGAACACCCTTTTGCAGCATTTGTGCGCATTTTGGGTAAAGGCAAACGTGGCGCACGTAACCTGACTCGCGAGGAGGCCCGCGAAGCGATGGGGATGCTCCTTGACGAAAAAGTCGAGGACACACAATTGGGCGCCTTCCTGATGCTGCTCCGGCATAAAGAGGAAAGCCCTGAAGAATTAGCAGGCTTTACCGAGGCCGTACGTGAACGTCTGACAGCTCTAGCTATTAAGGTCGATATCGACTGGCCGACTTACGCAGGCAAAAAACGTCACTTGCCTTGGTACTTGCTGGCAGCCAAATGCCTGGCGCAGAACGGTGTGCGGATATTAATGCATGGCGGCGGCGCTCATACAGCCGGGCGCCTTTACAGCGAGCAACTGCTCGATGACCTGGCTATCCCGTTGTGCCGGGATTGGGAAAACGTCGAATACTCGTTAGATCAAGGCAACTTGGCCTTTATCCCACTTCAGGATTGGGCCCCTCAATTGCAGCGGATGATCGACCTGCGCAATATTTTGGGCCTGCGCTCTCCGATACATTCATTAGCACGCCTCTTGAACCCGCTAAATGCCCGTTGCGCACTACAAAGCATCTTCCATCCCGGTTATCAAAGTGTCCACCGTGAGGCCAGCCGTTTACTGGGTGATAGCAGCATCGTAATCAAAGGTGATGGCGGTGAAATCGAAATCAATCCCGACACCGCCAGCCATCTTTATGGGACTGCTGCGGGGGTTAATTGGGACGAAGAATGGCCCGCTTTATCTGCACAGCGCCACGTCAAGCCGTCATCATTGGAGCCCGATCACCTCAAAGCACTGTGGCGAGGAGAGGTCGAAGACAGCTACCCGCAACTGGCTCTGCTCTCGACGATGGCACTGGCCTTGCGCGGCTTAGGACACCCTCGAGAACAGGCATTCGAACTGGCCCAACGCTATTGGGATAACCGCAACAAATCGATTTAACTGATCGTTTACGCCCACCTTTTGCACTATTCGTTCGAACTTAGCCCATTAGACTGGGTTCCAACGCAAAACTGCCGAGGAGCATCACATGGGCCTATTGATTGATGGACGCTGGAATGACCAGTGGTACGCGAGCACCAAAGATGGCGCGTTCCAGCGCGAGCAGGCACAACGTCGCAACTGGGTCACAGTCGATGGCGCTCCAGGCCCAACAGGCTCCGGCGGCTTCATGGCCGAGGCAGGCCGTTATCACTTATATGTATCCCTTGCCTGCCCTTGGGCCCATCGCACGCTTATTACTCGACAACTCAAAGACCTTGAATCACTCATCGACGTGTCAGTGGTCAGTTGGTTGATGCTGGAAAACGGCTGGACTTTCGATTCAGCTTTTGGGTCGACAGGTGATCGCTTGGACGGGCTGGACTTCCTGCACCAACGCTACACGCGAGACGCGGCCGACTACACAGGCCGCGTCACAGTGCCTGTCCTCTGGGATAAGCATCTGCAACGGATTGTCAGCAACGAATCGGCTGACATCATTCGTATGTTTAATACGGCCTTTAACGATTTAACAGGTAATACGCTGAACCTGTACCCATTGCCGCTGGCGACTCAAATCGATAGTTGGAATGAAAGGATTTACCCGGCAGTCAACAATGGTGTCTATCGTGCCGGCTTCGCTACATCGCAATCGGCTTACGAACTGGCATTCAATGATGTTTTTCGAGAGTTGGACCAGTTGGAAACACATCTGAATCAGCACCGTTTTCTGGCAGGTGAATACCTGACTGAAGCCGACGTCCGATTGTTCACAACCCTGATTCGCTTCGACGCGGTGTACTACAGCCACTTCAAATGCAATGAACGGCGTATTGCGGACTATTCAAATTTGTCTAACTGGCTACGCGAACTGTTCCAATGGCCTGGCATTGCGCAGACCGTGGACTTTACCCACATCAAAGGGCACTACTACGCAAGCCATCGAACGATTAACCCCACAGGGATCATTCCCAAAGGCCCGGCACTGGATTTCACACGTGCGCATGACCGCACGCACCTGACCAGTAATGGCATTTGGCAAAATTAAACAGTGCCTAATTAACAGATTGCGCCAAGGCTAGCCGCCAAGGCCTCAGGCCAGTAGCATCGTCAGCACTGTTTACGAGAGCGTCCCATGCTTATTCCTTACGACCAGCTAGAACCTGACACCCTCACACGGCTCATTGAAGACTTCGTCAGCCGTGATGGCACCGACAATGGTGATGAGACCCCACAAGAGACACGCGTCTTACGAGTGCGACACGCCTTGAGCAAAGGTCAGGCGGTGATATTTTTTGATCTTGAGAGCCAGCAATGTCAGTTGATGCCCAAGCATGCCGTGCCAAAAGAGTTCTTTGATTAAGGCTTGATCGCCGCTGCTTTGGGCAAGCAGCTTTGTTCCTGTTTTTGTATGCGTTCATAGATTTCTGATCGATGAACGCTTACAGACCTGGGGGCCTCAACCCCTATGCGAACATGATTACCGTTGACGCTAATTATTCGAATATTGATCTCGTGATCAATCGAGAAAAACTCGCCTACGACACGACTGAAAATCAGCATGGCTTTTAATCCTGAGGGGTTCTAAGCCACCAAGACTGCACCGTGCTATGAGGGGCTTCAATGCCCACAGAGCGAATAAGCTGTGCCCTACTCAATGAACAGAAAGCACCTACAAATACCGCTCTAAATTCCCATCAAACGCTGCTGCGATTACTGACAAGCACCTAGGGCGTAGAAAAGCGCGGACCTAATAAAATAACTGTCGCCCCGATTACGCATAGGCCGACACCTAACCAGTCAGACCCAAGCGGACGGATGCGCTCAACAATTGCCAGCCAAGCTATCGACGTAATGATGTAAATCCCGCCATAAGCGGCGTAAGCACGCCCTGCATACGTGGCCTCGACTTTAGTGAGCAGCAAGGCAAACAACATCAAGCTCAACAGTGCCGGCACGGCCCACCACGCACTTTTCCCTTGGCGTAACCACATCCAAAATCCATAACAGCCCGCAATTTCAAACACTGCGGCCAAAAAAAACCAAACGTAATTAAGCATGTGATGCCTCAATCAATATGCAAGCGCGCCACCCTACCCGCGCGCCCGTCATCAGGCAAGATTCGGTTATTTCCACTCGCGCTCACATAAAAGTTGAATCTTTCTCGCACTAAGCAAGTCGGACTTTATAAGGACCCTTGGCAGTTGCTGCTCTAGCCGCTTCCTAATCTCGTCCGCCGCCTGAAAACATCAATAAGGAAATACCCATGACCACCATTTTGCTCATCGTCCTGATCTTGCTTTTAGTCGGCGGCCTACCTGTCTTTCCACACTCTAAGAGTTGGGGATACGGGCCATCTGGCATTATTGGCACTGTCTTGGTTGTGTTATTAATTTTGCTCCTGCTGGGCAAAATCTAGCCCCAATGTTAATCCAATAAAAAAGAGGCCCTAGGGCCTCTTTTTTATTGCGTGCTCACCTTACTTGGGGTCTTCAACACCCGCGGTGTTATCCAACAAACTCTTGGTCGCTGTCTGCAGGAAGGACTCAAGTTTCTGTTTCAACTCAGCCTCAACGGCCGAATCGGTGACCACCTTAGCCTCAGGGTTGGCGCCCAAGTGATACTGCCAAACCTTGGCAGGCATATCTTTGGGTTGTACCAACAAATGGTCGCCACTGATGATCGCCACTGTCTGATCACTGCCCGAAGGCTTAATCACACCTGACCCTTTGTCGCCTTCAGGCAAGGTCAGCAAATCACGCCCCCAGCATTGCTGACGGAACTCGCCACCCAAGCGCCCCATGATGGTCGGCACGATATCGACCTGAGTCCCTACCGTGTCGCTACGTGGGCCGAACTTCTCTTGGATACCTGGGCCGATGAACAACAATGGAACGTTAAAGCGACCCAAATCCATCTCGGAAATCTGCTGTTCGTTACCAAAACCATGGTCACCGACCACGACGAACAGCGTTTCGTTGAAATAAGGCTCTTTACGTGCCTTTTCGAAGAACTGCCCCAAAGCCCAGTCCGAATAACGCATTGCCGTCAAATGCTCGTTCAGTGATCCACGATCAGTAACCGGTTCGACGGGCAACGGTGTTGGCAGCGCGTAAGGGGTGTGATTCGACAGTGTTTGTAGCAAGGCATAAAACGGCTCTTTGCCTTCGCGCTTTTTCAGCTCCTCCAGGCCACGGTTAAACATGTCTTGATCGGACACGCCCCACGTAGGATCTGAGAACACGGGGTCGACGAAATCATTACGACCAACAAAGGTTGTCATACCTTGGTTACTAAAGAAGCCTGACTGGTTGTCCCATGCAAAATCGCCGTTATAGACATACACGTCGTCAAATTTGCGGGCACTTAACAGCTCTGGCAGACCCGACAGCTTGTGGCTGCCTTCCGGGGTTTGCATCAGGTACTCAAAGCCCGGCAGGTTTGGAAAGCAGGCCATGGTGGCGAACATACCTTGGTGGGTATGAGTGCCATTTGAGAAGAAACGCTCAAACAGCAAACCTTGTTTTGCCAAATTGTCGAAGTACGGCGTGATGTTCCCGGGGCGGCCCAACGCACCCACCGAGTGGCCGGCGAAGCTTTCCATCAAAATCACAACAACGTTTTTGATCGGCAGCGTTCTCTCGGCAGGTGGTGTGGTATCACGACGCACCGGGGCTGTGTCTGGATCAACGAGCTTGTCGTGATCGGTCAACAACATGTCGCGAACCGTTTGTACCGCCACAGGCTCTTCAAGCGTGGCCTTCCAGACGTTGGAACGATCGTCAGAGAAACGGCTTTTTGCGGCAGTAATCAACGACAGAGAGCCATTGAGCCCTAATTGGTTAGCGAAGTTGGAGTCTGTGGTGTAAGCATCGCCCCAACGCAGAGGAGGCCCTTGGCGCAAGGTGCCACGAGCGGCCACAACACACACCAACAAAACCACAACAAACACTGCAATACGCGAAAACAAAGGGGCGGTAGCCGCCTCAGCGCCAGCGCTGACGGACGTGCGTGAACGAGTCACGCGGTCTGCGCCTTTGAACGCGAAGTACAACACCGCAGTGCCCACAGCCCACGCCAGCAAATAGCGCACCACGGGAAATCCGTACCAGAGCATGCTCATCACGGTTTTCGGGTCTTCCTTCACATACTGGAAGACCAAACCGTTAAGACGCTGGTGGAACTCACGATAGAAGTCCATCTCCATCAGGCCCAAAAAAAGCGCCAGACTGGATGCAGCGGTCAGCCAAAAACGCAGGACACCGCGCGACTTCATGGCCTTCACGCTGAGTACGGCCAGCAGCAAGGGGATACTGAGGTAAACCACAATGCGCAGGTCAAAGCGCAAGCCGTTGACGAAGGCTTCAAGAAAGGTCGACGCCGGGGTGTCGAGGATCATTTCGCGGTTATAAACCAGCAATGCCACCCGTAGCAGGGTGAACATCAGCATCATGATCAAGGCACAGAGCAGCGTAAAAGCCAGATGCGATTTGACAGTCGGTTGCAACACCCGCTTGGCAGCAGGCTGTTGTTTTAGGGCGTCCGGGTTTGCCATGTCGTTTTAGGACCCATTGGTTCGAGTGGTAGTGGCTTTGTGTGCATGATCACCGGTGGTTTCCCACTGATGCTGCGCGGGTTTTGCTGGGGTTGGCTCGGCATTGCACTGAAAACATTCGATAGACGTCTTGTGGCAAGCCGCCGAACTGAAATTTTGCGCGCAAATTGTCTTAAACAGCACGTGAAAATTTTGTGCAAAGCATCGTTTGAAACACAAGAAAGGGCCTTTCGGCCCTTTCTAGTTGTAACAAAATCTTAATCGTTGCTGGGTTTGTTTACAGCCTGCAATACATATTGCGGCAGCGCAAAAGCGCCTATGTGCACTTCAGGATTGTAGTAACGAGTCACAATGCCGCTGCCCGCATAACGCTGGCGCAACGTTTCCAGTGGCAACTTGCGGTAGTCGGTATTAGTAGAACCCCAGGCAAACGTCATCGCCCCACCGATATAAGTCGGCACAGCGGCCTGATAAAAGTGCCAATCGGCAAATAGGCTGCGCATGCGGCCTGCCGTGGTCTGCACTTCGCTCAGTTGCATGAATGGCGTGCCGTTTTGTGTCACCAACACACCGCCTTCATTCAGGCAGCGATGGCAAGCCTGATAGAAGTTCTCAGAAAACAGCACCTCACCCGGCCCGATAGGGTCGGTGGAATCCGAAATGATGACGTCGAATTTCTCTTCGGTCGTCGCTACAAAGCGCATACCGTCGTCAATCACCAGATTCAAACGAGGATCGTCGTACGCACCTTTGGAGTGGTTGGGTAAAAACTCTTTGCACATGTCGACCACAGTGCCATCAATCTCCACCATGGTGATGTGTTCAATGCCACGGTGTTTAGTGACTTCACGCAACATACCGCCATCGCCGCCGCCAATGATCAACACGCGCTTGACTGTGCCGTGGGCCAGAATTGGCACGTGGGTCAGCATCTCGTGATAGATGAACTCGTCAGCCTCGGTGGTCTGAATAACGCCATCCAGCGCCATAACACGACCCATCACAGGGTTTTCGAAGATCACCAGATGCTGATGATCGGTTCGCACTTCATGGAGCAACTTGTCCATGCGAAAACGCTGGCCGTAGCCTTCGTACAGGGTTTCGAGATAGTCGGTTTTAAGCACTTCGGTCATGGGAAGTCCCCTTGAATGCTGGTGGCAACGGACGGTCACCCGCCCATGATCGACAGTTGAAACGTATACCGCATAGCCGGTTACGCATTCAAATGCCCAAGAAAGGCGCGCATTCTACGTCGAGGAACATGACAGGTCGAACCTTGACGCTGACAATCTCAGCCAGGCGCGCGCGCAAACACACGCGACTCGCTGATCTGCGGTTTAAATTCGCACATTGCCCCGTGGCCCAGCGATGGCCCAGATCACCAGACCCAGTACCGGCAGGAAGATAATCAACAGCACCCAAACTATTTTCATCCCGGTTTGTGCGCTGCTTTTGAGCACATTGATGATGGCCCAAATATCCAGCGCCAAAATGATCAGACCAATCAGGCCGTTAAATGTGGAACCCATGATGTTGCTCCTGAGTGAAGGCGTGTTCACTTAGGATAGTCACCTGTGGTCAGGGTTCCGTTATTTATTACTGCCTGACAGCCCTTAAACGTGAATAGCCACTTTCAAGGCTTCCAATGATGGCTGCGCCGCAATGCCTACTTCAGCGCACAGTTCGAGCACTCGAGGTACGTCGTTGCCGTAAACCAGCACCACTTGAATCTCGTCATCCAGTGGCTGGCTTAAGTTCACTAACACATAACCCCCCTTTTCCGGGCTCATGCTGCCCATCTGGATTTGAATCCGATTGAGTGCGGTCAGCGCCTCAGTTTTAGCCAGTTGCTTGGGCTTGATGTTGAATGCTACATCCGGGCCAAAGGATGCAACGATCTGAGCGAACAGGTCCATGTAAGTGTCAGCTTGAAACAATACAGTCTCTGGGAGGCTGCCGATCACCACCCATTCGCCTAACGGGATGGGAAAGGTGTCGTCAAAGTTGATGTCCGGGTTCGCGGCCAAAAAGCCCGCTTGATCGGCGTAAGCCTGTGCAGCTTCATCGGCGATGTTTACGATTTCGTCGTCGCCCATACACCCAGAGCTGATTTTGCTGATGAGTTCAACGAGAGTGTTTTTCATGGGCGAGGCCTGTCACAAGGAAATTTGAGGGCGCGCAGGATATAACAATTGCGCGCCTCAAGGGCACGCGATCAACCCAGCAGTTGTTCCAGCTTGGCTACGCTGTCGGTGGCACCCATCGTTTTGGCAGCGTCCAGCGCTGTAATGCCGTTGGCATCCTTGGCTTTTGGGTCTGCACCTTGGCTGATCAGGTAATCAATGATTTCAACGCGATTAAACATGGCCGCCATCATTAGCGCAGTACGACCATCAAACGATGCCCCTTCAACCTGAGCACCGCCCTCGACCAGTGTTTGGACCGTTGCCAAGTCCCCCTTAAAAGCCGCGCCTGCAATTGGGCTTTGGCCATTGTCGTTACGAATTTCAGGGTCTGCATTGTGCTCAAGCAGTACCTTCACCGCGTCAACATGACCGTGATAACTGGCCAGCATCAGCAAGGTGTCGCCCTTGTGATTGCGCAAATTAGGCGGCAGGCCTTTGCTCAGCAACGCCGCCAGCATCGCGGCATCGCCCTCGCGCGCTTTGTTAAAAACCTGTTCGGCAAAATCAGCCGCTTCTTCTGGGGTCATCTGTCGAGGTTGGTCTGCTGGCTTGTCATCTGACATTTGAGGCTCCATGTCTGCTGCAAAAAAACGTAGTGTCCAGAGACTGACAACCCGTGTCATCCATTTTTTGTGCAAGACGCTCATAGCCATTATTCATCAGCCGCAACACAGCCGCTGAAGTGGGCAAAATGCAGGATGCACGATGGCCATTCATGCAAAATGCACGAGATGTGATTTTTTGATTATTTTCAAGTTATTGATTTATAAGGACTTTTTAATATTTAAATAGTGGCACAATCTCTGCACTACCTACTCCATATAGCACTTCATGAGCTAATGGAGCTGAACCACATGAGCATGATCCAAGAAAAATTCGCATCGCTGTTCTCCAACTACACCGTCACCACCAAAGCCCGCCCTGATGGTGGCGTGTTGCTGACGCTGTGCGACAGTGACGGCAAACAGAGCCAACGCTCAATTTCTTACGCTCAGTTGCACACAGCAGAACAACTGACATGGGTAATCAGCGCGATTCGCCGCGATTTGGCAGGCCAAGCCAGTGAGCTTCCAGCGATTTCAATGCTGCAAAGCCAAAACCGCTTTGCCCTGCCGACGTATCACAACGCGTAATACCCGAATCAAAAACAAAAAAGCCAACGACTGTTGGCTTTTTGCTGTGTTGCTAAAGGGCAAGCCGCTTAAACAGCCGTTGGCTCGATCTTGGCAAACGTGCTCACTGTTTTGTGGCCTGATAACTCACCGCCCTCTCGCGCCAAACCGCAGGTTTTCATACCTGCCTCTTGCGCCGCGTCCAACTCCTCGACGATGTCGGACAGAAACAAGATCTTGCCAGCCGGGCAGCCAATCGCCTCGGTGATGTGCCGATAGGATTGCGCCTCACGCTTGGGGCCTGAAGTGGTGTCGAAATACCCCTTGAACAACGGTGTCAGGTCGCCCGCCTCAGAACAACCAAAGATCAACTGTTGCGCCTGAATTGAGCCCGACGAATACACGTACAGCTCATACCCCTCCTCATGCCAAGCCTTGAGCGCCTGCACCGCGTCGGGGTAAACATGCCCCTTCAACTCACCCGCCTCATACCCCTGCTTCCAGATCATGCCTTGCAGCGCTTTGAGTGGCGTGGCCTTGCGATCTTCAGCGATCCACTGCTGGAGGATTTGAATCACTCGCTCAACATCCGCCTCAGGCTCGCCACTGTCCAGACGCACGGCCCCTAACTGTATGGCGACTTCAGGGTCTTCAGCATGCTCACGGATAAAATCTGGCAGGTGCTTGGCTGCAAACGGAAACAACACGTCAAACACGAAACTGACAGCGCTGGTTGTGCCTTCAATGTCAGTGAGAATGGCTTTTATCGGCATACAGATTCCTTAGTCGTCCAAGCGAGGAAAGTGACTGGCAATGTCATCGCCCGTGAAATTAGCCACCCAACCTTGGGGGTTGTTAAACAGGCGAATTGCAACAAAGTGCGGGTGCTCACCCATATCAAACCAATGCGGGGTGCCGGCAGGGACTGAGATCAAGTCGTTTTTTTCGCACAAAACGGCGTACACGTACTCACCGATATGCAGGGTAAATAGCCCACGGCCTGCGACGAAGAAACGTACTTCGTCTTCCGCGTGACGATGCTCGTCCAAAAACTTGGCTCGCAATTCGGCTTTTTGCGGATGATCACTGTTAAGGCTGATCACATCGACTGTTATGTAGCCACGCTCAGTCATCAGTTGATCAATCTGGTCGCGATAGGCGCTGATCACTTCATCCTGACTGGCGCCGGGCTGAATCGGCGTGCTGGCTTGCCAGCGATCAAAGCACACGCCCTGCTCGGCCAACGTGGAGGCGATGTCATCAAAATGGGTCAACACTTTGTTGGGGAGGTCGGGGGTCGAGATGTGGTAAACGGACAAGCTGCTCATGGGTCGTAATTCCTCGGCTTCGGCAAGTACTTCCGGCTTTTACAGGCCGTTCAGGGGTGCCGTTTAAATCAGGCTATGGGCTTCTTCGCAGTGAAGTCAGCGTTAACGGTTGAGCACAGCGCGAGTTTTGAGTTCACATTCAAACAAAAACTCAAACGCTTCGATCTGACGCAACGCATCGCTCATTCGCGCGCCCCAGGTATACAGGCCATGACCACGAATCAGGTAGCCCACACATTCAGGGTGAGCCTGCAACCACGGCTGAACCTTGGCTGCCAGTCGCTCGATGTTTTGGTCGTTATCAAAAATCGGGACTTGCACCTTTGACACATGGGTCGCAACGCCACTAAAGGCCTTTTGCAGTTCGTAATCTTCAAACTCGATGCTGTCGCCGGGCGTCAGACGCGAAAGCACAGTGGCATTCACCGAATGCGTGTGCAACACCGCACCAATCTCTGGGCGCCAGCTGTACAGCTGGGTGTGTAGCAAGGTTTCGGCAGAAGGCTTTTTACCCACTTCCAGGCTGTTGCCGGACAAGTCAGTGGCCAGCACATCATCAAGCCCCAGTTGCCCTTTATGTTTGCCCGACACTGTCAGCAGTGCTTGGGTGGCCGACAGTCGGGTCGAATAGTTGCTGCTGGTGGCGGGCGACCAGCCACGACCATACAAAAAGCGGCCAGCTTCAATGATTTCTTGAGTCAGGTGTTCACGGGTAAGGCTCATGGCCTGTCCTCTTGCAGTCGAGTGGCAATGATAACGGCTGCGGCCAACGCTGCGACGCTCGCCATACTAAAGGTGATAGTGGGGCCCAACATATTCCAGCTGTATCCGGAATACAGTGCGCCGCACGCGCCCCCTACTCCGGCCAGGGTGGCGTACAACGCTTGGCCCTGCCCTTGCTGGCCCGGGCCAAAACTGCGTTGCACAAAGGTCATGGCCGAAGCATGAAAACTGCCGAAGGTCGCGGCGTGCAGCACTTGAGCCAGCAACAAGACCCACAGATGCTCGGCAAAAGCTCCCAACAACAGCCAACGCAATGCCGCCAACAAAAAACTGATCATCAGTACGCGTCGTACTGAAAACGTCAAAAGGATACGGCGCATGGCTAGAAACATCAGCACTTCGGCAACCACTCCCAACGCCCACAGCAATCCGATAACACCGCGGCTGTAGCCAAGGTTTTCCAGATGCAGGGTCAGAAAGGTGTAATACGGCCCGTGGCTCATTTGCATCAGTGCAACACACGCATAAAACGCCAGCACGCCGGGGCTGAATAATTGCTTTAAAAAGCCACCGGCCAGCGACATGCGCCCTTCACTGGATGGCTGGGCGTTGGGCACCCACAAGCTGCACAACACGATCCCGGCCATAATCACCACCAGCGCCACCGGGTAAATATCCAGGCTCAACCACTCAAACAAGCGGCCCAGAATCACCACCGTGAGGATGAACCCAATCGACCCCCACAAACGCACTTGGCTATAACGCTCGGGTTGCTCCCGCAAATGAGCGAAAGTGATGACTTCAAATTGCGGCAGCACGGCATGCCAAAAAAACGCATGCAACGCCATCACCAGCGCCAGCCAGACATAGCTCTTGCTGAAAAAGATCAGACTAAAACTCAGCAGCGTACAGAGCGCACCTAACCTGACAATCAACAGGCGCTGGCCCGTGTAGTCGCCTAGCCAGCCCCACAAATTGGGGGCCACGCATCGCATTAGCATCGGGATGGCGACCAACTCGCCTATTCGCGCGCTGGAAAACCCAAGATGGTTGAAATACAGCGCCAGAAAAGGCGCTGTGGCACCCAGCAAGGCGAAATAGAAAAGATAGAAACCTGATAGTCGCCAGTAAGGAAGTGTCGCCACCGTCGTCAGACCGTGGCGCTCAACAACCTTTGCATTACAACTGGCCCAGCACAGGTGTGCTGACACGCACATCGGCATTTTGCCCACGATGGCGCAACAAGTGATCCATCAGCACAATGGCCATCATTGCTTCGGCAATCGGCGTGGCACGAATGCCCACACAAGGGTCATGGCGACCTTTGGTGATGACGTCCACCGGGTTGCCATGTACATCAATCGAACGGCCCGGCGTGGTGATGCTCGACGTTGGCTTAAGTGCCAAGTGCGCAACAATCGGCTGCCCCGATGAAATGCCGCCCAAGATGCCGCCCGCGTTGTTGCTGAGAAAGCCCTGCGGGGTCATCTCGTCGCGGTGTTCAGTGCCACGCTGAGCGACGCTGGCAAAACCGGCACCAATCTCAATGCCTTTAACCGCGTTGATGCTCATCAGCGCATGCGCCAGCTCAGCATCCAGGCGATCAAAAATAGGCTCACCCAAACCCGGAACCACGCCTTCAGCCACTACCGTGATTTTGGCGCCAACCGAATCTTGATCTCGGCGCAGTTGATCCATGTAGGCCTCAAGCTCGGGCACTTTGTCCGGGTCTGGGCTAAAGAAGGCGTTTTCTTCGACCGAAGCCCAGGTTTTGAACGGAATTTCAATCGGGCCCAGTTGGCTCATGTAGCCACGAATCACAATGCCTTGGGTGGCCAGGTACTTTTTAGCAATGGCACCTGCCGCCACACGCATGGCGGTTTCACGGGCAGAACTGCGACCACCGCCGCGATAATCGCGTTCGCCATATTTGTGATGGTAGGTGTAGTCAGCATGCGCCGGGCGAAACAGGTCTTTGATCGCCGAATAGTCCTTGGACTTCTGATCCGTGTTGCGGATCAACAGGCCGATGGCGCAACCGGTGGTACGCCCTTCAAATACGCCGGAGAGGATTTCGACTTCATCGGCCTCCTGGCGCTGAGTCGTATGGCGACTGGTGCCGGGCTTACGGCGATCCAAATCGCGTTGCAAGTCGTCAAGGGACAGCTCAAGCCCGGGCGGGCAGCCATCAACAATGGCGACCAACGCCGGGCCATGGCTTTCGCCAGCGGTGGTGACAGTGAACAGCTTGCCGTAGGTATTGCCGGACATGCAGGGCGCTCCGCGAAAATCAGCCGATAGGACTCAGCCTGGATAACTAAGCGGGCCAGTATACGCAGGCTGCCCTTGTAGTTCATCCTCGAACCTTATTCATCCGGGTTTGTCCAACCGGCACTCAGACAATGATGGCGTGATAATGCTGCGGATTCTTTTTTTAGCCTTGACCCTGTTCGCCTCCTTGGCCCAAGCGGCCTCCCCCAGCGTATTACTGCGCCCCATCGAATTGGCCACCAGCTCCGGCACACTGTATGGCTCGTTGCTGCTGCCCAAAAGCAACAAGCCTGTGCCCGTCGTACTCATTATTGCGGGCTCCGGCCCTACCGATCGCAATGGCAACAACAGCTTCGGCGGGAGCAACGATAGCCTGAAAAAGTTGGCGTGGCGTTTGGCGCAAAACAATATCGCCAGCGTGCGTTTCGACAAGCGAGGAGTGGCCCAAAGCCTTCCTGCGGCCCCTGATGAACGCATGCTCAACCTCGACCAATACGTCTCTGATGCCGTGGCATGGGGCCAATTGCTCAAAAGTGACCCGCGCTTTGGGGAGCTGTTTGTTCTCGGGCACAGCGAAGGCGCACTCATCGCCAGTCTGGCCGCACCTCGCATGGGCGCCAGCGGCGTAGTTTCGATAGCAGGTACGGCACGTCCGGTCGGCCAAGTACTACGTGAGCAATTGCAGCGCAATAATTTGCCGCCTACGTTGTTGCAGCGCAGTTTTGAATTGATCCACAGCCTTGAGAATGGGCGTACCGACAGCAATGTGCCTGCCGATCTTGAAGTCGTGTTCCGGCCCAGCGTGCAACCGTACTTGATCAGTTTGTTGCGCTATGACCCAGCTGCGGCTTTCGCGGCCCTGAAAATGCCCGCACTGATTGTTCAAGGCACCCACGACATTCAAGTGGATGTTAACGATGCGCGCCTGCTTAAAGCTGCAAAACCAGACGCCGAGCTGCAACTGGTTGACGGCATGAACCATGTCATGCGCATTGTGCCGATGGACATCAAACGCCAAATCCAGTCCTACAACGACCCTAATCAGCCCTTATCCAGAGAGTTGGAAAGTGCAATTGTGCGGTTCATCACTAAAGTGAACGAACGCTAAACGATCAGCCCTCCAGTCCTGCCCGCTGCGGCCGATAAGCCTTTGTCGGCCACCTTTGCTTTGCCGGCACACCGGGCTTGCACAGGATTTTGCCGTTATGACCGACACCCACTCAAAGATCGCCGAGACTGACGCCTCGCCAACCCCTGAAGCACCTCCCGAGGCGCCGCCGCTGCCGTGGGCTGACGTTCACCCTGAGCACTTCAAAATGCTGCGCCTTTCGCCCCTGCAGACCGACCGCAATACGGGCGCACGCCCCTTGCGCTTCGTGCAGTTCGGGTATGCCGAACGTAACAATAAAGATCACAGCTTGCTGCGCTTAAGCATCTTGCTACCCGGCCAGCGGGTGCGCAAAGAGCAAAACAGCCTCGATGTGTGGGTTGATCACGACACTCATTGCGTCAGCATCCAACCCGAGACCGGGTTGCAAGTCGAACCCTTAAACCGAGGGATTGGCCGCTTCCTGCTCGCCCAAGGCATTCTATGGGCTCAAAAAAAGTGGTCACACTATCGCGTTGAAGGCATGGATCTGGCCAGCAAAGACGGGCTCAACGAAGACACCCGCCTGCGCCGCGACCACGTTTTACGTCAGCACGGTTTTGACGTGGTGTATGCCGATGCTCAGCATCTGAAAGCACGCACTGAAGACGTGCAAGTCGGCGAACTGCAAAACAACTGGAACACCGAAAAACTCCAGTTCGTGGAGATTCTCGAAGCCGCGCAAATGCTTCAGCAGGCTGAGCAAACCCTGCAAGAACAAGAAGTCAAACTGCGGGAAAAAGAAGAGAAAGTCAGCAAATACAAACGCGAGGACACCGGCCTGCGGTTCACGATTACCTGTCTGGTAGCCTTCTCAGTGTTTCAGGCAGGGCTGCTGATCTGGATTGCGACCCACCGCTAACCCTTCAAGCCCCTACAACACGCTGCGCACGAAGGGCTTGGGCCCTTCTCGCAGCGTGGTTGCTACCCCTCGCTAAACCTCACACCTTTGAAGCAAACAGCGCCTGATGATCGCGACACTGCTCTGCGGTGAGCATAAAGACGCCATGACCGCCACGCTCAAAGTCCAGCCAAGCGAAATCCACCTCTGGGTACAGCGATTCAACGTGAACCTGGCTGTTACCCACCTCAACGATCAACAGGCCTTTCTCGGTCAAATGATCAGCCGCCTCGGCCAGCATACGACGCACCAGATTCAAGCCATCATCGCCACACGCCAGACCCAGCTCTGGTTCATGCTGGTATTCCGCCGGCATGTCTGCAAAATCTTCAGCATCAACATACGGCGGGTTGGACACGATCAAGTCAAAGCGCTGGCCCGGTAAGCCGTCAAAGCCATCGCCTTGAACCGTGTACACACGCTCATCAACGCCATGACGCTCGATGTTCTGATTGGCCACTTCAAGGGCTTCAAATGACAAATCGGCCAACACCACTTCGGCGTTCTGGAACTCATAGGCACATGCAATGCCAATGCAGCCCGAGCCGGTACACAGATCAAGGATGCGTGCAGGTTCATCTCCCAACCAAGGCTCAAAGCGCTTTTCGATCAGCTCACCAATCGGCGAACGTGGAATCAATACGCGCTCGTCAACGATAAACGACATCCCGCAAAACCAGGCTTCGCCCAACAGATAAGCGGTCGGAACGCGCTCTTCAATACGGCGCTTGAGCAAGTGCTGCAAGTTGACCAACTCATCGTCTTCAAGTCGGCAGTCAAGGTAGCTGTCTGCGATTTCCCACGGCAGGTTCAGAGCGCCCAGCACCAACTGACGTGCCTCATCCCAAGCGTTGTCAGTGCCATGACCGAAGAACAGATCTTCCCCATGAAAGTGGCTAACGGCCCAACGAATATGGTCGCGCAGGGTGCGCAAACGGGAAGTGATCAACGGTCTTACTCCTCAAAATCGACCGACGATTCTAACAGCCAAAACCTGACATGGCTCAAGTTGTGCCCAACGGTTATGCGCGAGAGTAATCCCGCCCCCCGTTTTGACGGCTGGCAAAGCTGTAAATGCTCCCGATTTGAACATTTTTGACCCATTCCTATGAGCCTTGACATCGCTGTAGCCCAACAACGGCGCTGCTTACAAGAGAGGCCATTCACATAAGCGCTCGGCCAGTGGAGAATGTCGCAAAAGCCCCACTCAAAGGAGCCCCCGAATGCCCGCTTTAAAAACGATGTTTCAACTCACTGGACGCGGCTACGCAGCGGCCAATCTGAGTAATGCCAGCTTGCTGATCATCGATGCACAAAATGAATACCTGAGCGGCCCTTTGGCCTTGTCAGGGATGGAGGCTGCAACAGCCAACATCGCCCTTCTGCTTGAGGCTGCCCGCAAGGCCAAACGCCCGGTGGTTCATATCCGTCATTTGGGTACAGTGGGCGGCATGTTCGACCCGCAGGGAGAACGTGGCGAATTCATCAAGGGCCTTGAGCCCAAGGCTGACGAGGTGATTATTGAAAAGCGCCTGCCTAACGCCTTCAATAACACCGGCCTGAAAGAAGCACTTGAAAATCTGGGCTCTCTGGATGTGATCGTCTGCGGCTTTATGAGCCACTCCAGTGTCAGCACCACCGTGCGCGCAGCCAAAGATTACGGCTTTCGTTGCACCTTGGTTGAAGACGCCTGCGCAACCCGTGACCTGCCGACCCCCAACGGCATTATCAGCGCAGCCGATGTGCAAAGAACCGAGATGGCAATCATGAATGACAACTTCGCCAGCCTGACCCGGACTCAAAACCTGATTTGTAGAAGTTCAGACTTGATCTGACGTATTTCTGGTAGGCGGTGTTCACGAACCGCCTATCTGCAACTCCCTTCTCCTACACACAAAAAAGCTATTTCAGCGCACCCAAGGAACAACCTCCCGATGTTCCTGTCGAAGGGCCGATACCCTTAAGGAAAAGTCGGAATGAAGATCTCCGATGGTTTTGATGCTCGACGTTTGCGTCCCAAAGACCCCAGCAACTGGCGCTCGCGTTTGGTGCTGACATTGGCCGCCTTGCTGGCTCTGTTTGGTGTGTTGTTGATACTGGCAGGCGCTACCAGCCTGATTGGTCGGCCAACGGCCCTTGGCGAACTCAATGCCAGCCCGGCCGGTGCGGCATTGGTGCTGATCACGGGGCTGTTCATCAGCTGGCTAGGCATCTGGCTGTGGCGCCGACGTCGTCGTCAAATGCGTCAGCCGCTTGGCCTGAACATGGCACCGCACTTAATGAAAAAGCATGACTGAAGCACATCTGCCGCACGATCGTCGTCGACTTGGGTAAACTAGCCGCCCTTCGCGGAGGCTGACATGCAAGACGACGACTTTTCCCTGTTCAAAAACGAAATTCGCGGTGTTAAACCGATCAAACATGATCGGGCAGACACCGGCAAACCCAAAACCGATCGGGCGCAACTGGCCAAACTGCGTCAGTCTGCGACTGTGCGCTCCAACACGACCATCGTTGACGGTTTGTCAGACCAGTTCGTGATTGATGTCGGCCCAGAAGACCAACTGCACTGGGCGCGAGACGGCGTGCAAGAAAGCCAGATGCGCAAGCTCAAGCTCGGTCAAATCAGCTTTGAAGGCAGCCTTGACCTGCACGGCATGACCGTAGAAAAAGCCCGCGAAACGCTGTGGGAATTTCTGGGCGAAGCCACCAAGCTCGAAGTGCGCTGTGTGCGCGTCACCCACGGCAAAGCCGTGCGTCTGGACGGCAAGCGCCCAATGATCAAAAGTCACGTCAATACATGGCTGCGCCAGCACTCACAGGTGCTGGGCTTCTGCTCTTGTCAGGCTAAACATGGCGGGGCCGGCGCGGTGTACGTGATGCTCAAACGCACCATGATGGAAGGTCGCGACGAATAACCCGGCAACAGGCGTCTTGCTCTGGGCGCCGACTCTCCTTTGGGCTGACGTCGACCAGCCTGAGCGCCATCAAAATAGACACGACAGTCTGTTTGACCCCTCCCCCCAAAAAAACGAGAAGAATCTCGCCACCTGGCAAGATCATTCGAATAGTCGAATTGAGAGCGAGTGCTTAGTCTTGGTGAGTGCCACTCCAAGTCACTCTCATAGTGCGAAGAGTACTTGTCGCTGTATCGGGATGATGAGTGAGCAATGAGGGTGGAACCTTGTTTCGATACCCCAATCGCCAGGAAAAACAGTGAAGCGTATTTTTTCATTAATGCTAATGGCGCTCAGCCTGAGCCTGTCTAACGTCTCTACTGTGCAAGCCAGTAATCCTGACAAGTGTTACTGGGTCGGTATTGGTGGGGTACATCTGGAGACAACATTACCCGTACCTCCCGTGATAGAGCTTAAGCTGGCCGGCATCGGTAAAGTGATGGCGAGCTCGCGTCAATCTGCAGCACCTTCACAGCTCATAAGTGGGTCGATTAAATGCCCAAACCCACCCATTACCCGAATCACGCAGGCTTATGATTTGAAGTTCGACGGCCCGCTACAACTAGAAGATGGTTACTCAGACGTTTACAAAACCGGGGTAAAAGGTGTTGGCCTCAGGTTGACATCTTCACAACAGGCAATCCCTCGCGAGTTAACCAGCAATAACGGAAACGTGACATCAATTATCTTTGACTCAATCATCACATATGAATTTGTGAGAACCCACTTTATTGTGGGCACCGGCAGAATAAATCTAAACTTTAAAATCACGTTGCGAGTCAACGGCTGGCTTGCGGGAACACTTAACGCTAACAACATTACAGTGCTCGAAAACAAAGGCTACTTCGACGGTTGTGCCGGGGTAAGAAAGGATATCAAGGTGCCTATGGGAAAAGTATGGGCAGGTGAAATTAGGGCTAATAGTGCACCCACCAAAAGTTTCACTCTGGATGTACGCTGCACCGGCCTGCCGGCTGGAAGCAAACTGCCCGTCAAAACCTACTTTGAGGGCGACTCACTTGGCGCGGGACGTTTGAACATACTCGAAGGCGGCGCCTCTGGGGTCGAGATTTCACTGCTCGCAGGCCAAGGCACAGGCATAAAACTGCCATTTTCTCGAGGGCAAGCCATAGACATGACATGGCAAAGAAGCGACGCCGAAGGGGAAATTTACACACTGCCCATCAACGCTCGCTATGTCCAAAAGGACAGTCTCAAGGTTGAACCGGGAAAGGCTGACGCCGTACTCAATTACATTATTGAGTACAACTAAGTCACACTCTAAGTTTCGCATCAAAAAAATTGAAATATGGACAAAACACACAAGCATTGCATTAACCAAAACAAAAACTTATTAGCCCACCCATACAACCATCACTCCAAAAAAGAACAACCACTCACACTCAAGCACCTACAAGCAGATATAAACTGCCGAATAAAACGTTCACAAACACCATCAACGCAAACCGTACTCATGTAGCCGCTCAATGTATCACGATGACATTTAACACTTATAACGATCACTCTTTCCCAACGACAGAGAGTCAACGTTTAAACATTTTTAGCCTTGAGCGCATCAACGCGATTCACGGCAATGGCGCCCCATGCCGAAGCGATCGCCACACACGTACGCTCAAGCGAGCATCGACTGAAAATCGCACATCAGTGCACGCCGCTAATACACCTGCGGGCACACCTACGCTACCATGTGCCCCTTGGCAGGCATGAACCCTGCGTTTATCACCAATCAGCCTGGCCACAGCGTGCAGATGTTGCTATCGACTGACGCTTAATGCCGCAATTCCAGTACGCACTGGAGCGAGCTCGGGAAACTCGAAAACCGCATGATTGGTACAACATTGGTACGACCCGACGAAGTACCACTATGAAACCCGCACGGAATATAGCCCTGTGACTTTGGAACAAAACTACACCGCCATCCTTGGCCAGCTCGGCGAAGACGTCTCCCGCGAAGGCTTGCTGGACACGCCAAAGCGTGCCGCCAAAGCCATGCAGTACCTTTGCCGCGGTTACGAGCAAACACTGGAGGAGGTCACCAACGGTGCCTTGTTCAGCTCAGATAACAGCGAAATGGTGCTGGTCAAGGACATCGAGCTGTACTCGCTGTGCGAACACCACCTGTTGCCCTTCATCGGCAAGGCCCATGTAGCCTACATTCCGAGCGGTAAAGTGCTGGGGCTGTCAAAAGTGGCGCGTATCGTCGACATGTACGCCCGCCGCCTGCAAATCCAGGAAAACCTCAGCCGCCAAATCGCCGACGCCGTGATGCAAGTCACTGGCGCGCTGGGCGTAGCGGTCGTGATCGAAGCCAAGCACATGTGCATGATGATGCGCGGTGTAGAGAAGCAAAATTCGTCGATGATCACTTCCGTCATGCTGGGTGAGTTCCGCGACAACGCCGCCACGCGCAGCGAGTTCCTTAGCCTGATCAAGTAACTGGCCTGGCTAATTCGAACTGAAAAAAACCGGCATTCATCGCCGGTTTTTTTTCGTCCTGCAATTTCAGGTAAGCTGCTGCCCTTCTTTCTCGCCCATGAGGCTTTTTACTGTGTTTATCAAAGCGCTTCGCGTAGGTCTGGGTCAGCTGATCATCGCTGGCGATTTCATCACCCGTCCCAGCAAAAAACAGCGCCCCGCCGAGGCTCAGGCACAGGTTGATCAAGCGGCCAAAAGCCTGACCCTGTACCAGTTTCATGCTTGCCCGTTCTGCGTAAAAACCCGCCGCAACCTGCGTCGTTTGAACGTCCCGGTAGCTCTGCGCGACGCGAAAAATAACGAAGTAGATCGCCAGACACTGCTGGAACAAGGCGGCAAGATCAAAGTGCCTTGCCTGCGCATCGAAGAAGACGGCAAGACCACTTGGATGTACGAGTCCAAAGTGATCATCGACTACCTGAACCGACGGTTTTCCGGGGTTTAAAAAGCCGCCCTCCCTCTTAGTACGTTGGAGCTGCCGAAGGCTACGATTTTTTGATCTACATCCCAGATAGATCACAAAATGCCGCAGCCTCAGGATTAGGCGTCAACGCACACAAAAAAACCGGCACATGGCCGGTTTTTGGGTATTCAGCATCAATTCAACCAAGCATCGCAACATGGCGAGGATGGCTGGCCACACGCTGTAACCAGCTGCGAATGGCCGGGTAGCCGCTCAAGTCAAAGCCACCCTGATGGACAACGTGGGTGTAGGCATAAAGCGTCACGTCAGCAATCGAGTAGTGATCCCCTACCAGATAGGGTGTACGAGCGAGCTGCTGCTCCATCACATCCAAGGCCTTGTAACCGCGCTTTTGCAAGGCGCGGTACTCCTCAAGACGCTCTTCAGGCAAACCCAGATAAAACTGGATGAAGCGTGCCACCGCAATGTAAGGCTCATGGCTGTACTGCTCGAAAAACTGCCATTGCAGCACTTGCGTACGCAAGCGCGGCTCGGTTGGCAAAAACTCGCTGCCGTCGGCCAAGTAGTTAAGAATCGCGTTGGACTCCCACAAACAAGTGCCGTCTTCAAGCTCCAGCACTGGTACTTTGCCGTTCGGGTTTTTCGCCAGAAACGCTGGGGTTTCGGTCTCCCCGCTCAGAATGTCTACTGCCTGCCACTGGTACTCAAGGCCCAGCAAATGCAGCATCAGCTTGACCTTGTAGCAGTTGCCCGAGTTGTAATCGCCATAAACCTTGAGCATCGCGAATCCTTTAGGCCGCCTGTGCGGCCTGTGCTTGACGAATAACGTTAGCCAGACGCTTAAGGCCCTCGTCCAAACGCTCTGGGTCGATATGGCTGAAGTTCAGGCGCAAGCTACCGATGTTTTGATCAGGCTCCGCAAAAAAAGGTTCGCCCGGCATAAAGGCCACGTTTTGATCCAGCGCAGGCTTGAGCAACGTGCGCGTGTCCAGTGGCTGCTTAAGGGTCAGCCAGAAGAACAAACCGCCTTGCGGCACGTGCCAGTCGGCCAGATCAGAAAAGTGCTCTTCAAGCGCCAGCTGGAAGCCATCACGACGCACACGATAAAAGTCGCGCAGCTCGGCCAGGTGATTGCGCATTTTTTCGGTGCCAATCCACTGCAACGCCTGCCATTGGCCGACACGGTTGGTGTGCAAGTCGGCTGATTGTTTCAGACGCAGCAAGTGCGGATACAGGTCAGGGCTGGCAATCAAAAAGCCAACGCGAAGGCCCGGCAACAAGGTTTTTGACACTGTACCGGTGTAAATCCAGCTGGCTTTTTTCAGGCGACTGACAATAGGTGTGGCGCTGCCACCATCAAAGTTCAACTCCCGATAAGGCTCGTCTTCAATCAACGTTACGCCGAACTCATCAAGCAAGGCTGCAACCGCATCACGCTTGGCTTCGCTGTAACGCACAGCAGACGGGTTCTGGAAGGTAGGAATCAAGTAAATGAAGGCAGGGGTGTGTTTTTGCAGCTCAACGCGCAAGGCAGCCAGATCCGGGCCATCGGCTTGCAACGGGAATGTCAGGCATTCGGCGCCGAACAGTTGAAAAATTTGCAGCGCCGCCAGATAGGTCGGCGCTTCGAGCATGATTTCTGTGCCCTTGTCGATGTACAACTTGGCCGCCAGGTCGAGCGCTTGTTGCGAGCCACTCAACACCATCACTTGGCTGGCGTCGCAATCAACCCCCAAGGCGCGGGCTTCTGCGGCCAGTACTTCACGCAGTGCCGGCTCGCCTTCGCTCATGCCGTATTGGCCCATCGAAGCAGGCATATCAGCCCACTCGACTTTAGGCAGCATCGCCTCCGCTGGAAGACCGCCAGCGAACGACATGACTTCCGGACGTTGGGCCGCAGCCAGAATTTCGCGAATCAAAGAGCTTTTCAGGCGGGAAACACGTTCGGAGAAGGCCATACAGATCACCGGTAGCAGAAGTAATTGGAAATAAGTCAAACTGGTTGACCGAAATTACGCCGCGCAGCCTAGATACGTCAATATGCTTGACCTTAAAAATCCAACCACTCAGCGTGCAGCTATGGAAGCCTTCTTCTTTGGCTATCAAGCATTTACCGCCAAAGCGGACGAAATGCTGGCCCGACGCGGGCTGAGTCGTGTGCATCAGCGCATCGTGTTTTTTATCGCCCACCACCCCGGTGTTAGCGTCAAAGAACTGCTGACATTGCTCGGCGTGAGCAAACAAGCCCTCAATACGCCCTTGCGCCAGTTGATCGAGATGAATCTGGTGCGCAGCGTTGCCCCCGACACCGACAAGCGCAAGCGTTTGCTGGAGTTGACGGCAGACGGCATCAAGTTCGAACAAAATCTGCGTCGAGAGCAGGTCAAATTGCTGCAACGGGTCTTCGATCAAGCCGGCGAAGAGGCCGTCAATGGCTGGCTCACCATCAATCAAGCATTAGGACAAAGCCGCCCATCCTAGGCGCTCGTTCGCAGCGCCTCACCCCTTAACTGAAAACAATATTTGCTTTATTTGTATACAAAAGCATAATTCAACCACTCTGCCCGACCCACCCTGCCCGCACGCTTAAACACTAAAACTGAGGAGCCGCGCCTTGGACAGCCATAAGCCGCAATCCGCCATCAGCGCGTATGTGCATCTGCGTTTGAGCCGTATACCTGCGCGAATACGCTACGCAATCGGCGCGGGCTTGGGCGTGTGTCTGGGTTTCATTGGTTTGAACGCTGCGGGCATCGTCGTTGACAACCCGCGCGGCCTGATCAAGCTCGGCTCATTACGTGAGCCCGCGCCACTGTTGGCAGCTTTAGGTTTTTTGCTGGTCGCCATTCTCAGTTATCACCGGATTTTCGGCGCGCTTGCGATCAGCGTCTGCGTCATCTCATTGATGAGCTGGGGGGTGGAATTGGTTCACGACAACACCACCCTCGCCGCCACGCTAACAGGCATGATCCCGGCTTGCGCCATTGCCGGTGCGCTGTTGTATGTGGCCATGCTGCTGCTCAGCGGCAGCGGGCAACGTCGCGAAATATCCTGGAGCCTGTGCCTGCTCTGCACCATTTTCATTGCCCGGTTTATGTCTGTGTAAACAGGGCAATATCATCGACCCCATCTACCAAATGGGGCGTTTGTGTTTGGGAGGAAGTAATGAGTCTGGAAACCTGGCTGCTGTTCAGCAGCGCGGCACTGGTGGTCATCTTGATTCCGGGACCGTTGTCGTTATTGATGATCAGCAACAGCTTGAACTACGGCCTGCGCCGTTCGTACCCTGCTTTTCTGGGCGGCGTGATTGCCTCGATTTGCTTACTGAGCGCCTCGGCGCTGGGCTTGGGTGCGCTGCTGCTGGCTTCGGAACAACTGTTTAGCGCACTCAAGATCGTCGGCGCGCTGTATTTGTTTTATCTGGCCTGGCAGAGCTGGAAGCAATCTCGGCAACCGGCCACCGCTGCCGATGTGCCCGAGGCCGCACCTAAACCGCGCTTTAGTGCACTGTTTGGGCGCGCGTTTGTATTGGGTGCCAGCAACCCCAAAGACATTCTGTTTTTTGCCGCGTTCTTGCCGCAGTTTCTCAACCCGGACCAGCCTTTTCTTAATCAATTGTTGGTGATGATCGCTACCTGGACCGTGCTGGACTTGCTCTGCAAGCTGGCTTACGGGCTGGGTGCTCATGGGGCCGCAGGTTATCTGCGAAGCGGTAAAGGCCAGAGCTGGTTCAACCGGATCAGTGCCGGGTTGTTTAGCGTGGCAGGGACAGCATCATTGTTAAGCAGGTAACACGCTGTGCCGTTGGCAAAGGCTGACTTGTAGCCTTCGCCAGCGATGCCAGCAGTGTGTACACATCAAAAAAACCCGGACGAAAAAAAGCCCGCAGTGTGAGCGGGCAAAAAACCACATGCGCAGATACATTTGGTGCAAAACCTAGCTACCGCGGTACGTCGAATAGCTGTAGGGCGAGATCAGCAAGGGGACGTGGTAGTGGTCTTGCTCGGCGCTGATACCAAAACGCAACACCACCACATCCAGAAATGCCGGCTCCGGCAACGTCACACCTCGGGCGCGGTAGTAATCGCCCGCACTGAACTGCAACTGATAAACACCCGAACGATAATCGGCGCCCTCCAGCAAGGGTGCATCGCAACGGCCGTCGCTGTTGGTCAGCGCAGTTGCCACCCGCTCCAGCTGAGAACCCTCAACCCGATACAATTCGACCTTGATTGAGCTGCCTGGGCAACCGTGTGCGGCATCTAAAACGTGTGTCGTTAAACGTCCCATTGATTCTGCGTGCCTGGCCAACAATCGCCTGCCAAGGCCTCGCGCCTCCCGGAGTCAATTAATAGATAGGGGCCGCCGCACCTTTGCGGATAACGGCGAAGTCACGATTAAGACATTTATCAAAAAAATTGTACACAATTAAAATCGCAATTTTGCGTAGCCCTTGAACCACGCGGGCTGACGAGCATTAGCGGTCTAAACCGAAGCCCTACAAGACTTTGTATTCACGACATGACCAATCAGGCAGGTTTCTTGCAGGTACACATCCAACACAAACCATGATAAAAATGCAAAAAATCAGGCTTACAAAGTGTTAATAAAGTTGTATACAATCAGTCCATCGCAGTGACGCCAGGTTTGGCCAATCGACTGTCAACACCAACAATAAGGAAGACTGAGTGAGCGCTGACTACCCACGCGACCTGATTGGTTACGGTCCCAACCCTGTACACCCGCATTGGCCAGACAACGCCCGTATCGCTCTGTCGTTTGTTCTCAACTACGAAGAAGGCGGCGAGCGCAACATTTTGCATGGCGACAAAGAGTCAGAAGCCTTCCTTTCGGAAATGGTCTCGGCGCAGCCACTGCAAGGCGAGCGCAACATGAGCATGGAGTCGCTGTACGAATATGGCAGCCGTGCTGGCGTGTGGCGGATCCTCAAGCTGTTTCGCGAGTTCGATATCCCGCTCACTATCTTTGCCGTGGCAATGGCCGCCCAGCGTCACCCGGATGTGATCCGAGCCATGGTTGCTGCCGGACACGAGATTTGCAGCCACGGGTACCGCTGGATCGACTATCAGTACATGGACGAGACCCAAGAGCGTGAACACATGCTCGAAGCAATCCGCATCCTTACTGAAATCAGCGGCGAACGCCCACTGGGTTGGTACACCGGCCGCACTGGCCCCAACACCCGTCGCTTGGTGATGGAGGAAGGCGGCTTCTTGTACGACTCCGACACCTACGACGATGACCTGCCCTATTGGGAACCGAACAACCCCACTGGCAAGCCGCACTTGGTGATCCCCTACACGCTGGACACCAATGACATGCGCTTCACCCAAGTACAGGGTTTCAACACTGGGGAGCAGTTTTTCCAATACCTCAAAGACGCCTTCGATGTGCTGTACGCCGAAGGCGCCACGTCGCCAAAAATGCTGTCAATCGGCCTGCATTGTCGCCTGATTGGTCGCCCGGCCCGTCTGGCTGCGCTCAAGCGCTTCCTTGAGTACGCCAAAGGCCACGACCAAGTCTGGTTCGCCCGCCGTGTCGACATCGCCCGCCACTGGCACGCCACTCACCCTTTTGCCGCAGAGACCGCCCAATGAGCACCTTCAAAACCCTCAAGCCTTCAACCCTGAGTCGTGAAGCGTTCGTGGCAGCTTTTGCGGATATTTATGAGCACTCGCCCTGGGTTGCCGAAAAGGCTTATGACTTGGGCCTGGATGCCAGCGTCGATCACATCGAAACCTTGCATCAGCGCATGAGTGACATTTTGTTGAGCGCAGATCACGCCAGCCAGCTGGCACTGATCAACGCTCACCCGGACCTGGCGGGCAAAGCTGCCGTTCAGGGCCAACTGACCGAAGCCAGCACCCATGAACAAGCTGGCGCCGGTATTCACCAATGCACGGCCGAAGAGTTTCAACGCTTCACCGAGCTGAACGAAGCCTACAAAGCCAAGTTCAAGTTTCCCTTCATCATGGCGGTAAAAGGCAGCGACCGGCATCAGATCCTCGCCGCGTTCGAGACGCGCATCCATAACCCGGCAGACGCCGAGTTCAAATGCGCGTTGGCAGAAATCAACAAAATAGCCCTGTTCCGATTACTCCAGCTCTAAGCCGAGCCGGCACCTGCCGGTCAGGCATCTCCAGCCACTTATTCAAAGGCAGACCAGAAGAATGAAAGCTTACGCCGTACCGTTCGAGAAGTTCGTCAACTTGGCCGACGCCCGCCTGGGCACCAAAATCATCTCCGTGACCGATGATTGGTTCGCCGACGCCAACCGCCTGTTTCAGCCGACCCCGGCCGTATGGAAGGAGGGCGTTTTCGATGACAACGGCAAGTGGATGGACGGCTGGGAGTCCCGCCGTAAGCGCTTTGAAGGCTATGACAGTGCTGTCATCCGCCTTGGCGTGCCAGGCTCGATCAAAGGCGTAGACATCGACACTTCATTCTTCACCGGCAACTTCCCGCCATCGGCTTCCCTTGAAGCGTGCTTCCTGGCCGAAGGCGAGCCTACTGCAGACACCCAGTGGACTGAAGTGTTGTCAGCCGTTGAGCTGCAAGGTAACAGCCATCACTACCACGAGATCAACAACGATCAGGCCTTCAGCCACCTGCGCTTCAACATCTACCCGGACGGCGGTGTCGCACGTCTTCGCGTCTACGGCATCCCTTTCCGCGACTGGTCGGCCATTGGTGACAACGAACAGGTTGACTTGGCATCGGCCCTGAACGGTGGACGCGCCCTCGCCTGCTCCGACGAGCACTTCGGCCGCATGGGCAACATCCTGAACCCTGGCCGCGGCATCAACATGGGCGATGGCTGGGAAACCGCACGTCGCCGTACGCCGGGCAATGACTGGGTAATCGTAGCTCTGGGCCATGCGGGCGAGATCGAAAAAATCATCATCGACACCCTGCACTTCAAGGGCAACTACCCGGACAGCTGCTCGATTCAAGGCGCATTCGTCAAAGGCGGCACCGACAACCAGATCGAAACCCAGAGCCTGTTCTGGCGTGAGCTGCTGCCGAGCCAAAAAATGGAAATGCACGCTGAGCACACCTACAGCGAGCAACTGAAAAACCTCGGCCCGATCACCCACATTCGCCTCAACTTGTTCCCGGACGGTGGCGTCAGCCGCCTGCGCGTTTTGGGCAAAGTCGCGAAGTAATGCTGAGCCTGTAGTTGCTGGCGCAGCCTGCGAGCTTTTGATCTTAAAAGATCGCAGCCTGTGCCAGCTTCTGCGGGTTTACGCGGCTGATAACAACAGAACAGACACCACAGAATTCGAATAAGAAGGCAGACCATGCGCACATTAACGATTGAACCTTTGACCAAAGAAGCCTTCGCCCCCTTCGGTGACGTAATTGAAACCGACGGCAGCGATCACTTCATGATCAACAACGGTTCGACCATGCGCTTTCATCGTCTGGCCGAAGTCGAAACAGCACATCCAGAAGACAAAGCGATCATCAGTATCTTCCGCGCTGACGCGCAGGACATGCCGTTGACGGTTCGCATGCTGGAGCGCCATCCGTTGGGCAGCCAGGCTTTTATTCCGCTGCTCGGCCACCCCTTTCTGATCGTGGTCGCGCCCGTTGGCGATGAACCTGTATCAGGCTTGGTCCGCGCCTTTGTCAGTAATGGCAGGCAGGGCATTAATTACCATCGCGGCGTCTGGCACCACCCGGTGCTGACGATCGAAAAGCGGGATGACTTCCTGGTGGTTGATCGCAGTGGCACAGGCAATAACTGCGATGAGCATTTCTTTAAAGAGGATGAGCTGCTGATCCTCGCCCCCCACCAATAAGAGAAGGTCCGATGACCCACGCAAGGGTCACGGGCAAGAGGTAGAGACTGTGGAAGCACATTTAATGGAATGGCTGAATCTGAGCGTGCGCTGGATTCATATGATTACTGGCGTGGCCTGGATCGGTGCGTCGTTTTACTTCGTCTGGCTAGAGAACAACCTCAACCGGGCCAACCCCAAAGACGGCCTTTCAGGCGATTTATGGGCCATCCACGGCGGCGGTATCTACCACCTCGAAAAATACAAACTGGCTCCCCCGACCATGCCGGAAAACCTGCACTGGTTTAAATGGGAAGCCTATTTCACCTGGATGTCGGGCATCGCCCTGCTGTGCTTGGTGTTCTACTTCAACCCGGCGCTGTATCTGATTGCTCCGGGCAGCACCCTGAGCGGCCCTGAAGCCGTGGCCATCGGCATCGGTTCGTTGGTCGCTGGCTGGTTTGTTTATGACTTTTTGTGCGACTCCGCATTGGGCAAACGCCCGGCGTTGCTTGGTTTGATCCTGTTTGTGCTGTTGGTGGCCGCAGCGTTTGGCCTGAGCAAAGTGTTCAGCGGACGCGGCGCGTATCTGCACGTGGGCGCCATTATCGGCACCATCATGGTCGGTAACGTGTTCCGCATCATCATGCCTGCCCAGCGCGCGCTGGTGGCTGCGATCAAAGAAGGCCGCTCCCCCGACCCGGCACTGCCAGCCAAAGGCTTGCTGCGTTCGCGTCACAACAACTACTTCACCTTGCCGGTGCTGTTCATCATGATCAGCAACCACTTCCCGAGCACCTATGGCAGCCAATACAACTGGCTGATTCTGGCCGGGATCGCGGTACTGGCGGTGCTGGTTCGTCACTACTTCAACACCCGTCACGACAGCCATAAGTTTGCCTGGACCTTACCCGTCGCAGCACTCGGGATGATCTGCCTGGCTTACGTCACTGGCCCCAAGCCTGCACCGACAGCCCCTGAAACAGCCAAAGTCATCAAGTACCAGCCGATCCCGGAAACAGCCGTCAGCGGGGCCAAGCCAGACTCCACGCCGGCTCCGGCCGCTGCACCGGCCGCTACGCCAGCAGCCCCTGTGGCCACGGTTGATTTCGAAAAGGTTCATGTGGTGATTCAAGAACGCTGCGCTGTGTGCCATTCCGCTAAACCCACCAGCCCGCTGTTTAGCGCGGCACCGGGCGGGGTGATGTTTGATACCGCGCAACAGATCAAGCTGATGGCACCTCGCATTCAAGCTCAAGCCGTCGCCAGCCAGATCATGCCACTGGGCAACATTACCCAAATGACCCAACAAGAACGTGACCTCATCGGTGCCTGGATCAACACAGGAGCCCAAACCAACTGATAGCACTCTGAGTGTGTGGCCGCCGCCGTTGGGCGGCCACTGAACCACACCACTAGCTCACAACAATAAAAAAGACCGAGGTGTTGCATGTCCGATTTAACCGAACCGCGCATAGCCGCCGTAACCGCTGCTCCACCCATACAGCGGTTGCCACTGTTGCAACTGATTCTGGTCGGTTTGCAACATGTACTGCTGATGTATGGCGGTGCGGTTGCCGTGCCGTTGATCATCGGACAAGCCGCTGGCCTGAGTCGTGAAGAAATCGCCTTTTTGATCAACGCCGACCTGTTGGTGGCGGGAGTCGCAACCATTGTGCAATCGCTGGGTATCGGCCCGATGGGCATTCGCATGCCGGTGATGATGGGCGCCAGTTTTGCCGCTGTCGGCAGTATGGTGGCAATGGCCGGTATGCCGGGCATCGGCATGACAGGCATTTTCGGGGCAACCATTGCGGCAGGCTTTTTCGGGATGATCATTGCGCCCTTCATGTCCAAGGTGGTGCGTTTCTTCCCACCGCTGGTGACCGGCACCGTGATTACATCCATCGGTTTATCGCTGTTCCCCGTGGCCGTGAACTGGGCCGGTGGCGGCAGTGCCGCCGCGCAATTTGGCTCACCGATTTTTCTGTGCATCGCGGCGCTGGTATTGGGCACCATCTTGTTGATCAACCGCTTCATGCGCGGGTTCTGGGTCAACATTTCGGTGCTGATCGGTATGGCCGTGGGCTATGTGCTGTCTGGCGCGCTGGGCATGGTTGACCTTAACGGCATCGGCCTGGCCCCTTGGTTTCAGATCGTCACCCCTCTGCATTTCGGCATGCCTGAATTCCACTTGGCGCCGATCCTTTCCATGTGCCTGGTGGTGGTCATCATTTTTGTAGAGTCCACCGGGATGTTTCTGGCGCTGGGCAAAATCACCGGCCAGGAAGTCACCCCTCGCATGTTGCGTCGTGGCTTGCTGTGTGATGCTGGCGCGTCATTTATGGCGGGCTTTTTCAACACCTTCACTCACTCTTCTTTCGCTCAGAACATCGGCTTGGTGCAGATGACTGGCGTGCGTTGCCGCTCAGTGACCATCATGGCGGGCATCTTCCTGATTACCTTGAGCCTGCTGCCAAAAGCCGCCTTCCTCGTGGCCTCCATCCCCCCGGCCGTGCTGGGCGGTGCCGCTATTGCCATGTTCGGCATGGTCGCCGCGACAGGGATCAAAATCCTGCAAGAAGCCGACATTGCCGACCGTCGCAATCAATTGCTGGTGGCTGTCAGCATCGGCATGGGCCTGATTCCAGTGGTACGTCCCGAGTTCTTCGCTTACTTGCCGCAATGGATGGGCCCTATCACCCACAGCGGCATTGCGATGGCTGCGGTCAGCGCGGTATGCCTGAACCTGCTGTTCAACGTGCTGGGCGGCGCCGAGCGCGCAGCCATGAGCGGCCACGTTCACCCTCTGTAAAGGCTACCCCGCAGGCTGCGATCTTTTGATCTGATCAGATCGCCAGCCTGCGGGACTCCCGTAGGGAGCATGCCGACGCATCGCGGTAAAACAATAATAAAAAGGAGTGACTCATGAACTGCAAACACTGGGGCGCCATGCTCGCGGGTGGGGTTTTGGCTGCCAATCAGGCAATGGCAGGCGATTTGTTTCTGTGGCAAACCAACAGCCTGACATACCTGTACGGCAAGAACTTCGCGATCAACCCTTCGATCCAGCAAACCATCACCTTCGAGCACGCCGATAAATGGAAGTACGGCGACAACTTTCTGTTTGTCGATCGTATTTTCTACAACGGTAAACCCGACCGTAACAAAGGCCCTAACACCTATTACGGCGAGTTCAGCCCACGCTTGTCATTCGGCAAAATCCTCGACCAAAAACTCGAATTCGGCCCTATCAAAGACGTGTTGCTGGCCATGACTTACGAATACGGCGAAGGTGACAGCGAAGCCTATTTGATCGGCCCGGGCTTTGACTTGGCAGTGCCTGGCTTTAACTATTTCACGCTTAACTTTTATCGCCGCCACACCGAAGGCCCGCGTCCCGGCACGGGCGTCTGGCAGATCACTCCGTCGTTTTCCTACAGCATTCCGATGGGCCGCTCCAACCTGCTGATCGACGGTTACATAGACTGGGTGGTCGACAACGACCAGAACTCACGCGGCACCTATCACGCCAACCTGCACTTCAATCCGCAGATCAAGTACGACTTGGGCAAAGCGCTGAATCTGGGCGAAAAACAGCTGTATGTCGGTATCGAGTACAGCTACTGGAAGGACAAATACGGCATTGAAAGCAGTGGCCGTTTGGACACCAACCAGAACACCGCCAGCGCCTTGGTTAAAGTGCACTTCTGAGTGACATGCCGTGCGCGCCCTGTGATTGCCCGCGCTGAGCAATCACAGGGCACTTGAGTGCAGCCGCAAGAGCCAGTATTCTCCGCGGCCGCTCATGGTGAGCGGTGTTTAAAGCTGACTTTAAAGCCAACTTAATACGTTTAAATCAAGCGCTGCGACTTGTTCGCCTCTTGCCAGACTCAACTGTCTTACGACAGCCGAGCGGCTTTTTTTGGTCGTTTTTCAGACTTGGCTCAGCACTTGCTTTAAATATTAAAGTTGACCGTAAAGGCAAGTTTTAAAACAGGAACCAAGACGCCGTAACAGAGCGCCACGTTCCCATTAATGCAGAACACTTTAATTTTGGAGCAACCGAATGAAGCGCACTCTTACCAGCCTGATGCTAGCGGGGAGCTTGTTGGGCGGGGCTCCGGCAGTCGCCGGGGACCTGTTGCAATGGCAAACCAATAGCCTTACTTATTTGTGGGGTAAGAACTTCCAGGTGAATCCATCGATTCAACAAACCCTGACGTTCGAACACGCAGACAGCTGGAAGTACGGCGATAACTTCTTCTTCCTCGACCGTATTTTTTACAACGGCAAAGAAGACGGTAATGTCGGCCCCAACACTTACTACGGGGAATTCACCCCCCGTTTATCGTTTGGCAAAATCTTCGACCAGAAGTTGGAGTTTGGCCCAATCAAAGACGTGCTGCTGGCCATGACGTATGAGTTTGGCGAGGGCGATACCGAAGCCTATCTGATCGGCCCGGGTTTTGACCTGAATGTGCCGGGCTTTGATTACTTCCAGTTGAACTTCTACCAGCGCTTCCCTGAAGGTAATCGCCCAGGTAAAGGCGTATGGCAAATCACTCCGGTGTGGTCTTACACCCTGGCGCTGGGTAACTCGGATGTGTTGATCGACGGTTACATGGATTGGGTGGTCGACAACGACAAAAACGCGCGCGGCACCTACCACGCCAACCTGCACTTCAACCCGCAGATCAAATATGACTTGGGCAAAGCGCTGAGCTGGGGCGCCAAGCAGTTGTACGTCGGCGTCGAGTACGACTACTGGAAAAACAAATACGGCATCGAAGACAGCGGTTCATTCAAAACCACTCAGGACACCGCAAGCCTGTTGGTCAAGTACCACTTCTGATGCTCAGGCCTGCGCTGGCTTAATGCGGCGCAGGCACTTGCAACAAACCCCGCAGCATCAGGTCAAGGCTGTCCAGTGCGGCCGCCAGACGCTGCGGGGGGTTGTCGGCCCCGGCAATCCAGAACGAAGCATCCATCAACCCGCCTTGGATCAATCGCGCCAATGCCTCAGGGTCTGTGTGTTGAATCACCTGCGTCGCCATCAAACCTTCAAGCATGGCCGCCATCGACCCGCAGCACTGCGACTGGCTGCTCTGCAAATACTCAGAGCCCAGCACTGAAGGTGCATCGCGCAGCATGATTCGCTGCACTTCAACTTGCAGCGCCATTTCCAGAAACACCCGGCAACGCCCCTTAAAGCCCTCCCACGGGCTGGCTGCGCGCTCAAAGACGTGCGCCAACTGCGCGTCCAGCTCGCCATCAACCTGCTGCACCACTGCCTGCAATAACCCCTTCTTGTCACCAAAATGGTGATACAGCGCACCGCGGGTCAGGCCAACCGAAGCGGTTAATTCATCCATTGAGGTATTGGCATAACCTGCCGAACCAAATGCCTGACGCGCAGCCTCCAGCAACTTGGCACGGGTTTGTTCAATCATTTGGGTACGCGCTTTGGGCGCCATAGCTGCCACCTATTTTGGGATACGCGCCGTATGTTAATTGACATACGCTACGTATGCGTATATTTCTGCATACGCCGCGTATGTCAGAACTCACCAGCGACTGCATTTGAAACGCGGCCCCCTTTATTGTTGCGGAGCTTGTATGGCTAACCCTTATCGCGAGATTTTCAGCGCCCCCGGCACCAAGGCTTTTTGTGCCGCCGGCCTGATCGCACGCATGCCGATTTCCATGACCGGAATCGGCATCATCACCTTGCTGGCGCAGTTACGCGGCTCGTATTGGCTGGCCGGCGCCGTGGCTGCGACCTTTGCCTTGTCGATGGCGTTGCTCGCGCCGCAAATCTCGCGCTGGGTTGATCGTTACGGCCAAGGCCGCGTTTTACCCGGGGTCACCGCTGTGGGCGTGTGCGCGCTGCTCGCACTGCTGCTGTGCAGCCACTTGGGCACCCCTGATTGGACGCTGTTTGTATGCGCAGCCTTTGCTGGCTGTATTCCCAGCATGCCGGCGATGGTGCGGGCTCGCTGGACTGAGCTGTACCGCGGCTCTCCTAAATTGCACACCGCTTTCTCGTTTGAATCGGTGCTCGATGAAGTGAGCTTCATCATCGGCCCGCCCATCTCGGTCGGCTTGAGTGTGGCGGTTTTCCCACAGGCTGGCCCCTTGCTCGCAGCTATTTTGCTGGCGGTCGGCGTAACTGCATTTGTGCTCCAACGCCAAACAGAACCGCCGGTGCATGCACGCAGCACTGAGCACACTGGCACCGTTTTACGTCAGGGCGCAGTGGTGATTTTGCTCATGGTGCTGCTGGGCATGGGCACCATTGTCGGCACGGTCGATGTGGTCAGTGTCGCCTTCGCTCAGCAGCAAGGTCAGCCCGCCGCTGCCAGCATTGTGTTGTCGGTCTATGCGCTAGGCTCGTGCGCTGTCGGCCTGGTATTCGGCACGTTAAAACTGAACATGCCGTTGCCCAAGCTGTTTTTGCTCGGTGCTTTGGCCACCGCCATTACGGTCGTGCCGCTGATGTGGGTCAGCAGCATTGCCACCTTGGCTGCTGCCATGTTTGTGGCGGGCTTGTTCTTCGCCCCAACCCTGATTACCGCCATGGGACTGGTCGAAAACATCGTACCGCCCGCCAAGCTGACCGAAGGCCTGACGTGGATGATCACAGGCCTGGGCATGGGGGTCGCACTGGGCGCAGTGATCGGTGGCTGGGTCATCGACGCTTTTGGCGCTCAAGCTGGGTTTGGCGTATCACTGGCGGCGGGCGGCGGGGTGTTGTTGTTTGCCGTGCTGGGCTACCGCCTTTTGCAAAAAAGCACACACCCAAGCGCCGCTGTCTGTGCCTGAACACCCGTTGTGTGCTCGCGGTGACAGGGGCATTTTTCCGGCCAATAGCATTATTTTTCGTATGGCTATTATTTTTCCCCCGATGCGGCCGATAAAAAGAGAGTTACCTTTCATCAAGACGCTCTGTCTCAAGCCCTCGGGAGTACAACCGGATGTTCAACAGCCGATGGCGCCAACGCTGCGCCAATCTTGAAACGCAGGTAAATGCGTTAGAGCAGGAGAAACAGGCCCTTGAACAGGATGTTCAAGCCCTGCGTGCACAGGTCCTTCAAGACCGCGATCAACAAGAAGTGCTTAACCACTACGAACGCTACCAACAAGACTTGCACAGCAAGCTGGAGCGTTTTGACGAGTCGCTGCAAAAAACCCGTGACGGCGTGGTTGCTCAGGCCGAAAGCCTGCAAGGCGAAGTCGTGCATTTGCGCGAGAACAGTAATGTGTTCGCCCAAACCTCGGAATTGCTGGGCGGGTTCTCTTGCTCACTGGAGCACATGGCCGGTCAGGGCATCAACAGCGTGCAAAGTGTGGGGGTTCTGCGCCAGCGTGTCGGGGAGATCAGCCGTATTGTCGAGCTGATTAAAGCGGTGTCTGAACAAACCAATCTGCTGGCCCTTAACGCTGCCATCGAAGCCGCCCGTGCAGGTGAACAAGGCCGCGGCTTTGCTGTGGTTGCTGATGAGGTTCGGGCACTGGCGCAACGAACCAATGGTGCCACTCAAGAAATCAGCCTGCTGGTGACCAGCATCAACCAGGAAACCGCAGCCGCCAGCGATTGCATCGAAATTCTGTCCACTGAAGCCTCACGCTTGTCTGGCGACGTGTCGCGCTCAGCGCAAACCCTGGACGAGATGATGACCCTGGGCGAGCACATGGGCCAACTGATCGAAGGCATTGCTCTGCGCTCATTTTGCGAATCAGTGAAGCTCGATCACCTGCTGTTCAAGCTGATGGTTTATCAGCGCCTGTTCAAACAGGACGACAACGTGCAGCTCTCAACCCACACCACCTGCCGGCTGGGCAAATGGTATCTGACACCTGAAACGCAAGCGTTGTATGCCAATGACCGTAACTTCCAGCAGCTCAACGAGCCGCACCGGATTGTGCATGAAACCGCGCACAACGCACTGCACGCAGCCCAGGAACAAAACTGGAGCAAAGTGCTGCTGGAAATCAACGACATGGAGAACGCCAGCCTTAGCGTCAGCACCTTGCTCGATAGTTTGAGCCATTAACCCTTAGGCTTAAGCGCCCGCCAGACCTTGCTCACAATGGCCACACCGGCTAACACCACAGCACCCGCAATGATGCCCGCCACGGCGTTGAGCAAGGTCGGCACTACCATAGACGCAGCGCCCAACCACTGGGCGCTGCTTTGCGCGACACCTTCAACCCAGTGATGCAACACAGGCACGCCGTGGGTCAAGATCCCGCCGCCGACCATAAACATCGCAGCCGTACCAATCACCGACAAGCTTTTCATCATGTAAGGCGCCGCGCTCAGCACGCCCCGACCGAAACTGCGTTGTGCCCGCGGCCACACACCGTCGCCGGTCTTCTGGCTCAAGTACAAGCCGCCGTCATCAAGCTTGACGATGCCACCCACCAGCCCGTAAACACCCACTGTCATCACAACCGCAATCCCGGACAACACGATGACCTGCTGCACCAAAGGTGCCTGAGCCACAATCCCCAAACTGATAGCGATAATCTCGGCAGACAAAATAAAGTCCGTGCGGATCGCCCCTTTGATTTTGCTTTTTTCAAAAGCCTCCAGATCAACCGTCGGGTCAGCCAGCGCCTCATGCACCGCTTGTTGCGAACCATGCTCCTGCGTTTTACGGTGCATGAACGTGTGCGCCAGCTTTTCAAAACCCTCAAAACACAAGTACGCACCGCCCACCATCAATAACGGCGTGACTGCCCACGGCACAAACGCACTGATGGCTAAGGCGGCGGGCACCAAAATCAACTTATTACGAAACGAGCCTTTAGCGACCGCCCAAACCACGGGCAACTCGCGTTCGGCGCGCACCCCAGACACTTGTTGCGCATTGAGCGCCAAGTCGTCACCCAGCACGCCGGTGGTCTTTTTGGCGGCCATTTTGGTCATGAGCGCGACGTCGTCGAGTACGGCGGCAATATCGTCAAGCAATAACAGCAAGCTACTGCCAGCCATAGGTCAGCATCCCTTTAAGATTGAATGGCGTACAGCATAGCGTGCGCCCGCAGCAAAGCGGCAATCTTGAGCGGCTTACAGGCCCGGTGCTACCATGCCCGACCGCCCGAGCAGGCAAGGAAATACCCGGTCTATGAGCAGTATCCGCGAGCGTAATAAAGAACTGATTTTGCGTGCCGCCAGCGAAGAGTTTGCCGACAAGGGCTTTGCTGCCAGCAAAACCAGTGACATCGCGGCCAAGGCTGGGGTGCCAAAGCCCAATGTTTACTACTACTTCAAGTCCAAGGAGAACCTCTATCGCGAGGTGCTCGAAAGCATTATCGACCCGATTTTGCGTGCTTCGACCCCGTTTAACGCCGACGGCGAGCCTAATGAAGTACTGAGCAATTACATCCGCTCAAAAATTCTCATCTCCCGTGACTTACCCTTTGCCTCAAAAGTGTTCGCCAGCGAAATCATGCACGGCGCCCCCCACTTGAGTGCGCAGCAGGTCGAACTGCTCAATGCTCAGGCCAAACACAACATCGACTGCATCCAGAGCTGGATTGATCGCGGCCAAATTGCCCCCATCGACCCGCACCACTTGATGTTCAGCATCTGGGCGGCAACCCAGACCTACGCAGACTTCGACTGGCAAATTTCGGCCATCACCGGCAAAGCCAAGCTGGACGACAGCGACTACGAAGCGGCCACCCAGACCATTATTCGGTTGGTCTTGAAAGGCTGCACCCCGGACTAAACATCGCAGCCTGCAGCCGCTCAAACGAAGCGTGCTGTTAAACCACTACTCCCGCATCGGCCCGCAGGCCTTGGGCTTCAATGGCACTGATTGCGCATTGTTCATCAATGTCCGAGGTGTCGCCGCTGATACCAATGGCGCCAATCACTTGGCCCTGATCATCACGAATCAGCACGCCTCCCGGCGCCGGCACCACGTCGCTCTGCCCCATACCATTGAGCGCCGCAAAAAACGCCGGGCGCTGCTGGGCATCCAAAGCCAATAAACGCGAGCCCTTGCCCAGTGCAATCGCACCCCAGGCTTTACCAATCGCAATATTGGGGCGCAATAAACTGGCGCCGTCTTCACGCTGCAATGCCATCAAATGCCCACCCCCATCAAGCACCGCCACCGTTAACGGTGCGGCGTTGATTTGTCTGGCGGCGCTGAGGGCCTGAGCGGTCAGGCTTAAAGCGACTTTCAAGGTTAAAGCACTCATGGTTGCCGTCCTTATATTGTTATCGGAAAGTCTTTTTTGCGTCATGAATGACACTCTCAATAAGACCAATAGAACACAATATAAAATCACTTTGTATACAATTTTTAATGATATAGAGAAGATATTTCATGCAGACCGCCTAAAACAGGGACTCTAAAGCAATCACCTTCGTTTTCATAAAACCCATTGACCTGCACAGCAGAGGGTGAATACACTCGCCTCACAGCCACTTGTATACAATTACAAAACGTAAGAGGCACAAAGCAATGAGCAAAATGAGAGCAATCGAAGCCGCCGTTTTGGTGATGCGTCGCGAAGGTGTCGATACCGCATTTGGTATCCCGGGCGCCGCCATCAACCCGCTGTACTCAGCCCTGCAAAAAGTGGGCGGTATCGATCACGTCCTTGCTCGCCACGTCGAAGGCGCCTCGCACATGGCCGAGGGCTACACCCGCACCAAGGCGGGCAACATCGGTGTGTGCATCGGCACTTCAGGCCCGGCAGGTACCGACATGGTGACGGGCCTCTACAGTGCCTCGGCCGACTCGATCCCGATTCTGTGCATCACCGGTCAAGCACCGCGAGCCCGCATGCACAAAGAAGACTTTCAGGCTGTGGACATCACCAGCATCGTTAAGCCCGTCACCAAATGGGCGACCACTGTGCTGGAGCCGGGTCAAGTGCCTTACGCGTTCCAAAAAGCCTTTTACGAAATGCGCTCCGGGCGCCCCGGCCCCGTGCTGATTGACCTGCCGTTTGATGTGCAAATGGCCGAAATTGAATTCGACATCGACGCCTACCAGCCCCTGCCACTGGCCAAGCCTTTTGCCAATCGGGTTCAAGTCGAAAAAGCCCTGACCATGCTCGACCAGGCCGAGCGCCCGCTGCTGGTGTGCGGCGGCGGCGTGATCAATGCTGATGCCTGCGAACTGTTCGTGGAGTTCGCCGAGTTGACGGGCATTCCTGTCATCCCAACCCTGATGGGCTGGGGCACGATTGCCGACGATCACCCGCTGATGGTGGGCATGGTCGGCCTGCAAACCTCGCACCGCTATGGCAACGCCACCTTGCTCAAGTCTGACGTAGTGCTGGGCATCGGCAACCGCTGGGCCAACCGCCACACCGGTTCGGTGGAGGTCTACACCGAGGGCCGCAAGTTCATTCACGTAGACATAGAGCCGACGCAAATTGGCCGCGTGTTTAACCCAGATTTGGGCATCGTTTCTGATGCAGGTGCTGCACTCAAGGTATTCCTTGAAGTAGCGCGTGAATGGAAAGCCGCTGGCAAGCTGAAAAACCGCAGCGCATGGCTGCAAGACTGCCAACAGCGCAAAGCTACCCTGCATCGCAAAACTCACTTCGACAACGTACCCGTCAAGCCGCAACGCGTGTACGAAGAGATGAACCAAGTGTTCGGCAAAGACACTTGCTACGTCAGCACCATCGGTTTGTCGCAAATTGCCGGCGCGCAATTTCTACACGTTTATAAGCCTCGGCACTGGATCAACTGCGGTCAGGCCGGCCCGTTGGGTTGGACCATTCCTGCCGCACTGGGCGTGGTCAAGGCCGACCCCAATCGCAACGTCGTGGCATTGTCGGGCGATTATGACTTCCAGTTCATGATCGAAGAACTGGCGGTGGGTGCGCAGTTCAACCTGCCGTACATCCACGTTGTGGTGAACAACTCCTACTTGGGCCTAATCCGTCAGGCTCAGCGTGGTTTCGAAATGGACTACTGCGTGCAACTGTCGTTCGACAACCTCAACGCCCCCGAACTCAATGGCTATGGCGTGGATCACGTCGCTGTAGCTCAGGGTCTGGGCTGTAAAGCGCTGCGCGTGTTTGAGCCGGATCAAATCCAGCCAGCCCTGCGCAAAGCTCAAGCGCTGATCAAAGAATTCCGCGTGCCGGTAGTAGTCGAGATTATTCTGGAGCGCGTGACCAATATTTCGATGGGCACCGAGATCAACGCTGTCAATGAGTTTGAAGACTTGGCCTTGGTGGGTAACGATGCACCGACCGCCATCTCGATGCTCGACTAACCAGACCCTCGCCCTCCCCCAAAAGGTTGAGGGCGATTAAACATTGCAGGAGTTCACCATGCCGCGTTTTGCCGCCAACCTGTCCATGCTGTTCACCGAACAGGATTTCCTTGTCCGTTTTCAAGCGGCTGCCAACGCTGGTTTCCACGGCGTTGAATACCTGTTTCCTTACGACTACAACTCCGCCGACATCAAGGCTCAGCTTGAGGCCAACGGCCTGACCCAAGTGCTGTTCAACCTGCCCGCGGGCGACTGGGCCAAAGGCGAGCGCGGCATTGCGTGCCTGCCGGATCGGGTTGAAGAGTTCCGCGCGGGCGTCGATCTGGCCATTGCTTATGCGCAAGTGCTGGGCAATACCCAAATCAACTGCCTGGCCGGAATTCGTCCACAAGGGGTCGACGACGCTACGGTTGAAAAAACCTTCATCGCCAACCTCAAATACGCGGCCGACAAGCTGCAAGCGGTCGGCATCAAATTGGTGATGGAAGCCATCAACACCCGTGACATTCCGGGCTTCTACCTCAACAACACGCGTCAGGCGCTGGCGATTAAGGACAAGGTCGGTAGCGCCAACCTGTTTCTGCAATACGACATCTACCACATGCAAATCATGGAAGGTGATCTGGCCCGCACGATGCAAACGCACCTGCCGCAGATCAACCACATCCAACTGGCCGACAACCCCGGTCGCAACGAGCCGGGCACTGGTGAGATCAACTACCACTTTTTGTTCGCACACCTTGACCGCATTGGCTACGAGGGCTGGGTGGGCTGCGAATACAAACCGTTGACCAGCACAGAAGCAGGCCTTGGCTGGCTGAAAACCTATAACGCGGTTTAAACACACGGCACACCCTGTAGTCGCTGCCGCAGGCTGCGATGGACTGCAAGACAGTCGCAATTCCAAAGGTCCTTTGGGGCCTTATCGCAGCCTTCGGCAGCAACTACAGAAATCCAAACAGCTCCAATAAAAACAAGAGGATTTGTCATGGCTAAAATCGGATTTATCGGCACCGGCATCATGGGTTCGCCTATGGCCAGCAACCTGCAAAAAGCGGGGCACAGCTTATTTCTGTCAACTCACCGCGGCGCAGCCCCGGCTGAGCTGGTGGCTGCGGGCGCCGTGGCGTTGGCCAACCCGAAAGAAGTCGCCCAAGAAGCTGAATTCATCATCGTGATGGTGCCCGACACCCCGCAGGTTGAAGACGTGCTGTTTCGTGAAGACGGCATAAGCGCGGGCTTGAGCCCGAACAAAGTGGTGATCGACATGAGTTCGATCTCCCCCACGGCCACCAAAGCTTTCGCTGAAAAAATCAAGGCCCTGGGCGCGCAATACCTTGACGCCCCCGTATCGGGTGGCGAAGTGGGTGCCAAGGCTGGCACCTTGAGCATCATGGTGGGTGGCGAACAAACGACCTTCGACCGCGCCCTGCCCTTGCTGCAAAGCATGGGTAAAAACATCACGTTGGTCGGTGCCAATGGCGACGGCCAAACCGCTAAGGTCGCGAACCAGATCATCGTCGCCCTCAATATTCAGGCCGTGGCCGAAGCGCTGGTATTTGCGGCCAAAAACGGCGCTGACCCGGCCAAGGTGCGTGAAGCGCTAATGGGCGGTTTTGCCTCATCCAAAATCCTCGAAGTTCACGGCGAACGCATGATCAAAGGCACCTTTGATCCGGGCTTCCGTATCAGCCTGCATCAAAAGGATCTCAACTTGGCACTGGCGGGCGCGCGCGAGCTGGGGATCAACCTGCCAAACACTGCCAACGCGCAACAAGTGTTCAGCACCTGCGCTGCCATTGGCGGCAGCAACTGGGACCACTCTGCGCTGATCAAGGGCCTGGAACACATGGCCAACTTCTCGATTCGCGACAAGTAACCCTAAACGCTGACTGAAGCTCACCGTTGGCGCTGCCCAAGGCTGCAACTTTTAACGCCTTTGGCAGCACCTGCGGGATCTGTTCGCCTGTAAAAAACAAAGCTGGCTGCGCCATGAGTTCACATTCTCTGAGTCCCACCTGCCCCGATTGGGCCACGGCCCTGTGCAATGGTTTCAGCCAAATCTTCCTGCAACGACACCCCTTGTGCGGAGTGTTGTGCTTATTGGCGATTGTTATTGCTGCACCCACATTACTCGGTGGGGCACTGCTCGGCGGGGTCACGGGGCTCTTAACTGCGCAGCGTCGTGGCTATGCCAAAGCGGAGCGTCAGGCCGGACTCTACAGTTACAACGGCATATTGCTGGGGCTTTTGTTGAGCCATCAACTGCCGTGGTCAGCCATGCTGCCACTGCTGATCATCGCCAGCTCAGGCCTGAGCACAATGCTCATCCACCAGTGGCTTAAACGCGCCACACACACCCAAAGTTTATTGGCCTACACAGCGCCTTTTGTGGGGCTCGGCTGGATTTTACTGAGCTTAAACACCTCAGCGCCCGGCTCAGTAACCGCTGTTCAGCCCGTCAATGCGATAACCCTGATCAAGGCTTTGTTCAGTGGTATCGGCCAAGTCATGCTGCTGCAACCCCCCATCGCCGGGTTATTGATCGTCATCGGCCTCGGGCTCAGTCAATGGCGAGCGGCGGCATGGGCGCTGGCGGGATCATTCGCAGGGCTGGTCTTCAGTCTGTATCAACAAGACACGGCAGCGGCGTTAAGCGGCCTGGCAGGTTATAACTCGGCGCTGGTGGCACTGGCCTTGAGCCAACAACGGCGCCAGCCCTGGTTACCGCTGATTGGCATCGGCGCCACCTTGTTGCTCACTCCCGGCTTTCATGCCGTGGGCCTGCCCCCATTAACCGCTCCGTTTATCCTCAGTTGCTGGCTGGTACACGCCAGCGTGCGAGTGCTCAAACCCACGCTAAATCGTCGGGCAGAGGAATCCGGGTTGCGCATTGAGCGCTAATCCCCGAATCTTCTGATCTTTGGGCATTGAGCAACCTACATGGATAACAAGGATTGGCGCCAGCGCTTATACGTGATGGTCTTTCAGGTCGACACACCTGCGGGGCGCCGTTTCGACACCACGCTGCTGCTGATCATTCTGTGCAGCCTGATCGTCGTGGTACTCGACAGTATCGACAGCATCCACCGCGATTACGCCAACCTGCTGGCGTATATCGAATGGGGCTTCACGTTCATATTTGCCATTGAATACGGCCTACGCCTTTATTGCTCCCCCAAGCCGTTACGCTATGCCTTTAGCTTTTATGGCTTGGTGGATTTACTGGCCATTGTGCCGGGCATTTTGGCCATTTATTACAGCGACGCGCAGTACCTGTTAATCATCCGCATCATCCGCATGTTGCGGATTTTCCGCGTGCTCAAGCTGGCTCAGTACTTGAAGCAAGCCAATTACTTGCTGTCAGCTCTGCGCGGCAGTAAACAAAAAATCATCGTGTTCTTGGTCAGCGTGTCGACCTTGGTCACGGTGTTCGGCACCTTGATGTACGTGGTCGAAGGCCCGGAGAACGGCTTCACCAGCATTCCCGTCAGCATTTACTGGGCCATCGTGACCCTGACCACCGTGGGCTTTGGTGACATCGTGCCAAAAACCCCGCTTGGGCAAATCATCTCGGCCATGGTCATGATCACGGGCTACTCGATCATCGCTGTGCCCACCGGGATATTCACTGCCGAACTGGCCAACGCCATGCGGGGTGAGCAACTCAAACACAACTGCCCCACCTGCAAAAAGGAACGCCACGAGCAAGCTGCCGCTTTTTGTTCGCGGTGCGGCAATGCGCTTTTTACTAAAAACGTATAACCAAAGCACTTTTTAATCTTTAAAGGACTATGCGGCACCCGCTATAGTCGCTGGCAAATTGCCCTAATTGCTCCCCATAACAAGGAATGCGCAGTGAAAAAACTTTTTAGCGCCTCACTCTTGGCCGCAGGCCTGGCCCTCAGCAGCTTCGCTCATGCGGACACCACCTTGCTGAACGTGTCTTACGACGTGATGCGAGATTTCTACAAGGACTACAACACTGCGTTCAAAAAACACTGGGAAGCGCAGCCTGAGCACAAAGACGACAAGCTCAACGTGCAAATGTCCTTTGGTGGCTCCAGCAAGCAAGCGCGCTCGGTCATCGACGGCCTTAAGGCTGACGTGATCACCATGAACATGGCCACCGACATCAACGCCCTTGCCGACAATGGCAAATTAGTCCCAGAGAATTGGGTTACACGCCTGCCAGACAACAGCGCCCCGTTCACCTCTGCCACCGTTTTCATCGTGCGCAAAGGTAACCCCAAAGCCCTGAAAGACTGGCCCGATCTGCTCAAAGATGGCGTGCAAGTGATCGTACCCAACCCCAAAACCTCGGGTAATGGCCGCTACACCTTCCTGTCAGCCTGGGGCTATGTTCTGAAAAATAGCGGCGACGAAGCCAAGGCCAAAGATTTCGTGGGCAAACTGTTCAAACAAGCACCTGTGCTCGATACCGGCGGTCGTGCTGCCACCACCACCTTCATGACCAACCAGATCGGCGACGTGTTGGTGACCTTTGAAAACGAGGCAGAAATGATCGCGCGTGAATTTGGTCGCGACCAATTCGAAGTGATCTACCCAAGCGTGTCTGCCGAAGCAGAGCCACCCGTGAGCGTGGTCGATAAAGTGGTCGACAAAAAAGGCACCCGTGCTGCAGCTGATGAGTACTTGAAGTACCTGTGGTCGCCTGAAGGCCAGGAAATCGCAGCCAAAAACTACCTGCGCCCACGAGACGCAGCAGTGCTGGCCAAGTACAACGACCTCTTCCCGAAAGTTGACTTCCTGTCAGTTGAAAAAACCTTCGGCGACTGGCGTGACGTGCAAAAAACCTACTTCAACGATGGCGGCATCTTCGACCAGATCTACAATCAGTAACAACCGCGTAATCACACTCCATAGCAGCTGCCGCTGGCTGCGTTCGGCGTAGCAAGCCATAAATCGCGACAAGTCTGCACAACCGCAGATCCCGCGTTTAAGCTGCCCTCGCAATCGAACGCACCTCGCGGCGGCGGCTACGCAATCAGCGTGCCGCCTAACACCTGTACATCAATACAGTAAAAACAGTTGCCCTCTGACCAATACCTGCTCATGCTGTGCACCTTCTGCGCAGCATGAACGAGTAGAGCGATGCGGCTGTTTCTGTGTGAAAAACCCTCCCAAGCCAAAGATATAGCGGCCGTGCTCGGTGCCAGCCGACGCGGTGATGGCTGCTGGGTTGGCCCTAATGCCACCGTCACCTGGTGCATCGGCCACTTGCTCGAAACGGCTCCGCCAGACGCTTACGATGAGCGCTACAAGCGTTGGGTACTGGCCGATCTGCCGATCATTCCTGACAAATGGAAGATGCGAGTCAAACCAAAAACAGCCAGCCAGTTCAAAGCCGTTAAACGCTTGTTGGGAGAAGCGAGTGAATTGGTCATTGCTACCGACGCCGACCGCGAAGGCGAAATGATCGCTCGCGAACTGGTCGAACATTGCCGTTATCGCGGCCCTATCCAGCGTTTGTGGCTTTCTGCACTGGACGACGCCTCCATTCGCAAAGCACTGGCTGCTCTCAAACCCGGCGCAGATACCTTCAACCTGTATCACTCAGCCTTAGGACGCTCACGGGCCGACTGGCTCATCGGGATGAACATGAGCCGTCTGTTCACCCTGCTGGGCCGTCAATCTGGCTACCAAGGCGTACTGCCGGTTGGCCGGGTACAAACTCCAACGCTGCGGCTGGTAGTGGATCGCGATCGCAGCATCAGCGACTTTGTGCCCATCGCCTATTGGGCCATAGACGTGCAACTCCAACACAACGCACAGGTATTCACCGCCCAATGGCGGGCCAACCCTGACACCTGCGACGAACACGATCGCTGCCTCAATCAAGCCCATGCACAGCAAGCCGCAGCCGCGATGAGCAACGCCAGCAGCGCACGGGTCAGCAAACTGCGTACCGAACGGGTGCGCGAAGTCGCCCCACTGCCATTCGATCTCGGCACACTGCAAGAGGTGTGTTCAAAAAAGCTCGGTCTCGGCGCGCAAGAAACCCTCGACATTGCCCAATCGCTGTACGAAACCTACAAAGTCATTACCTACCCGCGCAGCGATTGTGGCTACTTGCCCCAAAGCCAGCACAGCGAGGCGGCGTCTATTCTTGGCGCCTTGCAACACGCAGACCCCGCTCTTGACGCCCTAACCGACCACCTCGACCCACAACGCCGCTCACGCGCCTGGAACGACGCAAAAGTCAGCGCCCACCACGGCATCATCCCCACCGCTGCCGCAAAAAACCTTGAACGTTTGAGCGGCAAACCCCGTGCGGTGTACACCCTGATTCGCGCGCGTTATCTGGCGCAATTTCTGCCCAACCACGAATACGACCGCACCCAAGCCGACTTCGACTGTGCAGGTCAAGCCCTACGCGCCGTGGGTAAACAAATCGTCGAGCCCGGCTGGAAGCGCGCCCTGCCCGAAGCCCTCGCGCCCGCCAAAGGACGCGAAGCCCCCACACCACAACCCTTGCCGATATTGCACGAAGGCCTGAACTGCGCGATTGCCAACGTGCAACTCAAAGACCTGTGGACACAGCCACCCAAACCCTTCACTGAGGGCGACTTGATCAAAGCCATGAAAAACGTCGCCAAGCTGGTGCAAGACCCACTGCTCAAACAAAAGCTTAAAGACACCACCGGGATCGGCACCGAAGCCACCCGCGCCGGGATCATCCAAGGCCTGCTTGATCGCGGCTACTTAATCAAAAACGGCAAGGCACTGGCCGCCACCTCACCCGCCTTCAGCCTGATTGACGCGGTGCCCCGCGCCATCGCCGACCCGGGCACCACCGCCATTTGGGAACAAGCCTTGGACATGGTGCAAAACGGCGAAATGACACTCGAAACCTTTGTTGCCAAACAAGCCGCATGGATGAGCAAACACATCGAGCGTTGCAGCGGCATGCGCATGACCATCAGCGGCCCAGCCAGCCCGGCAGGCGTTGCACCCGCCTGGAAGAAAAAGCGTAAAACACCGACGAGTAAGCCTAAGCCCAAGCGAGCCGTTAAGGCAAAAGGCGGGTGAATCAGTGGCGGTTTCTGACAGATACCCATCAAAGCACTAAAGACCCAAACATAAATATTACAGCCGAACCATCGCCCCAGTTTTACGCACTGATCAGGTCGATAGCCCGGCTGTAAATATCCACGCGATTAGATTCGAATCGTAGTATTAAGAGCTCTCTGTTATCAGCTGAAAATCCTGCCTGGCAATCTGCAGCGTATGTAAGCTTTGATTAAATTGAATCGTTATTTACCTTCCATAAAACTCAGGTACCTACTCAATAAAGCAGCCGTTGTCGGTGTGTACTGAGGCCCACCCGCTTCAGTCAAAATCATTTGCGTTTTTTGGGCATCATATCGAGGGATATTCTGAAAAACCTCCCACAAAGTGAGCCCCTCATAAACCACTTCAGACAGCATCGGAAGTAGTGGCATAAGTGGATTATCATCCAAGGCTGGGTCTTCGTAGAGCCTCTGCAACCACTGTTTATAGGGCAAAGGTTGTAAAGAATACCCACACTGATCAAAGAGCTCGAAAAACTCAATAAAGCTAATCGACTCTTCATCACTGGGAGGAATAAGGTGATATGTATTATTTAACCTTTTATTATCACTGGCCAAATTAATCATTGCAGCACTGGCATAATCAACAGGAATAAGCTCTTTACGATCCCCATGTAAAAGAGGAAACGCCCCTGTGGCAATACACCCTTTAATAATACGCCACATAAAGTCTTCAGCGTTTCCTGCACCGCTCAGGCTGTCCGTCATCATGAACCCCGGACGGTAAACCGAAAGAGGAATGCCCCGCTCTCTTGCCTGACTCAACAACCGCTCAGCGACCCATTTACTCTGTATATAGCCTAATGTGTATTTCAATCCATCCAAATAGGGCAATAAATCGTCATCTTCATAAAAGCGCTCAACTGGAAATAACAGCCCGGCTGGCCCCATAGTCGCTATTGTTGAAACGTAATGAAGTGGCTTGGCTTTAGCATCAACGGCCAGTCGCAATATATTTATCAAACCGACGATATTAACATTGCGATGATTCTCATACGGCTCGATAAAACTAATATGGGCAGCCGCATGAAAAATAACATCACACTTATTCGCTAGGTATTGATAGTTGCTGGCATCCAACCCAAACTGTGGTCGCGAAATATCCCCTGCCAGTACGAGCAGACGTTGAGCAAATTCAGAGTGCCATAGACCATATTGCTCAAGATTTTCAATAACTCTCTGGTGAGCAAGCTCATCCGTTTTAGCACGAACAACACATACTACTTGACGAACATTCGGATGCTTTAACAAGTCACGCAGGCAATAGCCCCCCATAAAACCTGTTGCACCGAATAGCAATGCTCGGCCAGCAGAAGGTGCCAGCCAGGGATCAGGAGAATCTACAAGCGGCTGTATATCATCAGGAAGGTGACTGTCGACGAGTAATGTATTACAAATATCGTGTTTAACTTCTTGTTTAGGATGCTTAAGTAAATTGAGTAAACCGCAAGGTGTCTGTGCATCGTATACGTCTTGAATAAGCAAGCGCTGACCAAAGCGGCGCTTAATTTCAAGTATGAGCCTCGCCGCTTGTAATGAAGTCCCGCCCAAGAGAAAAAATTCATCATCCATAGTTGGTTTCGGTACATCAAGCACCTCTTGCCAAATCGCCAGAATGTCAGAGGCATCATCCCCTGCGCCAATCTTTAGCTCTGATGAAGTCTGCAATTTTTCTGCTGTGGCGAGCAGTGTAGATCGGTCTGCCTTGCCATTTTCATTAAGAGGGACTTGGTCAATAACTTGTATACGCGGAACCATGTAAAGTGGCAAATGTTGGTTCATCCATCCATGCAGGCTAATGCTATTGAAGCTATCAGGGTTCTTGGGCACAACGAATGCTAATAAGTAGCTTTCGCCCAACGCTTTTTTAATAAGGCACACGACAGCCGCTTGCAACAAACCACTCCCGAGAAGATGTTGCTCAACCTCTTCTACTTCAATGCGATACCCCTGAATTTTAATTTGATTATCGATACGACCAAGGTACATAACTGCACCATCCGAGCGCTGCCTGCCCAAATCTCCAGTGCTGTATAAGTATATGGCAGGGCCGTGGCTATACACATCAACTAATTTAAACTTCTCATCGGTCAACGCTGGCTGGTTTATATACCCCCTGGCCAAACCCTCACCCCCAATGTAAATCTGTCCTGTATCCCCTACCGGAACCGGCATTAACTGCTCATCAAGTATAAAAATTTGAGTTTTATCGATTGGTTTACCAATCGGTAAAGCGTCTGCGCTTAGGTCAGATGCAATAATAGAATGATACAAAGTTACGGTTGTGCCTTCTGTAGGACCATAACAATTCAGGATGTTTTTTGGCCAGGCATCAGGTTCAAGTGACTTTAAGGCATGCACATTAAAAGCTTCTCCACCAATTAACAAAGTGTTGAGTGATCGAAAAGCACGTGGGCATTGTGGCGCTATAAAATTAAACAGGGACGTGGTCATGAATAGATAAGTGATCGCCTGCTCTTGCAATACTTGTTCAAACTGGGTCGGGTTTAACAGCGTTTCTTTGGGAATAATTACTAACGTCGCCCCATTTAACAGCCCTGCCCAAACCTCCAAAAAAGAACCATCAAAGGCCGGGTTAGCATGACACGCAATACGGTCAGTGTAATCAACCTGGAGATACGTTGCGTCCACAAACATTCGAATGATGCCACGCGCTTCGATTTCAACCCCTTTGGGTCGCCCTGTTGTGCCTGACGTGAATAATATATGGCTTCGGTGAGACAAACCTATATTATTATCCAGCCATTTGAGGCGGGTATTTGCCGCGATTAAAGTTGAATCATACACAATAAATTGAGTATTCAACGATCGCTCAGTTGATGAAGCAGTCGTTACAGTTAACCGAGCCTGAGTCTCATCAAGCATCATATTAATACGCGCATCGGGAAGCTCGGGACTCAAGGGCAAGCATGTCCCGCCTGCTAACAATACTGCCAATTGGCAAACAATGTGCTCAACTCCAGATCCAAACAAAATGCCCACAGGCTCTTCAGGCTGGACACCTAATTTATACAAATGAGAGGCCAATGTTTGAGCGTTCAAAATGAGCTGGGAGTAAGACATTACTCCCTCAGGATATATAATTGCCGCTCGATTTGGATGTTGCTCAGCCTGACTCAGAACATGCGCTGTCAGCGATGATACAGCCAACCTGTTTTGAGAAAGCTCATTCATATAAGACCCTGTCCTTGATCCCATCATGTTCCACACTCCTTGGACGCCATATAAAATCAGATATTAATACTTCCGGAAATGTTCAAACTTTCAATAAACGTTTATGCCTGTACCGCTCCATCAGTGCGGCACGGTCAGCTTTCCCGTTTTTATTCAATAGAATTTCAGAAACAACCTCTATCCGAGGCAACATATAAGCAGGCACAACATGACTGAGCAAGCCAAGCAATGTTCTTGCACAGAACTCCACACCTATCACTGGCACCACAAATGCGATTAAGTAACCTTCATCTCCGACCTGCTTAACAGAGCATACAATAGCCTCCTGCAACAACTCCGTATTCAGTAACTGCACCTCAATTTCTTCTGGTTCAATCCGATAGCCTTGCAATTTTATTTGATTATCAACACGCCCCGCATACATAAAGTTTCCATCTGCACGCTTACGACCTAGATCGCCGGTCTTATACAATCTTCTCATCTTGCTCTCACCAGAAAATTGCGTCGTGATAAATTTTTCAGCCGTTAAATCCTGCCTATTCAGATATCCTCGCGCCACGCCTTCGCCCCCTACATAGAGCTCGCCTAAAGCGTCAATAGCGACTGGCTGCAAACATTCATCAAGTACAAAAACATCCGTCTTATCTATCGGCTTACCCAAAGGAATATTGTCAGCCTCTAAGTCTTTTTCTTCTATAGGGTAGTAAAGCGAGTACACCGTATTTTCTGTTGGCCCATAAATATTATAAATATTTAAGGGCCACTCTGTGAGTGGAAGAGACCTAAGCGCCTGAAGGTTAAAAGCCTCACCGCCAATCATAAGGTGACTGAGTGTACGAAAAGCACCGGGGCACACACCAATAATGAAACTAAACAAAGAGGGGGTCACCAATATGGAACCCACGCTATACCTGACAAACGCCAGTTTTAATTTTTCCGGACTCAGTAATGTTTCTTTTTTGATAATAACAACTGTCGCCCCGTTCAATAACGCACCCCATACTTCAAACAGGATAGCGTCAAAATCTGGCCCTGAAATACTCCCTAAACGGTAGTCCGTAGAAATGGGGAGGTAGCAGGCATTAATAACCAGACGCCTGATACCTCGGAGCTCAACCTGGACAGCCTTCGGCGTCCCTGTTGTGCCTGACGTAAACATAATATATCCACGATGCGTATCCCCTGCCCTCATGCCGGGGAAGTCAGCATTTTCAACCGTATGAATTTGAACGTCGTTCAACACAATAAACTGCGTATCTAGCACCCGATCCAAATAACTATTATTTGTGATGGTGAAACGTGCCTGCGCTGCTTCCAGCATGAAATTTAAACGTCCATCAGGAGAGTTAACATTAAGCGGAACACAACTCCCACCGGCTAAAATAATAGCCACCTGACACACGACATGCTCAATACCTGATTCCAAAAGCACACCAACGGGCTCTTCACTCAGCAACCCTTTCTCACACAGCTCTACTGCGAGTAATTGAGCTCGCTTGGCAAGCTCGGCATAGCTAATGTTGCCATCTTCGGTTATGACAGCCCATTGTTCGGGAGAACGACTGACGTGATCAAAGAAAAGCGTGAGAAATGATGGATTTGTTATTTCTCTGGGCACATTTGATGCTGAAGATATAAAAACCTGATCCATTTTAATTTATCCTCCGTATTTTTAAACAGGCACCCACAAAACAACCTTCAGCCTCATGCAGACGCCAACTTACCACTCAACCACAAGAATAGTTATATTAAGACTTAACTAGCCCCAACCAAGCTATTTATATCCACTCCAACTCTTTGATCTATCCTAGATTCTAAGAGGCAGTCAACATCCAACAACCACCACTCCTTTATCTTTAGTTCATAAAAACGGCGACAGGGGTCATCAGTAAAGTCAGTTAACGGCGGCATTGATTTACGACGGAGCGCCTCATCTGGAAAATTATTAACCGCAAAATAATTATAATATTTTTCTAACTCTTCTCTGGGTATTTCCCGCCCCTTCCCCGTAAACTGGGCACCATCCAAACCAAGGACTGACGGGGCTTTTATATCTGTCATAAATACAGAGCCACTCACCTGCGGACACATTTCAATATTTTCTGAGTGTCTGGCTGTACCCAGCGAACACCACACTAAACACAGGGGTGAAAATGCCGGAACAAAATTTACTGTAGACGCCCACACCTCTCCATCATGTGAGCGGCTGGCCAGTGTGAAAAATCGCGCATTTTTTAACAAAAACAAACTTCGTTCGACACGAGACATACCTCACCCTCCTTGGGAAAAATTAATACTTAGCCCTTTATCGCCTCAATAATTCCGGCATGCGGCGTTTGCAAATAATGATTAAGGAGATCACGGTTAACCGAGGACTCCGCGGGGCGATTAAACTTTTCCCAAACGATAGAATTAAAACCCTCTTGCTTTAAAACTTCCTCCAAGGTTTCTTTCGACCAATAAAAAGCCTTAATATCAGCCGTCCTTCGAGGATGGCAAATTTTGAAATCTACATGTGCGCCATCGACGCGCGGTGTTTCTACACACAGTGTGAACCAGTGCTCTTTATAGTATTGCGGATCAGCACTGACATCAGGGCTCAAGGGTAAGGTAATGAGTCGACCTCCGGGCTTTAGGGCTCTTGCCATGTCCCGAGCCATACTTATCAACGTTTTTTTATCAAGCGCATAAGGAAATACATAGACCGCCAATACGATATCAAATGCATTGTCTTCAAATGTATTCTCAGGAGATGAGTACGAGATACCAAGGGGCGTTTTAACTTCATGCTCTCGAGCGTAATCAAGCATCCCTTCAGAAACATCATACCCCGTTACTTCACCCGCCCCGTGATTACGGAGCCACCGGCATAGATGCCCAGTACCACACCCATAATCGAGAACATTTAATCCCGTAATATCTCCGAGCAACCGGCTTAACGTCGGCATTTCCAGTTCACTTCGATAGGGTGTTGCAAACATTATTTCGTAGAGTTCTGCATGCGCATCAAACGTAGTGTTATCAAACTTATTGAACGGCTCTCCCCCACCCTGCGAGCGTGGCTCTGTTGCATCAAATGTAATGCTCATGCGTCTCTCATCTCCCAAGACTGCTCCAACACGAACAGATCTGTTTTCAATGAATAGGAATACATCCATTAGGTTTTTCAGGTACTCAGCGCACTCACCCCGGCAGTTCAGGTGATTATCAAACAACTTATTCCGGGCACTTTATATACTCATAAACTCTTCCTGATTTGATTAGAAACATAGTGATCTTGTAGATTAGACGCACTTTCGATTTCAACACCTGTCATAAATAACAGTCCCGATAAACGGTACATGTACATATGTTTAAACGCTTCAACGCGCCGACCGTTGTACCTGAGAATCAAAACGGTAGGATTGGCGCTTAGCTGAACGACGTGATGGACGGATAACGAACTCAAACCCAACAATAGCGCGGGCGAGTTTGCGCAACCCGGGAACAGCTGGCACGCCGTAAAGAAGGCCGAGTTGTAATGATTCATGCAAAAAAAACGACGACCCTGAGGTCGCCGTTTTTCACTACTTGAACTGCCGACTCAAACCCGGCGGTACGCCACTGATGTCTGTGTCTTCCCACGGGCCATTAGGGCTGATTGACCGGCTCCAGCCGTTGCTCCACCTATAGTAGGCGCGCTGGCGGTAGAAGATGTTGGTTTGGTCATCTAGCACATAAACCCCCATGCGCGCGTCCCAATGGCTTGGGCCACCGGGTGGGGGCGCAAAGGTGGCCGAGGTGCGTGGCAATGGCTTGGGCGGCTTGGGGATAGGCATGTCGGGTAGCGGCTTGCCAGACGGTTTTGGTGCAGGTTGTGGCATCGGTGTCGAAGGCACCGTCGGCTCGGAAGGCTGATGAACCGCACAGGCGCTCAGGCCTAAAACCAGACTGAGTAACGTGGTACGTGCAAGTAGATTCATGAAGGCTTCTCTTGAAGTTGACAGCCTCTGTAGGAGCGTTCCTGCTCGCGATATGCACGACGCGGTTTGTCGAAATAACCGCATGGATACCATCGCGAGCAAGCTCGCTCCTACAAAGGTCGGTGTCGACCGCTTATTTATCTGGGCTGTCGATGGTCAGTTGTTGCAGCTCTTGAGTGCTGCTAGACAGCGGTTTGCTGCGCCCCGCCCACTCGCCAGCAGTCGGCTGGCCAGCACGGGAAACGCGTGCAACCAGTTGGACTTCAGGGAAGTTCGACAGTTTCAATTGCGGCATCATTGCGTCCACGTCACCCAGCTCCACCGTAATGGGCAAGTCCGCGACAGTCACACGCTTGACCGCCAATGGCGCCGGTGGGCCAGACACGGCACGAGCGAAAATAAACACACTGTCGCCCGGCAAAACTTTGGTCTTGAGCGCGTCTGCCAGATCAACACTGACCTTGATCGAGGCTTGGGCCTTGCTCACTGGCGCCGCTTCAACCTTGCCGCCGCCAGCCAGCAACTGCTCACGAGCTTTTTCAATGCCGCCTTCGAGCGCTGCACGGGACTGATCGCCTTCAGGCAGCTCATTCATCAAGCGCTCCCAGTAACCAATAGCTTCCTGATACCGCTTGGCTTCAAACGCTGCGATCCCCAACAACCCCAAACTGGTGACTTCTTTTGGGTCAGCCTTCAGGGCTTCGTCGGTCAACGCCTGAGTCTTGTCGCTCCATTTTTTGTCATCGGCAAAATACTGAGCTTGCGCCCACTGCCCCAACAGTTCAGGTTGTCGGCCCGCCAACGCAACGGTGCGTTCGAAGACTTTGGAAGCCTCTGCCGGGCGATTTTGAGCCATGTAGGCGCGCCCCAAGAAGTACAAGCCCTCAGCAGAATCAGGCTGCGCTGCGGCTGCGCGCTCAAGGCGGGTGACCATTTCTTCAAGCGACTGCGGCGGCTGAGAAAACTCCTGCGTCAGTTGCACCTTGTCGCTGGCGCCATAGTGCAAGTACAACCCCAAGCCGAGCACTGGAACCATCATTGCCGCCAGTATGGGCAGCGTTTTACCGAGTGTAGAAACCGGTGACGGTGCAGCGCCTTCGGTGTCAGCCAAGAGTTCACGCGCAGCCTCCGCTCGGCCAGCCTCCAACTGTTCGACCGTCAAAACGCCCTCTTCGTGCTGCGCCTGCAATTCGGCTACACGCTCTTGATACAACGCCACGTTTAACGCTGTGCGGTCTTCTTCACGCTGAGCACGACGAGCACGCAACACGGGAATCAATATAAAACTGAGGGCAATCAGTAGCAGTAAGCCCGCTGCGAGCCAGAAATCAATCATCTTGAGTCTTATCCAGCAAAGTGCCGAGACGCTGACGCTCCTCGGCAGAAAGTGTGTCCGCGCTCTCGGCGCGCTGTGTACGACGACGCCCTACAATCACGCCAATAACCACAAAGCCGCCGACCAGCAGGCCCAATGGGCCAAACCAGAGAATGGCCGTTTTGGCCGTCAGCGCAGGTTTGTAACGCACAAAGTCACCGTAGCGGTCGACCATAAAGTCGATGATTTGCTGGTTGTCCTTACCCTCGCCCAGCATGCGGAAAATCTCGCGACGCAGGTCGGTGGCAATCGGTGCATTGGAGTCGGCAATGTCCTGATTCTGGCACTTGGGGCAACGCAGCTCTTTGGTCAACTCGCGAAAACGGTCACGCTCTGCGTCGTTGCTAAATTCGTAAGTGTCGATCGCCGCATGGGCGACGCCCGTCAGCGTCAGACCAAACGCCACAGCTACTAACCAGCGCTTCATGGTTTGGCCTCATCGACCAGCGCCTGATACTTGCCGGCCAGTTGTTCGCGCCACACCGTTTCGTCGATCACACCCACAAACTTGTGCCGAATGATGCCCTTGCTGTCGATCAAAAAGGTTTCCGGAGCGCCATAAACGCCAAGGTTCAGCCCCAACGAGCCTGCTTCATCGTTGATGTCGAGCTGGTACGGGTTGTGGAAGTCCTTAAGCCACTTTTTGGCATCTTCATTGACGTCTTTGTAATTCACGCCATAGATCACCACACCCTGCTCGGCCAGCTTGGTCAACACCGGGTGTTCGACCCGGCACGAAATGCACCAGGTGGCCCACACGTTGACCAGTGCCGGTTTACCAACTAAGTCAGCTTGGGTCAGGGTTTTGTCGCCCTCAACCGACGGCAGGCTGAACGCAGGGAACGGCTTGCCAATCATGGTCGACGGCAGTTCGGTCGGATCCATGTACAAGCCTTTGTACAAGAACACCGCCATCATCAAAAACAGGCCCAACGGGACCAGCATTAACCAACGTCTCATGCGGTGGCTCCTGTCATGCCCAGCGCGTCGCGCACGCGGCTTTTAACCTTGACTCGGTAACGACGATCCAGCGCCGCCAACAGGCCACCAAAACCGGTCAGCAAACCACCAAACCAAATCCAGCGTACAAACGGCTTGACGTGTACCCGTACTGCCCAGGCGCCATCACCCAGAGGTTCGCCCAATGCGACGTACAAATCACGCGTGAAACCTGCGTCGATGCCCGCTTCGGTCATCATCGAGCTTTGCACGGTGTACAACCGCTTCTCAGGGTGCAGAACGCTGACTTCTTTGCCGTTGCGAATCACGCGCACGGTGCCTTTGTCCGAGGTGAAGTTAGGGCCCTGGTAATGCTTGGCCCCTTCAAAGACGAAGTGATAACCGCCCAACTCCATAGACTCACCGGGTGCCAGACGTAAATCCCGCTCAGCACTGTTCTGACTCGACAGCACCACGCCGATAGCGCAAACCGCAATGCCCAAGTGAGCAATTTGCATGCCCCAATAGCTACGGGTCAGGCTGCGCATGCCTTTGATCAGGCCCTTGTGGCGGGTTTTATCGCCAATATCACGCACACCTGCAAGCAACACCCAAGCGGCCAGCATGAAAGTGGTTAGCACTGCCCAGTTGAAATCGCCATAGGCAACACCGGCAATGGCTGACAACGCCGCGCTGCCCAGCAAAACCGGGGTCAACATACCCAACAGCCATTTGACCGGGGTGTCTTTCCAGCGCACCAGCACACCGACAGCCATCACCACCATCAGCAAGGCCATCAACGGAATAAACAATGCGTTGAAGTACGGCGGGCCCACGGACATTTTGGCGCCACTGATGGCGTCCAGAATCAGCGGATACAAGGTGCCGAGCAAGATCATTGAGGCCGCAACCACCAAAATCAGGTTGTTGCCCAGCAGCAAGGTCTCGCGTGACCACAGGTTGAAGCCCACATGGCTTTTAACCACAGGTGCGCGCAACGCAAACAGGGTCAGAGAGCCACCGACCACAAACAGCAGGAAAATCAGGATAAATACGCCACGCTCAGGGTCTGACGCGAAGGCGTGCACTGAAGTCAGCACACCCGAACGCACCAGAAAGGTGCCGAGCAAGCTCAACGAAAACGCAGCGATGGCCAGCAACACGGTCCAGCTTTTAAACACACCACGTTTTTCAGTCACTGCCAGCGAGTGAATCAGGGCAGTACCGACCAACCAAGGCATGAACGACGCGTTTTCAACCGGGTCCCAGAACCACCAGCCGCCCCAACCCAGTTCGTAGTACGCCCACCACGAGCCCAGCGTGATGCCGATCCCCAGAAAAGCCCAGGCCACGATGGTCCACGGACGTGACCAACGTGCCCACGCGGCATCCAGTCGGCCACCCAGTAACGCTGCAATTGCGAAAGCAAAGGCCACCGAAAAACCCACATACCCCATGTACAGCATGGGTGGGTGAACGATCAGGCCGATGTCTTGCAGTAACGGGTTGAGGTCATTGCCGTTGGCCGGAATTTGCGGCAACAGGCGCGCGAAAGGGTTGGACGTCAAAATCAAAAACAACAGGAAGCCGACGCTGATGATGCCCATGATTGACAGCACGCGGGCGAGCATCACTTGCGGTAACTGTCGGGAGAAAATCGACACGGCGAATGTCCAGCCCCCCAGAATCATTGCCCACAACAGCAATGAACCTTCGTGAGCCCCCCAGACGGCGCTGAACTTGTAATACCAAGGCAGCGCGCTGTTGGAGTTGCTGGCCACATAGGCCACCGAAAAATCATCGGTCATAAAGGCGTAGGTCAAGCAACCAAACGCAAACAACAAAAAGGCAAACTGGCCCCAGGCCGCTGGCTGGGCCAGGCTCATCCATAACTTGTCACCGCGCCATGCACCCAGCAGCGGCACGATGGCCTGCACGATGGCAATGCACAGCGCCAGAATCATGGCCAATTGGCCCAATTCGGGAATAAACAGTCCAGACGTCATCACTTAACCCTCTTTGGCCGGTGCAGGCGCCGATTGGCCACTCTCTTTAAGTGCCTTGGTTACTTCGGGCGGCATGTATTTTTCATCGTGCTTGGCCAGCACTTCATCTGCCACCACCACGCCTTGGGCATTGAGTTTGCCCAGCGCCACGATGCCCTGCCCTTCGCGGAACAGGTCTGGCAAGATTCCGCGGTATTGAATGGTCACGCCCTTGTTGAAGTCCGTGACCACGAACTCTACATCCAGCGAGTCACCGGAGCGTTTCAGTGAACCGGTTTCAACCATGCCACCTGCACGAATACGGGTATCCAACGGCGCTTCACCATTGGCGATCTGAGTCGGGGTGTAGAACAGATTGATGTTCTGCTGCAAGGCGCTCAAGGCGAGCGCCACAGCCGCGCCGACGCCCACCAGAATCGCCAGAATGATGATCAAACGTTTTTTACGCAGCGGATTCACTTCGAATTCTCCCGGCGCAAACGACGCGCCTCTTGTTGCAAATAACGCCGACGCGCCGCAATCGGCAACGCCACGTTCAACGCCAGCACCGCCAGGCAAATGCCATAGGATGACCAGACATACACACCGTGATGACCCATCGCGATAAAGTCGCTTAACGATGCAAAACTCATCGTGCCCCCTCCAGCGCCTTCAACACCTCAGCCTTGACCCAACTGCTGCGAGCCTCACGCTTGAGCACCTCCAAACGCATGCGCAGCAACAGTACCGCGCCAAAGAAGCAGTAAAAGCCCACTACCGTGAGCAACAACGGCAGCCACATTTCGACCGGCATGGCTGGCTTTTCGGTGAGGGTGAACGTTGCGCCCTGATGCAGGGTGTTCCACCACTCCACCGAGTATTTAATGATCGGGATGTTAATAACGCCCACAATCGCCAGCACCGCACAGGCTTTGGCTGCGCTGTCACGATTGGTGATGGCATTGCCCAGTGCAATCAGACCGAAGTACAAAAACAACAGAATCAGCATTGAAGTCAGACGTGCATCCCACACCCACCAGGAGCCCCAGGTCGGCTTGCCCCAAATGGCGCCGGTGACCAGCGCCACAGCGGTCATCCAGGCACCAATGGGCGCCGCACATTGCAGCGCAACGTCGGCGATTTTCATCTTCCAGACCAGCCCCACTACACCGCACACCGCCAGCATCACGTAGCACGACTGCGCCAGCATGGCAGCAGGAACATGGATGTAGATGATGCGAAAGCTGTTGCCTTGCTGATAGTCCGGCGGCGCAAAGGCCAGGCCCCACACCACACCGCTCACAATTAACAATACGGCGGCAACGCTCAGCCAAGGCAACAGGCGCCCACTGATGGCATAGAACCATTTGGGCGAGCCGAGTTTGTGAAACCAAGTCCAGTTCATCACGCTGTTTCCATCACGGTGCTTTGGCACGGCCTGTCTGGGTCGTGCCAAAGCCAGGGTCTTTACTGGCCCTCTTGGGCCAGACCTCATTATTCGCCGACGCTGATTTTCAGCCCGGCAGCAATTGCAAAAGGTGTCAGGGTTATTGCCAAGGCTGTCAGGCTTGCAAGCCACAGCAAATAACCGGTTACGGGCATGCCTTGCAGTGCCGCTTGTAGCGCGCCACTCCCCAGAATCAGCACCGGGATGTAGAGGGGCAAAATCAGCAGCGCCAACAACAGACCGCCACGCTTAAGCCCCACTGTCAGCGCGGCACCCACCGCACCGAGCAAGCTCAGCACGGGCGTGCCAAGCAGTAACGACATCAGCAATACCGGCAGGCAGGCCACCGGCAACCCCAGCATTAAAGCCAGCAGCGGCGACAGAATCACCAATGCCAGCCCGGAAAACGCCCAGTGTGCCAGCACCTTGGCCAAAACCAACAGAGCCAGAGGGTGCGACGAAAGGACCCACTGTTCAAGTGATCCATCTTCGAAATCACTGCGGAAAAGCCCGTCCAGTGAGAGCAGAACCGATAAAAGAGCCGCTACCCACAGCAGTCCCGGCGACAAGGTTTGCAACAATTGAGTCTCAGGGCCGACAGCCAGCGGAAACATCGCGATAACAATTGCAAAGAATACCAACGGGTTTGCCAGCTCAGCCGGGCGACGGAACAACAATCGCGCTTCACGCGCCACCAACACAGCAAACACACTCATACAGCCCAGCGCCCCAAATCGATATCGCGATAACCGGCTGGCAGGCGGGTCAACGTATGGTGAGTGGTCAACACCACCATGCCGCCGCGCTCGCAGTGGTTGGCCAGATGCTCTTCAAGTTGTGCCACACCTTGTTTGTCGAGCGCGGTAAACGGCTCGTCAAGAATCCACAGCGGTGGCGGGTTTTCCAGATGCAAGCGGGCCAAGGCGACGCGTCGCTGCTGACCCGCCGACAAGGTATGGCAGGGCACGTCTTCAAAACCGCTCAGCCCTATCGCCTTAAGTGCAGCCCAAATAGCCTCGCGCTTGGCCGGGCGATGCAGGGCACACAGCCAGCTGAGATTCTCTTCGGCGGTGAGCAAGTCCTTGATCCCCGCTGCATGGCCGATCCATAACAGATTGCTTGCCAGTTCAGTGCGCTGGCTATTCAACGCCTGGCCATTGAGCAGCACCTCCCCCGCCGTCGGCTGCATCAGCCCTGCCAACAAACGCAGCAGGCTGGTTTTGCCACTGCCGTTGGGGCCACTGATTTGCAGCATGTCACCGCGACACAGGCGTAATTCGAGGTTTTCGAACAACATGCGCCAGTCACGCTCACAGGCGAGCGCTACGGTTTCTAGAAGAGGGCTGATCACGTAATTGAGGCCTTCACAGTTCAAGTCGGCTCGGGCTCGGCCGTTAAAGTGATGCAGGATAAATGCATTTACGGCCTATTCCAGAGAGCTGGGTCAAACAATTGCACTGTTTTTATACCCCCTGAACGACGGGGCGGCATTATACATGCGATGTCCTACTCTAAAGAGGGCAATTTCGACAGGTTGTAACGATGAAAGGCGACATGATTATTCCCCCCACTCAGCCGACCGTCACAAACAGCGCCCGAGCAGGTGTTGTGGGTGGCGAAGTGCTGAAGTTGCTGCAACCTTTTGAAGGCCTGATCAGCCCCGGCCAAACAGCCAAAGCTGAGGTGCTCTCGCTCAAGCAAGGCGACCTGACATTTCAGTTGCTGCTCAAGCTGACCTTGGCCAGTGGTCGTCAAACCAACGTGCAAGCCAGCAGTAATTTCCCGCTGCCCTTGGGCACCCAATTGGCCGTTACCCAACCCGCAGCCGGTCGCTTGGCAATCAGCGTGCAACAGGCGTTGAGCAGCAGCGTCGCAGTCTTGACCCGCCTGGACACCCAACAGCTACCGGTCGGCACACTGCTGCAAGGCAAAGTCCTCACCACTCAATTAGTACCGCAACCCGCCGGTCAGCCAGCGGTGTATCGCTCGCTGGTAACGCTGCTCAATACCGCGCTCAGTGGCAGCACCTTGACCTTGGACAGCCCCCAGCCTTTACGCATAGCCAGTTTGTTGAGTGCCCAGGTGCAAGGCGCGCAAACCCTCAACTTCGTACCCCTCAGTGGTCGTCAGGATCAACTGGCCATTGCGCAACAATTAGTCACACAACAGAGCCGCCAAGGCTCGCTGGAAGGCCTGTTAAACGCCCTCCAAAAACTACCGCCCTCCGACAGCATGCCTACTGAGCTGCGCGCATCCATCGACAAATTATTGGCGGGTTTACCTACACCCTCACAACTGAGCAACCCCAAAGTTCTAAGTGAGGCGTTACTCAACAGCGGTGCATTTCTGGAAGCCAAACTGCTCAGTGGCCAACCGCACGCATTAGCCCCGGACATGAAAGCCACCTTGCTGCGCTTGATCGCACAAGTGCTGCCTGGCCTTCCCACCAGCACCAGCTTCAACCCTGGGTTGGCCGCTAGCACCCAAGCCCAGGCCATGCCCACATTTGTCCGTAACGCACTGGGCATGCTTGGGCAAGTCAGCGCCAAACCACTGCCCGGCGGGTTTCCGCTGCCCACACGCACCCTGAAAAACGCAGAGGGCGAAGACAGCCTTGAAGGCCTGCTAAAGCTGGCCGCCGCCGCCATTTCACGCCTGCAGAGCCATCAACTGTCCAGCCTTGAGCAAAGCGGTCGCACCGCCGACGGCGGCCTGCTGACCACTTGGCAGTTAGAAATCCCCATGCGCAACGCCCACGACATCGTGCCACTGCAAGTCAAATTCCAGCGCGAAGACCCGCCCGAGAAAGAAGCCGAAGAAAAGCGCGAAAATCCGGAAGTCAAAGACCAACTGTGGCGCGTCGAACTGGCTTTCGACCTCTCTCCTCTCGGCCCGCTGCATGTACAAGCCCAACTGCTGCGAGGCAACCTCTGCGGCCAGCTGTGGGCTGAGCAGGCGTACACCGCCAACCTGATCGAAAGCCAACTGGGCAACTTGCGCCAACGCCTGAAAGACGCAGGCCTTAGCGTGACTGATCTCGATTGCCACCAAGGCACGCCGCCCCAAGGTGGCCACACCCCACTTGAACAACGCTGGGTCGACGAAACCGCATGAACACAACACCTGCACCCCGCCAAGCCATCGCCCTTAAATACGACGGCAAACAAGCCCCTACCCTCACCGCCAAAGGCGACGACGAGTTGGCCGAAGCCATCCTCAAACTCGCCCGCGAGTACGAAGTGCCAATTTATGAAAATGCCGAATTGGTAAAACTACTGGCACGCATGGAACTGGGCGACAGCATCCCGCAGGAGTTGTACCGCACACTGGCTGAGATCATCGCCTTTGCCTGGCAACTTAAAGGCAAGTACCCGGTAGGATTTGACCCCGAGGCAGGGCCAGAAGAGCGGGATGTGACGCCACGATAGCGCCCAGAAAGTCTTGATGATGGCAGTAGCTGACACTCCGGCCGTATCACCTAACAGGCACCTAGAAAAATTGAAACCGGCACGCCAGCGTAGATTAAATAGCGCTGTGCGGCAGTGCTGTTCATTAGTGTGGCGTTTCACAAGTAGAGCAAAAAATCGGACTCCGCTTATTCTGAGAAGCATCTCAAGAGCTACCACCGATGAAAACGGGTCGACCTGCAACTCCCATTGCTCTATCCGAAGCTGACAAAGCCGAACTACTGCGCCGAGTTAACCTACGCAAGGGCCTGCAGGACGCCTGTACCCGGGCAAGAATCATCCTCGCCTGTTCAGAGGGGGAGTCTGGGAACGCCATTGCTCTGCGCCTTGGTGTCAGCAAAGACGTGGTATCTCGCTGGCGGTTGCGTTTCTCAAAATGGGGATTACCTGGCTTAAACGATGAACAGCGTTCCGGCCGCCCTCGCACCATAACCGACGAGCAAGTTCAGCACGTCGTTGAACAAGTGCTGCAAAGCAAACCCGAAGACGCCAGCCATTGGAGCACGCGTCGAATGAGCCGGGAAACAGGGTTGCCCCCAGCCAGCGTGATGCGTATTTGGCACGCTTTTGGGATCAAGCCTCACTTGGAAAAAACCTTCAAACTTTCTACCGATCCACTGTTTGTCGATAAGGTTCACGATATTGTAGGCCTATACCTGAACCCGCCTGATCGAGCGTTGGTGCTCTGTATTGATGAAAAAAGCCAAATCCAAGCTCTAAACCGAACCCAACCCGGATTACCTTTGGCGCCTGGAAATCCTGCGACTCGCACGCATGATTACAAGCGGCACGGGACAACCTCGCTGCTCGCTGCGCTGGATGTCGCCACTGGGGAAGTCATTGAGCGGCTGAGACGCCAGCACCGCAGTATCGAGTTTCTGTCCTTCCTCAAGGAAGTCGACGCATCAGTGCCGGCCGACGTGCCGATCCACCTGATTATGGACAACTACGCGACTCACAAGACCGACAAGGTAAAAGCGTGGCTGGCTGCCCGTCCGCGTTACAGCATCCATTTCACCCCCCACCTCTGCCTCATGGCTGAATCTGGTCGAGCGGTTTTTCTCAACGCTGAGCGAGAAATGGATCAAGCGTCAGGCGCATGTCAACGTGAAAGACTTGGAGTCCTCGATCGAGTATTACCTTGAAACCTACAACCAGAATCTGAAGCCGTTTCGGTGGCATAAGAAGGCCGAGGGCATCCTTGGCTCCGTTGCTCGTGCAGCAAAAGCGTTGGGCAAGTAGTTTTCAGCCTTACTTGTGAAACGCCACACTAGCAGTTCTGCTAGTGGGTAATCCTGGACAATTGCGCTACAGTTAACCCTGAACCGATGGCTCATTCAGGGGACTCAGCCCATGCAGCCCAACCGCGAAACCCTGCTCTGCCGCTATCGATACGACCCACTTGATCGCTTGGTTGATTGCACGCCAGCGGCACAGGCAAACACCCAACGTTTCTACCTCAAAGACCGCCTCGCCACCGAGGTCCAAGGGACGGTGCAGCGCTCAATCATGCAACATGGAAACCAACTGCTGGCCCAGCAACAACGCCAGAGCGGCTCCATGGAAACCCGTCTGCTTGCCACTGATCAACAGCGTTCGGTGTTGAACGTGCTCGTCGCAACTCAATCTCATTCTCTCGCCTACACCTCTTATGGTTATGGTCCACCGGAAAACGGCTTACTCAGTTTGCTTGGTTTCAATGGCGAACGGCCTGATCCAGTGACGGGGAGCTATTTGTTGGGGAATGGCTACCGGGCGTTTACTCCGGTGCTGATGCGATTTAATAGCCCGGATCAGCAGAGTCCATTCGCAAAAGGGGGCTTGAATACTTATGTTTACTGCCTAGGCGATCCAATTAATCTCATGGACCCTACCGGGCAATTCGGTATTGCATTCACTCGGCTTTTCGGACTCGTTGAAACCGTAGCGAATTATACAAATAATATCGTCGGGACTCTTCTTCGGGCACGCCCAGTGGGATTCTTAAGGTATGCTGAACTGGCCACTCATGCGGGAAATACCAGCATAACGGCAGGTACGATACTGCAAGCGGCAGGCTACTCAGCAGGAGTTACCTTACAGAATACCGGTGGCGCACTGCTAAGTGTAGGGGGCGGCATGAGGGCTGCACACAAAGTAATCACCGGATTAATAAAGAGTCGTCCTGTTAAAATTTTGGTAGACCAGGTAATAGATAAAAACCCAACCTTAGAACTTATCAGCGTGATAGTTGAACCCGCCAAAAAAAATGAGCATCCCAATAACCCGATAAGCAAACCTACTCCTGCCCCTTCCCTCGCCGTCGGTGCCCAAAGAAATGAAAAAGGAAACTATATAAGGAAAGTCTGAAAAAGATTTCCAGATTTTGTAAAAACACTCACCTCACACGAACCGAACGGTTGAGCCTCGATGAAACAGATGTCCTTCGCCGATGCCGAGCATGCTGGCAAACGTAAGCAGACCCGTCGCGAGCGCTTCCTGATCGAGATGGCGGAAGGGTTTAATTGCCTTGATCGAGATTTAATTGCAATCAGTATTCATTAGCGCCCGCCGATTTCACAAATCTATCGACTAGACTAAATTTGGCGCCCCCAAGAAAGGGTAATTTCATCAAAAAAAGATCGGCAGAGGGAAGAGCTCTTAGTTGCGGCAGTGAAGATACCATCCATTTTATTTGTTGATGACTTCCCTGACTTTGAACTGAGGCAATGTTGAATCGGCTGTCTTGGCGGATGTGCCATCAAGCTTGATTGGTCAGCATATGTATAGTCCAAGCCCGTTGATCAGCAGCAACCAAAACCTACCATATGACAAACGGGCTTATTTTTTAGCGCGCTCTTATTGAGTTGGAGTGATAACTCCCAATACAGATGCTTTGAGCAATGCAGTTGTGCGTGTGTGCACATCGAACTTTCGGCGTATATTACCAAAATAAAAGTTAACCGCAGCCTCTGTACAGTCAAGAATCATCGATATTTCATAAGAGGTTTTACCGCACCCGGCGTTTTTCAAGACCATCGCCGCATAACTTCTCGCAAGCTTTTCGGTGCGCGTAACGATGCGGCGATATTCTTTTAACCAGCCAAACATACGTTCGATGATGTTGCATTCTCATTACCTAAAACTATCAAACAGCCTCGGCACCCCGGCTTTGGTTTTGCTTAATGCTGCGCAGAGGAATCACCGGCTGCATTCGATAACGGTCGCAATAGCGGCGTAACGCTTCAGCGTCATAGCCTTTATCCGCCAGCAACCATCAGCACCATTTACGTGGGCGACCGCGCAAGCTGGGTATATGGACTTCATCGAGCAACGCTGGCCGTAAGCGATGTCGCTGGCTTGTCCACCCGATAATAGAAACTTAAGTGGCGCACCATTGGAATCCTGGTGATCAGGCCGCCCCGACTGCGTCCGAGCGCATGATCTTCTGGTTCTTTAGACCCCCTTTTTCCCGGCACCAGAAGAGGCTCGGGTTGCTCGTACTGCTGTGGAGTCAATCATTCAGGTCTCCAGATCAATTAACCCATGCTCGTTGAGTTTGATGTGGAGTCGTTTGAGTATCTGATTAAACGCTCCTCGATTACGCCAGTCACAGAAACGCTGATAAACCGTCGACTACGGGCTGCGATTTTTTTAAAACGATGAAAAATCGCAGCCTGCGCATATTATTGCGCTAGCCCTTGTGCATTTTGCTCATCAGTTCTGCCTCGGCCTGGGTCAGGCCGCAGGATTGAGTCAGTTCGTCGATGCTGGCGCCCATGCCAACCAAGCGCGCAGCCTGCGAGAAAGACAAGCTGGTTGGGTCGCGCTGTTCAAGCTGGGTCAGTTTTTCAGGCAGCGGTGCCACCACGGCACGAAGTTCGTGCAGCTCTTCACCCATTTGCACACTGCCGTTCTGGTAGGTGTCCAGACGCCGACCCAGCTCTTTGATGCGCTGATCGCGCAGCGCATCGCCTGCGGCCTGCTGAGCGGCGATCAGGCGCTGGCTGCGCACGTAGGAGACGAACATCCACACGCTCAATACCCAGAGCAGGCCCAGGACGATTACCGCTACCTCAAGCATCAATCAGATGTTCTCCAGATCCGACCATTCTTCTTCGGTCATCATTTTGTCCAGCTCAACCAGAATCAACAATTCGTTGTTCTTGTTGCACACGCCCTGAATAAATTTGGCCGATTCTTCGTTGCCCACGTTAGGCGCTGTTTCGATCTCGGACTGGCGCAGGTAAACCACTTCGGCCACGCTGTCGACCAGAATACCGACCACTTGCTTGTCAGCTTCGATGATCACGATACGTGAGTTGTCGGTGATATCAGCGCTCATCAGACCAAAACGCTGACGGGTATCTATGACGGTTACTACGTTACCGCGCAGGTTGATGATGCCCAGCACGTAAGACGGGGCACCCGGTACTGGAGCAATTTCGGTGTAACGCAGCACTTCCTGTACTTGCATCACGTTGATGCCATAGGACTCGTTGTCCAGCTTGAACGTGACCCATTGCAGGATCGGATCTTCGCTACTCTGTTGTGCGGCTGACTTGTTCATTCCCCAAACCCCTGACTAAAACCGCTAAAACGGCATGTGTGCTGTGTGACCGCGCTAAGGGCGCCGTCATTTTTGTGTTTGATCTACGGCTTCGGTGCTGCTGTGTGGCCATCGTGGTTGGCCATGTGCTTAACCGCGCCACTGGCAATCAACTCTGCCAGCTCTGACACATCCAGTAGCGCGCACATGTGCTCAATGACTGTACCCGCCAACCACGGCCGCTGCCCACGATGGGTGCGCCATTTGATTTCGTTCGGGTCCAGACGCAATGAACGACTGACCTGATGCACCGCCAGCCCCCATTCGTAACCCTGAACGGAAATAACGTATTGCAGGCCATCACGAAAATCATCGCGATAGCGATCCGGCATCACCCAGCGTGCGGTATCCAGCACTTTGAGGTTGCCACTCTGACTGGGCAAGATCCCAAGAAACCAATCTGGCTGGCCAAACAATGGCGTTAGCTCACGCCCGGCCAACGAGTAAATAGAGCCCAAGCAGACCAACGGCACGGCCAAGGTTAACCCCGCCACATCGAACAACAAGCATTCAAAGGGCTCAGCCGCCCATGCAGGACGACCGTCATCCAGTGCAGGCAAACGCCCGCCCGGTGCGGTAGGCAAATGCACCTCAACCAAAGGCTGCGCTAGAGCTTCTTCAACCGGACTCGCCACAGGCAAAACAGGAGGCAGCAACACGGGCGCTTGCAGCGGCATCAGCGCGGTCGGCAGCGCAGTCCCCGCGACAGGCAAGACCTGCGCATCGCGGATCTGCTCTTCGAGCACTGCGGCAGCAAAATCGTCCAGTGGTACCGCCAGTGGCTCAGGTGCAGGCAATACGGGCTCGACTTGCTCGGGCATAAGCTCGGCAGCCAGTACCTCTTCGGTGGCTTCTTGCAGCAAACCGTCGAGATAAGACTGCAACGCCAGTTGCGGGCGGGTGGGAATCGCTACCGTGTGCTTCATAAAGTGGCCCATCCACCTGCCTCGCTACAGTGACCTGTAGAGGTTATCGGCAGCACGACTTTGATACTTGAATGCACACCCACCTCAAACCACCTGCGGCGAAAGTTGGCGCGTCAGCAAATGCTTGAGCAACGCACGATACGCCATGACGCCTCGGCTTTTGGCGTCGAACTGTGAAGGTGTCAGCCCTGCGCGGCTGGCATCACGCAAGCGGGTATCGACCGGGATATAGCCCTGCCAAATGGTCTCGGGGTACATATCGCGTAACACGCGCAAGGTGCTCATTGACGCTTGGGTGCGACGGTCGAACAAGGTCGGCACGATGCTGAACGGCAGTTCTTGTTTGCGTGAGCGATTGATCATCGCCAAGGTATTGACCATGCGCTCCAAACCTTTAACGGCCAAATGCTCGGTTTGCACCGGAATCACCAACTGTTGACTGGCTGCCAATGCGTTGACCATCAGCACGCCGAGCAGCGGCGGGCTGTCGATAATGGCGTAATCGTAGTCTTGCCACAGTTGCGCCAAGCTGCGTGCAATCACCAGCCCCAGGCCGCTTTGGCCCGGCGACTGACGCTCTAACGTGGCCAACGCGGTGCTGGAGGGCAGCAGCGAAATATGTTCGTTACTGGTGGGCAATAACAGCTGACCCGGCAAACCTTCAGGCACTTGGCCTTTGTGCAGAAACAAGTCGTAGTTGCTGTGCTCAAGAGCATCGGGGTCGTAACCGAAGTAGCTGGTCATCGAACCATGCGGATCGAGGTCGACCACCACCACACGCTTGCCCGCCTCAGCCAGCAAGCCGGCTAGAGCGATGGAGGTGGTGGTTTTGCCTACGCCACCTTTTTGATTGGCTACTGCCCAAACTCTCATTCAGTTGTTCCTCCCGGCAGCGCACTGGCCTGCCGAGAATTGACGTTCACTTATAGGGCCGGCGACGGGGAATTGACGCTACTTCCGCGTACCAGTGGCTTTGTCACAGGCGGTGCAGTTTGTGTGCCAGCACGTTTCATGGCGGCGTCCGGGGTGGCATGGGCTGTGCCCGTGCCCGTTAAGCTGCGACGCACATCCAGATTGCGCGACACCACCAGCACCACGCGCCGATTGAGCGCTCGACCCTCTGGAGTCGCGTTATTGGCCACGGGCTGAAACTCACCGTAACCCACGGACGCCATACGCCCAGGACTCACGCCCTGCATGGCGAGCATTCGCACAATGCTGGCCGAACGTGCCGAGGACAACTCCCAGTTGGTGGGGTACTGCGCTGTGCGAATCGGTAAGTCATCGGTGAAGCCTTCGACGTGAATCGGGTTGTCGAAGGGTTTTAAAATCGCCGCTACTTTGTCGATGATGTTGAACGCCACATCGCTGGGCATGGCATCGCCACTGCCAAACAGCAAGCTGGAATTCAGTTCGATCTCGACCCACAACTCATTGCCGCGCACGGTGAGTTGATTGGAGGCGATCAAGTCACCAAACGCATTGGTGATGTCATCGGCGATGGTTTTAAGCGGGTCGTTGTTGATTTGCCCAATGCCAGCGTCAGTTTGATCGCTGTCCTTGACCAACGGTTCGGCGGGTTTGGTGGTCAAGGGGCGCTCATCACCAATCGGAATTGGCTTGAGGCTGCGATCGGCATCATTGAACACACCCACCAAGGCTTGGGAAATGACTTTGTACTTGCCTTCGTTAATCGACGAAATTGAGTACATCACCACGAAAAACGCGAACAACAGGGTGATGAAGTCCGCGTAGGACACCAACCAGCGTTCATGATTGACGTGCTCTTCAGCTTGGCGACGACGGCGACTCATAGCGAGAGTTCTCCATTAATCCATGAAGCCCTGAAGCTTGAGCTCAATGGAGCGCGGGTTCTCACCTTCGGCGATCGACAAAATGCCTTCGAGCAACATTTCGCGATAGCGTGACTGGCGCATGGCAATTGCTTTGAGCTTGCTGGCAATGGGCAACAGCACCAGGTTGGCACTGGCCACACCATAAATGGTCGCTACAAACGCCACGGCAATACCACTGCCCAACTGGCTTGGATCAGCCAGATTGCCCATCACATGGATCAAGCCCATCACCGCGCCAATGATGCCGATGGTCGGCGCGTAGCCGCCCATGCTTTCAAATACTTTGGCGGCGTCTATGTCGCGGCTTTCCTGGGTCATGAAATCAACCTCAAGAATGCTGCGAATGGCCTCAGGCTCGGCGCCATCGACTAGCAATTGCAAACCTTTGCGCGAATAGCTGTCCGGCTCTGCGTCCGCCACACCTTCGAGGCCGAGCAAGCCTTCCTTGCGTGCCGTCAGGCTCCAGTTGACGACACGATCAACGCCGCCCGCCAGATCAATACGCGGAGGGAAAAAGATCCAGCTGAGAATTTGCATTGCACGCTTGAACGCGCTCAGCGGTGACTGCAACAGCGCAGCCCCGACGGTGCCGCCAATCACGATCAATGCCGCAGGGCCATTGGCCAAAGCGCCCAAATGGCCGCCTTCTAAGTAGTTGCCACCAATAATGGCGACAAAGGCCATGATGATCCCGATAAGGCTGAGTACATCCATCAGTGACAGGCCTCGACCAAGTGCTTGCCAATTTCATCAAGGCTGTACACCGCATCCGCCAGATTGGCTTTAACGATTGCCATCGGCATGCCGTAGATGACGCAGCTGGCTTCGTCCTGCGCCCAGACGTTACTGCCGCCCTGCTTGAGCAGACGCGCACCTTCACGGCCATCCGCGCCCATGCCGGTTAACACCACCGCCAGAACTTTGTCGCCGTAGGATTTAGCTGCCGAACCAAAAGTGATGTCCACGCAGGGCTTGTAGTTCAGACGCTCGTCGCCCGGCAGGATGCGTACCGCGCCGCGACCATCGATCATCATCTGCTTGCCACCCGGCGCCAGCAGCGCCAGCCCCGGACGCAGAATGTCGCCGTCTTCAGCTTCTTTGACGCTGATGCGGCACAACTTGTCCAAGCGCTCGGCAAAGGCTTTGGTGAAGGCAGCCGGCATGTGTTGCACCAACACAATCGGCGCAGGGAAGTTGCCCGGCAATTGAGTCAGCACACGTTGCAGGGCCACAGGCCCGCCGGTTGAAGTACCAATGGCCACCAACTTGTAGGCCTTGCGCTTTGGCGCAGGCGACGTGGCTGCAGCAACGGGTGCGCTACGGCTGGCAATTGGCGTGGTGCGAGGAGCAGGCGGCGTTGGCGTGGCAAAACTGTTCGTAACAGGCGCTGCCACAGGCTGCGGCGCTGCTGGCGGCTGTGGCGCGCTGTAGCTGGAAACACGCCGATTGCTGCGCGAAATGCTGTGTACTTTTTCGCACAGTAATTGCTTGACCTTCTCGGGGTTACGCGAGATGTCTTCGAAGTTTTTCGGCAGAAAATCCACAGCCCCAGCGTCCAGTGCATCCAGCGTAACGCGAGCACCTTCGTGTGTGAGCGAGGAGAACATCAGCACGGGGGTCGGGCTGCGCTGCATGATGTGCCGCACTGCCGTGATGCCATCCATCATTGGCATCTCGTAGTCCATAGTGATCACGTCTGGCTTGAGCGCCAGCGCCTGATCAATGGCCTCCTTGCCGTTGGTAGCGGTGCCGATCACTTGAATCGTCGGATCAGACGATAGAATTTCCGTGAGACGGCGGCGGAAAAAGCCCGAATCGTCCACCACCAAAACCTTGACTACCATAAACACTCCGTTAGGCAGCGCGAGGCGCAACCGCCCCGCTCCACCAGAATCAAATACGCCGTGCGGCGTAGCGCTTGAGCATGCTCGGAACATCCAAAATCAAGGCAATACGGCCATCACCTGTAATGGTGGCTCCCGACATGCCCGGCGTGCCCTGAAGCATTTTGCCCAACGGTTTGATGACCACTTCTTCTTGACCAACCAACTGATCGACCACAAAGCCGATGCGCTGAGTGCCCACCGAAAGAATCACCACATGCCCTTCACGCTGTTCTTCATGGGCGGCAGACGCCACCAACCAGCGCTTGAGGTAGAACAAAGGCAGCGCTTTATCGCGCACGATCACCACTTCCTGACCGTCCACCACGTTGGTGCGCGACAGGTCGAGGTGGAAGATTTCGTTTACGTTGACCAGTGGGAACGCAAACGCCTGATTGCCCAGCATCACCATCAGCGTCGGCATGATCGCCAGTGTCAGCGGCACCTTGATCACGATCTTCGAGCCTTGGCCCAAGGTCGAGTAAATATTGAGCGAGCCATTGAGCTGGGCGATTTTGGTTTTCACCACGTCCATGCCCACACCACGACCCGACACGTCAGAAATCTCGGTTTTAGTCGAGAAGCCCGGCGCAAAAATCAGGTTGTAGCAGTCGGACTCGCTCAAGCGGTCAGCAGCGTCCTTGTCCATCAAGCCTTTTTTGACCGCGATGCCACGCAGCACATTCGCATCCATGCCCTTGCCGTCGTCAGAGATCGACAGCAGGATATGGTCGCCTTCTTGCTCAGCGGACAGAATGACGCGGCCGCAACGGGACTTACCGGCGGCTTCACGCTCTTCCGGGGTTTCGCACCCGTGGTCGACCGCGTTACGCACCAAGTGGACCAGCGGATCGGCCAAAGCCTCGACCAGGTTTTTGTCCAGGTCTGTTTCTTCGCCTACCAGTTCCAGGTTGATTTCTTTTTTCAGTTGACGCGCCAAGTCGCGAACCAAACGCGGGAAGCGACCAAAGACTTTCTTGATCGGCTGCATGCGGGTTTTCATCACCGCGGTTTGCAGATCTGCGGTCACCACGTCAAGGTTGGACACCGCCTTGGACATGGCCTCGTCGCTGCTGTTAAGCCCCAGACGCACCAAACGGTTACGCACCAACACCAACTCGCCCACCATGTTCATGATTTCGTCGAGGCGCGCAGTGTCAACCCGCACAGTGGTTTCGGCTTCGGAGGCGACCGGTTTGTCAGGGTGTGCAGCCGGTGCGCGGGCCGGGGCCGGACGCGGGGCTGCAGCTTCAGCCTTTTTCGCTACCGGAGTTGCTACAGCTGCCGGGGCTGCAGCGGCAGTTGCCGCAACCACCGGGCTTTCGGCAGAAAACTTGCCTTTGCCATGCAGCTCATCAAGCAGCGATTCGAATTCATGGTCGCTGATCAGCTCGCCCTTGCCAGCTGCGGGTGGGGTCGAAGCTTCTGGCGCAGAGGTGTCCAGCGCATCAGCGCTGAACGAGCCCTTGCCGTGCAACTGATCAAGCAAGGCTTCGAATTCGTCGTCTGTAATGTCATTGCTGGCCGCAGCGGCCGGGGCAGCTTCACTGACGGGGGCCGCTGAAGCCACAGCATCAGGTGCAAACTGGCCTTTGCCGTGCAATTGGTCGAGCAACGACTCAAACTCGGCATCGGTTATTTCGTCGCTACCCGTCGCCGCGACGGCTGCGGGCTGAACAGGTGCGGCCGCGGCTGCTTTGACCGCATTGAGCGAGTCCAGCAGCAGTTCAAATTCGTTATCGGTGATATCACCGCCTTCACTGGCAACAGGCGCCTGAGCAACTGGTTCAGGCGTTGGTTGTGCCACTTCAACCGGCTGAGCAGACGCAGGCTCGGCCAAGCGTGCCAGCGCTGCCAACAATTCAGGCGTCGCGGCCGTGATTGGGCTGCGCTCACGCACTTCGCTGAACATACCGTTTACAGCGTCCAGGGCTTCAAGGACCACGTCCATCAGCTCGGAGTCGACCCGTCGTTCACCCTTGCGCAGGATGTCGAACACGTTCTCGGCGATGTGACAGCACTCCACCAACTCATTGAGCTGGAGGAAGCCGGCGCCCCCTTTTACAGTGTGAAAACCGCGAAAAATTGCATTGAGCAAGTCAGCGTCATCTGGGCGGCTTTCAAGCTCGACCAGTTGTTCGGACAGTTGCTCTAGAATCTCGCCGGCTTCAACCAGGAAATCCTGAAGGATTTCTTCATCGGCGCCGAAGCTCATGTAGGTGCTCCTTGAAATAAGGTCTTTGAGCGTCGGGCAACACTGCCCGCACGCCTACTCGAAACCTAGAAACCTAAACTGGATAGCAAATCGTCTACATCGTCCTGACCGGACACGACGTCATCACGCTTATCGGCATGAATCTGCGGACCTTCACCCTGAGTCAGGTTTTTTTGCGGATTATTTTCAGCGAGCAGTGCATCACGGTCATGTTCGATCCCCGCAAAGCGGTCGACCTGGCTGGCCATGAGCACGAGTTTAAGCAAGTTACCTTCGACTTCGGTCACCAACTGCGTCACGCGTTTGATGACTTGGCCGGTAAGGTCCTGGTAATCCTGAGCCAACAGGATGTCGTTCAGATTACTGGCCACAATGTGGCTTTCTTCTTCGCTACGTGTCAGAAAACCGTCAACACGCCTCGCTAACTCGCGAAACTCTTCAGCACTGATTTCGCGGCGCATAAAACGCCCCCAATCAGCACTCAATGCTTTAGCCTCGGCCCCCAAACTGTTGACGATGGGCGTGCTGCTTTCCACCAAATCCATCGTCCTGTTAGCGGCCGCTTCCGTAAGGCGCACAACATAAGACAAACGTTCGGTCGCATCCGTGATCTGGGACACTTCTTCGGCTTGCGGCGTGCTCGGATCGATATGGAAATTGACGATTGCGCTGTGCAACTCACGCGTCAATTTGCCCACTTCCCGATACAAACCGCGATCGCGGGTTTGGTTCAGTTCGTGAATCAGTTGCACTGCATCGCCGAACTGGCCTTTTTCAAGGCTTTCGACCAATTCGTGAGCATGTTTCTTCAGGGTCGACTCAAAGTCTCCCTGGTTTGATTCTTTATGCTCCATAGCACCCCCGTGACGAATCGATCAGCCGATGCGCTCAAAGATCTTTTCGATCTTTTCTTTGAGTGCCAAGGCAGTAAACGGTTTGACGACATAACCGTTAACCCCGGCTTGAGCCGCTTCGATGATCTGCTCGCGCTTGGCTTCAGCCGTCACCATCAGCACGGGCAAGTGCTTGAGTTTTTCGTCGGCACGCACGTGGCGCAGCAGGTCAATACCGGTCATGCCCGGCATGTTCCAGTCAGTCACCAGAAAGTCGATATGCCCCTGATTGAGGATCGGCAACGCTGTTGTGCCGTCATCTGCTTCCACCGTGTTGGTGAACCCAAGGTCACGCAGCAGGTTTTTAATGATCCGCCGCATCGTTGAGAAATCATCAACGATGAGGATTTTCATGTTCTTGTCCAATTCGACCTCCAAGCAGTCTTAAACGCGCTCAGCACCTGGGCGCGCCATTCAATCAATTCGGTATACATGCCACGTTAAAACCCGTAGGAGCGAGCGTGCTCGCGATGCAGGCGACACGGCGTATCAATCAACACGCATCGACTTTCATCGCGAGCACGCTCGCTCCTACATAAATTCAAAACCTACCGGTATCAGCGTGCTCGCCATTCCGCCAAACGCCCGCGCAAACGCGCCGCACATTGGCTATGCAACTGGCTGACTCGCGATTCGCTGACACCCAGAACCTCACCGATTTCTTTGAGGTTCAGCTCTTCGTCGTAGTACAGCGCCAATACCAGTCGCTCACGCTCCGGCAAATTGGCGATCGCCTCAGCCAATGCGGCCTGAAAGCGCTCGTCTTCCAGGTCTCGCGAAGGCTCAAGGTGAGCGCTGGCGCCGTCCTCGTGCAGCCCTTCATGCTCGCCGTCCTGTAACAGGTCGTCGAAACTGAACAGGCGGCTGCCCAGGGTGTCATTCAAAATCGCGTAATAATCATCAAGGCTTAACTGGAGTTCGGCCGCAACCTCGTGATCTTTAGCGTCACAACCGGTTTTTGCTTCAATTGCCCTGATTGCATCACTGACCATGCGGGTATTGCGGTGTACCGAGCGTGGGGCCCAGTCGCCCTTTCGCACTTCATCAAGCATCGCGCCACGGATACGAATACCCGCGTACGTCTCGAAACTCGCGCCTTTGGTTGCGTCGTACTTGGTGGACACTTCAAGCAGGCCGATCATGCCCGCCTGGATCAAGTCTTCGACTTGCACGCTGGCTGGCAAACGCGCCAACAAGTGGTAGGCAATACGCTTGACCAAAGGGGCGTAACGTTCGATCAGCTCATATTGGCTGTCACGCGACGACTTGCTGTACATGCGATAGCCACTGGCTGTCATAAGACCGGTCCCGCACTCGTTTGCTGCACCAGTCGCTCAACAAAGAACTCCAAGTGCCCGCGTGGGTTGGCAGGCAAAGGCCAAGTGTCAACTTTTTGGGCAATTGCCTTGAAGGCCAGCGCGCATTTGGAGCGAGGGAAGGCTTCGTAAACAGCGCGCTGTTTTTGAACGGCTTTGCGTACACATTCGTCGTAAGGCACTGCACCGACATATTGCAGGGCCACATCCAAAAAGCGGTCCGTCACCTTGGTCAGCTTGGCAAACAGGTTGCGGCCTTCCTGCGGGCTTTGCGCCATGTTTGCCAACACACGGAAGCGGTTCATGCCGTAGTCACGGTTGAGCAGTTTGATCAGCGCATAAGCATCGGTAATGGAGGTCGGTTCGTCACACACCACCAGCAACACTTCTTGGGCGGCGCGCACAAAACTCACCACTGAATCACCAATCCCGGCAGCGGTGTCAATCACCAGCACGTCCAGGTTGTCGCCGATGTCACTAAAGGCCTGAACCAGACCGGCGTGCTGCGCCGAACTCAGGTGCACCATGCTCTGAGTGCCCGAAGCCGCCGGCACGATACGAATACCGCCGGGGCCTTGCAGCAACACATCGCGCAGCTCGCAACGGCCCTCAACCACGTCGGCCAGGGTAAATTTTGGGGTCAGTCCCAGCAAGACGTCGACGTTAGCCAACCCAAGGTCAGCGTCCAGCAACATGACTCGTCTGCCCAGCTCGGCAAGAGCCAGCGACAAGTTGACTGAAACGTTAGTTTTACCGACGCCACCCTTGCCGCCGGTCACTGCGATCACCTGTACGGGATGCATGCTGCCCATGATCTTTCTTTACCTTGTCTTACTTAGACGCGGCTACAGAGGTTGGCTGCGCGTTCCGCACTGGAACAAAACCTTGCAGGCCATCAATGTAGGTACATTGCAACGTAATCATTACTCGCTCAGCCGACTCGTTTGGAGGGGCTGTGATAAATATCAGCAAACATATCGGCCATAGCTTCTTCGCTTGGCTCTTCCTGCATTTGCACACTGACCGCACGGCTCACCAATTGGTGACGACGCGGCAAGTGAAGATCATCCGGGATACGCGGGCCGTCGGTCAGGTAGGCCACCGGCAGCTCATGACTGATCGCCAAACTCAGCACTTCACCCAGGCTGGCGGTTTCATCCAGTTTTGTCAGAATGCAACCGGCCAACCCACACCGTTTGTAGCTGTGATATGCAGCCGTTAACACCTGCTTTTGGCTGGTGGTGGCCAATACCAAATAGTTCTTGGCTTTAATACCGCGCCCGGCAAGGCTTTCGAGTTGCAGACGCAACGCCGGGTCGCTGGCTTGCAAGCCCGCCGTGTCAACCAGCACCACACGCTTGCGCACCAACGGCTCAAGGGTTTGGCCCAAAGACTGACCCGGCGCGACGTGAGTCACCGGCACATTCAAGATGCGGCCCAACGTTTTGAGCTGCTCCTGCGCGCCAATCCGATAGCTGTCCATGCTCACCAAGGCGATATTCTGCGCGCCGTATTTGAGCACGTAACGCGCGGCCAGCTTGGCCAGCGTGGTGGTCTTGCCCATACCCGCCGGGCCGACCATCGCAATGACGCCGCCCTCTTCCAGCGGTTCAAGTTCCGGGGTGGCAATCATTCGCGCCAAATGCGCCAACAACATGCGCCAGGCTTGACGCGGCTCTTCAATTTCGGCGACTTGCTCAAGCAAGTCACGAGACAGCGGCCCCGACAACCCAATGCGCTGCAAGCGGCGCCACAAGTTAGCTTGTGCAGGCTTGCTGCCTTGTAGCTGATTCCAGGCCAGCGACCCCAACTGAACCTCTAGCAACTCACGCAAGCCATTGAGCTCAAAGCGCATGGTGTCAAAAGCGCGCTGATCCATCGACGGTGCAACGCTGGGCGCTGGGCGCGGCGGTTCTTCAAAGGTTGGCTCAATCAACGGCTCGGCGGCGGTCAGCGGCAAGCCGGCAAACAGCTGGCGACTGACTTCAGCATCGCCTTCACCGCGCAGGCTCAGCTCGGCCTGAGCCGAAACAATGCGCGATTGGGTCTTGCGCAGCTCTTCTTCAAGTTCAATGTTTGGCACACGCGGGGCCAGCGCGGACAGTTTGTAGTCCAGCGCAGCCGTCAATTCAACACCGCCTGCAATGCGGCGGTTACCAATAATGGCGGCATCAGCCCCCAGCTCATCACGAACCAGTTTCATGGCCTGACGCATATCGGCGGCAAAAAAACGCTTCACTTGCATAAACCAAACCTCAGCCGTTAGGGCCTACTGTCGCAACGATGGTGACTTGTTTGTTATCAGGTATTTCCTGGTACGCCAGCACATGCAGGTTTGGCACCGCCAAGCGTCCAAACCGCGAAAGCATCGCGCGTACCGGGCCGGCTACCAACAAGATCACCGGATTGCCTTGCATTTCTTGACGTTGGGCCGCGTCGATCAGCGAACGTTGTAGCTTTTCAGCCATGCTCGGCTCCAGCAGAACGCCCTCTTCCTGACCTTGTCCTGCCTTCTGCAGACTATTGAGCAAAATCTGTTCCAACCTTGGCTCCAGCGTGATAACTGGCAGCTCAGACTCAACGCCTACAATGCTTTGCACGATTGCACGCGAGAGCCCGACCCGCACCGCGGCAACCAAAGCGGCAGTATCTTGACTCTTGTGAGCATTGTTGGCGACGGCTTCGGCAATACTACGAATGTCGCGTACTGGCACCTGCTCGGCCAACAACGCTTGCAACACTTTCAGCAGTTGCGACAACGTCAACACACCCGGCACCAACTCTTCAGCCAACTTGGGCGAAGCCTTGGCCAGCAATTGCATCAATTGCTGCACTTCTTCATGACCAATCAGCTCATGGGAGTGTTTGTACAAAATCTGGTTCAAGTGAGTGGCTACCACAGTGCTGGCATCCACCACGGTATAGCCCAAGGATTGCGCCTGACTGCGCTGACTGACTTCAATCCACACTGCTTCCAGACCAAAGGCCGGGTCTTTGGCCGTAATTCCGTTCAACGTGCCGAATACCTGACCGGGGTTAATCGCCAGCTCGCGGTCGGGGTAAATCTCTGCTTCAGCCAAAATCACCCCCATCAGGGTCAGGCGATAAGCGCTAGGGGCCAAATCGAGGTTGTCGCGAATGTGAACCGTCGGCATCAAAAAGCCCAAGTCCTGGGACAGCTTTTTGCGTACGCCCTTGATCCGCGCCAATAGCTGACCGCCTTGATTACGATCCACCAGCGGGATCAAGCGATAACCCACTTCCAGACCGATCATGTCGATAGGCGTGACGTCATCCCAACCCAGCTCTTTGGTTTCTTGAGCACGAGCGGGCGAAGGCAGCATTTCTTGCTGGCGTTGCACCTCTTGCAGCGCCTGCACCTTGACCACGCTTTGCTTTTTCCACATCAGGTACGCGATGCCACCTGCAACTGCGGCCAAACTGAGGAAAGAAAAGTGCGGCATGCCGGGCACAATCCCCATCACCGCCATGATGGCAGCCGACACTGCCAAGGCTTTAGGCGATGCGAACATCTGGCGATTGATCTGCTTGCCCATGTCTTCGGAGCCCGAAGCACGGGTCACCATGATCGCCGCCGCAGTGGACAGCAACAGAGAAGGCAATTGCGCCACCAAACCGTCACCAATCGTCAGCAGCGCGTAAACCTTACCCGCCTCACTGAACGTCATCCCATGCTGGAAAATACCGACCGCCATGCCGCCAATCAGGTTGATAAACAGAATCAACAGACCAGCAATGGCGTCACCGCGCACAAACTTGCTGGCACCGTCCATCGACCCGTAAAACTCAGCCTCTTGGGCGACGTCCTGACGACGGGCCTTGGCTTGGTTCTGATCGATCAAACCGGCGTTCAAATCGGCGTCGATTGCCATTTGCTTACCTGGCATGGCATCGAGGGTGAAACGCGCGCTCACCTCAGAAATACGCCCCGCGCCCTTGGTGACCACCACGAAGTTGATGATCATCAAAATCGCGAACACAACGATACCGACCACGTAGTTGCCGCCGATCACGACCTCACCGAAGGCCTGAATCACCTTACCGGCGGCGGCGTGCCCTTCTTGCCCGTGAAGCATCACCACCCGGGTCGAAGCCACGTTTAGCGCCAGACGCATCAAGGTTGCGACCAGCAAAATGGTCGGGAATACCGCGAAATCCAGTGGGCGCAGGGCATAGACGCACACCAGCAACACCACAATCGACAGCGCAATGTTAAACGTGAAAAACACGTCTAACAAAAACGCCGGGATTGGCAACATCATCATGGCCAGCATGACCAGCAGCAACAGCGGCACGCCCAACTGCCCCTGACCCAAACCGGCCAGACCGTTGCGTGCACCGTTGATTAACTGAGAGCGATCCAATGACATTGCACAAACCTTTAGCAAACTTTTGACGCCATATGCGCCGTGGAGCCTGCCATTGCAAGAAACCTTCCAACTTTGGCAAATGGCCATATTTCTGTGTGGGCAGAGCCTTTGTCACAGGCTGGGGATGCCGGGGCGGCGCTCTGAAGGCTCATTGAAATATAAAGACCATGTTCTGATCGGCCTGCGCAAAAGCGCCGCACTATGATTTGCAGCGTCTAGCCAATAGCAGGTAATGGAATGCCAATCAGTGCGAGCAGCTGCCGATTACGCAAGGGACGCTCATCAGAGCCCAATCAGATTTACCTGCTGACATCAGTGGTCGATCAGCGAACCCCTCTTTTTGTCGACTGGCCTACTGGCCGCTTAGTGGCCGAACAATTTCGGCAAGCACATGACGCAGGGCTGGTCACCTCACTAGCATGGGTCGTCATGCCTGATCATTTCCACTGGTTGATTCAACTGAACAAAGGCACGCTGGCCGAACTGATGTGCCGCGTCAAATCGCGCAGCAGCAAAGCCTTGAACATGCGATCAGGCCTGAGTACGCGCATTTGGCAGCGGGGCTATCACGACAGAGGCTTGCGCCGCGAAGACGATTTGAAAGCGCTCGCCCGGTATATCGTCATGAACCCAATCCGCGCCGGGCTCGTGAGCAAAATTGGTGACTACCCCTTGTGGGATGCCGTGTGGCTGTGATCGCGGGTAGGAGCTGCCGAAGGCTGCGATCTATTGATTGTTAAAGATCGCAGCCTGCGGCAGCTCCAACTTAGGTGATTTTCAAACGGGTATACCCCCCCCCGCCACTCAAAACACCAAAACTAATTCCAGCGCCACTCCCCTAAATCAATCACCAAACACGCATTACTACTGGACTCAAACGCCACATCAATCCTGCGATTAGGCTCATAACGAGGCGACCCGCGCCCACCAATCAAAATCTGCCCACACCGCCCATCCCCTGCCCGCACACGGTCTTCCCACACCGGTATGCTGGCCAACTGCAACTGGCGCACCAACTTGTACAAAATAAAACTGCGCACACAACGCCCATTAATCCCCTCAAAACTCAAGGATTTGCGCATAAAAGACAAAATCGAATCACGCTCTTTATGGCAGCGCTCCATGATTGCGTCGTAATACTGCGCATGCCCACTGCCCTCAGGCACGGTGGGCAGCGCAATCAACGCCAACAAGTTAGAACCCTGATTACCAAAACCAATCACCTGCTGACCTTGCAACTGATCCAGCCAAAAGATTGCAAAGGTGCCATCCAGCACTGGAAAGGTCGTAAATGGGCTCTCCAGATCAACACACGCAATAGACCGCGAGTCACTCAATGCGTAAGTGCTGGCCGAGCCTTGGGGGATAAGGGTTAACTCGATCGACATCGCGAATCTCCATTGCCTGGCCGCGAGCCAAAATGACAGCCGCTACCCAAGTTAAGCAGATTTACGCGAAGCCTCTACTGGCAACAGTGACAGTACGCCAGCCCAAGCCTCACTCATCACGCCTTAAATCCGGCGGGATCGGCAGGTCTTTGAGCGGATCTGGCCGCTTGCCTTTGCCCGCCTGATGTTGGCGAATCTGGTACACGTAGGCCAATACCTGCGCCACAGCCAGATACAAGCCGGCAGGAATTTCCTGCTCCAGCTCAGTGGAGTAGTAGATCGAACGCGCCAACGCAGGGGACTCAAGCAGTAGGATGTCGTGCTTGGCGCCAATTTCTCGAATTTTTAACGCCAAAAAGTCGCTGCCCTTGGCCAGCAACATGGGGGCGGCACCTTTCTCAGGGTCGTACTTGAGGGCCACGGCGTAGTGGGTCGGGTTGGTGATGATCACATCGGCGTCGGGAATGGCGCTCATCATGCGACGTTGTGACATGTCGCGCTGCAATTGACGAATGCGCTGCTTGACCTCGGGCCGCCCCTCTTGATCCTTGTGTTCGTCGCGCACTTCCTGCTTGGTCATCAGCAGCTTTTTGTGGCTTTCCCACAACTGCACCGGCACGTCCACCGCCGCGATCAAAATCAACCCGCAGGCCATCCACAACGCGCTCCAGGCCACCACTTGCAAGCTATGAATAACCGCCAGCTCCAGCGGCTCGTGGGCGATACGCTGCAAGTCGTCGATGTCAGACTTGAGCACCAACAACGCCACAATCAGGATGATGAAAAACTTGGCCAAGGCCTTGAGCAGTTCGACCAACGCCTTGGCCGAGAACATACGTTTGATGCCCGCGGCCGGGTTCATGCGGCTGAATTTAGGGGCCAAACTGCCTGCCGCAAACAGCCAGCCGCCGAGGGCGATCGGCCCCACCAACGCTGCAATGAGCAAGGTGATGAGTACAGGTTGCAGAGCAATAAGCGCGATCTTGCCTGAGTGCAGCAAGAATGCGCCCATCGAGTCAGTGTTGAGTAAGGTTTCGCGGTTGATGCTGAAGTTGTAGCGCATGATTTCCATCATGTCTTGCGCCAGCGCGCCACCAAAAATCAGCAAACCGATAGAGCCCGCGAGCATGATCGCCAGCGTATTAAGTTCTTTAGAGCGTGCGATCTCGCCCTTTTCTCTGGAGTCTTTTTTTCGTTTTTCCGTGGGGTCTTCTGTTTTGTCCGCGCCACTCTCGCTCTCGGCCATAGCTAACGCGCCTGTGCCAAGTCACGTAAGAACTGCAAGGCCTCAGTGGCCAGCGGTTGATACTGATTGAGAATGTCCGCCAGGCTGATCCACAGGATCACCATGCCCAGCACCAGAGTCAGCGGAAAACCAATAGCGAAGATGTTCAACTGCGGCGCGGCGCGGGTCATGACGCCAAAAGCGATGTTGACCACCAGCAACGCAGTGATGGCTGGCAACACCAGCATCAAGGCCGCGCCCAACACCCAACCGAGCTTACCCACCACCTCCCAGAAGTGATTGGTCAGCAACCCTCCTCCCACTGGCAAGGTGGTGAAGCTTTCAGTCAGCACCTCAAACACCACCAGATGCCCGTTCATGGACAAAAACAGTAGCGTTACCAACATGGTGAAAAACTGCCCGATCACGGCGACGTTAACCCCGTTGGCGGGGTCGACCATTGACGCAAAGCCCATACCCATCTGGATCGCCACAATCTGCCCGGCAATCACGAACGCCTGAAAGAACAACTGCAACGAGAACCCGAGCAAGGCACCAATGATGATCTGCTCACCAATCAACAGCAGGCCACTGAGATCCAGCGGATTGACGACGGGTAACGGCGGCAAGCTGGGCATGATCGCCAGCGTAATCGCCAAAGACAAAAACAACTTGATGCGCTTGGGCACCAGCGTCGTACCAATGACTGGCATTGTGGTCAACACCGCGCCCACCCGGAACAGCGGCAGCATGAAGCTGGCGACCCAGGTACTGATCTGCGCGTCCGTCAGGGCCAGCAGCGACATTTAGCCGATCAACTGCGGAATGCTGCCGTACAACGACAGGATGTATTCCATAAAGGTTTGCACCAGCCACGGCCCAGCCACGATCAGAGTGATGAGCATCACCAGCAATCGCGGCAGAAAGCTCAAAGTTTGCTCGTTGATCTGGGTGGCGGCCTGAAACATTGCCACCATCAAACCCACCAACAGACTGGGCACCACCAACACGGCGACCATCATGGTGGTCAGCCACAACGCACTGCGAAACAGGTCAACCGCGACTTCCGGGGTCATTGCGCGTTACTCCCGCTCATGGTGTCAAACTCCGCCAAAACTGCTGGCCAAGGTACCAATAATCAGCGCCCAGCCATCCACCAGCACGAACAACATGATTTTGAACGGCAGCGAGATGATTAACGGCGAGAGCATCATCATACCCATTGCCATCAGCACACTGGCCACGACCAGGTCGATGATCAAAAACGGGATGAAAATCATGAAGCCGATCTGGAACGCTGTTTTCAACTCAGACGTCACGAACGCCGGAACCAGAATGGTCAAGGGCGCGGCGTCAGGCGTGGCGATGTCTGTGCGCTTGGACAAACGCATAAACAGTTCAAGGTCGCTGGTGCGGGTTTGCGCCAGCATGAAGTCCTTGATCGGGCCCTCCGCCTTAAGAATCGCATCCTGTGCCGAGAGCTTTTCCGCAAGGTAGGGCTGCAAGGCATTTTCGTTAATCTTGTCGAACACCGGCGCCATGATGAACAGGGTCAAAAACAGCGCCATGCCGGTAAGAATCTGGTTGGACGGCGTTTGTTGCAAACCCAGCGCCTGCCGCAAAATCGAGAACACGATGATGATGCGCGTGAAGCTGGTCATCAGCATGACGAACGCCGGGATAAAACTCAGCGCCGTCATGATCAGCAGAATTTGCAGGCTGACCGAATACTCTTGCTGGCCGTCGGCCCCAGTGCCCAGCGTGATGGCCGGGATCGACAGCGGATCGGCGCCGAACGCCAAAGGCGCGGCCAACGCCAACAACAGTGCGACGACTAAACGCATTACTGCTTGTCCTTTTGATTACCTAACAGCTCCATCAGGCGCTTGGCGAACTCTGGCGTGGCTTGCTCAGTGGGGCCCGGCACGGTTACGGGCTCTTTAAGCACATGCAACGGGGTGATACGCCCCGGCGTAAGCCCCAGCAGAATTTGCTCGTTACCCACCTGCACCAGCACCAGCCGATCACGCGCACCCAAGGCACGCGTACTGATCAACTCGATCATTTGGCCTTGGCGCGGCCCAGCGTGTTGCACTCGGCGCAGCAACCAGGCCAACGCAAAAATAAGGCCCAGCACCAGCAGCAAACCCAGCACCAATTGCGTCAATTGCCCGCCAATGCCGCCACCTGCCACGGGGGCAGCCGCAGCCGCTGCGGTGGCAACCGGCTCGGCCGCCAGCACACTGAAAGGTAACGCCAATAAACCGCCGAGAGCCCGTTTCACTTAGCGCAGCTTCTTAATGCGTTCGCTTGGGCTGATCACGTCAGTCAGGCGAATACCAAACTTTTCGTTCACCACCACCACTTCGCCATGCGCAATCAACGTGCCGTTAACCAACACATCCAACGGCTCACCCGCCAGACGATCAAGCTCAATGACCGAGCCCTGGTTAAGTTGCAGCAGGTTACGAATGTTGATGTCGGTGCTGCCCACTTCCATCGAGATGGAGACCGGGATATCCAGAATCACGTCCAGATTCGGGCCATCCAGCGTGACCGGATCATTGTTGCGCGGCACGCTGCCAAACTCTTCCATCGGCAAGCGATTAGAGGCTGGCTTGCTGACATCAGCCGCGAGCAACGCATCGATATCGTGCTGGCCTGCATCCCCTGTTTCTTCCAGTGCCGCAGCCCATTCATCGGCCAAAGCCTGATCTTCCGCGGAAGTTATTTCGTGTTCGTCAGCCATTAGTTGTCCTCGGCGGGCAGTCAATCAGTTACACAGCGAATTCTTCAAAACCGGCGCTTAACGCCGATCGATAGGCTCGACCACTTGCAGAGCGAGATTGCCCTTGTGCGAGCCCAATTTGACTTTGAACGACGGCACGCCATTGGCACGCATGACCAGTTCGTCTTGCAGCTCGATAGGGATAACGTCGCCGGGCTGCATGTGCAAAATGTCACGCAGACGCAATTGACGGCGAGCCACCGTGGCACTGAGCGGCACACTCACATCGAGCACGTCTTCGCGCAGGGCTTTGCTCCAGCGCTCGTCCTGATCGTCGAGGTCTGACTGGAAGCCCGCATCGAGCATTTCGCGTACCGGCTCAATCATCGAGTACGGCATGGTGACGTGCAGATCACCGCCACCGCCATCCAGCTCGATGTGGAAGGTCGAAACCACAATGGCCTCGCTCGGCCCCACAATGTTGGCCATCGCCGGGTTCACTTCCGAGTTGATGTACTCGAAATTGACTTCCATGATCGCCTGCCAGGCTTCTTTCAGATCAATGAAAGCCTGCTCCAGCACCATACGCACCACCCGCAACTCAGTCGGGGTGAACTCACGGCCTTCGATCTTGGCGTGACGCCCATCGCCACCGAAAAAGTTGTCCACCAACTTGAACACCAGCTTGGCGTCGAGGATGAACAACGCCGTACCGCGCAGGGGTTTGATCTTGACCAGATTGAGGCTGGTAGGCACGTACAGCGAGTGCACGTATTCACCGAACTTCATCACCTGAACACCGCCAACCGCCACATCTGCCGAGCGGCGCAACATGTTGAACATGCTGATGCGGGTGTAACGGGCAAAGCGCTCGTTGATCATTTCCAGGGTCGGCATGCGGCCCCGGACAATTCGATCCTGACTGGTCAGGTCGTAACTTTTGACACTGCCCGGTTCGGCAGCCATTTCGGTCTGTACCAGACCGTCATCAACGCCATGCAACAGCGCGTCGATCTCATCCTGGGACAGCAGGTCTTGCACGGCCATGTCGTGATCCTACTGCAATACGAAGTTAGTAAAGAGCACCTGATCGACAACTACTTTGCCGAGCTCTTTTTGCGCCACTTCCTGCACGCTGGCAGTGGCTTTTTGGCGCAGCATTTCTTGACCTACTGGCGTCGCCAGGGTCTCAAACGTTTGCCCGGAGAACAGCATCACCAAGTTATTGCGGATGACGGGCATATGAACTTTGAGCGCATCGAGATCAGCTTGATTGCGGGCTTGCAACGTCATGCTGACCTGCATATAGCGCTGGCGGCCATTGGCGTTGTAATTGACCACAAACGCAGGGGCCATCGGCTCATAAATCGCCGCCACCTTAACGTTGGGATCAATCACGGCATCGGGCTTGCTCTGCGCGCTGTGCATGAAATACCAGGTAGCACCCACTGACACACCAATCGCCAGCAGCAGGGCCACTACGATCAGGATAATCAGCTTGAGTTTGCCTTTCTGGGCGGGGTCTTTCACTGCGTCGCTCTTCGCCATGCCAATAATCCGTCACTATTCGGTTTTCACAGGTGCATGGCTAGGCAAGAGCAAGTGTTATGCCAGAAGTGAGAGTGAGTGGGGAATCGGTTTTTTGCTGACGTGTAGGAGCTGCCGAAGGTTGCGATCTGTTGATGTTTTAAAAGATCGCAGCCTTCGGCAGCTCCTACAGGAAGTGTGCTTATCTCTTGGATGTGTCGAGGCCACCCAGTACCTCAGACACCTCAAAAGCCCCTTGCCAGCCTGCCGAATGGAATCGTTGCGCAGTGGCGATGGAATGAGGGAACCCGCAGCGCAGTAAGGGCCAATGGAGGGGCAAGACTTTTGGTTACTTTTGAGTAACGCCTCGACACATCCAAGAGCAAGAGATAAGCACACCTAGGCCAGCGCCAACACCTAAACCGCTCTCAGCACCCAATGCTTAAACACTTAAGCGTAGTAATCCACCGCACTAGACCCCAACACCACACTGGGGGTCGCTGCCTCTGCTGCGGCAACCGAAAGCTCATCCTCAGTCCCGCCATCAAGACGACCACCACCATTGCTGGTGCGGCCGGCATTCTGTCCCTGCTGCTCCTGACCTTGCCCCTGCCAATTGCGCGACTGATCCGACACGTTAACGTCAACCTGCCCCATCCCCTGCTGGGCGAACATCTCACGCAAACGGTGCATCTGGCCTTCCAGCGCTTCACGCACTCCCGCATGGCCACTGACAAAATTCACCTGCGCAGGCTGATCAACGGTCATGTTGACCCGAATATCCAAACGCCCCAGCTCCGCAGGCTCAAGCTGAATATCCGCCGATTTAAGGTTGGCACTGGACAAGTACATCACACGGTTGACGACTTCTTCCGACCAGCCACTTTGGTGCATGGCCAACGGCTGGTTGACGGGCAGCGCGTTCGCTGTTTTCGGCACAGCCGCTTGGGTCAACGCCGCCAAGCGATTGGCGAAATCGTCCACACGGGTATCGCTAGAGGCACTTTTCAAGTCTTTGAGGCCATCATCGACCAGCCCCTTGAAGGACTTTTCGCCACCTTCGCCCGAGGTTTCGGTATCGGCTTTTTGATCCAACAGCATAGCGATGCCGTTGGCCTGCCCTTGCACGGCAGCAGGTTGGGCTTCAGTCGGTGCGCTCTTGACCTGCGCCTGGCTGCTGGCTGAAACATGGCCGCCCTGCTCCATCGCCAAGCGCACTGCTGGCATGTCGTCTAAAGGGTCAGCTTGAGGGTCAAAGTTTTCATCGACCACTGGCTGCGCCTGAGCGGCCACAACGCTAGCTTGTACGGCCAAAGGCGGGAGTTGATCGCCAGGCGGCGGTGCAACAACTTCAGGTTGTGTTTCGGCAACCGGCGGCGCAGTCACGACAGGGGCAACTGGAACAAGCGGAGCTGGGTCGACCGATGCAGCCGCGTCATCGACAGGTTTGTCTGCGCTGTCATCCTGATCGGCGCTGACCTTGTCCTTCTCCTTGCCGCCAGGCAAGGGCTTGCCGCTATCGGCAACCTTGGCGCTGCCCACTTCACGCTTGGCCACAGGCTCCGGGGCTTTGTCGCGAACAGACTTTGAGGCTTTATCCGCCGCGCTTGCCACGCTGTTGTCGGACGCTTTGGCATACACCTTCGAAAAGTCCTGAGCCTTTGATTTAGAAGGCTCGACGGCAGGCTGGGCCATAGTGGCCGCCGTTTTTTTAGGCGTAACTGTGGCTGGGGTCTGAAGCAACGAATTGGGGGCAAGAGGCATAAAAAGGTCTCCACTGTACGGCTGGCGTAGGTACAGGTCAGAGAATCAGAGCAAGGTTCGGGCCAGTTCGGCCCGAATCAATTGTTTAGGGGGCTGTGCAACGGAAAACGCTGGCGCTCTGCCCAATACAGTTGTCGCACCATTTGGTACTCATGATCGATTTTGATCACCAGTTCCTTGATGTCAGACAGCTGCTTTTTAAGGGCACGCTCTTCAAGCTGGCCGCACAAGTGCGCCAAACGAATGGCACCCATGTTACTGCTGCTGCCCTTGAAGCTGTGAGCGACCACGGTCACGTCACGCGGGTCGGTTGCTTGATGCAGTTGATCGAGCCGCTGATCAGAGTCAGAGAGGAAGATATCCAGCAGCACTGGAAATTCACCCTCCATCACCTCTTGCAGCTCATTCAGGACCTTGTGATCCATATGTACGTTGGACACTTGTTCACTCCTTGACCAAGAATGGGGCGGATTATGCCAGAGCCTCCCATGAAAACTCTACGTATGCGCTTCGACCATCGTCTGACCAGCGGGCAGACGGGCACAGTTGGCGTATCAAACTGACCCCACGCCCTGACAAACGATCCATGTCCAGAGGCCGGGCCAGTACCCGTGACACATCAAACCCGTCACCACTGTCTTGCACCTGTATTTCAAGGCGACCACCGCCACGCATCGGCTCTATCTGCAAGAACACCCGCACATAACCTGTTTGCAGTGTAGCCAAGCGCTCTTCGCGGCACCGGTAATAACGCGCAAAACCTTCGGCGTCGCGCTTGAGGCGCGAGTCCAGCCCCAAAACGCCGTGCTCCAGAGCATTGCCGTACAGCTCCGCCAAGACGGTATGGATGACCGAGCCTTGTGTGCGCAGGCCGTGAACTTCCATCAATAGCTGCAATAAATATGGCAACGGGTTGAACCGTTGCAGGGTCGGGGCTCGAAATTCAAAGCTGGCCGACCAGTCCAGAGGGCAGCATTGCCCACTGTCGGAATACAACATGGCAGGCAAACCCAAGTGCTGCGCAAGCTGTGCGGTGATCTGCACCATGCTGATGTCATCCCGTGCGCGCCCCTGAAAATCGCGTAACGCCTGCTCAACGTCGTCAATCAAGTGTTCAGGCGCACGATTGGCCGCTATCACCCGCTGCAAACGCTCCACGCCAAATAGCTGTTCATCAGGGCCACAGGTATCAATCACTCCGTCCGAGAGTAAAAACAGGTGATCGCCGGGCGCCATCGGCAACACGTCTGTGGCATCGTCGAACGCCTCGGCCCGCAGCACGCCCAGCGGCAGGTGCCGCGATGGCAACGCAATAATGCCCCCTGTCGCCATTGATTGCAGGTAGCCATCAGGCATGCCGCCATTCCAGACTTCGACAATCCTTCGTTGCGCACTGACACACAGCAGCGTGGCGCAGCAAAACATATCAACTGGCAAGATGCGTTTGAGTTTGGCGTTCATTTCGCGCAACAGTTGCGCCAGCCCGTAGCCTTTGGCAGTCATGCTGTAAAACACTTCTGCCAAGGGCATGGCACCAATGGCGGCGGGCAAGCCATGCCCCGTGAAGTCAGCCAGCAACAGATGGGTGTCGCCAGTCGGGGTGTACGCAGCCAGCAACAAGTCGCCATTAAACAAAGCATAAGGCGATTGCAGGTAGCGGATGTTCGACGCACTCAAGCAACCGGAGTGCGCCACTTTGTCGAATACCGCCCGAGCCACCCGCTGCTCGTTGAGCAAGTACTCGTTGTGACTGGCAATCAAATCGCGCTGCTGCAAGACGGTTTGGTGCAGGCGTCGTAAACGATCCATAACCGTGATTTTGGCCGCCAACACCACTGAGTTATAGGGTTTGCTCAAGACGTCATCGCCACCCGCCTCCAGACTGCGGGCGAGCGCATCGGCCTGATTAAGAGCCGTCAGAAAAATGACTGGCACCAACTCATCGCCGGACAACGCCTTGATCTGGCGCGTGGCTTCAAAGCCGTCCATGACCGGCATGATCGCGTCCATGAGCACCAACTGCGGGCGCTGAGTCAAAAATAGCGCCACCGCTTCGGCGCCATTACTGGCCAGCAATACCTCGTGTCCTTGGCGCCGAACAATGGTCGACAGTAACAAGCGGTCAGCGGCGCTGTCTTCGGCAATAAGCACCGTCAAGCCCTGAACCAGCGGCATGTGAGTACTCAACTGATATCAAACAGCTTATCGAAGTTGGAAATGGCGAGAATCTTGCGCACATCCGCATTGGTGTTGACCACTCTAATATCAGCGTCATCACCCCCCTCGTGATCGCGCAGCAACAGCAACATGCCCAAGGCCGAACTGTCGACGTAGGTGGTGCGTTTGAGGTCGATCACCACAGAGGACGGCTTATGGTTAACGCCCTCGTAAGCCTTTCGAAAATCCTGATGCTTGGCAAAATCGAACCGGCCGTCGATCGCAATTGTCAGCTTGGTTCCATCTGTCGAGACGTGAGAAGTCACTGCCATGTGGGTACTCCCTTGCCAGAGTTCAGGTTGTGCCGAGAACTATAGACGCTGCTGCCAACTCTGCGCTTGGGGTTAACGGCCAGATCGAGTCATCTGATTTTGCAAAGGCACTGCCGCCGGATGTCGACTGCAACAACGGCTACCAAGGTATGCAAGGCGAGGTCAGTAAGCGTCTTTGCGGGGCAGGCGCTGGGAGAGCTCATCCATCAATTTTTGCTCGCGTTTGTCTTCGAGCTGACGCGCTTCATCGGCATAGCGCTGCACCAGCTTGCGCAACCCTTCGACTCGCGCGTACGTCTGCTGCCAAGTCTCACGGGCTTTGTTGAGGTTATTCTCATGCCAAACCAGACTTTGGCGCTGTTGCGACACCGCTGTTTCAAGCTGATTGAGAAAGTATTGGTAGCTGCGCAACCATTGCCCGGAAACCCCCTGACTGCCGCGATCAACCCATTGCGACTGGTATTCGGCCCGAAAGCTTTCAAGGTCGCCCAACTTGCTGTTGGCCAGGTTGACCTGACCCTGAAAGTGCCCCAAGCGCTGGGCGGCGGCTTTCTCGGCTTTTTCGGCCATGTCCACCACGGGCGCAAGGCGCGCCGCTCTTCCACCGCTGGCCATTGGAGGTTAGCCGCCCGCTGCTGGGGCGAAGATAGTGCCCAGATGCCCGCCACTTTCGGCCAGGCTGATCTTGTCGTTCAAGCCTTGGCGCAAGTAACCCACCATCGCGGGTTGCAAGGCAATGGCGGTGTCGGTTTCACGATCACCACCGGGCACATAGGCGCCGACGCTGATCAAGTCTCGCGCCTGCTGGTAGCGCGACCACAGTTGTTTGAACTGTTGCGCCCGACGCATGTGTTCTTCGCTAACCACCGAGGGCATGACTCGACTGATGGAGGCTTCGATGTCGATAGCTGGGTAGTGGCCCTCTTCGGCCAAACGCCGCGACAGCACAATGTGCCCGTCGAGCACGCCCCGCGCGGAGTCAGCAATCGGGTCTTGCTGATCATCGCCCTCAGACAGCACGGTATAGAACGCCGTGATTGAGCCCCCGCCCGCTTCGGCATTACCCGCCCGCTCCACCAGCTTTGGCAATTTGGCGAATACCGAAGGTGGATAGCCTTTGGTGGCAGGTGGCTCACCGATGGCCAAGGCAATTTCTCGCTGGGCCTGAGCGAAACGGGTCAGGGAGTCCATCAGCAACAGGACATTTTTGCCTTTGTCGCGAAAGTATTCGGCAATACGGGTGCAGTACATGGCGGCGCGCAAGCGCATCAGGGGCGCGTCATCGGCAGGCGACGCCACCACCACTGAACGCTTGAGGCCTTCCTCACCCAAAATGTGCTCAATGAATTCCTTCACCTCACGACCCCGCTCACCGATCAACCCGACCACAACGATGTCGGCCTCAGTAAAACGGGTCATCATGCCCAGCAGCACACTCTTACCCACACCCGTACCGGCAAATAGCCCCAAACGCTGACCGCGCCCTACCGTCAATAAACCGTTGATGCTACGAATGCCCACGTCCAGCGGCTCGCTGATTGGGTTGCGCTTAAGCGGGTTGATGGTCGGGCCGTCCATAGGCACCCAATCTTCGGCTTTCATCCCGCCTTTGCCGTCCAACGCCCGGCCCGCACCATCCAGTACTCGCCCCAGCATGCTCATGCCCATCGGCAAGCGACCCGTATCGGCCAACGGCACCACGCGGGCCCCCGGCGCGATCCCGGCGACGCTGCCCACAGGCATCAAGAAAATCTTGTTACCCGAAAAGCCCATAACCTCGGCTTCGACTTCTACCGGGTGAAAACTATCATCGTTGATCACCAAGCAGCGGCTGCCCATAGCCGCGCGCAAGCCCTCAGCCTCAAGGGTCAGGCCCACCATGCGCAACAAGCGGCCTTCAACAATCGGCTGAGCGGGCAATGACACCGACGGCGCATAGCTACTCAGGCGTTTGGCAAAGCTGGTGCGCTTAAGGCGCATCGGGCTTGTCCAAGTCGATGTCGATATCCGGCGCAGCCGGGTGCAGCGCCTGCTCGTGGAGCTGGTCAAACAGTTGACTCATGGCCTGTTTGATCCGCGTTTCGATGCTGGCGTCGATACGACTGTGTTCGGTTTCAACACGGCAACCACCCGGTTGCAACGTGTCATCTTCGAGAATGCGCCACGTTTCATCGTGACGCTCGCGCAGCGCCTTGATCTGGTCGAAGTCTTGCGGGTTGACGAACAAACGAATGTTCTCAGCCCCCATCGGCAGCAACTTCAAGCTCTCGCGCAGCACCTGCTCGATGTGCGTGGAGTCGGTTTTGAGTTCGCGCTGAATCACCAATCGAGTCATGTGTTCAACCAAGCCCACCATAGCTTTTTCAAGCTGCACGTCCTGCTCGGCAAGCGGCGCTAACAGGCTGCTCATTAGGCGTTCAAGGCTGCTGACTTTGGCGTTCAAGGCCACTTCGGCCTCTTGGCGCACCTTGAGTTGCGTGCTGTGAAAACCTTCTTTTTCGCCGATGGCAAAGCCTTCGTTGTAGGCCTCCTGACGGATGCCCTCAACTTCTTCAAGGGTCAGTGGCTGGACTTCTTCCAGCGGCACTTCTTCGCTTTCGGCCGGTAACTCTTCGACCGGCTCAGGCTCGGGTTCGGGCTCTTCGCGGTAGGGGTCGAAGCTTGGTAGCGACCACACGTCAAAACCGCCCACATCCCGGGCGCGGATCACATCACTGGGCGACTCACCGTTGCTCACTTAGATCATCTCTTCGCCGCCCTTCCCGCCGAGAACGATTTCTCCGGCTTCGGCCATACGGCGGGCAATGGTGAGGATTTCTTTCTGCGCTGTTTCAACATCGCTGACGCGTACCGGGCCTTTGGCCTCAAGGTCGTCACGCAGCAATTCGGAAGCACGCTTGGACATGTTCTTGAAGATTTTTTCCTGGACGCCGTCGTCCGAGCCCTTGAGCGCCAACACCAATACGTCCGAAGACACCTCGCGCAACAGCGCTTGAATGCCACGGTCGTCCACGTCTGCCAAATTGTTGAAGACGAACATAAGGTCTTCGATCTGGCCCGACAGGTCTTCGTCGACTTCGCGAATCGAGTCCATCAACTGGCCTTCGATTGAGCTGTCGAGGAAGTTCATGATGTCGGCCGCACGCTTGATACCACCCAAGGTGGTGCGCGCTGCGTTGGAGTTGCCCGAGAACTGCTTCTCAAGAATTTGGTTCAGCTCTTTGAGCGCCGCGGGCTGCACGGTATTGAGCGAGGAGACACGCAGAATGATGTCCAACCGCGCCTTGTGGTCAAAGTGCCCCAACACTTCGCCCGCCTGATCGGGGTCAAGGTAAGCCACCACGATGGCTTGAATTTGCGGGTGCTCAAAGCGAATGACGTCAGCCACAGCCCGTGGTTCCATCCACTTCAGGCTGTCGAGGCCGCTGGTGTTGCCACCCAACAGAATGCGGTCAATCAGGCCGTTGGCTTTGTCTTCGCCCAGGGCTTGAGTCAGCATCTTGCGGATATAGCCATCAGAGCCAACGCCCAGACTGGTTTGATCGCCGACAATTTCGACGAACTCGCTCATCACCTGCTCAACCTGCTCGCGATGGACGTTGCGCATTTGCGCCATTGCCACACCCACGCGCTGTACTTCTTTAGGCCCCATGTGCCGCAGAACCTGGGCCGCATCGGTTTCACCGAGGGACAGCAGCAAGATCGCCGCTTTGTCGACTCGGGTCAGCTTGGCATTAATGGCAGCTCGGTTGTCACTCATCGGTGTTGATCCACTCTTTCACGACCTGAGCCACTCGGCCCGGGTCTTCTGCTACCAGACTCTTGATTGCGTTCAACTGAGCGTCATAGCCTTCGCTTGGGCTCGGCAACAGAATGCTTTGCGGGCCGCCCAGGCTGACACGGTCGTTGGACAGCTCGCCATCCAGACCAATACCACCCAGCTCAGCATCGCTACCCAAACCTGCGAGCTCTTTGCTGCGACCATTACCAGTGATGTTGTTGAGCACAGGGCGCAACACGCCAAACACCAGCACAAGGATGAACAACACGCCCATTACTTGCTTGACCACATCCCAGAACCAAGGCTGCGAATAGAACGGAATTTCAGTGATGACTTCGCCGCGCTCGGCCGAGAACGGCACGTTAATGACGCTGACGCTGTCACCACGGCTGGCATCAAAGCCCACGGCGTCTTGCACCAGGCGTGTAAAGCGCGCCAATTGATCGGTGCTCCACGGCTCGCGAGTGACCTCACCATTGGCCGGGTCGATCTTGACCTGATCGTCTACTACCACCGCAACCGACAAGCGATTGACTTTACCCTGCTGCTGCTTGGTGTGGCTGATGGAGCGGTCCAGCTCAAAGTTTTTGGTCGATTGCGAACGCTTGTCCGCCGGATACGGTGCCAGCATTGGCTGGCCAGTGGCCGGATCCATGATTTGCTGACCGTTGGCATCCAACAGCGGCTGGCCCGGTTGAACCATGCCAGCAGAGGCGGTGGCTTGACCGGTTTGCTGAGGGGCCGACGCAGGGCTTGGCGGCTGATTGCTCAACGCACCCGGTACACCTTGCGGGCCATTGCTGGCCGTGCGTTGTTCGTTGGTGGACTGTTCACTGCGCAGTGCTGGCTGATCCGGGTTGAACTGTTCAGACGTTGACTCAACTGCGCTGAAATCCACGTCAGCCGACACTTCAGCCTTGTAGCGGTCATTGCCCAGCACCGGCTGCAAAATATTATGGACGCGCTGGGTCAGCATGCTTTCCATGCGACGGCTGTAATCAAACTGCTTGCCTGCCATAGTCAGTTCGGAGTTTTCGGCCTGATCTGACAGCAAGTTGCCTTTTTGGTCGACAACGGTGATCTGCGATTTGCTCAGCTCAGGAACACTGGTGGCCACCAAATTGACAATGGCCAGCACCTGCCCCGGCTCCAGCGAACGACCTGAGTACAGCTCAACCAACACCGATGCACTCGGCTTGCGCTCATCACGCACAAACACCGAGCTTTTTGGAATGGCCAGATGAACGCGAGCGCCCTTGACGTTGTTGAGGCTGGAAATGGTGCGGGCCAGCTCGCCTTCTAGGCCACGGCGATAGCGCGTGGCTTCCATGAACTGGCTAGTGCCCAGCCCTTGGTCTTTATCGAGGATTTCAAAACCGATATTGCCGTCCGTGGGGGTGACGCCAGCAGCGGCCAGTTTAAGGCGTGCACGTGCGACATCATCGGCCTTGACCAGCAAAGCGCCTGAGTTCGGCTCAACGGTGTAGGGGATGTCTGCGGTGGCCAGGGTTTCCATGACCTGTTTGGCGTCCATGCCGGCCAGGCTGCCATAGAGCGGCCGGTAATCGGGTTGCTGCGACCACAGGACCACGGCAAAACCAATCGCCACGCTGGCTGCCAGACCGACCATCAGGCCGACCTGACGCAGCATGGTCATCTCGGAAAGGTTTTCCAGAAAGGACAAACCGAACAGTGGCGGCTTGCCCTCTGCCGTGCCTGCCTTAGCCGGGACGTTATCTGCGACTGCTTCTGCCATGACCTAATACGTCCTTAAACCGGCATCTGCATGATGTCTTGGTACGCCTGAACCAACTTGTTGCGCACTTGGGTCAACGCTTGAAAAGAAACACTGGCTTTCTGCGATGCAACCATCACGTCAGTCAGATCAACACCGCTTTTGCCGATTTCAAACGCATTCGACAACTGGGTCGAAGCTTGCTGGGTATCGCTGACCTTATTGATCGCGTTGCCGAGCATATCGGAAAAGCTTGGAGCGCCTGCCTGTGGCTCTTGCACCGCCAACTTCGGCTGAGCCATAGCGTCCATTTGCATGGCCCGCATGTCCAACATCAGTCGATTAAATTCAATACCTTGGCTCATGGACTATGGTCTCCGACGGCCCGCAATTTTTTGACGCTAACTCAACGTCTACAGTGGTGTTAGCAACAACGGTGCCAGCTATTTGTTGATCTGGAACAAAAAACGTTTCAAAGGGTCGTCGACGGACGAATTTCAGGTCTCGGCTGAAAAACACCGTCGTAGCGTGCAGCCTTTAATGGTCAACAGCTCGCAGCCTTGGGCAGCTCCCACAGACCGCTAAAGCATCAAGTGGCGGCAAACAGGTAGGCTTCGACGTCCATTCCGGCATCGCGCATTTGCGCCAACTTGTAACGCAAGGTGCGCGGGCTGATGCCAAGCCGCTCGGCAGCTTCTTTGCGCCGGCCTCGTTCGGCACGCAAGGTGTCGATGATCATCTGGAATTCACGCCGACGCAGGTCATCGCCCAGTCCGCCCGCCGACTCTGGCACCTCGACCGTCAAAGACTCGGCGGCCACCAACGCCGGTAACGGCGCACAGGCCACAGGCCCCGCCAGACAAAAATCTGCCGCTTCGATCAAGCCGCCTTGTTGCAGGATCAACGCACGCTGAACCGCATTGTCCAGCTCACGCACGTTGCCAGGCCACGCATAGCCAACCAGACAGGCCTTGGCATCCGTCGAGAAGCGCACGGCCGTGTGCTTCATCTTGCTGATGTGCTTGGCCAGCAGGCGCTCAGCCAAGGGCAGAATGTCCGCAGTACGCTCACGCAATGGGCTCCAGGCCAACGGGAACACAGAAAGCCGGTAGTACAAATCCTCACGAAAGCGCCCCGCCGCCACTTCCCCCGCCAAATCTCGGTTAGTGGTGGCCACCACGCGAATATCCAGCTCAATTGGCTTGCGCCCGCCCACGCGCTCAACTTCACGCTCTTGCAGCACCCGCAGCAATTTGGCCTGCAAGCCCAACGGCATTTCTGAGATTTCATCCAGCAGAATCGTCCCGCCATCGGCCTGCTCAAACTTGCCTGCTTGCGCTGCAATCGCACCGGTAAACGAGCCTTTTTCGTGACCAAATAGCGTGGCTTCGAGCATGTTGTCCGGGATCGCGGCACAGTTAATCGCCACAAATGGCTGATCCACTCGATTGGAGTGCTGGTGAATGTAACGCGCCAACACCTCTTTACCCGTGCCCGACTCGCCAGAGATCAATACAGTGGAGTCACTGCGTGCGACCCGTGCTGCCAATTCCAGCAACTGAGTGCTGGCAGGCTCTAGCGCCACCGGGCCTTCGGCCTCTGCCACACCCAGACAACCCAACGCATGACGCTTCACCAAATCAAGCAACGCTTGAGGCTCAAACGGCTTGACCAGATAATCTGCCGCACCTTGGCGCATGGCATCAACTGCGCGCTCCACCGCCCCGTGGGCAGTCATCAGCAATACAGGCAACTGCGGCTGACGAGCGCGCAACAGTGCCAACAGTTGATGGCCATCCATGCCTGGCATATTCACATCGCTGATGACCAGACTGAACGGCTCGGCCGCCACGGCCTCCAGTGCTTCTTCGGCACACGACACCGCACGAAAACCATGCCCCGCCAGTAGCAGCGTGTCCGCCAAGGCTTCACGCAGAGCGCGATCATCCTCGACCAACAGCACTTTAATTCGCATCACCATCAGTTGACCTCCGCCGCGCCCGGAATCAGCGGCAAGCTGAGCAAGGCGCAGGTACCACGCCCCAGTCGCGAATGTAATTGCAGCTCGCCTTGATGCGCCCGCACCACGGCCTTGACCACAGCCAGCCCGAGCCCGGTGCCCGTCGCCTTGGTGGTAAAAAAGGGCTCACCCAAACGCCTAAGCACGTGCGGCTCGATGCCACTGCCGTTGTCACTCACCGCCAGACGCAAGGTGTTATCACGCGCATACACATGCACTTTTAACCGTACCTGCGGCGTGCTCGCTTGCAGTGCATTTTCGATCAAGTTGAGCAGCGCTCCGACCAATGTGTCGCGATTGCACAACACCTCCCCCTCGTGAATGTCGCACTGCCAGCGCATTGCCACCCCTTCAACGTGGGGCTGGGCCGCCGCTTGCAGCGCCTGCATCAGTTGCTTGGGCGAGATGCGATCGGTCAAGGGCAGTTCGCCTCGTGCGAACACCAGCATGTCGCGAACTTGATGCTCAAGCTCATGCAGCCGCTCTTTCAAGCGCCCGGCAAAACGCTGCTGGGTTTCGACGGGCAGCACCTGATCGGTAAGGTGGCTGGCGTAAATCAGCGCCGCTGACAACGGCGTGCGAATTTGATGCGCCAACGAGGCGACCATCCGCCCTAGAGACGACAAGCGCTCATGGCGGGCCAACTGATCTTGCAGGCGACGGGTTTCTGTCAGGTCATTAAGCAGCACCAATTGCCCCGGCTCAGCGTCCAGCGAACGCGTGGCAATGGACAAGCGGCGACCGTCTTTGAGGGAGACTTCGTGACCATCGTCTTCGCGTGGGGCAAAACAACGAGCGATCACCTGCCGCCACAGCTCACCCACCAACGGCAGGCCCAGCAACTCAATGGCCGCTGGATTGGCCTCATGAACACGCCCGCGATCATCAATCACGATGACCCCGCCAGGCAGCAAGTCGAGCAGGTTTTGCAAGCGATTGGCCAACCGTTCTTTTTCTGCCAGCTCAGCCATGCGCTGCGCGCTGACCACAGCCAACTCACCCTTAAGCTCAGTAACACGAGCTTCAAGCAGGCTGTAAGAATCGGTTAGTTGGGTCGACATTTGATTGAACAGCGAGAACGCCTGCTCAAGCCCTTCACGGCTGGCCTGCTCTACCGGGTTGGCAGGCTGCGCAGCCAAAGACATGGCATTCCCTGCGAGATCAGGGACGACTGAAGGTTGGGCGGCTTGGGGCATGGTGCTCTCTCGCTTGGCTGACCGTCATTAAACGGTTCGTTAGCAGAGACTTAGCAATACCCGTGCCTAAAAAAAATAGCTTAAAAATCAACGCATTAAAAAACAGGCGTCAATCATCCGCCTGTTCTTCACCTTCGCGACGGCTCATGCCGTACTTGCGCATCTTTTCAACCAAGGTGGTGCGACGAATTCGCAGGCGCTCTGCGGCGCGCGCAACGATGCCATTGGCGTCGTCCAGGGCTTGTTGAATCAGCCCTTGCTCCAGCCCACCGAGGTAGTCTTTGAGGTCTAGCCCTTCGGGCGGCAGCATCGCTGTGTTAGTGAAGTCCGGCACGCTGTTATTGATGGCCACGCGCTCTTCCATGTCGCTGCGCAGGCTATCGACCATCTGCTCGTCTTCGTCATCGACATAGCGGAATTTTTTCGGCAGCTCCGCCACACCGATCACCCCATACGGGTGCATGATCGCCATGCGCTCCACCAAGTTGGCCAGCTCACGCACGTTACCCGGCCAGCCATGACGGCACAGCGACATGATGGCCGCAGAGTTGAAACGAATGGAGCCGCGTTTTTCGTGCTCCATGCGCGAAATCAGCTCGTTCATCAGCAGCGGAATGTCTTCCACTCGCTCACGCAAAGGGGCCATTTCAATGGGGAACACGTTGAGGCGGTAGTACAAGTCTTCGCGGAAAGCGCCGACTTCAATCATGCTTTCGAGGTTTTTGTGGGTGGCGGCAATGATGCGCACGTCAGCGCATTGGGTCTTGTTACTGCCCACGCGCTCGAAGGTGCGCTCCTGCAACACACGCAGCAACTTGACTTGCATCGGCAGCGGCATGTCACCGATTTCGTCGAGGAACAACGTGCCGCCATTGGCCAACTCAAAGCGCCCGGCCCGGCTGGTAATTGCGCCAGTGAAGGCGCCCTTCTCATGACCGAACAACTCGCTTTCGAGCAGCTCTGCCGGTATAGCCCCACAGTTCACGGGCACAAACGGTGCATCGCGGCGCTTGGAATGGTAATGCAGGTTACGTGCGACCACTTCCTTGCCGGTGCCCGACTCACCCAAGATCAACACACTGGCGTCGGTGTCGGCCACTTGCTGCATCATCTGACGAACGTGTTGAATCGCGCGGCTGGTGCCGACCAAACTGCGGAACAGGTTGGGCTCACGATGACGGCCGCGCTCACGGGCCTGATCGTACATCTCGCGATAGACCTGAGCACGGTGCAAGGAATCAAGCAGTTTGCTGTAGCTGGGGGGCATTTCAAGGCTGGACAACACGCGGCGACGCAAGTCGTCAGGCAGTTCGACCGAAGAAATATCGCCTAAGTGCAATACGGGAAGGAACTCATCCCAAGCAGCCAGTGTCTTAAGCAAGCTCGCAAGACCGCCAGTGATGCTGACAGCCCCGATCAGCACGCAGAGCACTTCGCGACTGGAGGACAATGTGTCGACAGCCTGCTGCCAATCGTGGCTAGCGCTGGTTAAATTTTCTTCACCGAGAAAATTTAAAATCACCGCTAAATCGCGGCGGCGGACGCTATCGTCATCGATCAGCAGAATTTTGGTTTCACGCCACATGCAATAGCAACTTCCCTAGTCAACTCAATGCCCTGGATGGAGAGGCAAGCTAGACGCCCTGACCCCGTTTGGATATCTAAGACGACTGAAATCAGAAAACAGCACTAGTTAAGTCAAAAAAACATACACAGTCAAATTTATGGCGCTTAAAACTGCTTATCCACATGTTTTTTACGTCTTAGCCGAACAGATGGTAAACCTTTGAAGCATTTTTTGCTTGGTTGATCTGCGCCATCTGATCCACAACTGACTGTCGCTCTATCATCGCGGCATCCAACAGCATGCGATAGACCACCAGCAACCCCTCAAGATTTTCGCGCAGCACACCCTCGTCCACCGGCGTCTCAGACAGCACATTTTCAACGCAGTGGCGGCACGCAGTGTCCAGCTCGCCAATAGCGTCCCAATTGCGCGCAGCCAAGGCGTCAATCAGCGCATCGCGGGTTTCTTGAATTCGTTGCAGTTGGCTCATGACGCACTCCTCAGACCTTCAGCATTATTCTGGCGCGATAGCGTCCCAGCCACTTTTGACGGTGATCATCAGGCGGGCAACTTCGTCGATGAGCTCGGGGTCGTTTTTGACGTTGGCCAAGGTCAATTGCTTGGTCATGTATTCGTAGAGGCTGTCCAACTGACGCAGCGCCTCTTTGTCATCGGTGTTTTCTTCACGCAGCCCGGCACGCAGGCCTGTGATGATGTCGATGGTCTTGGTGATCAGCAGCGCTTTTTGCGCAATATCGCCACGGGCCATTGCACCTTTGGCTTGAGCCATGCGCTCCAGGCCACCTTCCATCAACATCTGAATCAAGCGATGCGGGCTGGCTTCGGAGATTTGAGCGTGGGAATTGACCTTCTGGTACTGACGAAGGGCGCGCATCGGGTTCATGTTTCTACCTCGTAACGGGTGGCAGTCGAAAGTAAATGCACCTGGCTGTTATGTCGACTGTGTCGCAAAAAACTTTAACGCTCCCCGGCTTCACATTGACGCGTGAGAAGCCGGAATTTCATCGGGCGTTAGTCTGACTTAGGATTGTTCAGCGAGTTCAGAGTCGTCAAAACGCTTGAGCTGGTGGCGTTCAGTTGAGCCACTAGCGTATCCATTGCGTTGTACTTGGCTGACAGCGATGCCTGCAAACTCTCGATACGACGATCCAACTCGGCTTGCTGAGTAGTCAGATCGGTCAACTTGGTATTGAGATCAGTGGTGCGCTGGGCCAATGTGCCGGTGGTGCCGACATAAGGCTCGGTGGTTTTGGTCATCCGCGCGATCAAACCCGTATCACCCGTGAACACCTTGGCAATATTGGATGCACCGTTTGGCAAAGCCACGGCCTTGGTCCAGGCCTTATCATCAAGGCTCAACAGACCGGTTTTGGAGTCAGTGCTGACCCCCATCTGCGCCAAGCCAATGGCTGCATTCGAGCCACTGCTGTTGAGCAGTTCGTTACGCAAGCTCGACACCAACTGACGCATGGACGCATCGCCAGTCAACGCGCCAGCCGTAGTGGTCGCCGTATCGCCGGTGGCCGTCACTTTGGTCTGCGTGTTAATTGAGGTCATCAGGGCGTTATACGCCGTGACAAAGGCCTGTACCGAGGTTTTCAGCGTGTCGGTGTTGGCGCCCACAGTAATGGTGGAAGCAGCCTTATCACCCACTAAAAGCTCAATCGTCACGCCACTGATGGCAGAGTCAACCTTATTGCTCTTTGACTCCATCTCTAGGCCGTCGATGGTGAACTTCGCATTTTGCGGCGGCACCAACGTGGTGACCCCTTTGGCCAGCTCAGAATCACCCGTCATGGTGATCTCAGTCCCCTCGCCCATCACCGACGAGGTCAGTACCAGTCGCGAACCCGAAGCATCCGTCAGCACGTTGGCACTGATGCCTTTGCCTTGCAGTTGCGTGTTGATCGCTTCGCGCATTTCCTTCATGGTTGCGCCGGCGGGTACATTCACATCGTAATCAACACCCGACTGAGAGATGGTGAGCGTGGTAGCGTCATCCGTCGGGTTGACCACAGACTTGGCGCCATCGGCAAACACCGGGCTGCTGATCTTTGAAGCGGTGGCCAACTGCTCTACGACCAAATCGTATTTGCCCGTGGAGGCAGTCGCGTCAATGGTGACCTTGGACTTTTTGTCATCCGAGGTCGACCCTGCCATCCCACTAAAGCTCGACGCATCTTTTAGCTTGGCGATGGCCGTGCGATAAGCGTCCAGCGAGCTTTTCACCGTACCCAAAGCAGACAACTGAATGGTGGTGGTGGTTTGCTGCTTGGTGATCTGAGCCTGTTTGGGAGCTTTTTCAGCTTCAACCAACGCTTTAACGATGGACTGGGTATCAATACCCGAGCCGACGCCGCTTATCGTAGAACTGGCCATCTTTTATCTCCTTTTCGTTGGCTGCCGTTTTATTGGCTAACTGCGCCGTATCGACAAACAACAACAAAATTCATGCCACCTCAGGCATTGGTATGAAACAACAAGCTACCGGCATCGCTCAGGCTTTGCGCCAGCTTCAATGCAGCTTCTGAGGGGAGTTGACGTATGACTTCGCCACTTTGAGTGGCAATGACCTTGACCACAACCACGCCCGTGGAGTCATCAATGGAAAAGTCCAGCTGACGCTGGGTAGACTGCACAAATTCACGGATATCACTGACCGCCTTTTCCAGATCCTCGCGTTTGGGCTCTGTGACGGGCGCTACCGTGTTTTCGATTGTTGGCTGAATGGCCGGTGCAGCAGGCGCATTCACAGCAGGAGAAACACTTGCGGGGTAAGCCGCGCTCAGCTTGACGCTCATGTCCATGTCATCACCTCAACACTGAAAAACGAAAGGGCACGTAAACGCGCCCTTCCGTTATTGACCAAGCGCCGTGATTACTGAAGCAGCTTCAGTACGGAGGATGGCAATTGGTTAGCCTGAGACAGGATCGCAGTGGAAGCCTGTTGCAGGGTTTGTTGCTTGGTCAGCTCAGCTGTTTCAGCAGCGAAGTCGGCGTCTTCTACGCGGCCTTTAGCAGCAGCGGAGTTCTGCGCGATGCTTTGCAGGTTAGACACGGTGCTGGAGAAACGGTTTTGAACAGCACCCAGCTGCGAACGCTGGCTGTCGATCTGCTGCATTGCGCCGTCCAGAGCCTGGATAGCTTGCTGAGCCGAAGCTGCAGACAGAACGCTCAGGTCGGAAACAGTGGTTTCCAGCGTTACGGCTGCAGTTTTACCAGCAGACAGACCCAGTGCAGTCAAGCCACCGCCTGCGCTGCCGTCAGCAATAACGATGTCTTTGTCTGCGAACAGAGCCAGAGTACCGTCGGAGTTCTTGCTTGCAGTCACGCCGGTGCTTGCGCTGTTGATCGACGAAACGATTGCGTCAGCGGTGTCACCTTTTTTGAACTTCACTTCAACGCCATTCAGGCTGATCGAAGTGTCAGCTTGCAGCTTGGCTTGCGAAGTGCCAGGAGCAAGGCCCAGAGCCGACAGAGCGCCGCTGGTTTTGTTGCTCAGCGCGACATCAGAACCATCTTTAGAGGTGATTTCGATACGACCGTTGTTCAGCTTGGCCGACGCGATACCTTCCATGCCGGCGATGCTGGTAACTACTTGGCTGACTTTCTCAGTACCCGCGATGACCAGGTCTTCACCGTTAACGGTGATGGTGCCTGCCGGTACCAGCGAATCTTCAGCCTTGGTAGTGGCTTCTGCAACACCCAGCGCAGCAGCGCCAGCAGTACCTTCAACAACCAACTCAGCGTTAGCCGACTTCAGGGTGATTTTGCCAGCGGTGTCTGCCGAAGCCGAAACACCAGAGATGCCAGCATCGTTGATAGCCTTGGCCATCTCAGCGGCTGTGGCGTCTTTTGCCAGAGCAACGTCTGTACCGTTGATTTTTACGGAGGTAGCAGCAGCTGGAGGTACGGCTGCTGCAGCACCTGTCACAGAAGCACTGACAGCAGAACCGATCGAGGTCGCAGCCATGCCAGCCATGGCCTTACCGTTAGTGGTTGCTTCGCTGTAAGAGCCTTTCAGGCCAGTGGCGCTGATGTCGCTCATGCCGAACGAGATGGTCTGGTTAGCGTCAGCACCGATTTGGAAGGCTACGTTGTTGAACGAACCGTCCAGCAGGTTACGACCACCGAAAGTAGTGGTGTTGGCGGTACGCGTCAGCTCGCCCACTTTAGCGGTGAATTCTTGCTGCAGGGATACACGGTCAGCGTCGCTTTTATCACCGTTGGCCGCTTGCAGAGCCAGCTCACGCAGACGTTGCAGGGTGTTGGTGGACTCTTGCATCGCGCCTTCAGCAGTCTGAGCAATCGATACGCCGTTGTTGGCGTTAGCGATGGCTACGTTCAGACCTTTAACCTGATTGCCCAGACGGTTGGCGATTTGCATGCCAGCCGCGTCGTCTTTGGCGCTGTTGATTTTCAGGCCAGAAGACAGACGGTTCATCGAGGTGCTCAGAGCATCGGCAGCCTTGTTGAGGTTCTTCTGAACACCCAGCGACGTGATGTTGGTATTTACGGATAAAGCCATGACGAATTCCTCGTGGGTTGAATACTGCGGCTTCCGGCCCTGGCAACCGCCGGGTGTGGCCTAGAGAACCTTCGTAATAGTTATCGTCGTGAAAGCAAGTTGCTTGAGGGCTTTTTTGAAATTTTTTACTGGCCGCAGGCCATCCCCAATGTTTATGGGGCTTAGCGGCCTGTTCCGACACAAAACCACATCCCGTGGGAGCTGCCGAAGGCTGCGATCTTTTGATCTTGAGCAGGCAAATTTAAAGCTCGCAGCCTTCGGCAGCTCCTACGAATACGGCCAGACGCAAAACGCCCGTGGCTTTTTGGGCCACGGGCGTTTGGGAGTTGCTTGATGCCGGTTACGGACGATAGATAATCGCAGAACCCCACGACAGGCCCACACCAAAACCGCTCAGCGCCACGCGCTTCCAGGTCGTGGTGTCCATAGCGTGCTTTTCCAGCAGCAATGGAATGCTCGACGACACGGTGTTACCCGTCTCAACCATGTCCTTGATGAACTTCTCTGGCTCGCCTTCAAAACGACGTGCCACGGCATCAACAATGGCCGCACTGCCTTGGTGAATGCAGAACGCGTCAATGTCTTCGGCTTTTAGGTCCGACTCATCGATCAACTCGTGCAAATGCGCCGGCACTTTGAGCAGTGCAAAGTTGAACACTTGGCGGCCATTCATGAAAAATACGCCGTCACTGACTTTCAAATGCGGGGCGCCGGAACCGTCGGTGCCAAATTTGGCCTTGCCCAACTGCCAGACAGCGTCTTCGCCCATCCAGGTGGCGGTGGCGGCATCACCGAACAACATGGTGGTGTTGCGGTCTTCGGGGTCGACGATTTTCGAATATGGGTCAGCGGTGATTAACAGGCCGTTTTTCAGGCCCGTGGCTTCCATGAAGCCTTTCATCGCGTAGATGCCGTAAACGTAACCCGAGCAGCCCAGCGAAATATCAAACGCAGCCACATGCGTCGGCAAACCGAGCTTGTCCTGAACGATGGCAGCGGTGTGCGGCAAGCCTTCGGCATCGCCGTTTTGGGTAATCACGATCAGCGCGTCAATAGATTCACGCTTAAGCTGCGGATTGTTGGCGAACAGCGCATTGACAGCTTCGACACACAGATCCGAGGTTTCCTGGTCAGCATCTTTGCGCGGCAGGAATGCCGAGCCAATCTTGCCCAGAATGAATTCTTCGTCCTTGGAGAATTTCGCGCCTTGGGCGTAGTTGTCTACACCACTTGCTGGCACGTAACTGGCGATGCTTTTAATGCCAATCATTGTGGCTTCCCAATACTAAATAGCTGGAGATCACCCGCTCACACAGTCGAGGGGCGTTGACAATAAAAGGGCTTCGTCGCGCAAAAATGCGGCGAAAGTGGATGCCTGAAAATACACAAAACCGGCCCGATAAAAGCCCGGCATCCGCCCGTACGTTTCACACGATACAGTGAAGATGCGCGTTATGACTCATAGGTCACGCTAATTTGTGTGGTTTTATACAAAAGGTTTCAGGTCACAGCACAACAAACAGGCGCAAGACCAAGCGACCGTGCAAGGCGCAGCCAAACAAAAAGAGGATTTTTGAAGAGGCAGCCCCCGCGGCTGTACCCCAGACAGAGGCCAGCCGCAGAGTACTAGGCGGGATCAGATTTTGTTGAACAGGCTCAACTGGGAGATTTTCACGAACGCCAGCTGCGAAGCCTCAAGCATGGCCTTCTGGAAAGCCAGGTCGATGGAGGCGCCCGCCATGTCGGTATTGCCGATGGCAGCCGTTGTGGAGTCGTTGGCCAAGCGCATGCTTTCGTTTTCGTTGGTCTGTACGTCAACCGACTTTAATCGCGCACCAATAGAACCGCGGGCGGTATCAATACCGGCCATAGCGTTTTTGATGTTACCCACCGAAGCGTTGATCGCGTCTTTCTGCTTTTGCTGAGCCGCCGGATCACCGTCAGTCGGTGTAGCCAGGGCCTGACGCAGCTGACTGAGGGTGTCCAGCGCACTTTGGCTCTGGTGGTTATTACCCTTGATCACGAACTGATCGCCTGCATCACGCGGGCCGGTGAAGTCAAATGTGACACCCAGCTCGGTGATCGAATCACCGACCATAGTGCCGCTGGCAATCGACTTGCTGTTGGCCGTTACCGGCTGCGCGTAAATCTCGTATTCCGTGTCGCTGGTGAACTTGATCACTGCACCATTGGATGGGAATTTGTCGCCATAGGCATCGGCATCAGTCACTGCGCTGCTAGTGATTTGCGAGGTCGAGATATTGCCTGGGCTGCGCGAAGCATTGAACGAGTCGGGCTTGGCTTCAAGCGTGAAGACATGCCCCATGACCGCGTCATCCTGATCTGCGGCCGCAATGTCCTTGAGGTTCAGGTTAATGTCGAACTGCACGCCGCGCAGGTTGATGCTATGAGCACCCTCCTTCGTCGCGTCAAAGGTGCCTGTGCCCGGCAGGTCAGCCGTTATATCTTTGCCCGTCTTGTCCCGCACGATGTACTGCGTGCTGCTGGTGAACTCAAGCTCATAGGGCTGGCCGTCTTCAAAGCTCTTGTTGAACACAGGGCTTGAAGTAATCAAACCTGCAGAGACCGAGACCGTGCCGTCAGGGCTTAAAGGCGGCTTGGTCGTCAGCGTGGCATCGGTACGCCCCGTATTGGTCACACCCTCAAAAATGCTTTTGGCCGTGTCACTGCCAGCAATGGTCAAGGTGTCGGACACCTTAAGGTTCAGCTGCGTGTCATCGCCCTGATAGGTGTAGGTGCCGTCATTGTTGCGGGCATACGGCGGCGTGTCGGTTTTGGAGCCCGAGAAGATGTAGTTCCCCGAGGCGTCCTTGCTGTTGAGCAGGCTGAACACCTGCTCTTCGATGTTGCCCAGCTCGTTGGCAATCGAGAGGCGGTCGGCATCACTCACCACACCGCCACCGGCCTGCAACGCCAGCTCGTAAGCCTTTTGCATAGCGGTATCAATGCTGGTCAGCACCGACTCCTGGTTGGCCAACGATGATTTGATGCCGTTCATGTTGGTGGTGTATTGCGCCAACATGTCTTGCTGCTGCTGCAGTTGCAGCAAGCGGGCCGCGCCAACCGGATCATCGGCAGCCGTTTGAATACGCACGCCCGAGTCGATCTGGGTTTGGGTCTTGATCACCGAAGCGAAGTTGTTCTGGTACTTGGACGAACTGGACTCAAAAAACTGGGCAGTAGAAATACGCATCGTCGGTGACTCCCTTAAATACTGTTAATCAGCGTCGTGAAGGTATCTTGCGCAACCTTGATGATTTGCGACGATGCCGTGTAGTACTGCTGAAACTTGACCAGGTTCGACGCTTCTTCGTCCAAGTTAACCTGTGACACCGAGCTGCGGCTTTCTTTGGCGTAGGCCAGCGCTGCGTTAGTGGCCGTGCCGTCAACGGCCGCCTGACTGGCTTTGCCGCCGACCTTGGACACCAACTGACTGTAAGACGTGGCCATACTTACGCCACCGCCGCCAGTGTTAACACCTACGGTTTGCTTGGTCTGCAATTCGACCAGTTTGTTGGCGTTGGTGTTGTCGGACTTGCCGTCCTTATTGAAATTGATGTCGAAGCTGTCGCCCTTGCCCGGCGTGCCACTGATGGTGGTATCAAAATCAATGGTTTTGTCGGTGCCATCTGGGTTCTTGACCGGCTGACCGGCGGCGTCCAGCACAGGCACCTTGATGGTGACTGCGTTGTCCTGGCCCTGCACGATCGTGCTCTTGCCGATTTCATTGCCTTTTTCATCCAGCACGCGGTAGCTCTGAACGCCATCCACAGCCTCACCAAAGACGATGCGCACTGGCATCGAGCCTTCAATCTGCGACTGCAATTCGCCCAGAGCCGCGCCACCATAAATATTCAGCGCATCCGTCAAGCTGGGTGTAGTCAAAGCTCCCGTGCCCGAGTTGGAACCTCCCGCGCCAGCCACCAGAGGCCCGGCAAATGCCAACTTGGTGGAGTCGGTCATTTGCACGCCAATATTGGTCGCGCCGCTGCGGGTCGGGCTGACTTTAAAGCTGTCGCCTTCTTTCAGGGCCGCTCCATTGAGGTTCAGGGTAAAACCGTCGATATCAGCAGCCGGGGTCTGGCCCAACTTGAACGAGCCCATGTCAGTGCCGTCAGAGCGCTTGACCGTGTACTCGTCAGCGCTGGTGAACTTCACCTGATAGTCGTAGGTGGTCAAGTTGCCACTGTTGGTGATGACCACGTCCAAGTTGCCCGAGCCCTTGCTGTTGCCCGTCGAGGCAAGGCTGCGCTCAGAGATGGCTTTGGCACTGTTGATGCTGTTGAACAAGGCCGAACCAAACTCGCCGTTGGCATCCAAACCCTGCCCCAACTGCTGGTTAATGGCATCGGCTACCACAATGGCAGTGCGCCCCAACTCATTGATGGCAGGCGCCAGCACTTCATCGCGATAACGAATCAAGCCACCAATCTTGCCGCCACTGACCACCGATGTGATGTCCGAGGTGGACGACTGATAGTTGATCTGAATGCTGAACTGGCTTTTGTCCGTTTTACCCGGAACGGCCGAAATCGTATTCGAAGTATTGCCCAACACCAGCGACTGGCCTGTACCCAGCGAAATGTCGTAAACGTTGTCGTGTTCTTGAACCGTCACCCCAACCAGCTCATTCAAGGAGCGAACCGCTTCGTTACGCGCATCCAACAAATCATTGGGCGTATTGCCAGCAGTGGTGGCCTGAGCAATCTGTTTGTTGAGTGAAGCAATGGTGGCGGTGTGCTGGTTGACCATCGAGGTCAGGGTTTCTAGCTGGCTGTTAACGCCTTCGTTTTGCTGATTGAGCTGGGCCGCGATCGAGTTAAAGCGATTGCTCAAGGTCTGCGCATTGGTCAGCAGCAAATCGCGGGACGAGGCGTCACCGGGCGCCGCTGCGGCTGTTTGCAGCGAGGCAAAAAAACTGCTGAGCGCAGCCGAAACACCTGTGCTTTTGTCTGACAGCAATTTATCAATCGGGCCGATCTGATCCAGATAAGCCTGAGCATCGCCGTTCAACGAAGTGGTGGTCTGCAACTGGGCGTCGAGGTAGGCGTTATACACACGGCGCACGTCAGCCAATGTGGTGCCCGTGCCGATGAACACGCCGCCCACTTGTTGCGAGGCAGCAGTGCCCTGCACGATTTGCTGACGCGAATAGCCCGCTGCGTTGGCGTTGGCAATGTTATTGCCGACCGTGGCCAATGCCCCTTGGCTGGCGTTCAGCCCCGACATCCCGATGTTGATCAAACTCGCCATGGTTCTAACCTTATAAATTCGTGAAAGAGCCTGTCGAGGCGTAGCTCTGGTAGGTCTTCATTTGTTTGGCTATCTGCGAAATCTTGCTGGCGTACTCTGGGTCGGTTGCGTAACCGGCCTTCTGCAGCTCGCGTACAAATTGTTCTGGTTTATCGGCAGCGTTGAGCACTTCTTTATAACGATTGTTGCTCTGCAACAGCGTGACCAAGTCATGGAAGCTGTCTTGATACGAATCGTAGGAACGGAAGTCAGCTGTTTCCTTGACCATCTGCCCGCCCTTGAACTCACTGGTGATGGCTCGAGCTTGCGCACCCTGCCAACTGCCAGTGGCTTTAATGCCGAACAAGTTGTGACTGCTGCTGCCATCTTGCTGGCGCATGACCGACTTGCCCCAGCCTGTTTCCAGTGCCGCTTGCGCCACCAAATACAGCGGGTCGACGCCGATTCGGTCAGCAGCCTGCTGCGCCATCGGCAGCATGGTTGCCACAAAGGCGTCTGGTGACTCGAACGCTTTTTTGGCCGGAGCCAATGGCGGCTGCGCCACTGCACGGCCATACACCTGCATCCGCCCCTGAGCACCCGACGCACTGACCATCGGCTGGCGGCTGCCTTTAAGCACTGCGTCCATCGAAGCGCTGGTGCGCTCTGGCACCGTGCTGGTGTTAAGGGTTGCACGCGCCGGGTCAGCCGAAGGCACAATCCCGGCCAACAGCCGATCAGTCAGCTTGGTGGGCAGCGCCAAGCGCCGCTGATTAAGCAGCGCCATGTCATTTTGATGCGCACCCTGTCCCGTCGTTGGTGCGACCGCAACGCGCGAAGCCCACAGTGGGCGCTGACCATTGGAACGCACAAACGGGCTGTCTGGCGCGGTAACTGCTGGCGTCGGCGTCGCGGCTTTGGCCTCAGTTGTCAGCGCTGTGCTGGCGGGTGTTTCGCCCGGCTCTGCCGATTTGTTTTTGGACATCTGACGCATCAACACGTCAGCCAAACCAATGCCGCCGCCCTGTCGTGACAATGTCACCGACAGTTGCTGATCGTACATTTCCTGATACTGCTTGGCCGCTGGCGTGTTGAGCGGGTTGTCCTTGCCCAGCACTTCGTTCGCCGAACGCATGGACTTGAGCATTTCGTTAAGAAACAACGACTCGAATTCCTGCGCGACCTTACGCATGTTGCTGTCGCTCTCGCGGTCGCCGACCTTCAAATTGTTCAGACGATTAAGGTCAGTAAAGGCACCTGAATCGCTGCCACTGACCACACCGCTCTTACGCATATCCATGACGTCGGCCTCAGATCACGATCAAGTCGGCTTGCAAGGCGCCGGCTTGTTTCAAGGCTTCAAGGATTGCCATCAAGTCGCCTGGCGCCGCCCCCACCTGATTCACCGCACGCACGATTTCATCCAGCGTGGTGCCGGGGCCGAACTTGAACATGGGCTTGGCTTCTTGCTGAGCGTTAACCCGCGAACGCGGCACCACGGCCGTCTCGCCATTGGACAGCGGGCCGGGCTGACTCACGATTGGGTCTTCGGTGATGGTTACCGTCAAACTGCCGTGGGTCACTGCCGCTGGCGAAACTTTGACGTTTTGACCAATCACGATGGTGCCAGTACGCGAGTTGATGATGACTTTGGCCACGGCCTGACCCGGATCAACCTCAAGGTTTTCCAGAATCGACAGGTAATCAACACGCTGGCTTGGGTCCAACGGCGCGGTGACGCGGATCGAGCCGCCATCAATGGCTTGCGCCACGCCGGGGCCGAGCAAATCGTTGATCTTGTCGACCACGCGCTTGGCGGTGGTGAAGTCCGAACGATTGAGGTTCAGGGTCAGGCTGTTGCCCTGATTGAAGCCGCTCGGCACCGCACGCTCTACCGACGCACCGCCCGGAATTCGCCCAGCTGACGGAACGTTGACGGTAATTTTTGAGCCATCACGGCCTTCAGCATCAAAACCACCCACGACCAGATTGCCCTGAGCCACGGCATACACGTTGCCGTCGATGCCTTTAAGCGGCGTCAGCAACAAGGTGCCGCCGCGCAAGCTTTTAGAGTTACCGATGGAAGACACGGTGATATCCACCACCTGGCCCGGCTTGGCGAAGGCTGGCAAATCAGCGCTGATGGACACCGCCGCCACGTTTTTCAACTGCACGTTGCCCGAGCCCGGCGGCACTTTGATACCGAACTGCGACAGCATGTTGTTAAACGTTTGCAGGGTGAACGGGGTTTGCGTGGTCTGGTCGCCCGTACCGTTAAGCCCGACCACCAAGCCGTAACCAATCAATTGGTTAGACCGTACGCCGGAAATGCTGGCGATATCCTTCAACCGCTCGGCGTGTACGCCCAGGGTTGTTGACATCAGCACGACGGCTGCCAGCAAATGCTTGAGGTTGAACATGGTTGGGGCCATCACTTAGAAAGGGAACAGAGGGCTAAGGAAGAAGCGGTCAAACCAGCCTGGCTGACTCGCATCGGCAAACGAGCCGGTCCCCGAATAGGTAATCCGTGCATCGGCCACGCGCGTTGAAGACACCGTGTTATCGGTGGCGATGTCATCAGCACGAACCAGACCGGCAATGCGCACCAACTCGTCACCGGTGTTCAAAGTCATCCACTTTTCACCGCGCACCGCGATGATGCCGTTGGGTAACACATCAGCAACGGTCACGGTGATCGAGCCGGTCAAGCTGTTGCCCTGCCCGGCCTTGCTGTCGCCCTTGCTTGCCCGGCTGCCGCTGTAACCGGCATCGAGGCTCAAATCGCCACCGCCCACCGGGTTGTTGGTGCTCAAACCGGCACCAAACAACGAGGTCAGACCAATGCTGGTGTTACTGTTTTTACCGATTTGCGAGTTGGCGTTTTTGCTGGCCTGAGTTTTTTCGTTCAGGGTGATGGTGATGATGTCACCAATGCGAAACGCCTTACGGTCGCTGTACAGGTTCTGCTCAAAGCCTGCCTGGTAAATCGAGCCGTTGTTCGCCGCTGCTGGCAGCGGCGTGCGCGGCAAAACAGGGGCGTAATACGGATCGTTTGGCCGTGGTGGCGGGCTGACACACCCCGCCACGAACGTAATGGCGCCCAGTGCTAGAACCGATAACAAGCGTTTCATGACCTCTCCCGCTATTGCTGGCGCCGCAATGGCCGCCCTATCTACGTGATTACAGATTTTGCGTAACAAACGACAACATTTGGTCAGCGGTGGAGATCACTTTGGAGTTCATCTCGTAAGCACGCTGGGTGGTGATCATGTTGACCATCTCTTCCACGGTGCTGACGTTGGAGGTTTCCAGCATGCTCTGCATAGTCAGACCGAAGCCATTGAGGCCCGGCGTACCCACTTGCGGCGCGCCACTTGAAGCGGTTTCAAGGAACAGGTTACCGCCCTGAGCCTGCAGGCCAGCCGGGTTGATGAAGTCGGCGGTTTGCAAGTTACCGATCACCTGCGCAGCCGGGTTGCCCGCGATGGTCACCGACACGGTGCCGTCTTGCCCCACGGTGAAGGTCTGAGCATCAGCAGGCACGACAATCGCCGGCTCCAGCGCAAAACCATTGGCCGTTACGATCTGGCCGTTGGAGTCCAGGTGGAAAGTACCGTCACGGGTGTAAGACGTGGTGCCGTCCGGCTGCATGATCTGGAAGAAACCACGGCCATTGATGGCCAAGTCCAACGGCTGCTCGGTGGTTTGCAGGCTACCGGCCTGAAAGTTCTTTTGCGTGCCGACAATGCGCACACCCGTACCGACTTGCAGGCCCGATGGCAGCTCGCTGTCTTGGGTCGATTGCGCGCCGGGCTGGCGTTTGATCTGGTACAGCAAGTCTTGGAACTCAGCGCGATCACGTTTAAAACCCGTGGTCGAGACGTTGGCCAAGTTGTTGGAAATAGTGGTCAGGTTGGTGTCTTGTGCGGCCAAACCTGTTTTTGCAACCCATAGTGCCGGAAGCATGGTCTTCTCCTCGCGCGCCGGTTTTTCGACGCTGCGTTTAAGTAATTAGCTGATCGACAAGACCCGAGTCATGGCTTGGTCGTCTTCTTTGGCGGTGTTCATCATTTTGATGTGCAGCTCAAATTGCTTGGCCAGCGCCAGCACCGACGTCATCTCGTCGACGGCATTCACGTTGCTCGCCTCCAGAAAACCCGACACCACGCGCACGTTGGCGTCAGCCACCGCAGGCTGGCCGTCTTTGGTGTGGATCATGCCGTCCAGACCTTTGGTCATGTTTTTGAGGTCGGGCTGAACCATCTTGATGCGATCCACTTCAGCCATCACCCGCGGGCCTTCGCCCATCGCACGAATGCTGATGGTGCCGTCTTCGCCCACTTCGATTTGCTGCTGAGGCGGTACGGCAATCGGCCCGCCATTGCCCATGATGGGCATGCCATTGCCAGCACGCAGAATGCCCAAGGCATCCACATTCATGCTCGCAGTGCGCACATAGGCTTCGCTGCCATCCGGCGACTGCACGGCCATCCAACCATCGCCTGCCACGGCCACATCCAGATCGCGCCCGGTTTCAACCAACGCGCCGGGGGTGAAATCGGTCGCAGGGCGTTCGCTCAAGGCAAAGGCCCGCGCCGGAAAGCTGTCACCGAACACCGGCATCGAACGCGCCTGCTCCAGGTCACGCTGAAAACCGTTGGTTGAGATGTTCGCCAGATTGTTGGCATGCGCCTTCTGCGCCAGTGCATTCTGGCTGGCGCCGGTCATTGCCACATAAAGGTACTTGTCCACAGTCTTTCCTCTGTCTGACGGACGCTTGCCGCCCACCGCTGTACTGCTGAGCTACTAGCAATTTACGCACCAACTTTTTTTTGACGGCACAAACGACGGCACTGCGGGGCTAACACAGGCCTCAGTCGAAAAGGGGAGAAAACGAGAAAGACGTAAATACGGCGGCTTTGTGCCGATTGCGGCAAGGCATGACCTCCATGAAACCAAAGGCTTTGCGTGGGAGCTGCCGCAGGCTGCGATCTTTAAGCCCGTAAAAGATCGCAGCCTGCGGCAGCTCCCACGCAGGTCAACGTTTTAGGATTCTTTACCCGGCTTAATGATGTCGTGCTCACGCAGTTTGTTGGCGATGGTGGTGTGGGAAACCCCCAAACGCTTACCCAGCAATCGGCTGCTGGGGTGCTCGGAATAAAGACGCTCAAGCACGGCCTTCTCGAAACGCCCGACAATCTGATCCAGACCGCCCTCCATCGAGAAATCCCCCAGCGGTTGGCGCACGCCATAGTCAGGCAGGCGAATATGCTCCGCCTTGACCACTCCGCCATCACACAGCGAAACCGCCTGAAACAGCACGTTTTCAAGCTGTCGCACATTGCCGGGCCAGTGGTAATGACTGAGCCGATCCATAGCCGCAGGCGCCAAACGTGGCAGCGCGCAGCCAATTTGGCGACTGGCCTGATCAAGAAAGTGCTCAACCAAAGGCTCCAGACCATCCAGACATTCGCGCAGCGGCGGGATGTGCAGCGATAGCACATTGAGCCGATGGTAAAGGTCCTGACGGAACTCGCCTTTGGCGCACAACTCGGACAAATCAACCTGCGTGGCACACATCACCCGCACATCGAGGTAAACCTCTTCATCGCTGCCCACACGCCGAAAGCATCCATCTTGCAAAAAGCGCAGTAACTTGACCTGCAAGCGAGGGCTCATTTCACCCACACCATCAAGAAACAACGTACCGCCCGCTGTCAGTTCAAGCAGTCCCAGCTTGCCCTCGGCCCGAGCCCCTTCAAAGGCGCCCGGCCCGTAACCAAACAGCTCGGTCTCCGCCATCGACTCCGGCAAGCCTGCGCAGTTGAGCGCCATTAAGGGTGATTGCCCACGGGGGCTGGCCAAGTGGCAGGCGCGTGCCAGCAATTCTTTACCGGTGCCGGTTTCGCCTTCTATTAATAGAGGTGCATCCAGCGGTGCCATGCGGCGCGCTTCACGCACCACCGCTGCCATGACTTTTGAGCTTTGAAAAATACTGTCGAAGCCGCGCAGCTCTTGCTTGCGCACGTTGTAGATCTGCTCACCCAAGCGGTCTGCGCGATGCAAGGTCAAGACGGCGCCCGCCATCGCCTCGCTTTCATCGTGCTCCAATTGCAAAGGCGCAATATCGGCCAGGAACACATGCCCTTTGATCTTGACCCGCAAACCGTTGATTCGTGATTTATTGGCTCGCACCAGCTCTGGCAAATCGAAGTCTTCGGCGTAGCGTGACAGAGCAATACCTGGCACTTCATCCACGCGAACGCCCAGCAACTGGGCGGCAGCGCGGTTGGCAGCCACAATCGAGCCGCCCATGTCGATAGACAACACCGGAAACTCCAGCGCTCCGAGCAGCGCATTGAGTTCCATGTGCCGGCGCTCGCTAGGCATCAACCCCACACGTTTGACCCCAAACACCCCGGCAATGGTTTCAAACTTGGGCCGTAACGCCTGAAATTGCAGGTTGATCAAGTTAGGGCAGTACAGATAGATCGCATTACCCTGATCGCCGCCCACCTCACCGCGCTTCACGTTGATGCCATACGCAACCAGCAGATTAAGAATGTCGCGAAGAATGCCAATACGGTTTTGGCAATGCACTTTGATACGCATGGGTAAGGCTCAGGCATGAATGGAAATTGAACATGGCCGTAGGTGCTGCCGCAGGCTGCGATCATTTTCTGATGTAAAGATCGCGGCCTTCGGCAGCGCCTACGCCGGTGTTTTTTGCAGGGTCAATCATTTCAACGTCACGATTTTGTGACAGTTTGGCTGTCGCTTCCTACAAGAGTCTCAGCGCAAACCATAAATCGTAACGAATAGTTTACGAATAAGCCGCATCATCCCAGCATTACGGCCGTTGCACCAGATGCACGCGGCAAACACTTGGGGTATCACTAGGTCATCGCCACATTCGAACAATAAGAACGATTGCCTTGCGGAGAGCCCCATGAAGCAAACGAAATACGTCGCTCGCGAGCCAGATGCCAATGGCTTTATCGACTACACACCTGCCGAACACGCGGTGTGGAATACGCTGATCACCCGACAGCTGAAGCTGCTCGAAGGCCGCGCCTGCCCTGAATACATGGAAGGGATCGAAAAACTGGGCCTGCCCCATGACCGCATTCCACAACTGGACGAAATCAACAAGGTGCTGGGGCAAACCACCGGCTGGCAAGTTGCCCGCGTCCCGGCGCTTATCCCCTTCCAAACCTTCTTTGAATTGCTGGCCAATAAGCAATTCCCGGTAGCGACCTTTATTCGCACCCCAGAAGAACTGGATTACCTGCAAGAGCCCGATATTTTCCACGAGATTTTCGGCCATTGCCCACTGCTGACCAACCCCTGGTTTGCAGAGTTCACCCACACCTACGGCAAACTCGGCTTGCAAGCGAGCAAAGAACAGCGCGTGTATTTGGCTCGCCTGTACTGGATGACCATTGAGTTTGGGCTGGTGAACACCCCCGAAGGCCAGCGCATCTATGGCGGGGGCATTCTGTCTTCGCCCAAAGAAACGGTTTACAGCTTGTCATCAGAACCGGAACATCAGGCCTTCGACCCGCTTGAAGCGATGCGCACGCCTTACCGCATTGATATTTTGCAGCCGCTGTATTTTGTCCTTCCGGACTTGAAGCGACTGTTCGACCTGGCCCATGAAGACATCATGGGCATGGTCGAAAAAGGCATGACACTGGGCCTGCACGCGCCAAAGTTTGCGCCAAAGCCAAAAGCGGCTTAACACGTCTTTTGAACAAATAAGAAAACTGACTTCAGGAACACACCATGAACACACTGAACCAAGCCCATTGCGAAGCCTGCCGCGCCGACGCCCCACAGGTTAGCGACGAAGAACTGCCGGTTTTGATCAAGCAGATCCCGGACTGGAACATCGAAGTTCGCGACGGCGTGATGCAGCTAGAAAAGGTCTTTGCGTTCAAAAACTTTAAATTCGCCTTGGCATTCACCAATGCCGTGGGTGAAATCTCGGAAGCAGAAGGCCATCACCCTGGCCTGCTCACCGAGTGGGGCAAAGTGACCGTGACTTGGTGGAGCCACTCGATCAAAGGCCTGCACCGCAATGACTTCATCATGGCTGCACGCACTGATGAAGTGGCCAAAACTGCAGAAGGTCGCAAGTGATGCACTTCTCGGCCATTGGCCGGGTGCCGGGCGACCCGATTCTGGGGCTGATGGACGCTTACAACCAAGACAGCAACCCGAACAAGTTCGATCTGGGGGTTGGGGTTTATAAAGACGCCAATGGCCTGACGCCGATTTTGCAGTCGGTCAAACAGGCCGAACAACGCCTGGTTGAGCAACAGCAGACTAAAACCTATATCGGCGGTCATGGTGACAGCCGCTTTGGTCAATTGATCAGCGAGTTGGTGCTTGGCACTGACTCAGCGCTGCTGGCCGACCAGCGCGCAGGTGCCACCCAAACCCCGGGCGGCACCGGCGCACTGCGCCTGAGCGCGGACTTCATTGCCCAATGCCTGCCGGGCCGCGGGATCTGGCTGAGCGACCCCACGTGGCCTATCCATGAAACCATCTTCGCGGCAGCAGGCTTGAAGATCAGCCACTACCCGTACGTGGGCAGCGATAACAAGCTCAACGTGCCGGCAATGCTCGCCGCACTTGAACAAGCGCCCAAAGGCGACGTGGTATTGCTGCACGCCTGCTGCCACAACCCGACCGGGTTCGACCTGTCGCAAGACGACTGGCAACACGTGCTGGAGGTGGTGCGCCGCCGCGAACTGCTGCCGCTTATCGACTTTGCTTATCAGGGTTTCGGGGACGGCCTGGAGCAAGACGCATGGTCGGCTCGCCTGTTTGCCCGCGAACTGCCGGAAGTGCTGATTACCAGCTCGTGCTCGAAGAACTTCGGCCTGTACCGCGAGCGCGTTGGCGCACTGATTGTGTGTGCCAACAACAGCGAAAAACTGACCGACATTCGCAGCCAGTTGGCCTTTTTGGCACGCAACCTGTGGTCCAACCCACCCGATCATGGTGCTGCGGTAGTGGCAACCATCCTCGGTGATACGCAGCTCAAAGCTCAGTGGGCCGAAGAAGTTGAAGCTATGCGCAGCCGCATCGCGCAACTGCGCAGCGGTCTGGTTGAAGCCTTGACCCCGTTCGGGTTGGCGGAGCACTTTGCACACATCAACCAACAGCGCGGTATGTTTTCTTATACCGGTTTGACTGCTGAACAAGTGCAACTGCTGCGCGCAAAACACAGCGTGTACATGGTCGGCTCAGGGCGCGCCAATATGGCCGGGGTTGATGGCACTCGCTTACACCTGCTGGCCAAAGCCATTGCGCAGGTGTGTACCCGCTAAAGGCACCGCCCTTGTGTAGGCGTGAACTTGCTCGCGATTAGGTTTGTTTGATGGGCCGCATCAAGGCCATTGCGAGCAAGTCCACACCTGCACACAACCCGCCAGACGCAAGAAAAAGACAAATTGTCACACTCACTCATGTATCCTGCCCAAGCTTTTTAAAAGCGCAGACTTTCCCAGCGATTTAAAAACACACCTTGCGAGGAGCGCGACGATGCACGAAATCCCAAACCTCCCCTTCCCAAGCCTGCAAGAAACTCAGCAGCCTGCCCCGCAACACACCAGCGGCGAAAACGCCGCACTGGATGAGGCCTCGGAAAGCCTCAAGGCCGACAGCGAAGACTGACGGCACCCCATCAGGCGGTGCGAAAAGCCTTTGGTTTTTCATACCGCCTGACACAATCGCTCCACAGCCTGCCCCCGGATTCCAGCGTGACTGACACCTTCAGCGACACCCAAGCCAGCGTTATCATCGGCACCGCCGAAAAAATGATCGACCTCTGGGAACGTCTCAGCCCAGAAAAACAAGCCACACTGCTCAACCGTTTTGGCACGCCAGAAAACGCCCTGGCCGCCCTGATTGCAACCCAACTGGTTGCGCCGCAGCAATAAACTGCCCGATTTTCAAACCGCACCCCCGCAGGCCCCACCCATGCCCGAAGCACAACGCCCTTTGGCGATCACGCTCCAAGTGATTTCCATCGTTATGTTTACCTTTATCGGCTACCTGAGCATCGGCATCCCGCTGGCCGTACTGCCCGGCTATGTTCACAACAACCTGGGTTACGGCACCGTTATCGCAGGGTTGGTGATCAGCGTGCAGTATTTGGCCACGCTGCTCAGTCGACCTTACGCCAGCCGGATCATCGACAATCAGGGCAGCAAGCGCGCCATCCTCTACGGTTTGTCGGGTTGCGGCTTAAGTGGCGTGTTGATGTTGGTGTCCAGCTGGCTCTCGGCCACCCCCGCCTTAAGCCTTGCCAGTTTGCTGCTCGGTCGACTGGTCTTGGGCAGCGCTGAAAGCCTGGTGGGCTCAGCGTCAATCGGCTGGGGCATTGGCCGGGTCGGTGCAGCGAACACAGCCAAAGTTATCTCCTGGAATGGCATCGCCAGTTACGGCGCAATCGCCATCGGTGCCCCTTTGGGCGTGGTCATGGTCAACCACTGGGGCTTGTGGACCATGGGCGCGAGCATCATTGCGCTGTCAGTCGTGGGCCTACTGCTGGCATGGCCCAAACAGGCCGCGCCCATTGTCAGCGGCGTACGCTTGCCGTTTTTGCATGTACTGGGCCGCGTGCTGCCACACGGCACGGGCTTGGCATTGGGTTCGATTGGTTTTGGCACCATCGCCACTTTTATCACCCTGTACTACGCGACCAACCACTGGGAAAACGCCGCGCTATGCCTGAGCCTATTTGGTGCCAGTTTTATCGGCGCACGGCTGTTGTTCGGCAACCTCATCAACCGCATCGGCGGTTTTCGAGTCGCCATAGGCTGCCTCAGTGTTGAAACTTTAGGCTTGTTGTTGCTATGGCTGGCACCCAACCCGCAACTGGCACTGGCAGGCGCCGCGTTGAGCGGTTTTGGCTTTTCGCTGGTGTTTCCGGCCCTTGGGGTCGAGGCTGTCAATTTAGTACCGGCCTCCAGCCGAGGTGCCGCGGTAGGCGCCTACTCGCTGTTTATCGACCTGTCACTGGGCATCACCGGCCCGTTGGTAGGCGCCGTTGCAGCAGGCTTTGGCTTTGCGTCTATCTTCTTGTTTGCAGCACTGGCGGCGTTTAGCGGGCTGATGCTCAGCCTTTACCTGTATCGCCAGAGCAAACGCAGCCTCGCCCCGTAAAGAGAGTCTTAAGCCTGCGCTGCTGGCCGCAGACTCACGCGCCCCATCAACGGCAACGCAGGCAGTGCTTTTCCTGGGAGCTGGCGACGCCTGTGACCTTGTTTTGCAGATTAAAAATCCACTTTGCCTCGCCCGGCCTTGATACTGCCGCGCTTAGTCTTGGACTCTAACCGACGTTTTTTGGAGCCCAGCGTCGGCTTGGTCGGGCGACGCTTCTTCTCGACCTTGGTCGCACTCACAATCAACTCAAGCAAACGCTCAAGCGCATCTGCCCGGTTCTGCTCCTGGGTTCGGTATTGCTGGGCCTTGATAATCAGCACGCCATCACTGGTAATCCGACTGTCACGCAGCGCCAGCAACCGCTCTTTATAGAACGGCGGCAACGACGAGTTGGGAATATCAAAGCGCAGGTGCATAGCGCTTGAGACTTTATTGACGTTCTGCCCGCCCGCACCCTGAGCACGAATGGCCGTGAGTTCGATTTCGGCATCGGGGATATGAACGTTGTTGGAAATCACCAGCATGAAAAGGGTCCGTCATCAGGGCGTGCAGGATACCCCACAAACAACAAACCCGGCGCAGTGGCCGGGTTTGTTGTTGAGCGGGTCAGCTTATTTGGCAGCTGAACTGTAAGCCGTGGCCGATGCCTGCACCGCGCGCTTGTTTTTCACCAAGTAGCAGATCCACATAAACGCCACCCACACTGGAATGGCGTACACCGACACGCGAATGCCGGGGATCAGCAACATGATCACCAAAATGAACGCCACAAATGCCAGGCAGATGTAGTTGCCATACGGATACCACAAGGCCTTGAACAGCGGCGTTTGGGCCGTTTTATTCATGTGCTGGCGGAACTTGACGTGGGAGAAGCTGATCATCGCCCAGTTGATCACCAAGGTGGCCACTACCAGCGACATCAGCAGTTCCAGTGCATCGTGTGGCATCAGGTAATTGAGCAGTACAGCAATCACTGTGACCGCTGCCGAAGCCAAAATCGAATTAACCGGTACGCCACGCTTGTCAATTTTGGCCAACACTTTCGGGGCATCGCCCTGTTGCGCCATACCTAACAACATGCGGCTGTTGCAGTAAGTGCCGCTGTTGTATACCGACAAGGCGGCAGTCAAGACCACAAAGTTGAGGATGTGCGCAGCCGTGTTACTGCCCAACATCGAGAACACCTGCACAAACGGGCTGCTGCTGTAGCTGTCGCCACCGGCATTCAAGGTTTCGAGCAGTGAGTCCCACGGGGTCAGCGACAGCAGCACCACCAGAGCACCGATGTAGAAAATCAGGATGCGGTAGATCACCTGATTGATCGCTTTAGGGATCACGGTGCGTGGCTTGTCAGCCTCTGCGGCGGTGAAACCGAGCATTTCCAGACCGCCAAACGAGAACATGATAAAGGCCATTGCCATTACCAGCCCGGTGGTTCCGTTAGGGAAGAAACCGCCGTGCTCCCACAGGTTAGTTACGGACGCCTGAGGGCCGCCACTGCCACTGACCAGCAAGTAGCTGCCCAGCGCGATCATGCCGACAATCGCTACCACTTTGATGATTGCGAACCAGAATTCGGCTTCACCAAAGACTTTGACGTTGGTCAGGTTGATCAGGTTGATCAACACAAAGAACGCGGCGGCCGAGGCCCAGGTCGGGATCTCAGGCCACCAGTAGTGCACGTATTTACCAACGGCAGTCAGCTCAGACATACCCACCAGGATGTACAGCACCCAGCAGTTCCAGCCCGACATGAAACCCGCAAAACCGCCCCAATACTTATGGGCAAAATGGCTGAAAGAGCCGGCGACGGGTTCTTCGACGATCATTTCGCCGAGCTGGCGCATGATCATAAAGGCAATAAAGCCGCAAATCGCGTAGCCCAGAATCATCGATGGGCCAGCCGATTTCAGTACCCCGGCTGAGCCGAGAAACAGGCCAGTACCAATCGCGCCGCCAAGGGCAATCAACTGGATATGACGATTTTTCAGGCCGCGTTTAAGCTCGCCTGAATGCGAGGTTTGTCCACTCATTAAAAGGGTCCCACACAAGGTTTGATGTCGTTCAGTGCGTTTTCGCTTGAGCACCGGCAGTGATCGAAGGGTCTACAACACAAATCAAACCCCAGCGCAGGCGCCAGGAATCCAAGGTTGTTTCACGAGTCATGCGTCACCTGTTTGTTTTTATCTGTGACGGAATCGAACCCGCGATGCTTGTGGCACCGCGGAGTTAACAAGGCGGGTTAGCCTTGAGGTTTTGGCCAATCAGCACATCACCGAGCGGCGCAAAATGCGCGGGTACGCAATTGAGTCACAGTTAAAACGACGCGCATTGTACACCCGCTCGGAGGCAAGATCCCATCACACCGCCGCTGGCAACTCGAAACAAGCCGTTAAATCAGCAGGAAATGTCTGATGTCAGCAAATAACGGAAAAAATTCATTACACGCCTGCCATTTTTGGGTTTTATGACCGATAAATTGCGGATTTCGTATTGATTTGTTGACGATGCGTAAAGAAAAACTTCCACATTAAAACAAGAACAAGCTTCGCGACTGATTGTCGCAGCGCTTAAACCGTTGATTCTCAACGCAATAGCCCGTAGTCGCTGCCGAGGCACGAACACAACGATGGGCTTTGTTTCGCAGGCATAAAAAAACGCCAACCCGAGGGTTGGCGTTTTTTTATAGCGCTAAACGCTTACTGCGGCTTGCGACGACCGAAGCCTGGGCGCTGGCCGGAACCGGCCGGGGCGCCGCGACGCTTGCCAGACGGCGCATCATCAACCAGTTTGGGGCCTTGACGCGTCGGTTTAGTCGGGCGCTTGTTCATCTCGCTCGGACGCTCGGCAACTGGAGCACCACGGCCCGCAGGCACACGGTCAGTACGGCCCGATGGCTTGCGTGCTGGACGAGCCGTTTCATCGCGAGCCGGGCGCGCCGGGCGCTCGCCTTCGATGTGCGGCTGACGCGCTGGACGCGGAGCCAATGGCGCACCTTCGGCCGGGCGCACAGTGCGTGCAACACGATCGACACGCGCAACAGGGCGCGAAGATTTACGCTGCATACGCTCAAGTTTGTCTTTGCTCTTGGCGTTCATTTGCGGCATGGCAACCGGCGTCAAGCCGACTTCAGAACTGAGGATATCCACCTCGTACTGACCCATTTCGCGCCAGCGGCCCATCGGCAGGTCGGAATTGAGGAACACCGGGCCGAAACGTACACGCTTGAGGCGGCTAACGACCAGGCCTTGGGATTCCCACAAGCGACGTACTTCACGGTTACGGCCTTCCATCACTACGCAGTGGTACCAATGGTTGAAACCTTCACCACCCGGCGCTTGCTTGATGTCGGTGAAACGCGCCGGGCCATCTTCCAGCACAACGCCAGCCTTGAGGCGCTCGATCATTTCGTCATCCACTTCGCCACGTACACGTACCGCGTATTCACGGTCCATTTCGTAGGAAGGGTGCATCAAACGGTTAGCCAGCTCACCGTCAGTGGTGAACATCAGCAAGCCGGTGGTGTTGATGTCCAGACGGCCAATGTTGATCCAACGGCCTTCTTTAGGACGCGGCAGTTTGTCGAACACCGTTGGACGGCCTTCCGGGTCGTCACGGGTGCAGATTTCGCCGTCGGGCTTGTTGTACATGATCACGCGGCGAACCGATTCGGCTGCCTCTTCACGCTTGATCACCTTGCCATCAATGGAGATGGCGTCATGCAGATCAACGCGCAGACCCAGGGTTGCATCCTTGCCATTGACCTTGATTCGGCCCTGGCTGATCCAACTCTCTACGTCGCGACGCGAGCCTACGCCAATACGGGCGAGGACTTTTTGCAGTTTTTCGCCTGCTGGGCCAATTTCCTGGCTGTCTTTAGGGTCTAGATCACTCATCTGGGCACCTCCCGGTGTGTCAATTCAGGCGCAAGCCTGAGGTATTAAAAAGAGTCTTGGGGCTCAATCGAGCGCCGAAGGGTCGCGAATCATACGCTGATGTTGGCCGTTACGCATCAAAGGCTAGCCGTGAAGTGGTCGACTCACTTCTTTTTCCGCCGACCGGTGGCACCCAGGGCCAGCAAACGCAGGGCGGCTTCAGCCAGCACCGTGCGCTTGTCTTCTTTGTCGAGCTTCTTCCAGGCCTTGATCTCGCGCTTGCTGCGCCCGCACCCCACACAAATGTCATCGCTGAATTTACAGACGCTGATACAGGGATCTTTGGTTGAACTCATGTCCGGGCCTCCTGCAGTGATGTACCTGTGAACTATGCGTCCACCTGAGCCCACTGCTTGCTCAGGCGCTTGTCCGAAATGGGCACTTTCGTGCCCAACTGCTGGCCAAACAACGACACGCGGTATTCCTCCAGCCACCAACGGTAAAGCTCCAGTTGCGGGTCACGCTTGCCTTCTTGGGCGTGCTTGGTCGCACGGGCTTGATACTGAGCCCACAATCCGCTTAGCTCCCCGCTCCATACGCGGTCTTTTTGCACCTGACTGGGCAGCTTTTCAAGACGCAGCTCAATGGCTTTCAAGTAACGCGGCAGCTCTTTAAGCCACATCGCCGGGGTTTCACGCACAAAACCGGGGTACACCAAATGGCTCAGCTGCTGTTTGATGTCATTCAATGCCACCGCCTGGGCCAGATCAATCTTGCCCTTGAAGCGCTTTTGCAACCCGTGCCACAGCTTGAGAATGTCCAGCGTCAACTTGGCCAGCCGCTCGGCGTGTTCAGTCCAGGCGCCGCGTTTGCGCTCAGCCAACGAGGCCAATCCAGCGCCATCACGCGGCAACACGGCCTCACCCTCAAGGATGCAACTGTCCAGACTCGCCAACAGAATGTCTTCGACCAAACTGTCGACCCGGCCCAGTTCACGGTAAAGCAACCCCAACTCGGTCAGCCCCGGCAGCTTACCTCGCAAGAACTTCGCAGGCTCGGCCAATTGCTGCATCAACAAACGCTGCAAGGCGCGTCGATGCTGGTACTCAGCCTCAGCAGGCGTGGAGAAGCGCCCTTCTTTGACCGCACCGCCCTCTTCTACCAAGGCCGGATACACCGTCATCGACAGCCCGGCGATTTTTTGCTGAGTTTTTTCCGCCACCGGGGCAAACACCTTGGCCTCTACCGGCTGTTGGCTTTTTGCTGTTTGCGGCACGGCCAGCGCAGCTTGGCTGGCCTCAGCAAAACGCGCCGTCAACTCAGCCAAGTCCCGGCCTTCGCCGAGGAACTTGCCATCGGCATCGACGATTTCAAGGTTCATTTTTAGATGATTTTCGACCTGTTGCGCCGCTTCAGCCCACGCCTCTTCACTCACCCGTGCCCCGGTCATGCGCAACAACTCGCGCCCTAACGCCTGCGGCAGCGAGCCTTGGGCAAATTCCATGCGCTGCAACGCAGCCTTAACGAAATCAGGGACGGGCACAAAATTTTTGCGCAACGCCTTCGGCAAGCTGCGTACCAGTGCGATGCACTTGGCTTCGATCATGCCGGGCACCAACCACTCTAGACGCTCAGGCGGCAATACCGAAAGCAGCGGTGCAGGCACTTTGACGGTCACCCCATCACGCGGGTGATTGGGTTCAAAGTGATAGCTCAGCTCAAGGGTCAAATCGCCAAGGTGCAAGGTGTCCGGGTAATGCTTGGCCGTGATTTCAGTCGCCTCACGCGCCAGCACGTCCTCTTCGCGCATGATCAACAGCTGCGGGTCTTTCTGGCTGTTCACCCGATACCAGCTATCGAAAGTCGCCGTTTGATGGATCTCAGCAGGCAAGCGCGCATCGTAAAACGCAAACAGGGTTTCTTCGTCCGCCAAAATATCCCGACGCCGCGCCTTGGCTTCCAGTTCGTCGAGCTGCTCCAGCAACTGGGCGTTGGCAGCCAAACACTTGGCCCGCGATTGAATCTCGCCGCGCACCAGCCCTTCTCGGATAAACAGCTCACGGGACAGCACCGGGTCAATCGGCCCGTAATGCACCGCACGACGACCAACCACGATCAGGCCGAACAAGGTGATCTGCTCATAAGCCACCACTTGCCCGCGCTTCTTCTCCCAGTGCGGCTCGAAGTAATTCTTTTTGATCAAGTGCCCCGCCAGCGGCTCGATCCAGTCGGGTTCGATTTTGGCCACCATGCGTGCGTACAGCTTGGTGGTCTCGACCAGCTCAGCTGTCATCAGCCATTGCGGGCGTTTTTTGCCCAGACCTGATGAAGGGTGGATCCAGAATCGGCGCTGACGCGCGCCCATGTAATCGCCGTCTTCGGTTTTTTGTCCAATTTGGCTGAGCAACCCCGACAGCACTGCTTTGTGCAGTTTTGGATAGTCGGCGGGGTCTTTATTGACCGTCAGCTGCATGTCACGGCAGATCAGGCTCAATTGGCGATGGGAGTCGCGCCACTCGCGCAAGCGCAAATAGTTGAGGAAGTTTTTACGGCACCAGTTGCGCAGCGGGCTGGCCGTCAACGCTTGGCGCTGCTCTTCAAAACCACGCCACACATTGATCAAGCCGGCGAAGTCCGAGTCCACGTCTTTCCATTGCGCGTGGGCCTGATCGGCCGCTTGCTGACGCTCGGGCGGCCGCTCGCGGGGGTCTTGCACCGACATCGCACTGGCAACAATCAAGACTTCCTGCAAGCTGCCGAGTTTGGCGGCTTCAAGCAACATGCGGCCCATGCGCGGGTCGACTGGCAAGCGCGCCAACTGGCGGCCCAACGGGGTCAGTTGGTTCTCGCGGTTAACCGCCGACAGCTCTTGCAGCAGGTTGAAACCGTCAGTAATGGCTTTGCCGTCTGGCGGCTCAATAAACGGAAACGCCGTAATTTCGCCCAGCCGCAGGTGCAGCATCTGCAAAATAACGGCCGCAAGGTTGGTACGCAGAATCTCGGGATCGGTAAATTCCGGGCGGCCGTTGAAGTCTTCTTCGCTGTACAAGCGCACGCAAATACCCGGCTCTACCCGCCCGCAGCGGCCTTTACGCTGGTTGGCGCTGGCCTGAGAAATAGCCTCAATCGGCAGGCGCTGAACCTTGGCCCGATAACTGTAACGACTGATGCGTGCGGTGCCGCTGTCGATCACATAACGAATGCCAGGCACGGTGAGCGAAGTTTCAGCCACGTTGGTCGCCAGCACCACGCGCCGCCCTGGGTGCGACTGGAAAATGCGCTGTTGTTCAGCCGGTGACAAGCGCGCATACAACGGCAGAATTTCGGTGTGTTTGAGCTGGGCCTTGCGCAACATGTCGGCGGCATCGCGAATTTCGCGCTCGCCGGGCAAAAACACCAACACGTCGCCGGGGCTTCTGCGTTCATGGCGCTCATAAGCGGCAATTTCGTCGAGGGTGGCGATGATCGCTTGATCGACGCTCAAGTCTTCCTCGACGCTGTTGCCCTCTTCATCCTGCTCGCTGGTGAGCGGGCGATACCAGGTCTCGACCGGGAAGGTGCGACCCGACACTTCAACAATCGGCGCATCGTTGAAGTGCTTGGAAAAGCGCTCAAGGTCAATGGTGGCCGAGGTGATGATGACTTTCAGGTCGGGACGACGCGGCAGCAGGATTTTGAGGTAACCCAGCAGGAAGTCGATGTTCAGGCTGCGTTCGTGAGCCTCGTCGACGATGATCGTGTCATAACGTTCGAGGTAGCGGTCGTGCTGGGTTTCGGCCAGCAAAATACCGTCAGTCATCAGCTTGACCAAGGTATTGGAGTCGCTTTGATCCTCGAACCGAACCTGATAACCCACCAGCGCGCCCAATGGCGTGCCCAACTCTTCGGCAACCCGGCTGGCGACGCTGCGTGCAGCGATTCGCCGAGGCTGGGTATGACCGATTAAACCGTGTTGCCCACGGCCAATTTCCAGACAGATTTTCGGCAGCTGCGTGGTTTTACCCGACCCCGTTTCACCCGCCAGAATCAACACCTGATGCTTGAGCAGCGCGGCCTTGATCTCATCGCGTTTGGCGGCAATGGGCAAGTTTTCGTCATAACGAATCAGCGGCACGCTGGCCGCCCGCGCTGTCACCTGCGCGCACGACGCCTGCACGCGCTCAGCCCATGCTGCCAACTTGGTTTCATCTGGCTTTTTGCGCAGTTCATGCAATTGCCGACGCAACTTGTGGCGGTCAGCAATCATGGCTTGATCAAGGTTTTTCAACAGTTGGTCGATAGCAGGCGATTCGTCAGTCATCAGGCGCGCAAAATTCTTCGTAAATGCAGGGGGCGGATTGTCGCAGATTTAGACGCTGATGCACGAATCTGCGCGCACACGTACTTTTGTGAGCGCTGCGACTTAGCCCCGGCGCCGGTAGGGGAACACATCAATGACCTTGCCTTCACGGATCGCCGCTTGCAGGCTTTTCCAATAGTCGGCGTCGTAGATCTCGCCGTGCAGTTCGTTGAACAAGCGGCGCTGACCGGCATCGGCAAACAGAAACGGCGGGAACTCCTCAGGAAACACGTCCAGCGGGCCAATTGAATACCAGGGCTCGCTGGCCATTTCATCTTCAGGGGTGCGCGGCTGCGGGATGTGACGAAAGTTTGCCTCGGTCAGGTAGCAGATTTCGTCGTAGTCATAGAACACCACGCGGCCGTGGCGAGTGACGCCAAAGTTTTTCAGCAGCATGTCGCCGGGGAAGATGTTGGCCGCTGCCAGTTGCTTGATCGCCAACCCGTAATCGTCCAGTGCTTCGCGGATTTGCGCGGGGTTGGCGTTTTCCAGATACAGGTTTAGCGGGGTCATGCGCCGCTCGGTCCAGCAGTGGCGAATCAACACGGTGTCGCCTTCGACGTCTACCGTGGAAGGCGCTACGTCCAGCAGCTCAGCCAGACACTCAGGCTCGAACTTGCTGAGCGGGAAGCGAAAGTCAGCAAATTCTTGGGTGTCGGCCATGCGCCCTACGCGATCAACGCTTTTAACCAAACGGTATTTTTCAATCACGGTGGCGCGGTTGACGTTTTTCGACGGCGAAAAACGATCCTTAATCAGTTTGAAAACCGTGCTGAACCCCGGCAGGGTGAATACCGTCATTACCATGCCGCGCACGCCGGGGGCCATGACGAAGCGGTCATCCGTGGTCGCCAAATGGTTAATCAAGGCTCGGTAAAATTCGGACTTGCCGTGTTTGTAGAAGCCAATCGAGGTGTACAGCTCGGCGATGTGCTTACCAGGCAAGATGCGCTTGAGAAACCCGACAAACTCAGCGGGCACCGGAACATCGACCATGAAGTAGGAGCGCGTAAACGAGAAAATAATCGACACCTGCGCTTCGTCTGTAATCAGCGCGTCGATCTGTATCCCGCGCTCTTCGCGGTGCAGCAGCGGGATCACCAGCGGCCATTGCTCGTCGTGGGTATAAAGACGCCCCACCAGATATGCGCCCTTGTTGCGATACAGCACCGATGAAAACAGCTCAATGCTCAACTGCGGGTCTTTGCACACCCAATCGGGCAAGCTTTCACGCAACTGCCCTTCTAGCCGACGCAGGTCGCCGGGCAAGTCGGCGTAGGGGGCATCGAAGGCAAAGTCAGTGAAGATTTGCGCCAAGGTGTGATGCAGCTGTCCGGCCGGACGATACGTTCGAGTTTGCGCAGCGCGTGCCTGACGCAACACAGGCCGCGTGGTGTGAATAAACATGCAGCCATCACTGATCAGGTCATGACTGAACAGGCTACAAAAGGTCGAGTTGTACCAAGTTTCGGCCAGTTCATCGTCAAGGCGTGGGTCAATCAAGTCGATGTAAGCGCTTTTGACCAGCGGCCACTGCGCGGCATCCAACAACGACTGTTTAGCAACGTTTGCCTGTAAATGCCGGCTGACTTCGCTGACTTTTTGTTCGTACAGGTTGATCCGCGCTGCCGACGCCACTTGAGCTTGCTGCCAGTGCGCCCCTTCAAAACGTGCTCGGGCGCCATCGGTGATCTCACGAAAATGCTCACGATAATCATCAAAGCCATCGAGGATCATCTGGGCAATAGCGGCGGCCGGCCAGGGCTGGGGCATGGTGGAACCTCTGCGCGAACGTCGTTGATTGTGTTGTTATGCGGCTGAGCTTAGTGGCCATTTGTTAGCTAACGCAACCATTGCCTTGCGCGCTGCATCCCCTACACTGCTGCGTTCAAACCTTGTAAGGAAGCATCCGTGAGACTTGTCGATATCGTGCGCATGCTGTCGCTGGCAGGCATTTGGGGCGCCAGTTTTTTGTTTATGCGGATTATCGCGCCAGTGCTCGGGTCGATTCCTACTGCATTTTTTCGTGTGTCCATCGCGGCCACCGGCCTGTTGGTCATCCTCGCGCTGATGCGGGTGAGCTGGAATTTCGGTGGCAAGTTCAAAGTGGTGCTGGTGCTTGGGGTCATCAACTCTGGGATACCTGCCACGCTTTACTCGGTGGCGGCGCTAGTGTTGCCCGCCGGCTACTCAGCGATTTTTAACGCGACCACGCCGTTGATGGGTGTATTGATTGGCGGGCTGTTTTTCAGCGAAAAACTCACCCCCACTAAAATGGCCGGGGTGTTTCTCGGACTGTTTGGCGTTGGCATCTTGACCCGCGCTGGCCCCGTCGCCTTTGACATGGATTTGCTAATGGGTGCCCTCGCCTGTTTGCTGGCCACCACGTGCTATGGCTTCGCAGGCTTTTTGGCCCGCCGCTGGCTGGATCAGCAAGGCGGCCTGGACCCACGCTTGTCCGCGCTGGGCAGCATGCTGGGGGCCACGTTGTTTTTGTTGCCGTTGTTCGGGATCAGCCTGATCAACCAGCCGCCAGCCAGTTGGGGCGGCATAAGCGTGTGGTTGTCATTACTGGGGCTGGGATTGCTCTGCACTGCGTTCGCGTACATTTTGTACTTCCGCTTGCTGACCAGCATTGGCCCGGTCAAATCCATGACCGTGACCTTTATGATTCCGCCATTTGGCGTGTTGTGGGGCGCACTGTTTTTGGATGAGCCACTGTCGATGGCGCATATTTATGGCGGGGTGTTGATCGCAATGGCGCTGTGGCTGGTGTTGAAACCGGTTGCGCAAGGTAAGCCGGTTCTTTAAATCCCGCAGGCTTTTGTAGCAGCTGCCGAAGGCTGCGATCTTTTGATCTTTTGGTTGGTTTGGGTGCATATCCATTGGATGCGCCACGGCGCTCTACGGGTTCCGCCCTTACGGCGGCTCACTTTTGACAAGCGCCTCAAAAGTAAGCAAAAAGTCTTGCCCCTCCATTGGCCCTCGCTACGCTCAGGTTCCCTCATTCCATCGCCGCTCCGTGGGCCGCGCCGTACGGGCATCCATGCCCTACAGCGCTAACCCGTCTTCCTGCCGGGTTTCCCTCTACGCAACGATTCCATTCGGCCGGCTGGCATGGGGCTTTTGAGTCGTCTGGTCTATTTAGGTGGCAGCAGTTGATTTTTTTAGAGCCAAAACGCACAGCGTTTTTGCTTTGCTTTTGATCTATGGGCCCCTTCGGAAGGCCGAGCGTAGGTTTTGCGTAGTGGGCCTCCCGGCAGGAAGCCGGGAGAGCCGTGTAGGGCCAAGGATGGCCCGTCACGGCGTGCCCACGGAGCGGAACCGTAACGAGGGAACCTGAGCGCAGCGAAGGCCGCACGCTGGGCAAGGCCTTTTTGGTTCCTTTTGGGGCTGTTTGCCAAAAGGGACCCGCCGTAAGGGCGGAACCCGTAGAGAGTCGTAAAACATCAAACGGATATACACACCGACCGAGACGATCAAAAGATCAAAAGATCAAAAGATCAAAAGATCAAAAGATCAAAAGATCAAAAGATCGCAGCCTGCGGCAGCTGCTACGGGTTAGTGGGTTTTTCGGAACACGAACATCAAACCGATGATGATCATGACCATGCCCAGCAGGCTTAACGCCGCCAGTGTGTTGCCGAAAATCAGGTAGTCCATGATCGCGGTCACCGCTGGCACCAGATAGAACAAGCTGGTGACGTTAACCAAATTGCCTTTGGCGATCATCCGATACAGCAACAAGGTTGCCAGCACCGACACCACCAGCCCCATCCACAACACCGGCACCCAAAAGCCTGCGTTGTGCTCAACGTAAAAAGGCTGAAACGGCACAAATACCCCGCACACCAACAAGCCCACAAGGTATTGCAGCGGCAACGTGCCCAATGGGTTTTGGGTGATGCGTTTCTGCATCAAGGTGCCGGCAGTCATGCTGGCCAATGCCAACAACGCAAACAGCATTCCGGCCCATGACAACCCCGCCAGTCCGATGCCTTGGTACACCACCAAAATCAACCCGACCAAACCCAACAGCAACCCCAGTGAGCGACTGAACGAATGCCGCCGCTCCATGATCACCGCCGTCAAAATCGGCTGTACGCCCATCACAGTGGCCATGATGCCGGGCGTCACTTTCAGGTTCAGCGCCAGCAGGTAAAAAATCTGATAGGCACCCAACAGCACCACGCCCGTCGCCAACGTATAGCTGATGGCTTTAGCGCCGCGGGGCATTTGCAACTTCATTAACGGGATCAACAACACCAACGCAAACAAGGCGATTGCGAAGCGAACCAACAAAAAAGCAAAGGGTGACGCGTGGGCAAGGCCCCACTTGGAGAAGATCGCGCCACTGCTCCATAGCAGCACAAACAGGCCCGTGGAAGCAGCCGCCAATACAGACTCTTTAGAAATCGAAAACATACAGAACACCTGTCATCAGGCAAAAAAATCCAACTCAGCCGAGGCTGAAGTTCAGTGTTTTTTTAGACGGGAACGACCAACGAGCGATCAGCTCAGGCCGTTACAACACCCGGTGGCGATACGACGACGTACACCACAGTGCTGACAGGAGGGGGATAGTGACTGATCTGCACAGGTTGCTGTTTTCCGCAGGGCACAACGCCAGCAGTGACTGCTGAATCGACAACGCTGTGGGTCGGGAAAACCGGCATGGGCTGATCTTTTTAGAAGATGAGGAACTGAGCGCATTGGCTCATCGAGCGCTGACTATAACCAGCGCCCGATACAAATTGCAACGACTTAGCCGAACAACCAGCGCCACAACAACAGCAGCACAATGACTGCCAATACAGGGCGCAGGATGCGATACAACTTTGGATTACGGCGCTTCCACTGTTTGACCACACCACTGAAGCGGTCGCTGAAGGTTTTGCTCCAGGCGTAAGCCTTGTTGATGCCGCCTACGCGTTCGTCGTCCAGGTTTTGCGGCGCAGTGGCTTTACCCAACTGTGCGCTGACCCAACGGTTGATGCGCGTCATCAGGCGGCTGGTCAATGGCCGCTCGACATCACAAAACAGGATAACGCGGGTGATGTCAGTTTCGTTTTTGACCCAGTGCACGTAGGTCTCGTCGAACATCACGTCTTCGCCATCGCGCCACGCGTATTCTTCGCCATCGACGAAAATGCGGCACGCGTCGGAGTTGGGAGTTGACAGGCCCAAGTGATAACGCAGTGAACCGGCAAACGGGTCGCGGTGCGGGTTGAGGTGACTGCCTCCAGGCAACAGGGCAAACATCGCCCCCTTGACGTTAGGGATGCTGTTCACCAGTTCGACCGTTTTAGGGCACAGCAGCTCAGCCGACGGCAACGGTTTGTCGTACCACTTGAGGTAAAAACGCTTCCAGCCTTTTTTGAAGAACGAGCCAAAACCAGCATCGTTGTTCTTCTCGGCGGCACGAATGTAGCCCTCGTCGAACAAGTGCATGGCTTCTTCGCGAATGGCTTGCCAGTTGTCTTTTAGCACGTCTAGTTCGGGGAACTTGCTGCGGTCTAGGTACGGCTTGGACGGCACCCCGGAAAACAGGTACATCAAGGCGTTGTACGGCGCAAAAAATGCGGAGTGGTTGACGAACTGACGCAGCACCGGCAAGCGCGCCTTGCCACGCAAGTGCACGTAAAGGATGCTGCCGACAAACAGCAGTATCAGCCCTGCCTTGATGGCGAAGGATAAGGTCATGCAACAACTCCTCGAAAATACCGTGCGGCACCAATAGCCCGACGTGGCAGCCGGGCATGATAAACACTCCAGACGCAGGACAAAACCCGCGTGATCCAACATTCAGCGTTAAGCACTGCGTAACAATGGGCTAATTAAGCATAAAGCGGACATAAACCCTTTGATGTGCGTCAGACACATCGCTGCGCAGGCTACGGCCTTTTAAACAAGCGCAGCCTGCGGCAGCGCCTACGATTACTGTTGTAACTCTTGCTCGCTGAACATGTCGCTGAACAGAAAGCTCGACAGGTAGCGTTCGCCCGAGTCCGGCAGGATGACCACGATGATCTTGCCCTGCATTTCTGGGGTTTCGGCCATGCGCGCCGCCACGGCCATAGCGGCACCGCTGGAGATGCCGCACAAAATGCCTTCTTCCTGCATCAAGCGCAGGGCCATAGCCTTGGACTCATCATCGCTGACCAACTCGACCTTATCGACAATCGACAAATCGAGGTTTTTGGGCACAAAGCCTGCGCCAATCCCCTGAATTTTGTGCGGCGACGGCTTGATGTCTTCGCCAGCCAACGCTTGGGTAATGACCGGCGAGGTGATGGGCTCCACCGCGACCGACACAATGGGTTTGCCTTGAGTGTGTTTGATGTAGCGCGAAATACCGGTAATGGTGCCGCCGGTGCCAACACCCGAAACCAGCACATCAATGCCGCCCTCGGTGTCGTTCCAGATTTCCGGCCCGGTGGTTTTTTCGTGAATTTCGGGGTTGGCCGGGTTTTCAAACTGTTGTGGCATGAAGTACAGCGCCGGATCGCTGGCCGCTAACTCGGTCGCCTTGTCGATTGCCCCCTTCATGCCCTTGGCGGGCTCTGTCAGCACCAATTCAGCGCCAAGCGCCTTGAGCACCTTGCGTCGCTCAATGCTCATGGAGGACGGCATGGTCAACACCAATTTGTAGCCCCGCGCGGCCGCGACAAACGCCAGACCGATGCCGGTATTGCCCGATGTTGGCTCAATGATGGTCATGCCCGGCTTGAGTACACCGCGGCTTTCAGCGTCCCAGATCATGTTGGCGCCAATGCGGCACTTCACCGAGTACCCAGGGTTACGCCCTTCGATCTTGGCCAAAATAGTCACGCCACGCGGCGCGATGCGGTTGATCTGTACCAAGGGCGTGTTACCGATGGAGTGCGCGTTATCTGCAAAGATGCGGCTCATGGCGGGGGTCCTTAATGCAATGTCTGGGAAGGCCACAAGGGTAGGCTTCACGGTTCAAGGCGTCTAGTCATGGTGTGACGCGCCATTCAGGTATTGAATGCAGCGTCCGCGTTCACCAAAAGCGAGCGCCGCGTTATAGTCAGCCCCTACTTTTTAGTTCACTCGCCCTACTTTTGCAGGGCCTGGGTCATGGTTTGAGGAATTGCAGATGAAGTTTGAAGGCACCCGCGCCTATGTGGCCACCGATGACCTGAAACTGGCGGTCAATGCGGCCATCACCCTGGAGCGCCCTCTTCTGGTCAAAGGTGAGCCTGGCACCGGCAAAACCATGCTCGCCGAGCAACTGGCCGAATCCTTTGGCTGCAAATTGATTACGTGGCACATCAAGTCCACCACCAAAGCCCATCAAGGTCTGTACGAGTACGACGCCGTGAGCCGCCTGCGCGACTCGCAACTGGGTGTCGATAAAGTTCACGATGTGCGCAATTACCTGAAAAAAGGCAAGTTGTGGGAAGCCTTCGAAGCCGAAGAACGCGTCATTTTGCTGATCGACGAAATCGACAAGGCCGACATCGAGTTCCCCAACGACCTGTTGCAAGAACTCGACAAGATGGAGTTCTACGTTTACGAGACCGACGAGACGATCAAAGCCAAGGTTCGTCCGATCATCATCATTACCTCCAACAACGAGAAAGAGTTGCCGGACGCTTTCTTGCGCCGCTGCTTCTTCCACTACATCAGCTTCCCGGATCGCACCACGCTGCAAAAAATTGTGGACGTGCACTTCCCGGACATTAAAAAAGACTTGGTGAGTGAAGCGCTGGACGTCTTTTTTGACGTGCGCAAAGTGCCAGGCCTGAAGAAAAAGCCTTCGACGTCCGAGCTGGTGGATTGGCTCAAGCTGCTGATGGCCGACAACATTGGCGAAGCAGTTCTGCGTGAGCGCGACCCCACCAAAGCGATCCCACCCTTGGCAGGTGCGTTGGTGAAAAACGAGCAGGACGTTCAGTTACTGGAGCGTCTGGCGTTTATGAGCCGTCGCGGTAATCGCTGATTCTCTAGAAGGCGATAAACATGCTGCTCAATCTGTTCAATGAAATGCGGTCGGCCAAGGTACCGGTCTCAGTGCGCGAGCTGCTGGACCTGATCAATGCGTTGAAACAACGCGTGACCTTCGCCGACATGGACGAGTTTTATTACTTGGCGCGCACCATTTTGGTGAAAGACGAGCGCCATTTCGACAAGTTCGACCGAGCGTTTGGCGCCTATTTCAATGGTTTGCAGAACCTCAATGAGCACCTTGAGGCGCTGATTCCAGACGAGTGGCTGCGCAAGGAGTTCGAGCGTTCGCTAAGCGCTGAAGAGCGCGAGCAAATCAAGTCGCTGGGCGGCCTGGACAAGCTGATCGAGGCCTTTAAACAGCGCCTTGAAGAACAAAAGGAACGCCATGCCGGTGGCAATAAATGGATCGGCACCGGCGGCACCAGCCCGTTTGGCTCAGGCGGTTATCACCCCGAAGGGATTCGCGTGGGCGATGCCGGAGCGCGTCAGGGCAAAGCAGCCAAGGTGTGGGAGCAACGTGAATACAAAAACCTCGACGATCAGGTCGAGCTAGGCACGCGCAATATCAAGGTAGCACTGCGCCGCTTGCGTAAATTCGCCCGCCAAGGCGCGGCGGACGAGCTGGACATTGACGGCACCATCGACCACACCGCCCGCGACGCAGGCTTGCTCAATATCCAGATGCGCCCTGAGCGGCGTAACAACATCAAACTGCTGTTGCTGTTTGATATTGGCGGCTCAATGGACTCCCACGTGAAGATCTGTGAGGAGCTGTTCTCGGCCTGCAAAACCGAGTTCAAACACCTGGAGTATTACTACTTCCATAACTTCATTTATGAATCGGTGTGGAAGAACAACCAGCGTCGGCAGGTTGAGCGTATTTCGACCCAGGATGTGCTGCACACATACGGCGCCGACTACAAAGTGATCTTCATCGGTGACGCCGCAATGGGCCCGTATGAAATCACCCACGCTGGCGGCAGCGTTGAACACTGGAACGAAGAGCCGGGTTACAAGTGGATGCAACGCTTTATGGAGAAATACAAAAAGCTCATCTGGATAAACCCGTATCCAAAGGACACCTGGCACTACACCGCCTCGACCGGCATCGTGCGGGACTTGATCGAAGATCGCATGTACCCGCTGACCCTTGATGGGCTTGAAGAAGGTATGCGGTTTTTATCCAAATAACCCCTCGTTAGGGCTGCTGCAGGCTGCGATACGTTAAAAAATCGAAGCCTGCGCCAGCTCAATCAGGGTTTAAAACGCTGCATAAAACCTGCGTGCTGACGCTGAGCCGCCTCTTGCGTCGCGGGTCGCAGTTGCAGGCTCTCCCCCGGCAAACACTGCGCCAATCGCGCCAGCGCCAACGGCGTCAAGGCGCCCAGTCGCGGGTAGCCGCCAATGGTTTGACGATCATTGAGCAGCACAATCGGCTGACCATCGGGCGGAACCTGGATAGCGCCCAACGGGATGCCTTCGGAAATCATCGGCGGCCCTTGGTAATGCAACGCAGGCCCAAGCAAGCGAATGCCCATGCGATCGGCACGGCTGTCCAGCGTCCACGGGCAATTAAACGCGTCGAATGTGCTTTGCCCGCTGAATGCTCCCATTTGCGCGCCCATCACCACCTCTAGCAACGGGTCAGGCGTGAAATCAGGTATGTGCTCGGGAACCATCCCTCGTAACACGTGGGCTGGCGCGCCAGTGGTCAACTCGTCCCCCACCGCCAAAGCACGCCCAAAACCGTCTGGCCCACCGAGCTGCTCACGCACAACCGTCGCGCAACTGCCCAGCACCTGAGGCGCGACAAAACCACCCGGCGCTGCCAAGTAAGCACGCGCGCCTGAAAGGGGTTGGGTAAACGTCAGACACTGACCTTTTTTAAGCGAGAAATGCCGCCAAGGTTTGAGCGCCTGCCCGTCCACCGTAGCGGCCAGATCGGCACCTGCCAGCGCCAACGTGCAATCGCCTTGAGCGATCAGGGTTAAGCCGCCAAGGGTCACCTCGATAACTGCCGCGTGTGGCGCGTTACCCAGCAACCAATTGGCCCACGTCATGGACAGCCAATCCGCCGCCCCGCCCTGGGTCACGCCCAAATGCCGCACGCCAAAGCGCCCGGCGTCCTGAAGCAAGCACAGGGGCGTGCTGGCCTGAATCAATAAACGGCTCATGCCAAGGCCTCCTGAGGGGTGTCGTCGCCACCCAAACGAACGAACTCGGCATGGGTGATGGGCGCAAACTGCACGCGGTCGCCGGGCTGCATCAGGCTGTAGCCATCGCGCTCACGATCAAACAATGCGCTTGGGGTGCGGCCGATCAGGTTCCAGCCACCGGGGGATTGCGCCGGGTAAGCAGCTGTTTGCCGCTCAGCAATACCGACGCTACCCGCTGCCACCCGCTTGCGCGGGGTGTTGAGACGCGGCGCAGCCAGCGCTTCTTCAACCAGCCCCATAAAGGCAAAACCCGGAGCAAAGCCTAAAGCGAACACTTGGTATTGATGCTCACTGTGACGGCGAATCACATCACTCACCGAACCGCCTAAACGCTGAGCCAGCAAGGCCAGCTCAGGGCCCACGCTTTCGTCATACCACACGGGCAACACGTGACATTGACCAAGGTTGCGGGTTTGCGGGCGCAGGTCCGTCATTGCCTGCGCTATTAACTCTCGGGCCTGACTCGGGCTGAGAGCCAGCCCGTCGTAATGCACCATCAACGTGGTGTAGGACGGCACCAAGTCAATCAAACACTCAGCAAACCCCGCACGCAGTCGCTCGCTGGCAGCGAGCATCCACGGCATGTTGGTTTCTGCAATGTCATCGAATAAACGCAACATCAGGCAATCGATGGCAACCACTTCAATACGCGGCTTCATGCGGGCGACTGCGAGTTCAGGGCCTCACGAATGCGTTGCACAGCCGCGACCGAGCTGGCGTTGTCGCCATGTACGCACAAGGTGTTGGCGTGCAAATACAACTCGCTACCATCAATCGCAATCAACGGGCGGCCTGCGGCAATGTTGAGCGCCTGTTGCACGATCACATCAACGTCGTGATGCACTGCGCCCGGCAATTGGCGCGAGAGCAAATGCCCTGCCTGATCGTAAGCACGGTCGGCAAAGGCTTCAAACCACAGGGTGACGCCGAACTCATCGCCAATGGCCTGTGCGGCGCTATTGTCGCGAGTGGCCATGAGCATCAGTGGCAGACGAGCATCGTACGCGGCCACGGCCTGAACCACTGCACGCAATTGCGAAGGGCTGGCCATCATGTCGTTGTACATCGCGCCGTGAGGTTTGACGTAACTGATGCGCGTGCCCTGTGCCCGGCAAATGCCATCCAGCGCGCCCAATTGGTAGTGCAGCAAGTCTTGCAGCGCCTGCGCCGAATAAGCCATCGAACGCCGACCAAAACCGGCCAGATCCTGATAGGCCGGATGGGCACCAATTTGCACGTTGTGCGTCAGCGCCAGGCCAACCGTTTTGCGCATGATGCTTGGGTCGCCAGCATGAAAGCCGCAAGCAATGTTGGCGCAATCAATAAACGGCATAACCTCGGCATCCAGGCCCATGGTCCAGCTGCCGAAACTCTCACCCATGTCGCAATTCAATAACAGGCTGCTCACGGTGATGCTCCTGTGGTCTTTTTATAGTTTAGAGATGGGGCATTTTTCGACACGCACGCGCCGCTCGTCCAACTAATAAAAGCCGGACTCACGCATAAGAAAAAGTTGATTGCTTAAAGTGACAGGACTTTTTAGGCGCTGCGCGAGCACGCTGGCGCCTAAGTGATGGGTGCCCGCGATTACCAGCTGCGTTCGCGGCGAGCGATGCGTTCGCGCTGACGCTTGCCGCCGAGCACGACCCAGTCCACCAGTCGCAAAAAGCCTTCGATGACGAACGAAAACAGCAAAGCCCCGGCCATTGCCCAACCGATGGCCGATGGCGACAGCAACACCTGATAGGTGTAAGCGGTGAAGGTTTCTTCGCGTATGGCCGGGTCGGCGGCGTAGGCCACTTGCAGGGCGCGCATGTACCAAGGGCCTTGCATGGCCTGGAATTGATCGTCGAGCAGGCGTTGACGATTGAGCAACGTGCTCAAGCTGCTGGCATCGCTGCGAAACACAGGGTCATCGCTACTTTGGTAATGCGCCACCAACGCTTGCAGATCGCCCTTGAAAAACTGGTTGGCCGTGTTCTGAAAGCCCGCCAATCCGGTTTGCGCTTCAATCAAATGAGCTTCGACACGGTTGGCATAGTCATTGATAAACCCCGGCACTTGTACGCCGATCAACAAGCCCAACGTAAACAACACCAACCGCAGGTAGCTCAAGAACATACACGCCCATCCTTATTCGGTTGTGCCTTGACGCACGCATTCGCCGCGCCGCCACAAGCTCCATTGACCCGGTTCGTAACGCGTCCAGGCTTCGTTCTCGGTCAACGGCTCGGTGGCAATGACTGTCACCACGTCGTTGGGTGTGGTTTCGGCCTGAAAGTCCACGATCATGTCGACGTCTTTCAAGCGGGCCGGGCCAAACGGTGCGCGTCGCGTGATGTGCGCCAATTTGGTCGAGCAGTAGCAAAACAACCAATCGCCATCACTGAGCAAACAGTTGAAGACACCTTTACTGCGAAACTCAGCGCACGCGGCCACCAGCACCGGGAGGATGTGCTCAACCTCCACCGGATCAGGAAAAGCCTCACGCACCCGGTTAAGCACATCGCAAAACGCGGCTTCGCTGTCGGTATCCCCGATGGGCCGATAAAAACGTGTGCTCGGTGTGAAGTCAGCCAGTTGGCCATTGTGGGCAAAACACCAGTTTCGGCCCCATAACTCGCGCACAAACGGGTGAGTGTTGGACAAGCACACTTTGCCCACGTTGGCCTGGCGAATGTGGCCAATCACCACTTCACTTTTGATCGGGTAACGCTGCACCAGCAACGCAACTTCAGAGTCGCAACTGGCGGCAGGGTCCTGAAACAGGCGCAGACCACGCCCTTCATAAAAGGCAATGCCCCAGCCATCGCGATGCGGCCCCGTACGCCCGCCGCGCTGCATCAGCCCGGTAAAGCTAAACACTATGTCGGTCGGGACGTTAGCGCTCATGCCCAATAATTCACACACGCTCGCACTCTCGCATTCAGGCTCAACGAAAAAGGATTACAGCCGCGGTTCGACCCGCGTCGAACTCGTTGCACGCGGCGCTGTTGGGCGACCGTAGCGGTCATCTGGGGCAGCACCAAAGGGCTGATCGTCTTCAGGCTCGCTGCTGCGCGCTTGTTCAGCCGCCGCAGCGTGCGCAAGCCGAGCATTGCGGGCGCGCAAAAAGGGCCAGCGAACCAGCACAAATACCCCATACACGCACAACGCGATGATGGTGTACATCAACAGATCTGAGACAGCACGCCACGCGTTGTTGCCCACTTTGAACGCAAGGTCCAGAGCGGTGATTGCAATGGCGGGGGCGAATTTTTCTTTGACCGGGTCAATGATGGTGGGGCTGAACAGCAACACCGCCATCAACAAACGTAATGGTTCACGCAGCCAGCGCCACATAAAGCGGGTCATGCGGCACCATACGAGCAGGCAGCCTACAGCAGCAAAGGCGTAAAGGCCCCAGGCGGTCAGATAGTCGTTCTCGGTCATGGTATCCATGGTCGGCAGGCAATGAGGCGCTATGATAACGGCTTTTAGCCAGTGCGGCTGCACCGCCGTGCGCGCCACTTCATTTCATGCAGCTCTCAGAGAACACTCAATGTCCGAATCAGCCTACGCAAATAGCGCCCCTGTCGCACACAAGATCGAGGGTTCAGATCCCTATGCGTGGTTACAGAACCGCGACAGCAAAGAGGTTTTGGATTACCTGAAAGCCGAGAACCATTATCAGGAATCACAATTGGCCGACCAGGCCCAATTGCGCGAAACGCTGTTTCAAGAGATCAAGGGCCGTATTCGCGAGACTGACTTGTCCCTGCCCTCGCCGTGGGGGCCGTTTGTGTATTACACGCGCACCAACGCCGGTGACGAGTACGCCCGTCACTATCGTTGCCCGCGCCCGGCAGATGACAGCTTGCTGGTCGACGAAAGCCTGGAGCAATTGCTGCTAGACCCCAATGCTTTGGCGCAGGGTGGTTTTATTTCGCTGGGGGCATTCAGCATCAGCCCCGATCACCAGCGCCTGGCCTATAGCCTGGACACCAGCGGCGAAGAAACCTTTGGCCTATTTGTCAAAGAGCTGAGCAGCGGCGCCGTCACTGAACTGGCGTTTGAAGGCTGTGATGGCAGCATGACGTGGGCCAATGACAGTCAAACGCTGTTTTTCGCTGAACTGGACGACACGCATCGGCCGCACAAGCTGTTGCGTCACACCTTGGGCGAAGCCGGCGCCCATGAAGTGTTTCATGAGCCGGACGGGCGTTTTTTTCTGCATTGCTACCGTTCAAGCTCCGAGTGCCAACTGATTTTGTCGCTCAGCAGTAAAACCACCAGCGAAAGCTGGGTGCTGGATGCCGAACAGCCACAACAGGCTTTTAGCTGCCTGGCGCCGCGGGTTGAAGGTCATGATTACTCGGTGGATCACGGGGTATTCGAAGGGCAAGAGGCTTGGTTTATTCGCACAAACCAAGACGGCATCAACTTTGCGCTGTATCAAGCCACAGGGAGCAGCGTGCCGACGCGCAACGACTGGCAGCGGCTGATCGCACATCGCGATGAGGTGATGCTTGAAGGGTTGAGCCTTAATGCCAATGCGCTGTGCCTGAGCTTGCGTGAAGGCGGCCTGCCGATTATTGAAATCCGCCCCAACGGTTTGGCGCCCTATCGCGTGCAACTGCCGGACGCGGCCTACAGTTTGTATGTGCAAGACAGCCTAGAATTCGACAGCCCGTGCATTCGTCTGCGTTATGAAGCGTTGAATCGCCCTGCACAGGTTCGACAATTAACGCTGGCAACAGGCGAACAAAAGGTACTCAAAGAAACGCCCGTTCTGGGGGTATTTAACGCCGATGACTACGTTAGCCAGCGTTTGTGGGCTACAGCACCTGATGGCACCCAAGTGCCAATCAGCCTTGTCGTTAAACGCGAGGCTCTGGGCCAGCCGACGCCGCTGTACCTATATGGGTACGGCGCGTATGGCGAGAGCCTCGACCCGTGGTTTTCCCACGCCCGGTTAAGCTTGCTTGATCGCGGGGTCGCTTTTGCCATCGCCCATGTGCGTGGCGGCGGTGAACTGGGCGAGGCTTGGTATCGCGCAGGCAAGCAGGAACATAAGCACAACACCTTCAGCGACTTTATTGCCTGCGCTGAGCACTTGATCGACAAGGGCCTGACCCGAACCGAACAACTGGTCATCAGTGGTGGCAGTGCGGGCGGCTTGTTGATCGGTGCCGTGCTCAATGAACGCCCGGAGCTGTTTAAAGCTGCGATTGCTGAAGTGCCATTTGTCGACGTGCTGAACACCATGCTCGACCCCGAGCTGCCACTGACCGTGACCGAGTACGACGAATGGGGCAACCCGCAAGAGCCTGAGGTGTATGCGCGTATCAAGGCGTACGCGCCCTATGAAAATGTGAAGGCACAGGCGTACCCGGCGTTGTTGGTGATTGCAGGCTACAACGACAGCCGCGTGCAATATTGGGAGGCCGCCAAATGGGTCGCCAAACTGCGGGCGACCAAAACTGACGATCATCTTTTGTTGCTCAAAACCGAGCTGGACGCAGGGCATGGCGGCATGAGCGGACGCTATCAAGGCTTGCGCGACGTCGCGCTGGAATATGCGTTTGTGTTCAAGGTGCTGGGGATGTAATCAACACCTTTAGCGGGCGCAGCGAACACTAGCTGCGCCAAATTAATCCGCCGCAGGTTTAGCTTTCGGGTCTTTGGGTTCAAGCCCTGGCAACGGTTGATCTTTGGGTGGCTGTGGCAGCGCAATGGGTGGCAGCGGTATCAAGCTGCCACTACCGGCAACAGGTTTGGGCACCGCAGGCGGGGTGATTTGTGGGTATGGCGTTGGCGTTGCAATCCCCGGTGAACCCGGTGCTGGTACGTCAGGGGTTAGCGGAATAGAGGTCAGTTCTGCCGCCTGAGCTGCACTTATCGAGAGCGCAGCCCACACAATGGCCGTTAGAATAGTGCGTTTCATCAATCACTCCGTTGCCAGACCGGCTTGTCTGCCCTCAGGCTACTCGTAACCTGCGGTTTTTGTCCCCTTCTATGAGACTTCCATGAAACGTTTTGTTTTGCTCGACACCACTCCGATCCCCGAAAACGGCGGCGCCTTGTGCCTGTTCGAGTATGGCGAAGACTTCGTGATCAAAATTCAGGGCGGCGATGGTGGCCAACTGATGAACACGCGCATGCACGGCTCTGAAGACGCGCTGGCTGAAATCCCATGCCGCAAGGTGGCAGGTCGCCCGCAATCACGGGTTCTGATTGGCGGTCTGGGCATGGGTTTCACCCTCGCTTCGGCACTTAAGCATTTGGGCAAAACCGCCGAGGTGGTCGTGGCCGAATTGGTGCCGGGGGTGGTTGAATGGAATCGCGGCCCGCTGGGTGAGAAGTCTGGCAACCCGTTGCAAGACCCGCGCACCGTGATCCGCATGGAAGACGTGGCCAAGGTGTTACAGGCCGAACCCAATGGCTTTGACGCCATCATGCTCGACGTCGATAACGGCCCCGAAGGCCTGACTCAAAAAGCCAACAGCTGGTTGTATTCAGCCGGCGGTTTGAGCGCCTGCGCCAAAGCCTTGCGCCCAAAAGGTGTGTTGGCCGTCTGGTCTGCCAGCGCTGACAAACAGTTTTCGGACAAGCTGCGCAAAGCCGGCTTCAAGGCCGAAGAAGTGCAAGTCTTCGCCCACGGCAACAAGGGCACGCGCCACACCATCTGGATTGCTGAAAAAATCAAAGGCTGATCAACAGCTAAACTTCACGACATAACCGTCATTAGTCTTAATAAGGTGAACCCATGAGTTCAGCGAACCCACCCTCCCACACTGCCAAGCTGGACCGCATCCTGGCCGATGCCCAACGCGACCGTGAAATGGGCTACCGCGACAAAGCCCTGAAAATGTACCCCCACGTATGTGGCCGCTGCGCCCGTGAGTTTGCGGGTAAGCGTCTGAGCGAACTGACCGTTCACCATCGCGACCACAACCATGACAACAACCCGCAGGACGGCTCCAACTGGGAACTGCTGTGCTTGTACTGCCACGATAACGAACACTCGCGCTACACCGACCAACAGTACTTTTCGGACAGCTCCACCAGCAGCCCAAAAGTGGCCAAGGCAACCCATAACCCGTTCGCAGCACTGGCCGGGCTGATGAAAAAAGACGAGTAAGCCTTGTGCGTGGTCGCTGTCTGGCGCTGTGAGCCGGGCTTTGAAGCTTGCAGCCTTCGGCAGCGACTACGGGATACGAGGTAACAGCAGGTATACTCGCGTCTTTTTTCTGAAGGGCTCCGGCACGTGGCAAACAAACGGTACAGCTGCATTGGTTTGCATAACCCCAAATCACCGGAAAACGTCGGCTCGGTGATGCGTGCGGCTGGTTGCTACAACGTGGCTTCGGTGTTTTACACCGGCAAGCGTTACGAGCGCGCCCGCGACTTCGTGACAGACACCAAAAAAGTCCATCAGGACATTCCGCTGATCGGTATTGATGACCTGAAAAAGATCATCCCGCTGGGCTGCATCCCGGTGGCTGTGGAACTGGTAGAAGGCGCCCGCGCATTACCTGAGTACACCCACCCCGATCGCGCGATCTATATTTTTGGCCCTGAAGACGGTTCGCTGGATAAAAGCGTGCTCGACTGGTGCGAGGACGTGATTTATATCCCGACCAACGGCTGCATGAACCTCGCAGCCACGGTCAATGTTGTACTTTATGACCGTTTGGCCAAAGGCAATAACACCCGCTCCGGCCCCAAGTTTTAAACTCAGGCCTTGTCCTTGTTCTGCTGACCCGCACTCCAGTCCACCAACAGGCTGTAAGCGATGGCGAGCAAGGTAGGGCCGATAAACAAGCCAATAAAGCCAAAGGCTATCAAGCCGCCAAACACGCCGAGCAAGACAATCACCAGTGGCAGGTTGCCGCCTCGGCTGATCAGGTAAGGCTTAAGCACGTTATCGACGCCACTGATGACCAACGTGCCCCAAATCCCCAGGAAGATCGCCATCCCGTAGTCGCCCTTCCACGCCAGCCAAGCCGTGGCTGGTATCCACACCAGCGGTGGGCCCATCGGGATCAGACTGAGCAAGAAGGTCGCTAACCCCAGCACCAATGCGCCCGGCACACCCGCGATTATAAAGCCGACCAGTGCCAATATGGCCTGAGCCGCTGCGGTGCCGATCACACCGTTTACAACCCGTTGCACGGTGCCCGCCACTAACCCCTGATAGTAAGCGGCGCGCTCGCCAATCAGCCGCTCAAGCAGACCAAGCACGAACGCTGCCAGACGTGGGCCATCACGGTAGAAAAAGAACACGAAAACAATACTCAGCGTCAGCTCTAGAATGCCGCCACCGATTTGGGCACTGCGGGCCAGCAGCCAGTTACCCACCTGCCCCAGATAAGGCTTAACCGCCAAAATCAAGGCCGCGCCTTGCTCGTCGATGGTGTTCCAGATCCCCACTGCACGCTCGCCAACCAAAGGAATGCCCGCCAACCACGTTGGTGCTTCTGGCAAACCTTCCAGCTGTACATCTTTGATAAACGTGGTGGCATCGCGCACATGGTCCGCCAGGTTAAAACCCAGCCAGACCAGCGGCCCGGCCACCAGCAGCATCCAACCCAAGGTCAAAATGCCTGCCGCCAACGACTCTCGGCCATTGAGCCAACGGGTGAGCAAGCGCATCAGTGGCCAACTGGCAAACGCCAGTACCGCACCCCAAAACAAGGCCGACCAAAAGGGTGCCATCACCCACAGGCTGGCACCGAACAACACCAGGAGCAGGATCTGCACCAGCAGGCGATCGTTATTGAGCATGTGTGTCCCACAGAAAATTCAGACATCAGAAAAGTACAACGGCTACATCGAGTGTAGCCGTTGCAGACAATCGGTTAGCGCAACAACTCGATCGACAGACCAGGAGCTTGACTGTCGCCAACCTCCATTCGAGCTGCACGTACACCGTTGTTGATCAACGCATCACGCCAGGCGGATGCTTGAGCACCGTTTAAACTGACTCTCGACGTAGCGTCGAGGTTCAATCCACGGGAAATCAACGTGAGCCACTGAGCATTTGGCGCGCCCGTCAATTTAGGGAAATCGAGCTTGCCGGTGCTTTTCAACTGGCGCAGCAGCGTGGCCGATGTGGGCAACAGTTCACCCAGTTCAGCACTGGCTTGTAACTGCTCCACATGCAGGTAGGCCTTACGGTTACCGCGCGTGATGCCGTAAAGCGCTACTAACTGGTTGTGCTCTGGCGCCGCCAAACGCAGCAGCAAGTAGGACTGTTGGTCATCAGCGCCGACCAGCTTGGAGTTGCCAAACACCTCATTGGCCCACAGGCTGCTTTCGCCACAATCGCGGGCTTGGCACCAGAACAGTAACTCAGCACCTTTGGCCTGCAAGGCTTCGCGGGCCGCAGTGAAGGCTTCGGTGGCGGCGTGTTCGGCGGGTAATTCATACGTGATGGCCGTGACTTGCCCACGTGTATTGACCTGCGCCTCAAAGCGCAAGCGACCGCTGATTTTGCGGATCGAACCCATTGGGTAGATGCGCTCAACGTCTGGTTTGACGCTGTAGTCAACGATTTGTGCATCGGCCAGGCGTGGCACGCCTTGTAAGTCTTGACTGCCAGGGACATCAGCCGCCCAAACCAACGGGCTCAGGCAACTTAAACCCAGCCCACAGATAAAACTTTTGGTGAGTGTCATCGGCGTGGCTCACCCGCAGGTGATGTATGGCGGTGCATGCTCACGATAGAGACCGGGTGGCCTTTCAGGGTCGCTGCGGTGTAGAGATCTATCATGGTTGTCTCCCATTTCAACCCGCCAAGCCTCGGCAGTTGGCCGCCGCAAGTCAAGGAACAGCGAAGAACCGATTGAAACAGTCTGCAACAAGGACTGCCCCCGCCTCGTCATTCAGGTGCAAATGATGGCCGCCGGGTAACCGCTCCAAAATGAAGGGTAGCCCATCCAGCCGCTCGGGGTGGGCGGCCAGCATGCCCTGCTCTGCCACGACTAGCGTGGTGGGGCAAGTAACCCGTTGAACAAAGGACAGGCCCTGTTCGTCGGTCAGGCGTAAAGGCGACGGCAAGGTCAGGCGACTATCACTGCGCCAGCTATAACCACCGGGCACAGGCATTAAACCGCGCTGAGCCAGCAACTCTGCCGCTTCTCGGCTGACGGCGACCAGACCTTTCATGCGGGCCTCAACCCCTCGCTCAAGGGTCGGATGCACAGACTTGCGTTTGTGGCGCAGCTCTAATTGAGCCTGCAGGGCTTGGCCCATGCGCTCGGCCGTGCTCTGTTGCGTGCCGGTGTGAGGCATCACGCCATCAATCAGCGCCATGCGTGTCACCCGCTCAGGGAAAGCACCAGCGATGACGACTGAAATAATCGCACCCAAGGAGTGCCCAAGCAGTGCAAAACGCTGCCAGCCCAATTGCTCAGCCACGCACAGCACGTCAAAGGCGTAGTCCCACAATGAGTAACCTGCGCCGGGCGGGCGATGAGCCGAGTGCCCGTGACCGGCCAAGTCCAGCGCTACAATGCGCAAGCCCGTCAGTTTGGGCGCCAACCGCGCAAAGCTGTTGGCGTTGTCCAGCCAGCCATGCAAGGCAATCACGGGCAAACCGTCTTCTGGGCCAAACAGGTGCGCTGCCAGCTCGATATGCGGCAAGCTCAGGCGGATCTCTTCAACCACAGGGCTCATACGAAGCACTCTTTGTTATTGGCCACTGTGACGAAGCTCCCAACGGGCAAAAATCTCTTTGAGCAGGCTGGCGGTATCTTGCGGCTGTTCCAGCGGGAACATGTGGCCGCCGGGCACGCTCAGCGCTTCGCCCTTGGGCATGCGCGCGACCGCATTGGCGTGATGGCGCATGACCACACGACTGTCGTGCCCCCGCACCACGGTAAGCGGCACTTGTAGTTGTCGGGCGTGGCCGGGGCTAATGTGGGGCACGCCGCGGTAAATATTGATTTCAGTTGCTGGGTCGAACTTAAGGCGCAAGCGGTCATCGATCGGCTGCAAGCCATGCTCCAGATAGGCTTCAAAGCAATCTGGGTCGAAGCGTTGGAACAGCGACTTACCCGCAAAGTAGGCGCGGGCGGACTCAAGATCGGCAAATTCTTCTCGCCGCCCCAAGGTGCGACCTGCCGGGGTCAGACGGTCAATAAAGCCAAATCGCTTGGCCGCTCGAATGACCCACTGATCGGTCAGCGTCAACACAGGTGAGTCGAGCATCACTACGCCTTTGTACAGATGCGGGCAGCGCAGCGCGGCATGCAGGTGCAACATCCCACCCAACGAATGCCCCACCCCCAATACCGGCTCAGTTTGTTGTTGCAGGTGATAGATCAGCTCATCGACCAGATTGCGCCAGTTGTTGTCCACCGGAAAGCGCGGGTCATGGCCGTGTTGGGGCAGATGAACCACGCTGAAGTCCGGCGCGAGGGCGTCAAACAATTTGCCGTAGGTGGCCGAAGGGAAGCCATTGGCATGGGCGAAAAAAATCTGCCGGGACATACAAGGCGTCCATAAGAAAAAACACGGCTTATTGTCTGTAGGAAACCCTTTGGCAGCAATGACCGTATGCGCCATGAATGACGCCACTACGGCCATCAGCCGTCTTAATCAGCGTGCCGGCGGCGTTTGTCCCAGCGGCACGACAGCGATGGTCAAACGCGAGATGCAGCTCAGCTTGCCGCTATCGTCGGTGAGCCGAATGTCCCACACATGAGTGGTGCGCCCCATGTGTACAGGCCGCGCCACTGCCGTGACCCGACCACTGCGCACGGCGCGCAAATGGTTGGCGTTGACCTCCAACCCCACGCAATAGAACTTTTTAGTGTCAACGCACAGGTAACTGGCCATCGAACCCAATGATTCGGCCAAGACCACTGAAGCACCGCCGTGCAGCAAACCAAACGGCTGGTGAGTCCGATGATCGACCACCATGCTGGCGGTCATTGAGTCGTCATCAAACGCATCGAAGGTGATGTCGAGCAATTCAACAATGGTGTTTTTGCTCGACGCGTTGAGTCGTTCCAGATCCGGGGTGGTAAGCCACAAGCCCATGTGCGAGTTCCTTGTTTTGTCATTATTAGTGCAGAGAACTGTTGGTGCGCAGCCTAATACGGGTGCCGCACGCTTTGCAGCGTCATGGCACCGGCCAAGGGCCATTCGCCTTGTAGCTGCGCCAAACTGGCGGTGCTCATCGGTTGGGGCTGACGAATGTTGCCATGCTGCAACACACTGATGAATTCACCCACAAAAGGTTGGTGGCTAACCAGCAGCACATTGCCGTTGTCCGGCAATTGGCGCACTGCGTGCAGTGGGTCGCTTTCGGGCGTCAGCCACGGCACGGTGATGATCTGCGGGGCGAAACCCAGTGCTTCACGCACCAGCTCGGCCGTTTGCTGGGCTCGAATGTAGGGGCTGGCAAAAATAGCCTCCAGCGGCTGGCCGATTAGATACTCGGCGCTGCGTAATACCTGCGCACGCCCGTGGGCCGTGAGCTCACGCTCGGCGTCACTGCGTGCGCGGTCTTGTGCTTGGCCATGACGTAACACCCAGAGGTTCATGGACGCGGCTCTTGGCCATCAACCGGCGCGACGTAAGGGGCTTCACCTTCCGGGGCTCGGGCAACAGGCCAATCAGCAAACGGCCAAGGTTTTTGCTCCGTATGAAAGCTGCCAAAACGCCCGATTTGCGCCAGATACTGGCTCAGGCTGTCGCCGAAATTCATCAGCCCACCATTGGGTGCGCCATAGGCCAAACGGTAGATCAATTGCACCAGCACCACGCCGCCCAGCACTAACTGTGCGACCTGCCACACCAGTAGAAAAACCAACATCCACAGCACACGCAGCACAATGGATTCGTACTGGGGTGCATTTTTAGAATCGTTCATGTGCTGCTCCTGTCGTACTCAGTTAAAACCGCTGGTGGAGATGAAGTCGACGTCTGTTTTGGGCTCGCCGCGCATCAGTAACTCAATCACCTGATTCAAGGTGCGCCCTTCGAACAAGATCGCATGCAAACCTGCCACCAATGGCATGTACACATTCAGCTCTTGAGCTTTGGCCTTGAGCACCTTAAGGGTGTTAACACCTTCAGCGACTTCGCCGAGTCGGGTCACGGCGTCTTCCAGGCTCAAGCCCTGCCCCAGCGCAAAACCAACTTGGTAGTTGCGGCTCTTGGGGGATGAGCAGGTCACGATCAAGTCGCCTACGCCAGCCAAGCCCAGAAAGGTCATGGGGTTAGCGCCTTGGCTGACGGCAAAACGAGTCATTTCTGCCAAAGCACGGGTTATCAGCATACTTTTGGTGTTTTCACCCATGCCCAGTGCAACCGCCATGCCCGCAATAATCGCGTAGACGTTTTTCAGCGCCCCGCCCAATTCGACACCAAAGCGATCCGAGCTGGCATACACACGAAAAGTGCGGCCATGCAGCGCGGCTTGCACACTGGCACAAAGCGCTTCATCAGCACTGGCAACGACGGTGGCAGTCAGCGCATGCTCAGCCACTTCGCGCGCCAGATTTGGCCCGGACAACACGCCGATTCTGGCTTGCGGAGCAATTTCTTCGAGGATTTCGCTCATCAGCTTAAAGCTGTGCGCCTCAATGCCTTTGGTCAGGCTAACAAGCATTTTGCCGCTCAAGCGCTGGGCATGTTCAGCCAACACACTGCGCAGAGCACTTGAAGGCAGCGCCACGAAGCACAGGTCACAGCCATCAAGGGTGGCTTGCAGGTCAGTGACCGGCTCCACGCCCATGTGGATTTTGATGCCTTTGAGGTAACGGGGGTTTTCGCGATTGAGGCGAATAGCCGCAGCTTGCTCGGGATCACGCATCCACTGATGCACGCGATGACCGTTTTCTGCCAGCAAGTTAGCCACGGCAGTGCCAAAGCTTCCGCCTCCCAAGACCGCAATAGCGCGCTGTTCAGTCATATGCAATCCAGTCATCCATCTAGCAGTGGCAATCGGCGCATTATACGGAGCACATCACCCGCTACCAGCCCTAAGGGAGGGCCTTGAACGATTGATCGAACAGAAAGTGTATGGCCTTAGCTGGCAAAGTGAAGACGCTCAGTTAACATGCCGCCCCACGTATTCATACACGAGGGCAGCTGCGCTGCATTTTTAAAATGACTGACCTCAAGTCAAGGATGACAAACCCTATGGTCGATGTACCCGCTGCCCTGGCGCTGGCTCCAGAAGGTTCGCGCCCATGACCTCACGTCGTCGCTGGGATATTCACACCCGAACTCAGATGATGAGCCTGGGGCCTGCGCTGTTGTTGACCTTGTTGCTCATCAGCTTCTTTACCTTTGTACGGCTTCAGGACTTGCGTCAGGAGCTCAATCACACTGGCCAATTGATAGCCAACCAATTAGCGCCAGCCACAGAGTATGGGGTTATTTCTGGTAACACGCAGGTGCTGGAATCACTGGTACAGGCATCGTTAAACACGCCTCACGTGCAGTTCGTACAAGTTCAGGATCGCGCCCACCATGTGCTGGTACGCGTAGAACAGCCATTGTCAGAGACTGAACGCGCCACCCACGTGGAGGTTTTTCAGGCACCGGTACGCTTGCAGAACATCGCGTTGGATCAATCATTTTCGCCAAACAAACTGAATAATCCTGCCCCTACAGAAGACTATCTGGGCCGGGTGATGGTCGGAATGTCCAGTGATGCCCTGAGCAATCGTCAGCAGGACATCTTGCTCAAGGCAATGATCCTGGCGCTGTTTGCATTAGTCTTCACCTACTTGCTGGCCCGTCGTCTGGCGTCAAATCTGTCAAAGCCCATCAGCGACATGAGCAATGCCGTTAAAGCCCTTCAGCAGGGTGATTACAAAACGCCTTTACCGGTGGTGGATGATGGCGAGTTGGGCAGCTTGGCCCTGCACATCAATAACCTCGCACAAGGCCTTGAGCAGGCGAGCCGTGAGCAGCAAGCCGCCATTGCTCAGTTGATTCAAACGCGCGAGGAGGCCGAGCGCGCCAACAGTGCAAAGTCTGACTTTTTGGCGATGATGAGCCACGAGCTACGCACACCCATGAATGGCGTTTTGGGCATGCTGCAACTCTTGGAAACCACAGAAATGACCGAAGAGCAGGCCGAATATGCTGCGCTCGCGTCAGAGTCCACTGAACACTTGCTCAAGGTCATCAACGATATTCTGGATTTTTCCAGAATCGAGCGTTCGACCCTGGAGCTGGAGCATATTGCGTTCAACCTGCCCGAGCTGGTCAGCAATTGCGCTCAGGCCTTTCAGCACAGCGCTGACCAACGCGGGCTACATTTGCAGTTGGTTATTCCTGATGACATGCAGGACTTGCATGTCTTGGGCGACCCCACCCGGATTCGACAGATTCTGGTCAATCTGGTTGGCAACGCGCTGAAGTTCACCGAGCACGGGAGCATCCTGATCGAACCCCGGTGGCAGTCGCTCGATCATGATCTGATCTGGTTCACCTGCACCGTTCGCGACAGTGGCATCGGTATTAGCGCTGAAAAACTGGAATCGATGTTTATTGCTTTCAAACAAGCCGACAGCTCAATTTCACGACGCTACGGTGGCACCGGACTTGGTTTGCCGATCGCCCGCACGCTGGCCGAACGCATGGGCGGCACCCTGTATGCCAAGAGTGAAGAGGCGCAGGGCTCGGTGTTTACGCTGGAGATCCCGCTGGAGCTGCATCACCCCAGCCAGCACATCAACAGGCAAGCGTTGACGACAGAGTTGCCTTTTAAAGGGGAGCGTAAAGTGCTGCTGGTGGAAGACAACAAGGTCAATCAAACAGTGATTGAAGCCATGTTAGGCAGCCTTGGGTTCGACGTGGTTGTAGTCAGCGACGGCGCACAAGCCATTCATCAAGCCAATACCGAACATTTCGCAGCCATCTTGATGGACTGCCGACTGCCTATCATTGATGGCTACGAGGCAACCCGACAAATTCGTCAGCTCCCCGGCTGCGTTGACCTGCCCATCATTGCGCTGACCGCCAACGCGCTACAAGGCGACCGGGAGGCGTGCTTGCAAGCAGGAATGAACGATTACCTCGCCAAGCCGTTCAAACGTAATGATCTGGAGCAAATAATTCAGCGCTGGGTGCAGTAGCTTGTACTCGATCACCCACCTGCGACTGGCGTTAAATGCAAAAGTGCGGCAGTCTTAGGCACCCGATTAGGCCAATGAACCGGCCTGAATTAAAATTTCAGTGCACAAGTGTACATTCTTGCCCTTTGCGCTGTGACTTTCACTACAACGCAATAGTCTATGTGTAGGCTGGCGAACTGAAGCGCTTACGTTTTCGGTTAGTCGGGAAGATTCGCCCCACCCCGCCGCATGGGATTATTGAGGAGCTCGCATGACCAAACAAAACGCCTTTACTCGGGAAGATTTGCTGCGCTGTAGCCGCGGCGAGCTATTCGGCCCAGGTAACGCGCAACTGCCCGCCCCTAACATGCTGATGGTGGATCGAATCACCCATATCAGTGAAGAAGGCGGCAAGTACGGCAAAGGTGAATTGGTCGCCGAGCTGGATATCAATCCAGACCTGTGGTTTTTTGCCTGTCACTTTGAAGGTGATCCGGTGATGCCGGGCTGCCTGGGCCTTGACGCCATGTGGCAGCTGGTTGGCTTTTATCTCGGCTGGCAAGGCCTGCCGGGCCGAGGCCGCGCCTTGGGTTCGGGCGAGGTGAAATTCTTTGGCCAGGTTCTGCCGACCGCCAAAAAAGTCACTTACAACATTCATATCAAGCGCGTCCTCAAGGGCAAGCTGAACCTGGCCATTGCCGATGGTTCGGTGACCGTTGACGGTCGCGAAATCTACACCGCCGAAGGCCTTCGGGTCGGCGTTTTTACCTCAACTGACAACTTCTAAGGGTTATCCGCATGCGCCGCGTCGTTATCACTGGTCTGGGCATCGTTTCGTGCTTGGGCAATGACAAAGAGACCGTCTCCGCTAACCTGCGTGCAAGTCGCCCTGGCATCCGATTCAACCCGGAATATGCCGAAATGGGTCTGCGTAGCCAGGTTTCCGGCTCCATTGACCTGAACCTCGAAGAGCTGATTGATCGCAAGATCTATCGTTTCGTTGGCCACGCAGCTGCTTACGCTTACTTGGCCATGAAAGACGCCATCACTGACTCCGGTCTGACCGAGGAGCAAGTCTCCAATCCGCGTACCGGCCTTATCGCTGGCTCAGGCGGCGCGTCGACCTTGAACCAGATGGAAGCACTGGACATCCTGCGTGAAAAAGGCGTTAAACGCGTCGGCCCATACCGTGTAACGCGGACCATGAGCAGCACTGTTTCGGCTTGTCTGGCCACGCCTTTCAAAATCAAAGGCCTGAACTACTCCATCGCTTCTGCCTGCGCCACCAGTGCTCACTGCATCGGTAACGCCATGGAACAGATCCAGATGGGCAAGCAGGACATCGTGTTTGCCGGTGGCGGTGAAGAAGAGCACTGGAGCCAATCGTTCCTGTTCGACGCGATGGGCGCTCTGTCCAGCCAATACAACGACACGCCTGAAAAAGCGTCCCGTGCCTATGACGCCAAGCGTGACGGTTTCGTCATTGCAGGCGGTGGCGGCATGGTTGTAGTTGAAGAGCTAGAACACGCGCTGGCCCGTGGCGCCAAGATCTACGCTGAAATCGTCGGCTACGGCGCGACGTCTGACGGCTACGACATGGTTGCCCCAAGCGGTGAAGGTGCGATCCGCTGCATGCAGATGGCCATGTCCACGGTTGATGCCCCAATCGACTACATCAACACCCACGGTACTTCGACTCCGGTCGGTGACGTGGCAGAGATGAAAGGCATTCGTGAAGTCTTCGCAGACAAAGCGCCGCCTATCAGCTCGACCAAAAGCTTGTCGGGTCACTCTCTGGGCGCCGCAGGCGTTCATGAAGCGATTTACTGCATGCTGATGATGGAAGGCAACTTCATTGCAGGTTCGGCCAACATTGACGAGCTGGACCCAGCTGTTGCTGACATGCCAATCCTGACCAAGACTCGTGAAGACGCAACCATCAATACCGTTATGAGCAACAGCTTCGGCTTCGGTGGCACTAACGCCACTCTGGTCCTCAAGCGCTGGGAAGGCAAATAAGCCCTCTGTTCACTGCGTAAAAATGCCCCGACTGGTTCGGGGCATTTTTTTGTCTGATGGAACGTACGCGCCACAGAATGCTCTATAAAGATCATGACCTTTATCACTGCCACTCTGAGGTTTGCCATGACTGTTACCGTTAATACCGAGTCCCACGAGGGTTTTCGTCACAGCATTAAAATCGACGACCACGAAGTGTTCACTGACTTACCCAAGTCATTGGGGGGCGAAAGCTCTGCACCCTCCCCCCACGATTATTTTGATGCGGCGCTGGGTGCCTGCAAGGCGCTAACGCTAAAACTCTATGCGCAAAAGAAAGACATTCCGCTCACGGGCGTGAACGTCGAGGTCAAGCACGACGCCAGTGAAGAGCAGCAAGGCAAATATGCCCTACACGTCAAACTGACGCTCAAGGGTGTATTGACAGATGCTCAGCGCAAAGAGCTGCATAACGTGGCCGATAAGTGTCCGGTTCATAAACTGATGACCACGGCAGAGGTCACCATCGAAACACACTTGTCTGAAGGCGCTTTCAGCCAGTAAAACGCTGGCCAAGCCGTGCCGATAGTGGGAGCGTTGGGTTATGCTCAGCGCTCCTTCATTGCTGGAACAGGCCCATGCCCACTGTGACCGTAATCAAGCCTCGCGCCGAGGATGTTGAAGGCCAGCCCATCTTGCGCCCTTTGCCTTCAGCTAAGTGCCGCAGCGTCGGGCCCTTTGTTTTTTTCGATCACATGTTGCCCACGCATTACCCGCCGGGTCACGGGATGAATATCCGACAACACCCGCACATTGGTCTGTCGACACTGACCTATCTGTTTGAAGGTCAATTGCAGCACAAGGACAGTCTGGGTTCTGATCAACACGTAAGCCCCGGTGAAGTCAGCTGGATGACGGCCGGCAGCGCGATTGCCCACATTGAGCGCACACCCGCCGCAGCGCTGAAGCAAGGCTCGACCTTGCACGGATTACAAGTGTGGCTTGCCTCCCCAAAAAACAAAGAGCAAGGCGCTGGTCATTACAGCCACCACACGGCTGGCAGCCTGCCCGTCAGCGATAACCTCGGCGTAAAGATAAGGCTGATCGCCGGCTCAGGCTTTTGTCTGAGATCACCCGTGCCAGTACTCTCGCCCACGCTGTACGCTGAAATTCAGATGCAAACTGCCACGACCCTGATGATCCCGACCGAGCATCAGGAGCGTGCGCTGTATGTGCTGGAAGGTGACGCTCAGTTAGATGGGCAAAGGCTTGAACCTCGCACCTTGGTGGTGCTGCCTGCGGGCCAAGAGGCAACGCTGTTTGCCGAGGGTGATTGCCACGCGGTATTGATCGGCGGCGCACCTCTGGACGGGCCACGGCGCATCAACTGGAACTTTGTTGCCAGCGACCCCGCACTGATCGAACAAGCGAGAACACGCTGGGCTGCGGGCGATTGGCCGATCGTTGCAGGAGAGATCGGCCGTATCGAGTTGCCTTAACGCTTAAATACGGAACTGGCCAACCAGATCACCCAAACGCTGACCAAGTTGCGCAAGGCTGCGGGTGGTCTGGGCGCCCAACTGGGTTTCGTCTGCCACGTTATCTACCGCGACCGCAATTTGATGCACGCTGCGGTTGATCTCTTCGGCGACCGCTGTTTGTTCTTCGGCTGCGCTGGCGATTTGAGCGTTCATTGAGTTGATAGTGCCAATCAACTGCGCCATCGCATCCAAGGACTCTCCGGCCTGATTGGCCTGCGCAGAGGTGTCATCACCTGCATCGCTAGAGCGGCGCATCGCCTGTACCGCCTCTTCAGTCCCCTGTTGCAGTCGATCAATCATGCCCTGAATTTCCTGGGTGCTCTGCTGAGTACGACTGGCCAGCGCTCGCACCTCATCGGCCACCACGGCAAAACCACGACCCGCCTCGCCCGCCCGCGCCGCCTCGATGGCTGCGTTCAACGCCAACAAGTTGGTTTGGTCAGCTATTGAGCGAATTACCCCAAGCACGCTGACAATCGATGCCACGTCTTGTTGCAGGCTGTCCAAGGACGTACCACTGCTGCGAATATCACCAACCAACGCGTGGATTTGCTTGATGCTGCCGTCCACCACGCGTTTAGCCACCTGACCTTCTTCATCGGTTTTTTGCGCCGCAACCGAAGCGCCCTGAGCGCTGCGTGCCACTTCTTGAGCTGCCGAAGACATTTCATTGATGGCGGTTGCCACTTGATCCGTTTCATGGCGCTGACGCTCCATCGCCTGCTCGGAGCGATGGGCTTGCTCAGAGACCTGAGCCACCAAACCTGTGAGCTGGGACGTCATCTCAGTGACCTGACGCACCATTGCATGAATCTTGTCGACAAATCGGTTGAATGAACCTGCCAAGTCGCCCAGCTCATCTTGACTGGTAATGGCCAAGCGATGAGTCAAATCACCTTCGCCGGCTGCAATGTCGTCCAAATTGGCTTTCATCAAATGCAAGGGACGCAAAATAGTGTTCGCGACCAGCATCCCGATCACAGCGATCACTAAAAGCACCAAAACGGCGATAGCAACAATGCTCATTACCATGCCTTGCATGCGCTCTTTGACGTTGGCCTCAACTTCAGCAACCTGTGCCTCAATGCCGTCGAGGTTGACCACGGTGCCGATGACCATGTCCCACTTGGGCAGGTATTCGGTATAACCCAGCTTGGGCACCAATACCTTCTCATTGCCTGGCAACGAAGAACTGTATTGAGCGTAATGGGAGCCGTCCTTGCCCACCCTCACCAACTCACGGTTGGTGTAAACGCCATTAGGGTCACGGCTGTCCTGAAAGCTCTTGCCTACGCCTTCGCTGCTGCTGCCTTTAAACAGGCGAACCGCTTGCGAGTCGTAACCGAAGAAATAGCCATCCTTGCCGTAGGTGATGTTCGATAACAACTTGATCACATGGGCACGAGCAGCGTCATCGTTCGGCGCAGCGGCGTCGTACAGCGGCTTGATGCCGCTCATGGCGACTTCAACGTAGCTCTGCAACGTTGTCTTGGCATCGTTGAGCAGGCGCTGGCGAGTTTCCTCAACCTCCTTATTCGCCTGATCCTGCAAAATCCAGACCGTGGCCAAGCTGATCACCAAGGCAAACAACAAGACCGGCAAAACCGCGAGGGACAATACTTTTGCCTTCAGGCTCAGGCGCATATCTTTCACTCTTTAAAGAGACTTCGTACTGCGTTAACGGCCTGAAACTCTGAAAGTTAAGACCCGTCCACAGTGTTATTGGCAATAAATACCTTTCGAAATTTTACAAAACCATTGCCGCCACCCAGCCAAAGACCAGCAATGGCAAGTTGTAATGAAGAAAGGTAGGTACGACTGTGTCCCAAATATGGTGATGCTGGCCATCGATGTTCAGGCCGGAGGTCGGCCCCAAGGTAGAGTCAGACGCTGGAGAACCGGCATCTCCCAAAGCCCCGGCCGTACCCACAATGCACACAATGGCCATTGGGCTAAAGCCTAGCTGCACACAGAGCGGGACAAAAATAGCCGCCAAAATGGGCACGGTTGAAAAGGACGAACCAATCCCCATCGTCACCAGCAGCCCAACCAACAGCATCAGCAACGCCCCAATGCCTCGGTTGTGGTTAATCAAACCCGCAGAAGACTCAACCAGAGATTTCACTTCGCCCGTGGCTTTCATCACTTCGGCAAAACCAGAGGCCGCAATCATGATGAAGCCGATCATGGCCATCATCTTCATGCCTTCTGTGAACAGGTCATCCGTTTCACGCCAACGTACGATGCCTGACGCCGAGAAAATCAAAAAACCGGCCAACGCACCAATAATCATTGAGCCCAGCCACAGCTGGATAATAAACGCAGCCGCAATAGCGCCACCTGCCACCAGCAGTGTTCGTGGGTTATAGGTCACAGCCACTTGCTCGACCTGTTCAATTTTGCTCAGGTCGTACTCACGTTTTTTGCGATAACTGATAAAAACCGCCACCACCAAGCCAAACAACATCCCCAGCGCGGGGATTGCCATGGCATGGGTGACATTGACCTGGCTGATATCAACGCCACTTTTGCTGACGTTGGCCAACAAAATTTGATTCAGGAAAATGTTGCCAAAACCCACGGGCAAAAACATGTAGGGCGTGATCAAACCAAATGTCATGACACACGCGATCAAACGACGGTCAATTTTTAGCTTGGTCAGCACATACAGTAGCGGCGGGACCAACAACGGAATAAACGCAATATGAATGGGCAGGATGTTTTGCGACGAAATCGCAACCACCAGCAGCAACCCAATGAGCAACCATTTAACGCGATTGCCCCCCGCAGCCTGCTGCTTGTTCACCAGGGTCAGGGCTTTGTCGGCCAACGCGTGGGCCAGGCCTGACTTGGCAATCGCGACGGCAAAGGCGCCCAACATCGCGTAGGACAACGCAACCTGCGCCCCACCACCCAAACCGCTGTTAAAGGCATTAAGCGTGGCTTCAATACCTAGCCCGCCCACGAGGCCGCCCACGACAGCACCGACAATCAGTGCGATGACCACATGCACACGGGACAAACTGAGCACCAACATGATGCCGACCGCGGCAACTACTGCATTTATCATTACAACCTCATAGCTCGTCTCACGATAAAAACACCGCAATACGCATGATTTCGGGCAAAAGACTGCTGTTCCAGTCGCCGAATTAGGAAGGGAGTACTTATTTGAGGGCGCACACTTTGCAACAGCATAGCGGCCTTGTCAAAGCGCGCCCGAAGGCATGTTGCCAAAGTACGCAAAAAAGGCTTTAACCCTAGTATTTACAGGGTCTAAACGATATTTAAAGTTTTAAAAATACATATTTAGTCATAAAGAAAAGCACCGTACGGCCGCTAACAGACAAAGCCTCTTTTTAGGATGTCTCCATGTCTGCTAGACAGCTTTCAATTCAGTGGAAAATCACCCTCCTGTGCGGACTTTGCCTATTGGCTATTGTGACGTTGCTGGTGGGCCTTTCTCTTTATCGCATGGAGCACAACTCCGAGCTGGTGAAGGCATCAAGTACCCAGATGCTTAATGAGGCCGCGCAAGCTCGCATCGAAGCTCAAGGTGAAGCTCAGTCTTTGGCGATCAGTCGTCAGTTCATGGACGCCTACCAATACGGTAACGGCTTTGCACGACAAGTCTTGTTTTTGCGTGAGCAATCAGAAAAACGCTTTTTGGATGCGTTTGATCTGCGCGAGGATCTGACCCGCCAAGTGAAGGCGGCTTTGTTGGCCAACCCGGACTTGCTCGGTTTTTCGCTGGTGTTTGAAGCCAACGCGCTGGATGGCAAAGATCAGCTATTCGACAACCAAAAAAAGTTAGGCAGTAACGACACTGGCCGCTTTTCGCTTTACTGGTCACAGCCGACACCCGGCAAGCTGACCTCAATGACGCTGCCGGAAAGCGACTTGGCTGACACCAGCATCGGCCCCAGCGGCCAAGCCAATAACATGTGGTTCACCTGCCCACGTACAACGCTTAAGCCTTGCATCGTCGAACCTTACTTTTATGAAATTGACGGGCAAAAGGTGCTGATGACTAGCATCGTTTTCCCCCTCATCGTCAACGGCAAACTTATCGCGTCGCTGTCGACTGATATCAACCTCAATAGTCTTCAGGCCATCAGTCAGCAAGCCAGCCAAAAGCTCTATGACGGTTCAACCGATGTCAGCATTATCAGCTCACTCGGTTTGTTGGCTGGGCACAGTGCGGATGCCAGTAAGCTCAGCCAACGCCTGGATCACATCGATGCTAATGACGGCACTCAGCTGATTCAGTCGCTGGGGCGCAATAGCCATTCGCAAAGCTTTCGCGGACATGAACGCTTAAAAATTCTGACACCATTTTTACCTATTCCAGGCAGCCAGCCTTGGGGGGTATTACTCGATGTGCCAGAAAAGATTTTGGTGGGCCCAGCGCAGGCGCTGCAAGCAGAGCTAGATGAACGCAATAACGCAGGGGCATTGATTGAGTTAGGCTTGGGCTTGCTCGCCGCTGTCGTAGGGTTGCTACTGATATGGCTTATGGCCCGGAGTGTGACCCGACCAATCCTCGACGTCGCTCATATGCTGGAAGACATTGCCAGTGGCGAGGGTGATCTAACGCGTCGTCTGGCCTACGACAAAAAAGACGAACTCGGCCAATTGGCTGGCTGGTTCAACCGCTTTCTGGACAAGCTGCAACCGATCATTGCCGACGTTAAACGCTCAGTGCAGGACGCTCGTGGCACCGCTGACCAGTCAGCGGCCATCGCCACACAAACCAGTGCCGGCATGGAGCAGCAATACCGGCAGGTGGATCAAGCGGCAACCGCATCCCATGAGATGAGCGCAACAGCACAGGATGTGGCCCGCAGCGCTGCACAAGCCGCGCAAGCTGCTCGTGACGCCGACCAAGCAACACGCCAGGGCCTGAGCATCATTGACCACACCACCACGAGCATCGACCAATTGGCCGCCGACATGGGCGTAGCCATGACCCAAGTCGAGGGTTTAGCTGCCAATAGTGAAAAAATTGGCTCTGTGCTTGAAGTCATCCGAGCCATTGCAGAGCAAACCAATTTACTGGCCTTGAACGCAGCCATTGAAGCTGCGAGGGCTGGCGAAGCTGGGCGCGGCTTTGCTGTGGTGGCCGATGAAGTTCGTAATCTGGCGCGACGGACTCAAGAGTCCGTAGAAGAGACCCGTCAAGTGATCGAACAATTGCAAGTGGGTACGCAGGACGTGGTTAGCTCTATGGGCAATAGCCATCGACAAGCTCAAGGCAGCGTCGAGCAGGTCGGCCAAGCGGTGACGGCATTGCAGCAAATTGGTAACGCAGTGACTGTGATTACGGACATGAACTTGCAAATTGCCAGCGCCGCTGAGGAGCAGAGTGCTGTTGCAGAGGAAATCAACAACAACGTAGCCACTATTCGGGATGTGACCGAGTCGCTGTCCGAGCAGGCTAATGAGTCTGCACGGGTTAGCCAGTCATTGAATACGCTGGCCAACCAACAGCAACAATTGATGGACCAGTTCCGGGTTTAACGCTCCGTGCACAGGGCGGCGACAGGGCTTCAAGCCTTCGCCGCCCTCATGGCACCTGATGGCAGTTTGATCGTCACTAAAAGCCCTCCTGATTCACCTGCGCCAAGTTGCATTTCCCCATCCCAAGCATCAACGATATCCCTGACTATTCCCAACCCCAGACCGTGACCACTGGTTTGCTCATCCAGGCGTGTACCACGACTTAACACCAGCTCGCGCTCTGCTTGCGGTATGCCCGGGCCGTCGTCTTGAACCTCAATGATAAACCCCCATTGGTTTTGCTCAATCTTCAGCTCAACCCAGGCATCTGCCCACTTACAGGCGTTGTCCAATAAGTTGCCGAGTAGCTCGAGCATGTCTTCGCGATCCCAAGGCATGTGCAACCCCGGCGATACCTTGAATGACAGTGCAAGATGCTCGCCGTGAATCATACGAAGTGTCGCCATTAAACTTGGGAGTTCGGCGCCGGGGTTAAATTGCGCACCTGGGAGTGCATCCCCCGCTAACCGCGCTCGATTGAGCTCTTTGCTCATGCGCTGTTGAATGTGCTCAAGTTGCTCAAGCAGTGTTTTTTGAATCTCAGGGTAACCTGCAAGTTGAACGCTGTTAGCCAAGCTGATCAAAACCGAGAGCGGGGTTTTAAGCGCATGCCCCAGATTGCCCAAAGCGTTGCGTGAGCGCTTGAGGTTGTCTTCGGTATGAGCCAGCAAGTGGTTAATTTGCAAAACCAACGGTTCAAGCTCGACAGGAACCTGCGCATCAAGCTGCGAGCGTTGCCCGCGTTGTAACTGAGCTATTTGCTGACGAGCCATTTCAAGTGGTCGTAATGCTCGGCGAACTGTTAGCCGCTGTAGCAATAAAATCACCAGCAGGGCGAACACCCCCATAGCCAACCCAATCTTTTGAACTTTATTGAAGCTTTCCCGTATGGGCGTGTAGTCCTGAGCCACGCTGATGGAAACATTTTGGCCAAAACGTTGGTAGTCACTGCGCAGTACCAACAACATTTGATCCTCTGGCCCCGGCTGCAATGTGCTGTCCAGCCCCGGCTCGCTGGGCCGCGATAACTGAGCATCCCACAATGAACGTGAGCGCCAATGTTGATCGGCAAACACAATACTGAAGTAGTGCCCTGAAAACGGTCGCTGATAAGCGGGAGATAGCAAACGTTCATCCAGTTGTAACCCTTGTGGCCCTCGACGCAAAGCAACTAGCAAGTTTTCACTCTCGTTTCTAAGCCCCGACTCCAAATAGCGCTGAAGACCGGTTTCAAACAACCAAAGGCTTACTTGCCCAACAATGAGGCCTGCTACCAACAAGACGCTGATTAAGCCAAGACTCAAACGCCTTTGAATGGACCTCACCGACCTGCCGTCCCGAAGATATAGCCTTGGCCGCGACGTGTTTCGATCACTTGGCGCCCAAGTTTGCGACGCAGATGATTGACATGCACCTCCAGCACGTTGGAGTCTCGCTCGGTTTCGCCGTCGTAGAGGTGCTCAGCCAAATGGCTTTTAGACAGGATTTGTTGTGGGTGCAGCATGAAATAACGAAGAAGGCGGAACTCGGCAGCGGTCAACTGGATATCGTCTCCATCGCTCGTTACGCACTGGCGCGCTTCATCCAATTGCAGCCCGGCTGACTCTAACAATGGTTGATTTGGCTGCCCATGAGAGCGGCGCAATAGCGCCTGAATGCGCAGCTGCAGTTCTTCGGGATGAAAAGGCTTGGGCAGATAGTCATCCGCCCCTGCCTTAAGCCCCTCTATGCGCTCAGCCCACGAGCTGCGCGCAGTCAAAATCAGTACGGGGGCTGCCAGTCCGTTAGCACGCCATTGTTTGAGGACATCAATGCCAGGAATCCCCGGTAAACCGAGGTCAAGAATGATCAGATCATAGGGTTCACTCTGCCCTTGATAGAGCGCATCACGACCATCTGCTAGCCAGTCCACGGCGTAACCCTGACGAGATAATCCTGCAATCAGCTCATCGGCTAATGGCACATGGTCCTCAACCAACAGCAAGCGCACTAATCATCTTCCTTATCTTCAAGCAATTGGCCATTACCGGCATCCAGTTTGAGCTCTCTAACAACGCCCATTGTGGTCAGCAATTCAACTTCATAGACATATATATCGTCATCCTCCTCCAACTCGGCCTCTAGCAGCCTTGAGCCCGGATAACGTTGCTGCGCCATTTGAAGAAGCTTCTCCAAAGGCAAAATTTCTCCTTGCTCACGCAGTCGCAGTGCTTCGTCTTGGCCTAGATCACGTGCCAAGGCCAACGAGCAGAATGCAAAAAGCACTATTGAAATTAGCTGCCCAGCTCGTACATTCACGCTTATCTCCTGATCGAATACTCATTGCAGCGCGTCATTTTTTCAATCCCATCAAATGCCTGAACCATAACGATAGTGGCTTAATTGAAACTGAATAAGCCGCATAGGCGTGGTCTCCGATAGCACCATGACCCTGCGCGCTACACTCGCTCCAAGAGCGTTAGCTGTTAAACTGCATGCCTGCACTCATCGCCCAAGCGATAGCCACCTATTCAAGAGCTATAGACACCGTGGAAATTTTCAAAGAGTTTACCTTCGAATCAGCACATAGACTGCCTTACGTTCCGCAAGGTCATAAATGCGGCCGTTTACATGGCCACTCCTTCAAGGTGGCTATTCATTTAAGCGGTGATATTGATCCTAATACAGGATGGATTCGTGATTTTTCGGAAATAAAAACGATTTTCAAACCGCTGTATGAGCAGTTAGATCATAACTATTTGAATGACATTCCTGGTTTGGAAAACCCAACCAGTGAAGTGTTAGCTAAATGGATCTGGCAGCAGTTGAAGCCTTTACTACCAGAGCTGTCCGCAATACGAATTCATGAGACCTGTACCAGCGGCTGTATTTATTACGGCGACTAAGTGTCAGGCATAAAAAACCACCTTGCTAGGTGGTTAATGAGATGGTCACCCCACACCCTGCGAGGGCTACGCTTTCGCAGGGTGTTTTATTTTGTAGGCAATCGTCATGAGCGATTTAGCACTGGTCGGTATCGACCTCGGCAAACATACGTTCCACCTGCACGGCCAAGACCAGTCGGGCCGCGAGCTGTTTAGCAAGAAATGCTCACGCCAATAGATGATGCGCCTCTTTAGCAACTTGCCAGCATGCAGAGTGGACTATTTTTTCTTCGAAAAAAACAAACCCCCTGTCTGCGTGAGCAGACAGGGGGTTTGGAATTTAATCTTGACGATGACCTACTCTCACATGGGGAAACCCCACACTACCATCGGCGATGCATCGTTTCACTACTGAGTTCGGGATGGGATCAGGTGGTTCCAATGCTCTATGGTCGTCAAGAAATTCGGTAGCCAGCTCGTTTGCCTTTCGGCTCACGCTCCAGCGAATGGGTATGTAATAGAGTCGGTGTTTTGTGAGTTGCAAACTTTCGGTTTGTATCGTCTTCACACACCGCAATCTGGTCTATTCGACGCAAATTGCTTGGGTGTTATATGGTCAAGCCTCACGGGCAATTAG